>JAPYTQ010000018.1:31941-56948 GCA_029941905.1 Pseudomonadales bacterium | reverse complement strand
GTTGGCTCTTTATCGGCTGATGGCTCTGTATCAACTGTTGGCGCTGTATCAACTGATGGCGCTGTATCAACTGTTGGCGCTGTATCAACTGTTGGCTCTTTATCGGCTGATGGCTCCACAACAACTTCATCGACTTCCGGCGTGATCCGTTCTAAAGCGTCGCTGCCTAATTTTTCAATCGATGATTCGGCTACTTCGAGCATTCTAAGGTAAGGCTCAGACGCGTTATCCAGAAATCTCTCAAGATAGTAATCGATGCTCGTCAGTGCGTCCGCTAAATCATCCAGGGAGGACAATTCTGGCTGGCTATCTTGCTTGCGTTGCAGTGACTCGATGTATAGAGAACAGGCACCAAGCACATCAGCTGATCGTTGTTGGTTTACGATCAGCAGTCCACCACGAAGATCATTCAGTTCTTCCGGTAGCGACTCAAGTTTTTCTGGTTCATAGTCGGTACTTATGTACTCTACGATTGAATCTTTACACTTTGCCAACCCATTACGCGTCTCTCGTATAACTGTTGCTTGCGCCTCGTTTAGATCACCAAATGTGTCTGCCTCACCTTCATCGTTAGTTCCACCAACTCGGTTCAGGTCTGATTGTATCTGCAGCAGCGCACCGGCAATATCAAGGAGCTGATTTTCGGTTGGATCTTCTAATTCCAGCGACCTGATAACGCCTATCTGTTTCTCCAGGCTTTCCTGGTGATTCGGTAAACCAACCACGGAAAGGGTACTCGCTGACTGCTCCATCAGCGGTAAAAGGCCAAGCAGGTCCTGTTTGTTCCTCTCGCTGGAACGCACGTAGAGATCGAGCTTATCTACAATGCCAGTGATCTCTTCTGTCAGGATTTGGGACACTGCGGCCAGGGTATCATCGTCAGGCCCGAATTCGACTTTTTCAGTTTCAATTTCTGTAACGGTTTCTGCGGAGTTGTAACGGGACAGAACCGCCGTAATTTTGGTAGTTTCCCTGGTTGCGGTTCGTAACTTCGCAAGCAAGTCCTGCCCAATTTCTGCAGGCAACGGTGCAGACAATTGTGTCTCATCACCTTCGGCCAGTAATTTTAAGGTGCCATCGATTGCTTTCAGTTGTTTTGCGACAGAAGCATCAAGTTTGATAGCACCAGTAACGACACCTTCAACCAGCGCCAAGGACATTACCGAAAGATGCCCAACGGGAGACTCTCCGCACAATCTTTCCAGCCTGGATAAGACTTTTGCCATCATACCCAGGTTTTGTTTCATGTTCGATTTTTTCAGCAGAGCCGCAAGTGCCTGTTTATAATACTGTCGGAGTTTACGAACAGTGGCAGGTCCTTTTGCGGCCTTGTAAGCCTGGACAACATCTTTCGTTACAGGCTGCGACAGTAACCCCGACTCAGCATCCGCAGTAGAAGCACCATCAGTTGAATCTCCAAGCCGTTCCTCACCGCGGGCAATTCTCAAGTTGTTAACAATCGGGTTGAAAAACGCAGGGCTGTCCTTTTGTTCCCGCTGAATTCGGTTGAGATAACCCGGCATTTGCAGAATCGACTGCATCAATATTTCCTGGGCAGTCTCAATGTCGGGTACTGCATCGTTCATTAGTGCCTGCGCGACTTCTTCCATTTCCAGGGCAATAAGTATCGGGCCCTCAATCTGCAGCATCAACAAGGTGCCATGCACCTGGTGAATTGCCGTAAGGCAGTTCCGCATCTGACTGGAATCATCAGCAGATTCCGCAACGGCCTCAAGTGCATTCTGCGCCTGGTTCAGTGTTTCGGAAATGTCCGCCTTAACCCAATCCAGCGCAACGAAATCTTGACTTGCGCTCATTTATCTTGCCCGTTGATCATTTTTGTTCATGGCATCTTCATTCTGGTAATTTAAATCCGGTTACTGAAGATCGAAGCTCGTTGGTAATATCCGCGAGGTTGCCAACCGCCACAACAGTCGCCTGAGTTCCTTCGTTAGTTTGGGACGTAATCTCTTCAATGCTTTTCATAGTTTTTGAAATTTTTCCGGCAGAAACTGCCTGTTCTCTTGCCGCATCTGAAATATTTTCAATGATTTCAGCCAGAGACTTAGATACGGAATCAATTTCGCCCAGTGCAACTCCAGCATCCTGCGCAAGCCTGGTTCCCTGCACAACCTCCGCTGTGGTCTGTTCCATTGACATTACTGCTTCGTTAGTATCACTTTGAATTGTTTTTACGAGGGCGGATATCTGCTTCGCCGCAGCACCGGACCGTTCCGCAAGTCTTTGCACCTCATCTGCAACGACCGCGAAACCCTTGCCTGCATCCCCAGCCATGGATGCCTGAATCGCCGCGTTCAACGACAGGATGTTGGTTTGGTCCGCAATGTCGTTAATCAGCGAAACGATATCACCAATCTCCTGGGAGCTTTCACCAAGACGTTTGATTCTTTTTGCAGTTTCCTGAATCTGTCCTCGGATATTTTCCATCCCCCCAATAGTGTTCTGTACAACGGATGCTCCCTTATTAGCGATGTTCACTGATCGTTCCGCAACAGATGAAGATTCCGCCGCGTTAAACGAAACCTTGTCAATGGAAACGGCCATTTCATTTACCGCCTCAGAGACATCAGCGATTTCCGCTGCCTGACGTTTCGACGCATTTGAAAGCTGACCCAGGGAGGTTCGAGTTTGTTCAGTGGCAGTTGATACCATACTGGCTGCCTGGTTAATTTTTGAAACAAGAGAACGCAAATGGTCAATAGAGAAGTTAATGGAATCTGCTATCGCTCCGGTGAAACTCTCGGTAACTGTCGCTTGAACCCGCAGATCACCATCTGCCAGGTCTGCCATTTCATCCAACAATTGTAGAATCGCTTCCTGGTTTAGTTCATTTTGACCCTCGTTCTCGGCAGCTGTTCGCCTGACTCCGTAGTAAACGAAGAAACTCAACAGGAAGATAATCAGCAACGCGCCAGCGGCAAAGGCGACGCCAATGAACGGCGAGCCTGGTCTTAGCAAAATACTGCCGTTGTAGATATCGAGCAGTCGATTCGACAGATCGACATATTCACCCGATCCAAGGCGTAGCGCCACCGCCGCTCGCTTTGAGTCAACGACATTTTGCGAGCGAGTAGAAATTTCGTCCATGCGACTAGACACCGTACGGAACAACTCGTTGATCCTTGTAAGGCTGGCCTGAACTTCCGCATTTCTGACTGCAGACAACAATAATTTCCTGTCGCCTTCAGTTAACCCACGCAATACCTGTCTAAAATTACTGCTGTCACGATTGAAATTGTCCAACAGGCTATTGGACGAACCCAACTCAATAATCTTGTCAATGCTGCGAGTCATTCTTTCGACCAGCAGATTCTGTCGCTGGGCCAGTGCAACCTGGTTTGCGGGAAGGTTCAGCCGCAACATTGATACAACAATTTTGCTGTTCTGTTGCTGAATCGCAGACATGGTAATGTCCATGTCATCATGGATCCCATTCAGAAAAACCAGTGTGGCCCGATTATCCATAATAGTATCAATTTGATTTTTCGTATCTTTCCAGAGTGCTGCAATTTTCACCAGCTCAGTTTGAGCCGCCGCAGATGCTACGGGAATAACTTGCGCCGGATTCCCGCCTGTCAGATATCCCAGGTGGGTACTGAAATTGCTCTTGTTACCTGATAAAACTTCGAAGATTGCTTTCTGGCCATCTGAGGCAGCAGCAGCGGCGCCATTCTTAGCAATTTCCTGACTGCTAATTTTTAATTCATTTATATTGCGAATGTATGCTTCACCGGACCTGGCTTGCAGCTGCCCAAAATAGAAATTGCCAGAATATCCCGCAATGAACAGCATTAGCATCAGGATCAAGCATAAATTCAGCGGTTTTCTGAGAGTCCGGCCTACAACGCCAGTTTTTTTATCTGCCATCCAAAATATTCCTCTGTATAACTTGTTTTAGTTGGCGCCTGGCGCCAACTGAATCTATTTTATCGATCCAGTTTTTCCAAATCGGGATCTGCCGCCAGCGCCGTCAGGCTAAGTATTGGCCATTGACTGGTACCAACCCGAAACCCCCCTTTTACAAAAGGCTGAAACATCGAATCTACCTCGATACCTTCCTCGAATGCCTCCTGGGGGAAATGCTGCATGCCAAGAGATTCGTCGATAACAAATCCGAAACATTGTTCTTCGTCTTCAACCGTCAGTACCCGCCGTAGTGACCGTGAAGGAGACGTCTTGCTGCCAAAGAACGTCGCCAGATCCAGGATTGCCATCAACCTGCCCCGTACATTTGCAATTCCCAGTACAAAGGGCTTTACCCCCGGTAGGCGGGTAGCCGGTGGCACTCGCATCAGCTCACCCACTTCACTCATGGGGGCAACAAACTGGTTACCCAGCAAAGTGAATCCCAGGCCATTCCACAGCGTTTGCGTGTTTTCTATCGCGGGTAGTTCTGTGGCTACCTGCCGACTGCGTTCGGCCAGACCGGCGAGTATGGAAAAAGGGCTCTGATTGCTCACACAAGCCCCTGGTGTTGGTGCTTGCGGCAAGTTCTACGATTCATACCATCACTCCCTTCATCACAGAGTCCAGTTCAAGCCCGTCAACGGGTTTAGTGACATAACCCTTCGCCCCTTGTCTCTTACCCCAAACCTTATCTGTTTCCTGGTCCTTACCGCTGACAATGATGACTGGTATATGGGAAGTCAGCTCTCCCTGACTAATCGCTCTGGTTGCCTGGAACCCATTCATATCGGGCATTACGACGTCCATCAAGACGCAGTCAGGCTGTTCAATACTCGCCTTTGCTACCCCGTCGGCACCATTTTCGGCGGTTATAACTTCGTACCCAAGGCCTTCCAACATACCTTTCAGCCGGTATATTTCTGTGGGCGAGTCATCAACAACTAGTACTTTTCTCATTTCAAATCCCTAACGCTAACCCGTCACCTTGACGTGATCACGAATTGCACTAAGCAGCTCATCTTTACTAAATGGTTTAGTTAAATATTGATCCGAGCCTACGATCCTCCCTTTGGCGCGGTCGAATAGTCCATCTTTACTGGAGAGCATGATTACCGGGGTACCCTGGAAGGCGCTACTGTTCTTTATCAGAGCGCAGGTCTGGTATCCATCGAGCCTTGGCATCATGATATCGACGAAAATAATTGATGGCAGGGTATCCGCAATCTTGGCCAGGGCATCAAACCCGTCGATCGCGGTAACAACCTCGCATCCAGCTTTCGTCAGCAGCGTTTCGGCTGTCCGTCGAATAGTCTTACTATCATCGATGACCAGAACCTTGATGCCATCAAAATTGTCGTCCATATCTACTACCCTATGTTGACCGAACTTGTTCAATCAGGTACATGAAAAAAAGCAAAATTGTATTTTCTGTCCGTACTTTACACGCGTTTTTTAACACAGTTTGTAAACTCATTCCATATGTACGATCCTGCTCTGCCAAGAGCGTCACAAAACGGGCCATGTAGTTTACAATGAGACAGTAAATTAACCGAAGACGGAGAGAATTAGTCTTGAGCCTAAAACTTGGTGTTGTTATGGATTCCCTTGAATCCATCAACTATAAAAAAGACAGTACTCTGGCCATGATGACTGCCGCCCAAAGCCGGGGATGGGACATTTTCACCATCCAACAGGCCGGTTTGTTCGTTTCTGATGGCTCAGTACTTGCCCGGCAGGTCGAAATCAGGGTGAAAGAGGGCAGTTCTGACTGGTTCGAGGTTTGCTCTGAGCTAACCGGCCCAGTCAGAGACCTGGACGCCGTGCTGATGCGCAAAGACCCGCCTTTTGATATGGAATACATCTACAGTACCTATCTGCTTGAGATGGCAGAGAAAGAGGGTGTTCTTGTATTGAATCGCCCCGGCAGTATCAGGGATTGCAACGAAAAGCTGTTCGCCCTGCAATTTCCCCAGTGTTGTCCACCGCATATTGTCAGTCGGGACGACGAAATACTCCGTTCTTTCCATAAAAACCACCAGGACGTGATTTTTAAACCCCTGGATGGCATGGGGGGCACATCCATATTCCGGATCAAGCATGATGATCCCAATCTATCAGTGATTATTGAAACCCTGACCGATAACGGCAATCGGCAGATTATGGCCCAAAAGTTCATTCCCGAAATAAGTGATGGTGATACGCGTATATTGTTAATCAACGGAGAACCCATTCCTTATGGCCTGGCGAGAATTCCAGCAAAAGGTGAAACTCGGGGTAATCTTGCCGCAGGTGGCGAAGGAGTAGCCAGACCGTTGAACGATCGCGATCTCTGGATTTGTGAGCAGGTGGGCGCCACATTGCGACAAAAGGGGCTGTATTTCGTCGGAATTGACGTGATTGGGGATTTCCTGACAGAAATTAACGTCACCTGCCCAACCTGTCTTCGCGAAATTGACAAGGCCTACGAGCTGGATATTGCAGGCGATTACATAACTTTCATCGAGACCCTGATTGGCTGATGGCAACAATCAACCCTGGCATTACCCCCACTGACAGGCTCAGTTTTACGGTATTTCTCGCTATTACGATTCACGCGATTATTATTTTAGGTGTGACTTTTACATTTTCGAAAAAAGGTCCCTCGACCCACACCATGGAGGTTACCCTGGCTCAACATCGAAGCCGGAATCAGCCCAAAAAGGCTGATTTTCTCGCCCAGTTTAATCAGGCTGGCAGCGGTACGCTGAAAGAGCGCTCGCTAACCACTTCACCCAATGATGCTCAATTCCATGACACGGTGGTTCGCGAAACCTCTCCCGTACAGCAGGTGGTTTCGTCTCCGGAGGTTATCCAAAAGCAAAGTCCTGTGGTCACGACCATCAATCAATCCACCACAAAAGCGGCAGTAGAGACAAAATCGATTGAAAAAGTGCCTTCAGAATTTCCGACCAAAGGCGAGAAATCGCTACTGGAACGTAGCCTTGAGATAGCCAGTTTAGAGGCTCGACTCGATCAACAGCGTCAGATTTACGCCAAACGTCCGAGAATCAAACGCATAACCAGCCTTTCAACGGCATCCAGCACGGATGCCTATTACCTCAATTCCTGGCGTCGCAAGATAGAAAGAATTGGCAACCTGAACTACCCGGCGGAAGCACGACGCCAGAAACTCTACGGCAGTTTGCGCCTGATGGTTGCTATCTTGCCAGATGGCAGTCTGAGAGAAGTTGAGTTGCTGGAGTCTTCCGGGCACCGGGTGCTGGATGCCGCAGCCATTCGAATCGTTAGATTGGCGTCGCCATTTGCGCCCTTTCCCGAAGACTTGCGCAAGTCAACTGATGTCCTGGAGATCATTCGAACATGGCAGTTCCGAAAGAACCATTCCGTTAGAAGTTACTAGGCTCATGTCACTGGAGCAGAGTTTCAAAAACCAATTCCTGGTTTCACTTCCCGCCTTGCGGGGAGATTACTTCCAGAATTCCATTTCATTGCTCGTTGATCACAATGCAGAAGGTGCATTTGGGCTTGTTATCAACCACCCCCTGGAAAATAAAATCAGCGATATACTACCTGACCTCGGGCTATTCAATTGCCCTGTACTGCTCGGTGGCCCGGTACAACAGGATCGAATATTCTTCTTACATCCGAAGGGTGAACAGTTCGATGCGACGTTAGAAGTAAGCGATGAGATTTCCCTTACCACCTCGGCTGACTTTGTAGAGGCCATGAAACAGGGAAGCGCACCATCGAAAACGATCGCGCTACTCGGTTATGCAGGTTGGGGTTCTGAGCAGCTGGAGCATGAACTGATAGAAAATGTCTGGTTACTCACGCCCGCGAATGGTCGCATCGTATTTGACGAACCTTATGAAAAAAGAGCTTCAGAGGCAGCCGGACTAATGGGCGTTGATCTCAATCTCATTTCACCCGAAGCAGGCCATGATTGATGGCAACCGTTTCTCTCGTTATGGCTTTCGATTATGGAATGAAAAAAATTGGCGTCGCTGTTGGCCAATCCATTACAGGAACTGCCAGCCCATTGACGATTCTGTCGGCAAAAGACGGTGTTCCGGACTGGCTGGAAGTAGAAAAGCTGATCAGACAGTGGCAACCTGCACACATCGTGGTTGGCTTACCGCTCAACATGGACGACAGCCCTAGCGAGATGTCTGTCAAAGCAGAGAAATTTGCCCGGCGACTAACCGGACGCTTCAATATCGAGCATTCGACAGTCGACGAACGGCTTAGCAGTTTTGAAGCACGTGACTATGCCAACGACAATCAGCCCGTAGATGCGATCGCGGCGAAACTTATTCTGGAAACCTACTTCAGACAGCGCTAGCAGGCTTCAGCCATCAGCGACCCATACCTAAATCGTCTTCATTGGGCTCCAGGGAGAGTCCCGTAACAGCCGCGGAGGTTGTTGCTGGCGCACTGCCCGCCAGTTTAATCATTAGACGGAGATCATTCGCAGAATCAGCTGCCGCCAGCGCGCTCTCGTAGGTAACTTCGCCATCAGTGTAGAGTCTGAACAGCGATTGATCAAATGTCTGCATTCCCTGTTCAGTTGAATCCGTCATGATTTTCTTGATTTCATGCACTTCACCCTTACGAATTTTATCTGCAACCAGCGGGGTATTAATTAGGATTTCTATGGCAGCGCGCCGCCCCTCACCATCGATGGTGGGAATGAGTTGTTGCGCAATCATGGCACGTAAATTTAGTGACAAATCCATCCAGACCTGATTTTGCCGATCAGCCGGAAAGAAGTTAATAATCCGGTCCAGAGCCTGGTTGGCATTGTTCGCGTGTAGCGTTGCAAGACAAAGATGTCCTGTTTCAGCAAACGTCACGGCATAGTCCATGGTTTCCCTGGTTCTAATCTCACCAATCATGATGACATCAGGTGCCTGACGTAAAGTATTTTTGAGTGCTATTTCAAAACTTGGAGTGTCTACACCAACTTCACGCTGGGTTACCATGCAACCCTGGTGCTCGTGAATAAACTCAATGGGGTCCTCAATTGTGATGATATGCCCCTCGGTACTCATGTTCCGGTGCCCGATGATGGACGCCAGGGAGGTTGACTTACCGGTACCCGTGGCTCCGACAAAAATAATCAATCCACGTTTGGACATTGAGAGCTTTTTTACCGACTCGGGCAGCAATAACTCGTCGCAAGTAGGAATGACACTCTCAATTCTTCGTAAGACCATACCGGCAAAGTTGCGCTGGTAGAAAGCACTGACCCTGAATCGACCAGCAGTGGGGCTGTGAATCGCAAAATTACACTCACGATCCGTTTCATATTCCTGTGCCTGGGCTTCAGTCATCGTACTGTGAACCATCTCCCGCGCCTGTTCGGGCGTTAGAGGCGTTTTCGACATGGGCATCATTCTGCCGGACACCTTGATCGATGGTGGTAATCCAGCAGTCACAAAAAGGTCTGAAGCTCCCTGATCAACGACGACCTTGAGCAATTTATCGAAATCAATCATCTGTGTGCGCTCCCAGGAATCCGATCGAGAATAAAAACTGTCGGCTTTTAAGTAAAGTCATCGGGAATTTTCGCCTTGTCACGGGCAGCCTCTAAGCTGACCAGGTTTTTATCTACCAACATTCGCAGAGTTTGATCCAGAGTGACCATGCCAATGGACCCACCAGTCTGAATCGCAGAGTACATTTGTGCAATCTTGGATTCGCGAATCAGGTTACGTATCGCTGGTGTACAGATCATGATCTCATGAGCAGCGACCCGCCCACCGCCAATTTTTTTCATTAAACATTGTGAGATAACTGATGAAAGGGATTCAGACAACATGGACCGAACCATATCTTTCTCGGAGGCGGGGAACACATCGATAACTCTGTCGATCGTTTTTGCAGCAGACGAGGTATGCAAGGTACCAAACACCATATGTCCTGTCTCTGCAGCCTCCAGCGCCAAACGTATGGTTTCAAGGTCACGCATTTCGCCTACAAGAATAATATCCGGATCCTCTCTCAATGCTGAACGAAGCGCTTCATTGAACCCCAGGGTATCCCTGTGTACCTCCCGCTGGTTAACGAGACACTTTTTGGACTCATGGACAAATTCGATAGGGTCCTCAACCGTTAGGATGTGCTGGTAACGATTGTCATTGATGTAATCCATCATTGCAGCCAACGTCGTGCTTTTCCCTGAGCCGGTCGGCCCGGTGACGGTAATCAGCCCACGGGGGGTTTCTGCAAGACTACGGAATACCTCTCCCATCCCCAGATCCTCCATGGTCAGTACTTTGGAGGGTATGGTCCGAAACACTCCGCCTGCCCCACGGTTGTGATTAAAGGCATTGACGCGAAAACGGGCAACACCCGGCACCTCGAACGAGAAATCAGTTTCAAAAAATTCTTCGTAGTCCTTTCGCTGCTTGTCATTCATGATTTCATAAATCAGTGAATGCACTTCCTTGTGGTCAAGTGCAGGTAAATTAATCCGCCGAATATCCCCATCGACGCGAATCATCGGCGGTAAGCCAGCTGACAGGTGCAAATCTGATGCGCCTTGCTTTTCGCTAAACGCTAGCAATTCAGTAATATCCATTTGGCTGACCTTCTACTTAAAAATTCGAAGTTGAATCGGGGCTTTGTTTGACAGAAAGACACCGAATCAGCCGCATGTTATTTTAGAATAAAGCAATTAACCACTGTTTCATGACGAGCGTAGGATTTGCGAGAACCAATAGAACCCAATCTTATCAAGGTGAGAACCAGAATCGAGCAGGCTTGTCGACAAAGCGGGCGAGACCCGAATTCCGTCAACCTGTTGGCAGTGAGTAAGACCAAACCCGTAGAAATGATCGAAATTGCGCTTAACTGCTGCCAATATCATTTCGGCGAGAATTATCTGCAGGATGCCCTCAAGAAAATCCCCAAAGTCACCAATCCTGACGTCATCTGGCATTTCATCGGCGCAATTCAGTCCAACAAAACCCGCCAGATAGCGGAGTCGTTTGATTGGGTCCACACAGTTGCGAGTGAAAAGATCGCGCGCCGTTTGAATAATCAACGTCCTACTGATCGCGATCCGCTGCAAGTCCTGCTACAGGTAAACATTGATGATGAAACATCAAAAAGCGGTTTACTGGTCGAAGAAGTTCACTCGATCATTGAACCATTGCTATCATTGAATAGAATCTGCTTGCGGGGATTGATGGCAATACCGACGCGCAGTGATGACCATCACGTGCAACAAGATGCATTCAGTCGATTGAGCGGTTTGTTGAAATCAGTTAACCAGGATTTCAGCATCGACCATTTCGATCAACTATCCATGGGTATGTCATCGGATCTTGAAACCGCAATCGCCGAGGGTGCAACAATTGTACGCATTGGCACTGCAATATTTGGAGCCAGAGCTTAGCTTTCTACGGGAAAATTATGATAACAACGACATTTATAGGTGCCGGTAACATCGCCCAGGCCCTGATGGGGGGCTACCTTCAGACCAAGCCGGGTCGAATCATCGCATCAGATCCTGTCCTGGTTCAATTGCAGAAGCTGCCTGCGTCCATTGAACGCAGCCAGGACAATCAGTCGGCTATTCAGCATGCCGATGTCGTCGTACTGTGCGTCAAACCCAATATGATGGCCGATATCTGCCGAAACCTGGCAGATCACAGCCGTGGCAAATTATTTATCAGCGTTGCTGCGGGAATTACTGTCGAATCCCTGGTCACATGGCTGGGTCAAGGCTCGGCGATTATCCGTTCAATGCCAAACACCCCGGCCCTGGTCCAGCAGGGCATGACCGGTCTTCACGCCAATGAAAACGTCTCATCCGAGCAGCGCACTGTGGCTGAGAAAATTCTTGGCTCTGTTGGCGAATATCACTGGTTCGAAGATGAGGCGAGTCTGGATGTGGTCACCGCAATTTCCGGCAGTGGTCCGGCATATTACTTTTTGATCATGGAATCCATGCAGAAAGCCGGTGTGGCATTGGGTCTTCCGCCGGAAGTAAGCCGAAAGCTGGTCGTACAAACCACTCTTGGTGCTGCTCAAATGGCTCTTGAATCTGATCTGTCAACTGAACAACTGCGGATCAACGTCACTTCTCCCGGCGGCACTACCCAGGCAGCGTTAGAAAAAATGCTGCAGGCTGGCCTGCCGAGCACAATTTCCGATGCGGTCAATGCCGCCTGGGATAAATCAAGAGAACTGTCCCAGACATGATCCAGCAGGCTGCTAGCTCGGATAATTCATGAGGCCGCACGGAATTCTTGAGGTATCCCAATCCAGGTAGAGTACTCACAATTCTGTTTCGGCCACGCAAACTCGCTATAATCAGGTTTCACAGGGCAGGACAATTTTATGGAGCAGAATTTCGCTAACGCAGGTGTATATCTTATACAGACGTTTTTTGGTCTCTATACTATTATTTTGATGTTACGGTTTCTGATGCAGATTTCAAGGGCTGACTACTACAACCCTATCAGCCAGACAATCGTAAAGCTGACTGATCCACCTATTCGGCCATTTCGAAAAATCCTGCCGACAGTTTTTGGTGTTGATTTCGCGACCCTGGCTGTTGCCTTCACGGTTCAACTGGTTTCGGTCATGCTTATTATGACGCTGTACGACCAACTGTTCTTCCATATTATTTATGTTGCCTGGGTGTCGCTGGGCTTGCTCGCGATTATATTTGATATCTACTTCTTTGCATTGCTGATTTCGGTCATCGCCAGTTGGATTGCACCTTTCTCTTCACACCCTGCGTTAAATCTGGTGCAGCAGATTATTGAACCTGTCTGTGCCCCCGCGCGTAAATTGTTACCGCCCATGGGGGGCATAGATTTTTCCATAATTCTTGTATTTGTATTCATCAATATCATCGATAACTATCTGGTGATCACTCCCCTGGCAACAGCGTTTGGTGTACCAGGTCAGCTCATACTTGGATTGTAGAAAATCACCACACCGCCGACCGATGGCAAGGCCAATAAACACCTTATCAGATACCTGGCAAACGTCTTTGCTGTCAGTCCATCAAGAATTACGATCCTGAAAAGTGAGAATCGGTCAACAAAGATCTTGAGAATCGTCAATCCGATCGCCCTTCCCGGGTTCATCACCCGATGACAGGGAAACGTCTATTTGCGATCATCGCTGTTTTGCTCCTGGGTCCGACCTATAAAGCGGAAGTCGTCTACTGGCAGGGTTTCGATATCCACTACACCACGCTGAACAGTATGCTTATCCCCAATGAGGTCGCTTTGGCCCATGGAATCGTTCGATCAAAGCGCAGGATAATTACAAACATCGCGGTTCGTAAGGGAGACCGGTCCGTCACCGCAAAATTGAGCGGTACGGCGGTAAACCTTTTGAGTCAGCTATCCAGGATGGAATTCAGCGAGGTAACCGAGGCAGGGGCAATCTATTACCTGTCAAACCAGCTCGTTGATGAACGCGACAGACTGGTGTTTAACATTGACATTCAACCCACAGATCACGCTGATACATTTCATCTGAAATTTATCAGACAGTATCACTAGGGGGCTTTGATCAATGGCCATGGGAGAAGAAGCAATCCGGAAAGTCGTTGTCGCCAGCAACAACCAGAAGAAACTAAATGAGTTACGCCACTCATTACCACCATCATTTGAACTGCTGCCGGGTTCCGATTTCAACCTCGACTCACCAGCAGAGACAGGCACAACATTCGTCGAGAATGCAATCATCAAGGCACGACATGCATGCAGGGTGACCGGTCTTGCCGCTATCGCTGACGATTCAGGTTTGGAAGTAGACTACCTGAAAGGGGCACCGGGAATCTATTCCTCTCGCTACGCCGGTGTCCTGGCAACTGACGCCGAAAACAATCACAAACTGCTGGCGGAACTAGAAGGCGTGAAGAAGGAACATCGTACCGGTCGATTTCGTTGCGTTATCGTTATGCTCCGACACGAGCTTGATCCCATGCCGGTGGTTGCCACGGGAACCTGGGAAGGTGAGATTTTAACCCGCAATCAGGGCCACAACGGTTTCGGATATGATCCGTTGTTCCTGGTTCCGGAACTGGGCATTTCTGCTGCACAACTGACCCCGCAACATAAGAATAAGTTGAGTCATCGTGGGCAAGCCATCACTCGGCTACAAAAATTGATTAACAGCCAGTGATTCCACTATCTCTCTATGTCCATTTCCCCTGGTGCGTCAGGAAATGTCCCTACTGCGATTTTAATTCCCATGAGGCTGACGATGTGCTACCGCAGGAGCAGTACATCAATGCCTTGGAAGCAGATCTGCAGCGTGAGCTAACATACGTACACGGTCGTGAGATCAAGTCAATATTCCTCGGTGGCGGCACACCGAGCCTGTTTTCACCCGAATCAATTGAAGAACTGTTGTCTCGTTTGAAAAAACACCTTGTCTTCAGCGACGACATTGAAATAACCCTGGAGGCGAACCCCGGTACCACGGACTACGGCAAGTTTGCAGGGTATTTCGCAGCGGGTGTAAATCGGCTGAGCATCGGCGTTCAAAGTTTTACCGACAGGCAACTGAATATGCTCGGAAGAATTCACTCAAAAGATGACGCCCATCGCGCTTTCGCGACGGCTTGCGAGGCTGGTTTTACCAACATCAATCTTGATTTGATGCACGGCCTCGAACAACAATCGGTCCAGGACGGACTGTTCGATTTACAGCAGGCCATCGATCTTGATCCTGCTCATATATCCTGGTATCAACTCACCATTGAACCCAATACGCTGTTTTACAAGAATCCACCCCGTCTGCCGAGCGAAGACGACCTCTGGAAAATCTATGCATCGGGTATCGAGTTACTCTACCAGCACGGCTACGAACAATACGAGGTCTCCGCCTTTAGCCAACCTGGCCGACGCTCCAGGCACAACCTGAACTATTGGGAATTTGGTGATTATCTGGGTATTGGCGCCGGTGCTCATGGCAAACTTACCGTTGATGGTAAGGTACACAGACGCGCAAAAACCCGATTGCCCAGAGATTATCTGGCCGGACAGAGAGTGACAGAAACTACCGTTAGTGAAGATGAGCTCGCGCTCGAATTCCTGATGAATTCCCTGCGTTTAAACCACGGATTTGATTTGAGTTTGTTTTCCCAGCGAACCGGTCTGGACACTGTTGTTTTACAACCGTTCCTAAAAAAAGCAATCCAGCGAAACTTGATTGCGATGAATGATCAACATATCGCACCTACGGCTCTGGGAATGCAATATCTGAATGACCTACTGGCCCTGGTCTAGGAGGCTGGGGTACTGTTGCTGAAGGCCAGATCAAACACTTCATGATCCAATTCCAAGCCACGCTTTTCGTATTTTGTTGCAGGTCTTTGAGGCGCTTTTACTCTCACCCAATCCTTCATCACCTCTTCTATGACCTTGGCATAGGGTGCCCAATCCGTTGCAATATGCACAACAGCCCCGGGTTTCAGGCATGGAGCCAACAAGCCGATGAAACCCGGATTAATCAGGCGCCGCTTGTGATGCTTCTTTTTATGCCAGGGATCAGGGAAGAAAATCTGGACCTTGTCGAGACTGGCTTTGGGTAAACAGTTCTGGATGACATCAATGGAGTCAGCCCGATAAATCCTCAAATTGGTCAATCCTGCCTTACCCGCTAGTCGAAGGAGATGTCCAACGCCTGGACGATGGACCTCCACCCCGATGAAATTGGTCTCTATTTCACTCTGTACCATCTCAAACAGGCTGTCCCCCATGCCGAATCCAATCTCCAGCACCAGGGGTTTCCCATTGATAAATTCAGACCGGCAATCAAGCAAACCATCCTGAACCTCCAGCCCCATTGCAGGCCAGAAATGTTGCAGTGCCTTAATCTGACCAGGTGTGATTCGTCCATCACGAATCACATAACTTTTGATTTCTCGTTTATGCACCATCTAGTGTAGTGTCCTATACAAAAAGCATAAGTGGTTCTCAAATTTGTCGCTGATTTGCTTAATGTGCGTTTTGTATAGGGCACTACACTAGCTAAGACGCCGCCATATCGCGATAGTAAGGAACACCCAGCCGAGGATAAAACACAATCCTCCCAATGGCGTAACAGGTCCCAACCATTTCATTGGGGTGACAGCGATCAGGTACAGGCTGCCCGAGAAGAGAAGAATCCCTCCCGTAAACCCATAAGCCGCATACTCCAGGTACAATTGGCGACCCCATTGCTCAATCATAAAGCAACAGATAAGCAGCACGACGGTATGGGTTAACTGATAATTGACCCCCGTTTCAAACGCATGCATAGCACGCTCGTCCAGGCTGGACCTTAATGCATGAGCACCGAACGCTCCCATCAACACACCTGTCAGCCCACTTAAGCCAGCGAAGATGAAAAAAAATTTAGTCACGTTATTTGATCACGCTGTTTGTTCACGGGAAGGGTTTCGAAACGGTGGGTTATGGAATGATATGTTTGCGGAGTTTTTTAATTGCATTCTGTTCGAGCTGGCGAATGCGTTCCGCCGAGACACCAAACTCTCCGGCGAGTTCATGTAAAGTTGACTTACGGTCAGACAACCATCGCCGCCGCAGGATTTCCTGCGCCCTTTCGTCAAGCAAGGAAAACGCGTCCCGTAATTGCTTCTGGTCACCCATGACTTGTCGCTGATATTCAACAATATCGGCAGGATTGCTTTCAGCATCTTCAAGATATCTTGAGGGACTCAAAAAATCATCGTCGTCGTCACCGGATGTGTCGAAAGCCTCGTCCTGGGAAGAGAGCCGACCCTCCATCTGGCGAACATGGTGCGGTTCAACACCCAATTCACCAGCAATAAACTTTACTTCCTGTTCGTTCATCCATCCCAGGCGTTTCTTTGAACTTCGCAGGTTAAAAAACAATTTGCGTTGCGCCTTGGTTGTTGCCACCTTCACAATGCGCCAGTTCTTCAAAATGAACTCGTGCATTTCGGCTTTTATCCAGTGAACGGCGAACGAAACCAGACGCACACCAAATTCTGGATTAAACCGTCGAACCGCTTTCATCAAGCCAACATTACCCTCTTGAATCAGATCTGCCTCGGACAAACCGTAACCAGAATAGGAACGGGCCACGTAGACCACGAATCTCAGGTGAGCCATAACCATCTGGCGTGCAGCATCCAGATCGTCTTCATAGAATAATTTTTCTGCCAATTGCTTCTCTTGCTCGACACTCAGCAAGGCAATACCGTTAACCGCCTGAACATAAGCCTCCAAGTTTCCCCCTGGGGACAAAAGGTCAATCGGTCGGATATCTGTGCTCATAGGCTGCTCTATTTGGCGGGCTGCGGAGTTTAGCATTCCCTACGTGTAAGTGCTAATTGGACAACACGCTGGCTATTGCGGTTCAATCCGATGTAGATGCCTGCCCACGGCCAAAGCCGCGCCCAGAACGCCCAGAATACATCCGATCCCCAGTAAAACTGCGGTCTCGGAGGCTCCGAGACCGATTAAGGTGAACTCTTCCTGGTAAGAAAGGAGTAACCGTTCAATGGGCTCAGAGAGAAACAACAAACTTGCCTGAACCATAAGCCAGGCGCCAACAGCACCACCAAGCCCATACCAGAATCCAAGATAGAGAAACGGGCGACGAACGAATCCATCGGTGCCGCCCACCAGTTTCACCACCTCTATTTCCGCACGACGATTTTCAATCGCGAGGCGAATCGTGTTCCCGATGGACAATAGCACCCCCAGGCCAAGAAACATGGATAAAGCCATCACAAACCTCTCTCCCAGCGCGAGTATCACAAACAGTCGCTCGATCCACTCCAGATCGACCGAAATTGACTCAACCTCTGGCCACGATTCCACCTGGGTTACCTTGAGTTTGGTTTCAGCGGGCGAAAGCGCCTCCAGCTCGATTTCTATCACTGCCGGTAACGGGTTGTTCGGCAGGGACGCCAGCACATCTTCAAAGCCACTATTCTTCTGGAACTCGGCCAGGGCACTGTCTGATGTAATATAGCTGGCCATGGCAACATCAGGATCGCTGAACAGATTCTCACTCAAGGCAATACCCGCCTTTTCACTCGTTCCAGCTTTCAGGTACAGACTCAACCGTGGTTTGCCATCCCACTCTCCACCCAGATTGCCAAGGTTGGTTAGCAAAATATAGAGCATGGCGGGCAGGGCCAACGCAATGCCGATCACCATCCAGGTCATTAAGCTGGTCAACAACGTCGAAAACAAATTTCTCAGGGTTTCAAAACCAACCTGCCGATGGTGCTTAAGATAAGCGCCCATTTTCCCAAGCATTCCAAGTGAGTGAGCGCTTGCTCCGGTGCTTTTTGGTCTGGGCCTTGTCACTGTCCTGGGGGGGGTTGTCCGGTTCGTCGCGCCTGACATTAAGCTACCAACCTGCCTTTGGAAAGGACAATCTGTCGATGGCCCATCTTCCGCACAAGATCGAGATCATGGGTCGCTATCATCACGGTCACACCCACCTGGTTAAACTGACTGAAAAGGTTCATGATTTCCTGCGAGAGTTCCGGGTCCAGGTTTCCGGTCGGCTCATCGGCCAACAACAACAGGGGTTTGTTAACTACTGCTCGCGCGATTCCCACCCTTTGCTGTTCGCCGCCTGACAATGCGACAGGGAACTGTTTTTCCTTTGATTCAAGTCCTACCTTTGATAGAGCAGCGCGAACCCTGCGCCCAATCTCTCGAGACTGGTACCCCGCTATTGTTAGAGGCAGTGCAACATTGTCGTACACGGTGCGATCAAACAGTAACTGGTGATTCTGGAATACAACACCCACATTGCGGCGTATTCCCGGTATGTCGCGGCGCCCGAGGCGGTTTAGATTTGCCCCATCGACGAACACCTGACCCTGGCTTGGCCTCTCCATCATAATGATCAACTTCATCAGGGTGCTTTTACCAGCGC
The DNA here is from genome assembly GCA_029941905.1 of Pseudomonadales bacterium. Taxonomy (GTDB): domain Bacteria; phylum Pseudomonadota; class Gammaproteobacteria; order Pseudomonadales; family Azotimanducaceae; genus JAHRVQ01. The sequence goes on along the minus strand of JAPYTQ010000018.1, from coordinate 38,117 downwards.
CGGAATGGCCTGTTAAAAAGGCCATCTCCGCATCGGCAAGTTCAAGATTGATGCCTGACAAAGCTTCCTTCCCACCTGCATAGCGTTTGCTTACCTGATCAAACTTTATCATTGAATTTGGTCATCACCTTTAAAAAATTAGGGCGCTAATCAAAAAGCGCCTGAACAAATTCCCTCGCAACGAACGGTTGTAAATCATCAATTTGTTCGCCTACCCCTATGAATCGAATGGGCAGTTCCAATTGCTTGGCAATTGCAAAGATTACCCCACCTTTCGCTGTTCCATCCAGTTTTGAGAGCGTTAGTCCCGAGACTTCAACGGTTTCAGAAAACTGCGTAGCCTGCGATATTGCATTCTGTCCTGTCCCGGCATCCAGAACCAGCATCACTTCATGTGGCGCAGTGGCGTCAAACTTGGCTAACACACGACGAATCTTGCTCAGCTCCTCCATCAGGTTTGCTTTACTCTGAAGTCGCCCTGCTGTGTCGGCAATAAGAACATCAATATTTCGTGCTTTGGCCGCTGCCAGGGCATCGTAAATGACCGACGCGCTATCGGCTCCATTACCTTGCGCCACAACGGGTACATTGTTGCGCTCCCCCCAGACCTTGAGCTGTTCTACCGCAGCGGCACGGTAAGTATCTCCAGCTGCAAGCAGCACTGATTTACCAGATCGCTGAAGACGCTTGGCCAGCTTGCCGATGGTTGTGGTTTTTCCGGCGCCATTGACACCAACCATTAAGATTACAAACGGATTTTCACTGTCTGGAATCTCCAGCGGACGCTCAACAGCTTGTAACAACAGAGTCAGCTGTTCTTTGAGATGAGTAAGCAGCGCTTCAGTATTCGACAACTCTTTCCGCGCGACCTTTTGCGTCAGGGACTTCATGATCTGGTCTGTCGCCTCGACCCCGACATCCGAGGTAATCAACATCGTCTCGAGTTCCTCAAAGAGTTCCTCATCAATCGTTTTCTCGCCAAGGAACACTCGCCCAACACCATCCGATAACCTGGATCGTGTGCGTGACAAACCTGTTTTGACTCGTGAAAAGAAACCGGTTCTATCCTCGGGCTCTTTTTCTTTCATATGCACCACACCTGACTGTCTCGCCAATAACCTATACTCACCAGAACAAACCGGGGTGCAGATTGACGCCCCGGACTGTCCTTGTATGAATTATCGTGTGATTCATCCACGGCCGCAAAGATTCTTTCGGTTTTGGCCTTTTTACTTCTTGTCTCTGGAACAGTTTGTCTTGAGAAACCAACCAGGAGGCTGGCCGAGAATAGAAACCGTAGCGATAAGTAGCAGCCTCCTAGCATTAGCCCGGATAATTCATGAAGGCGGCACGGGACATTGTTAACATCATTTATATCAACGAGTTACTGTGTAAAACACTTCCATCTGAAACTACAGTCTGCGCCTGATCGGTTTTAGGGCGGGTCCCTTCACGAATTATCCAGGCTAGATGTCTGCAGTTAACATTTGGTTTGTACCCATATCGGGTTACATTACGACATATTCCTGTTCCAAGGTACGATTCAGCAAAACCCCAATATGGCCAGTAAAGATAAAGGAACAATCCGCATCATTGGCGGTCATTGGCGCAGCCGCAAGGTCGCATTCACAAACGATGGCGCTATCAGGCCAACCCCTGACAGAGTCAGGGAAACCCTGTTTAATTGGCTACAGCCGCATATTCAGGGTGCCCATTGCCTGGAGCTCTATGCGGGAAGTGGTATTCTCAGCATCGAAGCTCTCTCAAGGGGCGCTGAACATGTCACCATTGTCGATCAGTCCTCGTCAACAACTCAAGGGATCCGAAACAGCTTGCGAGCACTTGACGCCAGCACAACACGTTATCAATGCATCCAGGCAGACGCTGGGGTCTGGATCGAACAACAGTCCCAGGCCGCCTGGGACATCATTTTCCTGGATCCACCTTTTGCTGGCGATGAATTGGCCGTCGTTCTACCTATTGTTTCCAATCGGCGGTTGTTGAAAAACGATGGTCTCGTTTATATAGAAACTCCCAGGGAATTGTCCAGGCATGATTTACCCATTGCATGGGAAATTCTGCGGAGTAAACAAGCCTCAAATGTTCACTATTGCCTTTGCCGCCAGGCAGACCACAAGCCAACTCGAGACAGCGGCTGAAGAGTGGCAGTAAACTGCGGGTCATGTATGATTGGCGCCTCGACGAATCACGAAGCATGAGCAATGACAACAGTATTATATCCTGGCACGTTTAACCCCATCCACAATGGACATGCCGACCTGGTTGAGCGAGCGGCACTGATTTTTGACAGCGTAATCCTCGGAATTGCCACTAGCCCACACAAGAGTCCAGGTGATTTAAAGCTGCGAATCGATCTGGCCAATCAGGCTTTGTTGCATATCGACAATGCCGAGGTCATGGGATTCGAAAAACTGACCGTTGATTTTGCGCGTGAAGTAGGCGCGGGCGTCATCCTGAAGGGCATCCGCACCATGTCTGATTTCGAGTATGAATTTCAGATGCTGAACATGAACAGGGCACTACAACCAGGGCTTGAAACCATATTTTTAGCGCCTTCAGAAAAGTTTTCGTACATATCATCTACGCTGGTGCGGCAAATAGCCAGTTTAGGCGGTGATATCTCACAGTTCGTTCATCCAGTGGTCGCCGATGCCCTGTCGAACGGGGATATATCTTAAAGGGTTAGGGTCAATATACGCAAAGTAGGATGCTGGAGTCGAAATTTACCTGTTTATGGATAAGCACTAGTTACTGATTTTCGCTTTTCTACCGGTACTGCGACAACCAAGGCATCGGACGAACACTTCTCTCGCCGGAGCAACCACCAGGGTCTTACCCGCATCGCCAATATTTCCCCCTAGTGCCGAGAACGGCAGGCTGACTACAAAAGCAACCGACCCAAGGGCAAAAACGACCAGCCCAATCGGTCGCGCAACCAGCAAATCACCCGCCATTACAAATCCACCCGGATTCTCTTCGACGCGCCCAGCTTGTGCTGTAGCGGAGAACACCCCCAATAGAGTAACGAGTAGAAACGTTAACAGTTGGTTTTTCATAACCTCGACTCCTGTCGTCACAATGCTAAATTGTTAGGTACTCTTCAGGCGTGCGCCAGATCGAAGAGTGTCCTGCATTTTATATAAATTTCGCATTAAATATCAAAGCTAACTTCTTAATTATAAAGAGATTACATATCAATACGCCGCAAGCCTAAGCGTATTTACCGGGGAATTCAAATAGTTTCCGCTGAAGAGGGCAATACACCCGCTGAGCTCGATACCTGGTAGAGCCTCCTAGCGCTGGCACCGGGTACAGAATACGGTGGTACGTTGTCCTAACCTCGCTTCCTTCAAGGATCGCTGGCAGTTAATACAGGCTTGTCCGGCACGACCGTACACCGCAAGGGACTGACTGAAATACCCAGGCTGGCCATCCTCACGGACGAAATCTTTTAACGTGGTGCCACCGGATCTAATGGCTCGAGCAAGAATGTTCTTGATGGCTGACACCAATTTCCGGTATCGATCCCTGGAAATACTACCCGCGGGCCGATCCGGTCGAATTCCCGACTGGAACAGGGCTTCGTTGGCATAGATGTTCCCAACCCCAACAACAATGTGGCTATTCATAACCAGCAGTTTGACGGCAACTTTTTTACCCCGGGACTCAAAATACAGATAGTCCGGATTAAAGTCCTCTTCCAGCGGCTCCGGGCCTAAATTGTCAATTAATTTGTGGCCGTCACTCTGAGGTAGCCAGAAAATTGAGCCAAAGCGTCGCGGGTCGTGATAACGGAGCAGCGTGTGATCCTCAAGAACAAAGTCCACATGATCGTGCTTCTCAACCACAGCGGTAGCCGGGAGAATTCGTAAGTTACCGGACATCCCCAGATGAATCATCACCCTGCCAGCCTGGGTTCCAATCAGCAGATATTTTCCGCGACGGCCGACTGACTCTATCACCTGCCCGGTAAGCGCCTGGGCCAGTTCAACAGATACGGGCCATCTCAGCCTGGGTTGGCGAACGAGGACCAGTTTTACCCGTCGTCCCACAATATGTGGCTCAATTCCTCGTCTGGTGGTTTCTACTTCAGGAAGTTCTGGCATTGAAAATTTACACAGCAGATTTATAACCATGGTAACAGCTACGGCATTGGTATTTTTCAAATGAGTGAGCTACGGTTGTGACCATGAGGATCAAATTCCTGGGTGTGGACACTGGCGGTACATTTACCGATTTCGTTTATCTCAGCGAATCCGGGCTCGTTGTCCACAAGGTGCTATCGACTCCCGACTTCCCTCAGCAGGCTGTTCTACAAGGCATCAAGGAGATGGGCCTCTCCTCGGAGTTGTCGAAGGGGGGGATTGCCATCATCCACGGTACCACTGTCGCGACCAATGCCACCCTGGAAGGTAAAGGTGTCAAAACAGTTTACATTACCAACCAGGGCCTGAAGGACGTTCTTACCATTGGTCGCCAAACCCGGCAGCAACTTTACAATCTCACACCTACCCCTGTTGAAAGTCCGTTCGGTGCCGAGTTGATGCTGGAAGTATCAGCCCGGACGAACGCCAGCGGAGAAGAAATCAGCGACTTCGAACCAGGAGAGCTCGACTCACTAAAAGCAAGGGTAGACGCTCTCGCACCCGAATCTGTTGCAATTAATTTGCTGTTTTCGTTTTTGTCCCCAACCCACGAGCAGGCCCTGGAACAACTATTCGAGGATGATTATTTCGTCTCACGATCATCGACCGTTCTGCCGGAATATCGTGAGTATGAACGTGGCATGACTACCTGGTTGAATGCCTGGATCGGGCCAATTATCAGGGACTACATGATGTCCCTGCGGCACCATGTCGAACCTGCGCCCCTGTCGATCATGCAATCATCTGGGTTAACCATTGACGCAACACTGGCATCGACCCGCGCCGTTAACCTTTTGCTCTCAGGTCCGGCTGGTGGGCTGGTAGCAGCGCAATATATCGGGCAATTGCTGCGAAAGGACAAGCTCATCACGTTTGATATGGGTGGTACCTCGTCCGATGTCGCTCTCATTGAGCATCGTTTCAAGCTTACCAACAGCGGTCGCATTGGAGGTTATCCCGTGAGTGTGCCCATGGCGGACATCCACACAATCGGCGCCGGTGGCGGTTCGATCGCCACTATTGATTCTGGCGGATTACTCCAGGTCGGTCCACAGTCAGCTGGCGCAAAACCTGGCCCCGCCTGTTACGGTCAGGGAGGTACCCAGGCAACAGTCACCGATGCAAACCTGATCCTGGGTCGTCTGGGACCCGATCCACTTCTGGCAGGCCGCTTGGCTCTCAATCGCGGCGCGGCATTGGAAGCACTCGCACCCCTGGCAGAAGCACTGTCTACTTCTGTTGATCAGGTTGCGCTGGGTATTATCAACCTTGCAAACGAACATATGACCCAGGCGCTCAGGGTAATCTCTGTTCAACGTGGACACGACCCCAGAGAATTCAGCCTCGCCTGCTTTGGGGGAGCCGGAGGGTTACATCTGTGCGATCTCGCCGAATCCCTGGAGATGAAATCGGCCATTGTACCAATCCATGCCGGTGTCCTGTCAGCCCTGGGTATGCTGACAACCAAACCGGGGCGGGAACTGGTTCGTACTTACCAGCGATTGGTTAAAGACTTGAATGATACCGTTATCGACGATCTGTTCAGTATGATTGAACAGCAGGCGAATGAAGAGCTCAAAAAAGAGAATGTCAGCGAAACAGTGCTGATGCGCAGCCTTGATCTCCGCTATCGTGGTCAGACCTATACAATTAACCTGCCTTACGAAGGAAGCCTGTTGAAGACCGAAGCATCATTCCATACGGCCCACGAACAACAATATGGCCATCATATGGACCTCCCGGTGGAACTGTTGAACTATCGAGTCCATGTTGAGGCGCGGCGAGACGAAATTAGACTACCAGACTGGAAGCCCCTGCCCCAAACACTATCAGCGAATCCAACAGGAACACACAACGGAATCAAGATTTACCAGAGATCTTCTCTCGTCACTGATTCGCAACTCCAGGGCCCTGCTTTGATACTGGAAGACCATGCAACCACCTACATCAAACCTGGTTGGCAGGTCTCAGCTGATAAGTACGGAAATTTGCTGTTGGAACAGCCTTGAG
>JAPYTQ010000018.1:0-31841 GCA_029941905.1 Pseudomonadales bacterium | reverse complement strand
CTTGCTCTAATAAATAACAGCCTTGAGCTTGCTCTAATAAATAACAGCCTTGAGCTTGCTCTAATAAATAACAGCCTTGAGCAACATTACGAACGACTATTTAATCTTGGACTCTTTGTAAATGACATGCTTTCGTATAACCGGATCGAATTTCTTGATCTCCAGCTTGTCAGGCATAGTCCGCTTGTTCTTGGTTGTGGTGTAGTAGTGCCCCGTACCTGCAGACGAAACCAGTTTTATCTTCTCTCTCATGACATTTCCCTCTTTAGGCCCTGGCCCTACAATTTATCGCCGCGAGCGCGTATTTCAGAAACTACCTGCTCAATGCCTTTCTTATCAATAATTCGCATACCCTTTGCAGATACTCGAAGTTTTACAAATCTTCGTTCACTCTCAATCCAGAATTTGTGGTCATGAATGTTGGGTAAGAAACGACGCCGGGTTCTGTTATTGGCGTGTGAAACATTGTTACCAGCAACGGGACGTTTTCCTGTTACCTGACATACCTTGGACATGTCGATTGCCTTGTTTTTCGCTAGATAATTTCAGACTGACAACCCAAAAGTTATGGGGTGCCTTCGAGAGCCGTGCTTTATACCAGAACGACCTCCTAACTTCAATAAAGATCTCTATAACAACCCCCTCTCAGCGAAAGAAAGCACCTCGCAGTCACCCACAATCATATGGTCCAGAACCCGAACGTCCACCAGCTGTAACGCCGACTTCAGACGCTCGGTGATCCGCTGGTCTGCCTGGCTCGGTTCGGCAAGCCCGGACGGGTGGTTGTGAGCAAAGATAACTGCTGCTGCATTATAGTGCAGGACCCTTTTCACCACCTCCCTGGGATGGACGCTGGCACCATCAATGGTGCCAAAAAACAGTTCCTCATACTTGATAAGCCGATGCTGGTTGTCCAGGTACATGCAGGCGAACACCTCTCGGGTATAACCTCGCAGCTTACTTTTAAGGTAACGTCGCGTCGAACCAGGGTCAGATATCGCATCTCCACGTTCAATGCCCTTCTGCAGGTATCTCTCGGAAAGCTCCAGAATCGATTTCAGCTGGGCACATTTTGCAATCCCCAGGCCCCGTGCTTTCATCAATAGTTCCTGATCAGCTTCGAGCAGGCCGCGTATTCCCCCAAATTCATCCATCAGTTCCCTCGCCAGTTCCACAACAGGCTTGCCGCGGGTACCCGTTCGAAGGAAAATTGCCAACAACTCAGCGTCGGACAGAGCGCCAGCACCAAGTTTCAATAGCTTTTCTCGAGGACGTTCAAGTTTTGGCCATGTGGCTAAGGACATAATGACCTCTGATCGGAGTTTTGGGTTACTTTGTATTCTACGCGCGAGGGACAAGTGAATAATCACTTACACGCCATATGGTTCGATGGTATCTTTAACATCATATCCTGCGGAACCAACCATGCCGGGTCTGCCATCCAAAACCGATGGCGCCTGTAGGAACTAACCTAATCGATGGATTCATAACGCTTACATGCCTGCTTCAAAGACAAAATGTCTCTCCAACAAACGGATCCTCCTCGGGATAACCGGCGGGATTGCCGCATACAAGGCGGCAGAGTTGCTGCGGCGCCTGCAGGACCAAGGTGCTGACGTCCGGGTCGTGATGACACCCGCCGCGACGGAATTTATTACAACATTAACCATGCAGGCCCTATCCGGGCATCCCGTTCACGTTGACATTCTCGATACAGAAACTGAATCTGTGATGGGCCATATCGAGTTAGCCCGGTGGGCTGACGTGGTGCTTATCGCGCCTGCCAGCGCGAACTTCATTGCCCGATACTGTGGTGGGCATGGCGATGACCTGCTGACAACCCTCTGTCTGGCCGCCGAGTGCAAAATCGTCATTGCACCGGCCATGAATCAGGCCATGTGGCAAAACGAACAAACCCAGATCAATATCCAATACCTGCAGCAATCGGCTGTGCATCTTTTCGGTCCGGAAGAGGGTCTTCAGGCCTGCGGTGAAGTGGGCCAGGGGAGATTGCTGGACGTTGATGCAATAGTTGAACAAATGACGGCCCTGTTTCCGTCAACCAAACTCACCGGACGCAAGGTGTTGATAACAGCCGGTCCAACCAGGGAGGCGATAGACCCTGTCCGGTATATCAGTAACCACAGCTCCGGTAAACAAGGTTACGCGCTGGCAGAAGCAGCACTGGAAGCCGGGGCAGAAGTGGTCCTGATCTCCGGACCCACCAATCTACTCCCACCGGAACGTGTTAAAACCATTAACGTCGTTAGTGCCGACGATATGTTCAGTGCTGCCATGGCCGAGATTGAAGATTGCGATATTTTTATTGGCGTAGCTGCTGTCGCCGATTTCAAACCTATGATTGTGTCCGATCAAAAAATCAAGAAAACAACGGCGTCCTCGAACCAGGTCATGAGTATTGAACTGGTTCAGAACCCTGACATCATTGCCTCGGTATCAAAATCTCAACCAGAACTTTTCACGGTCGGTTTCGCGGCAGAGACAGAAAACCTGTTGCGGTATGCAAAATCAAAGCTGGAGAAAAAAAACCTGGATATGATTGTCGCGAACGATGTATCTGATGGCGCAATTGGCTTCGACAGCAACGACAATGCAACCACCATTCTTTGGAAAGACGGCCAGCTGACGCTTCCTTTGATGTCAAAGCAGAATGTATCGGCAAGGATCATTGACATAATTGCCGAGAGATTAAATCAGCCTGCCACTCAAGAATAATACCCACCCCTTTTTCGAGGATATCCGGTTTAAACGATGAAAGAGTTACAAGTTAAGATTATCAACCCAATCGTTGGTAAAACGATTCCACTGCCCGTCTACTCGACCACCGGTAGTGCGGGTATGGATCTACGCGCCTGCATTGAAGAGCCGCTAACAATAGCACCTGCAAAGACTGTGTTAATTCCTACCGGTCTTGCGATTTATCTGGAAGACCCTCAGTACGCTGCGTTAATTTTGCCGCGATCTGGCCTGGGTCACAAACACGGTATTGTACTGGGGAATCTAGTAGGTTTGATCGATTCCGACTACCAGGGTGAATTGATGATTTCCTGTTGGAATCGCGGCAGCACAGCATTCACAATCCAGCAAGGCGACAGGGTTGCTCAGTTGATTATCATACCTGTGATTCAGGCATCTTTTAACATCGTAGATGAATTCAAACAAACTGAACGCGGCGTTGGCGGGTTTGGATCATCCGGAAATAGCTAGTAACACGAAGGTGAGAGCATAAGTGAGCAAAGAGAAGAAGAGAAGTAACCTGTCGTTGAAAACAGGATTGATTCCACTGTCAGGTGTGGTGCTGGGGTTTCTCGTCGCCGTGCTAATGAGCCTGTACATCTCCCAGTACTACATTGAAAAAAAGCATCAGGATCAACTGGCTGACCAGGTGGCAGATGATCTGCAACTGCGTATCAATCAACGTCAGGCCAGGCTGACCCGGCAGATAAATCATATAGCAACAAATATTCGACTCTCTAATCTCGTCGCCCGTGACGACCCGGAAGAACGATCAACGGAAGAAGCCCGCCTCGCCCAGATGATGCCGAATGCAATAAAGATTCGACTTTTCAAAAAAGGTCAGGCAAAGGTAGAGCGAAGTATCGATCCACCTTTTACCTTTGCTTCCCTTGATATCATCAATCGCGTTGAGCAAGGTGAAGTCGTTTTCCTGGAAGCGATAAAAGTCAACGGCAACTGGCTCGTGAGCCTGGCGGCACCCATCAAGATGCCGTCAGAGGCAACTATTCACGGATCTATTTTCGTGTATCTCGACGCCAACGTATTTCGTAGCCAACTCTCAGAGGAACTGCGCGGGCAGGTGAGGATCATCCAGTCATTCCCAAACACGCCTGACATGGAGTTTCTAAGCCTTGGAGCGAGCGGCAGCGACGTCCAAATCAGTCGCACCCTGAACAATCATCACTGGAAGATCGTGTATTCCCCACCGGGGGATTTTCCGAGAATCACCGATACCAGGTTTCCTCTCATATTAGTACCTGCAATCGCTGCGTTTGTTATTGCCCTGGGAGCAGTACTGCTAGGTTTACAAAACACCCTCAAGGGCCTTCGTTCAGATACTGCCCATCTGCGAGATCAGATGACGGATGTAACAAGCGGCATTTTTCTTCCCTCGGATGCCTATCAATTTAACGAGTTTCTGGAGCTCGATACCCATCTAAGCAAGATGGGAAGAAGAACCAAGGCGTCACAAAAGGCCGCACCACAACCGGAAACGACCAACCAAAAAAGTGATGTTGAAATCGAGATGAGTGACGATGAAACCTTCGTCATAGACGAAGACGAGATATTCGAGGATGAAGAAGCAGTATTCGAAGAAGATGATGCCTTCTCTGGAGAAGAAAAGTCTGAAGAAGAGGAATCCGCGGAAGAAGAACCCGTAGAGGAAGAACCCGATGAGGAAGATGAAAAGACAGTTGATATCACCGGTATATTCCGGGCTTATGATATCAGAGGTGTCGTCGGTGAAACACTGACAAACAAAGTCGTAAGGAAGATTGGTCTTGCCATAGGAACAGAAGCTGGTGAACTTGGCCAGCAGACTCTGGTGGTCGGCGCAGATGGAAGACTCTCCAGTCCCGAGCTTCTAAGCTCACTAATCAAAGGATTAATCGCGTCGGGCAGGGACGTTGTTGATCTGGGTTTCGTTCCAACACCGGTACTTTATTACGCGACGCACAACTTGGAAACTACAAGCGGAGTAATGATTACCGGCAGTCATAACCCGGCTGAGTACAACGGTCTTAAAGTAGTTCTGGATGGCAAAACACTGACCGCTGATGGTATCCAGAAACTGTACAATCGTTATTTGAGCGAAGATTTTTCTTCCGGAGAAGGCCAGCTCAGTGAAATGGATATTCGAGAAGATTACATCAACGCGATTACCGACGATGTAGTGGTGGCGCAACCTCTCAAGGTTGTAGTTGATTGCGGCAACGGCATTGGCGGAGATTACGCACCTGAGCTACTCAGTAGTCTCGGCTGTGAAGTCATTCCGCTTTACTGTGAAGTTGACGGTAACTTTCCCAATCACCATCCCGACCCAATAGACCCCGCCAATCTTGAAGACCTCATCTTAACGGTAAAATCACAGGACGCCGATATTGGCCTGGCCCTGGACGGCGATGCAGATCGACTGGTTGCCGTAACAAAGGAAGGGCATGTGATCTGGCCGGATCGCTTGCTGATGCTGTTCTCCAAGGATGTTGTTTCACGTAACCCTGGCTCGGATGTCGTCTACGATGTTAAGTGTACCCGGCACCTGAATAGTGTCATCAGTGGGTTTGGCGGGCGACCCATTATTTGCCGAAGCGGCCACTCATTTATAAAAGAAAAAATGAAAGAAACCGATGCCATGCTGGGTGGGGAGATGTCCGGTCATATTTGTTTTAAGGAGCGCTGGTTCGGGTTCGATGACGGTCTCTATGCAGCAGCCCGTCTGTTGGAAATTGTTGGTTCTCAATCCGGCGGTCTTGCGCAACTCATCGGTGAATTTCCGGTTAGCTTCACCACGCCAGAGATTCAAATTCCGGTACCGGACCTGGTTAAGTTCAAAATTATTGAAAAGCTGATGAATGACACATCAGGTCTCGAAGAGGCAACTATCACGACGATTGACGGTTTAAGGGTCGACTTTACTGACAGTTGGGGATTGGTTCGAGCCTCAAACACCAATCCTTGCCTGACCCTGCGTTTCGAAGCAGATGATGAACGAAGCCTTGATCGAATCCAGGATTTATTTAGGGAGAAACTGGCATCAATAAACAAGAATCTGTCTTTCTAGCTAGTTTTTCGCACAGATCAAGGGGTCGCCGAGGTATAGCACTCACCAATCTGTTCACGGACAAAGAACTAGCTAGTGCCTATCCATAAATGATTATGTGTGCTTTTCCAGTCACGTTTTGTGCTATTAAAATAGACTCAATATGGGCAAAGTAGGGTGCTGAAGTCGAAATTTACCTATTTATGGATAAGCACTAGCTAGTTCCTGTCCGGGTTATGCTATTTGGGGGCTAGCTCCACAAGCCAGTCGGGTAAGTGTTGGTCACTGGAATCGAGGAAGTAAAATATGACGTTAAGTCGAGATTCGGCCATGAATATTGCAAACGTGCTGACTGAAGCCCTGCCATATATTCAGCGTTTCACCAACAGGACAATTGTTATCAAGTATGGTGGTAATGCCATGGTTGAAGAGTCATTGAAACACGATTTCGCCCGGGACGTCGTGTTAATGAAACTGGTAGGGCTAAATCCGATTATTGTTCACGGCGGTGGACCCCAGATTAGTAATCTCCTGTCACAGCTCAATATCGAATCACGATTCGTCGATGGTATGCGCGTCACAGACAGCAAGACCATGGATGTGGTGCAGATGGTTCTGGGGGGGCTGGTTAACCAGGACATCGTTTCCCTGATCAACAAAAGCGGCGGTAAAGCAGTTGGCCTCACCGGTAAAGATGCAAACCTGATCAGAGCAAAAAGGATGGTGATAGAGCGATCGACACCTGATGTCACCACGCCTGAGATCATCGATATCGGTCACGTGGGGGAGGTTGTTGCGATTAATCGAGAGTTGCTGGATATGCTGACGCAAAGTGACATTATTCCGGTTATTGCTCCCATTGGCGTTGACGAGGATGGTACAACATACAACATCAACGCAGACCTGGTTGCGGGCAGGGTTGCCGCGGAACTGGGCGCGGAAAAGCTCATCCTGTTGACGGATGTACAAGGATTGCAGGATAAAAAGAATAACCTGATTTCCAGGTTGAGTCCCTCAAAAGTCGCTGAGCTCATCGAAGACAATACGATCACGGGTGGCATGCTACCGAAGATCAATTGTGCGCTCACTGCAGTTAATCATGGTGTCAACAGTGCTCAAATCATTGATGGTCGGGTCTCGCATGCAGTCCTGCTGGAGCTGCTCACCGATGAAGGGGTAGGGACCATGATCACACGCGACACAATGGATTAAGGCAAAGAGGAACCACGATGACAATGCAAAACCCACCCTCTACACCTGCAGAATCAAAGAACACGGGATCGCAGGTGTCTGGCAAACAGCCTCGCAAACAACAAATACTGCAGGCCCTTGCCGAGATGCTGGAACAAACACCGGGGGGCCGAATTACTACCGCCGGGCTGGCAAAACATGTGGGAGTATCCGAAGCGGCTCTGTATCGTCATTTTCCCAGCAAGGCAAAAATATTCGATAGTCTCATTGAATTTATCGAAAACACGATATTTTCTCGCATCAACATTATTCTTGCCGACCAGACTAACACAGAGTCGAAATGCAAAAACACGTTGCACCTGTTGCTGACATTTACCGAACGTAACCCGGGCATCACACGGATTTTGACGGGTGATCCCCTGGCCGGGGAATCAGATCGTTTACGGATTCGAGTCGCGCAGTTTTTTGACCGGTTCGAGACTCAGCTTCGGCAAATGCTAAGGGAGTCAGAATTGCGTGAAGGCACCGTTCCCAGGATTGAAACCACCATTGCAGCCAACCTGATGCTGGCTGCGGCAGAAGGGCGCATCTGCCAGTTCGTCAGAAGCGATTTCGCCAGACGACCAACGGAGCACTGGGACGAACAGTGGCAGGCAGTTCGTCAGGCTATTTTCTAGTGTCGTACCCTGCCGTCTGCTATGCAGACCTGGTGACATGAAGTTACAGGTCGCTCGCCGGTAACCCGTAGAGCTCCTGCACACGTTTCAGAGCCGTCGCAAAGGAGCCTCGGACTACGTCGATCTCCGACAGTTTCAGCTCGATTCCGCTCCGGTTTTGACTAATTCGGTTTTCAAGCGCACGAATCTGGTTGATCTGCTTATCTGTAATGTTTCCGCCTGATCTTTCAATATCCGCATACTGGGATTCTATCAATCGTTTTTGCGAATTCATTCGACCCAAACTGGATCTGCTATCTTCGATAAACCCTTCAATGCTGGCAATTTTGGCATCCCTGGCCCTGATCACATCGTCCGGCGTACTGTAAATCCGAAGCAGATTCTGGTCGGCAATTTTCTGTTCCCGTTCGGTCTTTTCTCGATGCTGCTGTTCTACAGCCTTATCATTACGTTCCTGAATTTCACTTTCAGACAAGGCACGAGGTACAACTTCTAACACTTGGCCGGTAAGCGACAGTACGGTGTAACCATTATCCACATACCGGGCAGGCACATGATTGTCCAACACAGTCACACCATCTTCGTTGATGTATCTGTAGAGTTCCTCGGCCGTCACAGAGCCGGCAAACAACACACCCACCAGCAGGACAATAGCCGCCAGGGCAGATCCGGATTTCCGTTGAAAGCAAGCGCGACTCATAGTCTATATTCAATCCCATACTCTTTCTGATATCGCTCAATCAGTTTAAGCTCTGCCGGATGGGTTTCTCTCAAATGCAGATACTCAACGATATGCGCTAACTTTATGACACTGATCACGGCAACGCCGAAGTCACGTTCAACCTCCTCGATAGCTGATAGTTCACCTTTACCACGTTCCTGTCGATCTATTGCCACCAGTATACCTGCAGGCATGGCCTCGGTTCCCTCCACTAATTCCATCACCTCGCGAATAGCAGTACCCGCCGTTATCACGTCGTCCACGATTACCACCCGACCTTCAAGCGCTGCACCCACCAGATTACCACCTTCGCCATGGGTTTTGGCTTCCTTGCGGTTAAACACATAGGGTACGACGGTTTCGTGATGGGCAGCCAAGGCAATCGCCGTACCACAAACAAGGGGGATGCCTTTGTAGGCTGGACCGAACAGCAAGTCAAATTCCACACCTGAGTCCAACAGCGCATCCGCGTAAAACTGGCCGATTCGTGCCAGTGCACGACCTGTATTGAACAAACCGGCATTAAGAAAATACGGGCTGATCCGGCCGCTTTTGAGTTCAAATTCGCCAAATTGCAATACATCATGTTGAATCGCAAATTCAATAAAGGCAGTTTGGTAATCTGCCAGCACTAGCTGATCCCCACTACCGACTTCTGCATCCGTACCAGCTCGCGGACCCCCTTTTCGGCCAGGGTTAGCATCTCATCCAGTTCAGATCGGCTGAAGGGTGCCCTTTCGGCAGTACCCTGAACTTCGATAAATCTGCCATCGTCAGCCATCACGACATTCATATCAGTTTCCGCGTTAGCATCTTCAATATATTCAAGATCCAGAACGGCCGCACCTTCCACCACACCGACAGATATCGCTGCGACAAATTGTCGGAACGCACTGGTAAGCTCGCGACTGGCGACGGCATCATAGAGAGCAACGCAGGCCCCGGTAATCGAAGCGGTGCGAGTGCCGCCGTCTGCCTGGATAACATCACAGTCAATTCGAATGGTGTTTTCACCGAGTTGCTTCATGTCTACACAAGTCCGTAACGAACGACCAATCAAGCGTTGAATCTCGACAGTACGCCCTCCTTGTTTGCCGCGAGCCGCCTCCCGGTCCATACGAGTATGGGTAGAACGGGGCAGCATCCCATACTCGGAAGTTATCCAGCCTTGTCCCTTGCCGCGAAGAAACCCAGGGACTCCGGTGTCAATACTTGCCGTGCAAATTACTTTGGTGTCGCCAAATGTGACCAGGACCGAGCCCTCGGCATGTTTGGTAAAGCCTCTTTCGATCTTAATTGATCGCATTTGATCTAACTGACGACCGCCTGACCGCTCAAAACCCATTGAATCTCCTATAATCAAACGAATTATTCTAGAAACTTCATTATACTAAGCACAGCACAATAAACCCAAAGACCTATCACATTATGACAAAAAGTATGACCGCGTTTGCGCGGGTCGAATCTGGCAATGTTGCCTGGGAGGTTCGTTCCGTCAATCATCGCTATATGGATGCGACTTTCAAAATTCCCGAGGGATATCGAGGTTTTGAACCAGGTTTGCGCTCAACCCTCCGTCAACAGCTCGATCGAGGCAAGCTGGAGTGTTTGCTCAGGGTTGACCAGGAACCCAGTGATAGCAGTCAATTAGCCGTTAACGAAGACATCCTGAAGCAGCTGCTCGGCGCGGTGAACAAAACGCGCAACGTGATGAAAGACACCATGTTGAATTCTAACGAATCTACCCTAAACCCCCTGGACGTTCTTCGTTGGCCGGGGGTACTGCAGGGAGACCAACATGACCAGTCAGAGCTGGAACAGAGAATCAAAAGCACTTTCGAGAAAGCATTGTCCTCCCTGTTGGAGATGAGAAAACGGGAGGGGGCAGAGTTAAAGAGAATAATCCTCGCCAAACTAACCGAAGTTGAAGAAATCGTCCGTCTGGTTCGTGAAGAAGCGCCAAAAATCATCTTGCGACAAAAACAGAAGCTCATGACCAGACTGGAAGACCTGCGGGGGGATATCGACAACAATCGCCTGGAGCAGGAACTGGTCTATCTGGCTCAAAAAAGTGACATCGTTGAAGAACTGGATCGACTTGACACACATGTTGAAGAAGTTCGAACAGCACTCAAACAGAAAGGGGCTGTGGGTCGGCGACTTGATTTCCTCATGCAGGAACTCAATCGGGAGGCGAACACCCTGTCATCCAAAGCAACTGCCGCCAACACTTCGATCCAGGCAGTAGACTTGAAAGTCATTATTGAACAGATGCGCGAGCAGGTGCAAAACATAGAGTGACTAGGCAGTGAACAAGCAGAACCTTAAAAAAGCAAGGTTGTTTGTTATAGCCGCGCCATCGGGCGCGGGTAAAACCAGTCTGGTCAAGGCATTGGTAGATCAATCCGATAATATCCAGGTTTCAATCTCTTACACCACTCGTGCCATGCGGCCGGATGAGGTGAATGGTGTTAATTATCACTTTGTCACCGTTTCCGAATTCGAGAAAATTACCGAACAACAAGGATTTCTCGAATCTGCCCAGGTCTTTAAGAATCGATATGGCACTCACAGGCAAACCGTCGATCAACTGCTGGTCTCGGGTAAACACCTGATACTCGAAATTGACTGGCAAGGCGTTCAACAGGTTAAGCAGCGAATGCCAGAAGCCCAATCTATATTTATCCTTCCCCCTTCAATGCAGAGCCTCAGAGATCGGCTGATGAAAAGAGGCCAGGATAATCAGGAAACTATCGAGAGTCGCATGGCAGAAGCCATCAGTGAAATTTCTCACTACCATGAATTTGATTATCTGTTGGTGAATGATGATTTTGATACGGCTCTGCGTCAAATTGAGGCAATTGTGCAGAATCAGGCAACAGAGCTGGCAATTAGTCGTCAAAAAGACCGGTTGTCGACCCTGCTGGCAGAATTATTACCATGAAAAAGGCTATGCTATTGTTTTTAGTGCACATTTTTCGGTAAACTGCGCGGCTCGATACGACCCGGTGAGCGATTGGGTTGTTCCACCTGATTTGGAGAAACTAATGGCACGAGTGACCGTAGAAGATTGTCTGGAAAATGTAGCAAACCGATTTGAGTTGGTGATGGTCAGCAGCAAGCGCGCACGGCAAATTGCGACTGGAGGCAAAGAGCCACTGGTTCCTATCGAAAACGACAAGCCAACGGTTTTAGCTCTTCGAGAAATCGCCGAAGGTCTCATTGGCCCCAGCATTCTCGACGAGTCATTGAAACCAGAAGAACCTGAAGCGTTGCTGATTGACACACCTTATGATGGAATTGAACAGTCCAATCCAGATTTCTAGGGCAGAAAAGCCTAATCGCTTCCATGTGATTCAATCTGAGCCAGGGAGAAGTTCTTGCTGACGATTGATTCACTCGCCGTCGAACTCGGCGATTATCTGGACGAAGCCCAGATCACGCAAGTCAGCAATGCCTATTTGTTTGCGAAAGATGCCCATCAAGGTCAAAAACGAGAGTCAGGCGAAGATTACATTACCCACCCTTTAGCCGTAGCCGGGATCCTGGCTGACATGCATATGGACCATCAGTGCCTGATGGCAGCGCTGTTGCATGATGTTATCGAAGACACTGGTGTACCCAAACACATCATCGCCAAGACATTCAGTTCTGAAGTCGCAGACCTCGTGGACGGTGTGAGCAAGCTAAAAAGCATGTTCCATAGCCGGGCAGAGGCACAGGCCGAGAATTTCCAGAAAATGACCCTTGCGATGGCGCGAGATCTGAGGGTTATCATGATAAAGATTGCCGACCGTCTGCACAACATGCGCACACTGGGGCATTTATCACCGGACAAACGCCGCAGGATCGCGAAAGAAACCCTCGAAATTTATGCCCCAATCGCCAACCGCCTGGGTATGAACAACGTTCGCGTTGAATTTGAAGAGCTGGGCTTCAAAGCAATGTATCCGCTACGGTCCAGTATGATCGAAAAAGCGGTACTCAAAGCGCGCGGTAACCGCAAAGAACTGGTAAGCCAGATCCTCGCCTCGATAGAGGCTTGCCTCACTCGAGATGGCCTTGAGGCGGACGTGTTCGGGCGCGAAAAGCACCTGTACAGTATTTACGACAAGATGCGCAGCAAGCGTCTCTCATTTTCCGAGATCATGGACGTGTACGCCTTCAGAATTATCGTTGAGTCTGTTGACAACTGTTACCGCACCCTTGGCTCCATTCACAACCTCTATAAACCCGTGGCCGGTCGATTCAAGGACTACATCGCCATTCCGAAGGCAAATGGCTATCAATCTTTGCACACGACCTTGTTTGGAATGCATGGCATCCCGATCGAAATTCAGATTCGTACATTTGAAATGGATATGGTCGCCAACAACGGTATCGCCGGACACTGGCTGTACAAATCAAATGATAATACGTCTTCGGGATCACACAAGCGTGCCCGGGAATGGATGAAAGGCCTGCTGGAAATTCAGCAGAGTGCAGGAAACTCCCTGGAGTTTATTGAGAACGTCAAGATCGACCTGTTCCCGGATGAAGTCTATGTTTTCACCCCGATGGGTGAAATTTATGATCTTGCCCAGGGTGCCACGCCAGTAGATTTTGCCTATGCGGTCCACACAGATATCGGTAATACCTGCGTAGCCTGCCGAATCAACCGGCGACTGGCGCCATTAAGCGCCACCCTTGAAAGCGGTCAAACCGTAGAGATAGTGACCGCACCCGGTGCACAGCCTAATCCTGCCTGGCTAAGCTTCGTCATCACGGGTAAGGCCCGTAGCAGCATCCGGCATGCTCTTAAGAACCAGCAACAGAACGAGTCCATTTCACTGGGGCGTCGATTACTGGAACGGACACTTAAAGTCGAAAACTCGACACTGGACGAGATTGACCCGGCACAGATAAAGGAAGTTCTCGAGAAACGAAAATTTGAAACCCTCGATCAACTATTGGAAGAAATCGGTCTCGGGAACCAGATGGCCTATGTCATTACCCGGGCACTGCTGGCAAGTCGGGACGAGGTAAAGGAACAGTTATTGAATCAGCAGCCTTTCTCCATCATGGGAACAGAAGGGTTGGTAGTGACCTACGCAAAGTGCTGCAGACCCATTCCTGGTGATCCCATTATCGGTCACATCAGTGCCGGTAAAGGCATCGTCATTCACTCTGACTCCTGCCGAAACATGCACGAACTGCGAGAAAAGCCAGAGGAAACCATGGCAGTTCGATGGGATGCGGATGTCTCTCAGGAATTTTCTGTTGAACTCCGGATTGAACTGGAACAACAAAAGGGTATGGTCGCCGTATTGGCATCAACCATCACCAATGCGGATGCCAATATTGAGCGTATCAATATGGTCGAGCGTGATGCAAAACTATCGACCCTTACTATCGTTTTTAGTGTTCGTGACCGAGTACACTTGGCCAGCGTGATTAAGCGGCTTAGAACCATTCGCAGCGTGACAAAAATTACCAGGACAAGAGGCTAGTGAGGAAATTTATCGCGACAGACAGTGCACCTGCGGCCATCGGCACTTACTCCCAGGCTGTGTGCCACGGCAATACTCTCTATATCAGCGGCCAGATACCATTGAATCCGACCTCCATGGAAGTGACGGCTGATGAAATTCAGGGTCAAATTAGCCAGGTCTTTGCTAATCTGGCGGCAGTTTGCAACGCAGCCAAAACCACCCTGGACAACACCATCAAGTTCACAGTGTACTTAACTAACCTCGGCGACTTTCCTATTGTTAACAAAACCATGCAAACCCTCCTGAAACCACCGTTTCCGGCCCGCGCAGTGGTCGAAGTGAGTCGCCTGCCTAAAGAGGTACTGGTTGAAATAGATGCCATTGTTGATTTAGGCGACCAGGGAAATCCTGCTCGTTGACCCGGATCGAGACAAGGTGGCTGGACCAGGAAAATATTCAATCCCTTAAAGGTGTCGGTCCATCATTGGCAGAAAAACTGGCCAGAATTGGTATCACATCCCTGCAAGATGTCTTGTTTCACCTGCCGCTGCGATACGAAGATCGAACCCACATAACTCCCATCGCAGCCGCTGAATCAGGTTCAATCATCGTAATCGAAGGCAAGGTTTTATCCAGCGACGTCGCATTCGGCAGACGTCGAAGCCTATTGGTACATGTCAGGGACAACACGGGAACGATCGCCCTGAGGTTCTATCACTTTTCAAAAGCACAACAGGCTAATCTAAAAAAAGCCACGGCCTTGCGATGTGTCGGGGAGGTCAGGCGCGGGGCTGCTGGATTCGAAATGTACCATCCGGAATATTCAACCAAACGAGACAGCCTCGAAGAAAATCTCACCCCTGTTTACCCGAGTACTCAAGGCGTGACACAACAACGATATCGCAGCATTGTTAAACAGGTATTAACACTCATGGAACAAGACCGGGTCCTGCAGGATCTGGGATCTCAATATCCAGAGCTCAATGCCATCAATATCAACGCTGCCATCAAACTGGTTCATAATCCTTCGCCGGGTATAGGATTAATGCAGTTGCAGCAAGGTACTCACCCAGCACAGCAGCGCCTCGCCTTTGAAGAACTGTTGGCTCACCATACCAGTATGCGGTTGATCAGAGAGGAAATGCAGAGCCTCAAGGCAGCCGCGCTTGCAGCCCCCGCCCAAATCTACGGCAATCTAAAGATCGGCTTCGGGTTTCAACTGACTACCGCCCAATTAAGAGTCGCTGATGAAATCTGTACTGATATGAGTAAACCATTGCCGATGTTGAGACTACTACAAGGTGATGTGGGTTCGGGTAAAACAGTCATCGCTGCACTGGCCAGTGCTCATGCAGCCGAGAATAGGCTGCAGACCGCAATTATGGCACCAACAGAAATCCTGGCGGAACAGCACCTGATTAACTTCGCTGCCTGGTTCGCCCCATTGGGTCTCACCACAGCCTGGTTGTCCGGCAAAGTGAAGGGTAAAAAAAGAGCTGAGCAGTTGGCATTAATCGAAAGCGGCCAGGCTGATATTGTGATTGGTACCCATGCCTTGTTTCAGCAGGATGTTGTATTCCACAACCTGGGCCTGGTTGTGGTGGACGAGCAACATCGATTTGGCGTCCATCAGCGCCTGGCGCTGCGGGAAAAGGGCGAGCTCGACGGAATGCTTCCGCATCAACTGGTGATGACCGCCACGCCTATTCCCCGCACTCTGACCATGAGCTTGTACGCGGATATGGACTGTTCAGTGATCGACGAACTGCCCCCCGGACGATCCCCCATCACAACCTCCGTGATTCCCGATGATCGACGGGACGAAATCATGCAACGAATTGAATCTGCCTGTCAAAACCAGGCCCAGGCCTATTGGGTATGTACGCTTATTGAGGATTCAGAAGTTCTGCAATGCCAGGCAGCAGAATCCACCGCTGTGCAACTAAAAGAATTCTTGCCGTCACTAAACGTCGGCTTGATTCACGGCAGAATGACAGCTAACAACAAAACAAAGGTAATGGCTGATTTTAAGGCTGGTAATATCAATCTGCTGGTGGCAACTACCGTGATAGAAGTCGGCGTTGATGTTCCCAATGCAAGCCTGATGGTCATCGAAAATCCGGAAAGGCTTGGCCTGGCACAGTTACACCAATTACGGGGTCGAATCGGTCGTGGCAGTGCAAAGAGTTACTGTATCCTGCTGTATCACCCACCCATGGGACAGATTTCCAGACAACGGTTGAATGTCATGCGAGAAAGCCAGGACGGTTTCTTTATTGCAGAGAAAGACCTTGAAATCAGAGGCCCCGGGGAACTCTTCGGCAGCCGTCAGTCAGGTGCTGTGCAGTTTAAAGTCGCCGACTTATTGCGCGACAACCATATGTTGCATGACGTTCGCAGACTCGCTGACAAACTACTTGTCAGCGATCGGGAAATGGCACAAGCGATAATGGATCGCTGGTTAACCGCGCCTGAAAAACTAGCCCAGGTTTAAGTTCCCTTAACAGGTTGATGTTCCCCGCTGGACAGAAACACATCAAGATTAAACTTATCTTCACTCCTGGCAACAATGGCCGACACCGTCGCGTCTCCTGTGACATTAACTGCGGTGCGCATCATATCCAACAGACGATCAACACCAATGATCAAGGCGATACCTTCCACCGGTAATCCCACCTGCTGCAACACCAGCGCCAGGGTAATCAACCCAACACCCGGCACACCGGCGGTACCAATCGAGGCTAGCGTTGCCGTAAGTATCACCATCAGGTAGCCCGTCATTCCAATTTCAACATTGAATGCCTGGGCTATGAAGACCGTCGCAACACCTTGCATAATCGCAGTACCATCCATGTTAATGGTAGCGCCCAGAGGTACCGTAAACGACGCTACCTCATTCTTGACGCCTATTTTTCCTTCTACAGTTCTCAGGGTCACCGGCAGGGTCGCGTTACTTGATGAAGTACTAAACGCATATACCATCACTGGCCACATGTGGGAAACAAAGATTCTCGGGTCCAGCCTCGCGATGAACCTGACCATTAATCCATAGGTTATCAGGAAGTGAATAACCAACACTCCGGCTACCGTGAGGAAGTACTTAAGCAGGTCAGCAATGGTTGTAAATCCCATGTTGGAAAACAATGTGATCAACAGGCAAAAAACGCCGAAGGGCGCCACTGACATCAGCATCAACACCAGGCGCATGACCACTTCATTCCAATCTTCCAAATGGCTTTTGATTCTACGCCCGGCTTCTCCACATTTGGTAATCGAGATGCCAATCAGGATCGCGAATACGATCACCTGCAACATGTTGCCCTCGGACATGGCCCTTATCGGGTTGGATGGGACTATGTTGATTATAACTTCTTTCAGGGGCGGGCTCTCCTTCGACACAAACTCAGCCGCACTGGTGAGGTTAATCCCATTACCCGGATTAATGAGTGTGGCGACAAACAATGCGATGCTGATCGCGACCGCTGTCGTAAACAGATAAAGTGCCATGGTCTTCAGACCTATCCGCCCCATACTTGACCCGTCACCCAGATTACTGGCGCCACAGACCAAAGAGACAAATACCAGTGGCACCACAAGAAGCTTCAGGCTGATAATAAATATCTTGCCGCCAATATCGAACAAGCCTTCAATCAGGTAGACCCTGAGAAAATTGTCTTCCGACAGACCCGTCCAACCGGCTATTTCCCCCAGCACCCCGGGAAGAATAGAGTCACCGTCATACGCTGCAGAACCGAGAACAATGCCGAGAACCATCCCAATCAGGATATTTCTAGTGAGGTTGGTTTGTTGCATCAGGCTTCCTGTTTAATTACAAAAAAAACGATTAGATTTCCACCATTTCAAAATCTTCCTTACTGACGCCACATTCAGGACAGACCCAGTCATCTGGAATATCATCCCACGCCGTCCCGGGCGCCAGGCCCTCTTCTTCAAGTCCTTCTGCTTCATCATAAATGAAACCACAAACTATGCACTGCCACTTTTTCATGTAATTACTAATTTCCTGATTTGCGTATTGTATTGACTCGTCCCCGTGATACTAAAAGACAAACGAAGCGACGGATTCTAACTATTTCCTGACGTTAAAGTCATGTTTTTTAAGAATTCATGAGACTACTTACTATGGATTACAGCCCTGACCATTCCACGCGCTTTTTCTCCAGTAAATAATCCGGCGCTGAAAACCGTTAGAATGAGAGTAGCTACAACATCAAACTGTAATCCAGGAAAAAATTGCCCGCAATTTCTATGATCAACAACTTTCAACAAGATTTTCTTCAGCATTACCCAAAAATAAGGCATTTTGTCGTCCTGGCTCGCCTGAACAATCCCATCGGGATCTATCTACTACTCTGGCCAACTTTGTGGGGGCTCTGGTTCGCTGCGGAGGGTTTTCCGGGTTGGCATCTTTTTATCGTCTTCACCCTCGGCACGGTGCTGACGCGATCAGCCGGTTGCATCATTAATGATATCGCAGATCGCAAGTTTGACCTTTTAGTCAAACGTACCAAAAACAGACCCCTGGCTACGGGTGATCTCGCCCTGTTTGAAGCGGTCGCTTTCATGACCATCCTGTTGTTTATTTCACTAATTCTTGTGCTCACCACGAATTGGCTGACTGTGGGCCTCGCCGGGATTGCCGCCGGGATTGCCGCCATCTACCCTTATACAAAGCGCTTCACCCATATGCCCCAGGTGGTCCTTGGGGTCGCCTTTTCATTTGGAATCCCCATGGCGTTTGCAGCCACCTTAGACACGGTTCCCAACATCGCCTGGTTACTGTTAGCTGCCAATGTGGTCTGGACCGTGGCTTACGATACCCAGTACGCCATGGTCGATCGTGACGATGATCTTAGGATCGGGCTTAAATCTACTGCTATTCTCTTCGCGGATATGGATAAGCTGATGATCGGATTACTCCAGATTTTGTTTATTTTCACCATGTTGCTGCTCGTGCGTTTGGTAGACCTCAGCTGGCCATACTATCTGGGTCTAGCAGTGACATCCGCGCTATTTCTGTACCAGCAAGTGCTGATCAGGGATCGTGAACGCCTTAACTGTCTTCGTGCTTTTCGGAGTAATCACTGGGCCGGTTTATCTATTTTTACCGGTGTGTTGTTCCATTTCTGGATCACTATCGGCACCTGAACTTCAAACAATGATAGAAATTGAGCTTGATTAGCACTAATCCGGCGGTTTACACTTCAAATTGTTAGTAACTACCTTTGTAGTTACTATATTTACAGCTAACTTCAGGATTCTTCAGTGCTAACGGACAAAACAATTGCATTAATTCAGCAGATGGGATTTACCGCTTACGAGGCCAAGGCCTACCTTGGCTTACTGTCATGTCAACCTGCCAGTGCTTACGAGGTCGCAAAAAGATCAACGGTGCCGACTTCAAAGATCTACGAAACCCTCAACAAACTGGTATCGAAAGGCGTGGTTCAACCCACATCATCTGAAACAAAACAGTCATCAGGCAAACGGGGTCAGCATTATGTAGCACTCAGCCCGGAGGACTTTTCCCGGCAGATTCAGGAAACGGCGTTGTCTCAAACCAGGGAGTTGCTGCCACTGCTTGAGCTCGTTCATGATTCACCCGGCGGAGATTATATCTGGCCTCTCACCACTCGCGGTCAGATCGTCGCCAAAGCAAGTGAAATGATCCGCCAGACTCGATCCAGTCTGTTGGTCTCATGCTGGCCAGAAGAGCTTTCCTGGCTTGAACAGGATCTTCGGGAGGCAGAAAACCAGGGAGCAAAAATTGCCCTGGTGCACTTTGGACCTCCGACCCAAACCATTGGTGCAACTTATCACCATCCCGTTGAAAAGACGCTCTATGAAGAGAAGGGCGGCAGAGGTCTGACTCTGGTGGCAGACAGCCAGGTTGTTCTGATTGCCAACTTCCGGAAAATCGGGTCGATTGACGCTGCCTGGTCAAAAACCCAGGCCTTTGTGACGGTCGCAGAAGACTATATAAAACATGATGTGTACATCACCAAGGTGACCCGGTTCCTGAACAAAGAGATGTTAGCCCGGTTTGGTGCGAATTATGAAAAATTGAGGGATGTATTCAACGCCGAAGCCTAGTAGGACTACTAGCAGGAGGAGACAATCATGCGCGCTTGTACCATTGATGGCGTACCACGCAGAGCCGAAGAGGCGACCATTTCTGTTATGGACCACGGGTTGCTTTACGGCGACGGCGTGTTTGAAGGTTTACGTTTTTATGCCCATCGGAGTTTCCGCGTCGACCAGCACCTGGACAGACTCAGGGACTCTGCGATAGCCATCGGACTCGAACTACCGATGTCGAAGGCTGATATGAAGCAGGCAATTGAGCGAACGATCAAAGCGTCCGGCCTTTCAGACGGATATATTCGGCTCGTGGTGACCCGTGGCGAAGGTTCCCTTGGCCTGGATCCAGCAAGTTGTATACAGGCGAGGACTATTATCATCGCTGATGAACTGGCCATGGTGTCACCGGAATCCCGTCAACGGGGCGTTAATGTAATTATTGCATCAACCAGAAGGCTCAACGCCGACCAGTTGGATCCTCGGGTCAAGACGCTGAATTACCTGAACCAGATTTCGGCAAAACAGGAGGCTTCTGCCGCCGGAGCTGATGAGGCGATCCTGCTAAATCAGGCGGGTAGAGTCGCAGAGGGTACAGCAGACAACATCTTTATCGTCAAAAATAGTCACCTGTTGACACCACCCACATCAGAAGGCCCACTCGATGGGATTACCCGATCAGTCATCATTGAAATCGCGGCAGGTCTGGGGATTGTCTGTGAACAGGCCTTGTTATCCGTCTACGATCTTTATACGGCAGATGAGTGTTTTTTAACGGGCACGGGTGCTGAGCTCATTCCGGTTGCTTCAGTCGCCGGTAGGCAACTGCCCCCAAAACGGGATATATTTCGCCGATTGGAAACCGCATTTGCGCAGCTGATCCATGATAACAGAATCGAACCTGCGATTGACCTGTAGCCAGCGCGGTCCAATGACCTCGGGTTAGAATCGACGCTTTAAGCGGATGTTTTTTTCTTGGTAAAAAAGGGGAAATTTGAAAAAGATCACTCATCTTATCGATCTGTTGTCGGATTGTGTCGGCACCATCATCGCACCGTTGACATTGATCATGATGTTGCTCACTTGCATCGTCGTAGCCGCCAGGTACCTGTTCAATGTTGGTGCCACTTCCATCCAGGAAACGGTGATCTATCTTCATGGTATTGTCTTTATGTTAGGCATAGCCTACACCTTGCGACAGTCCGGCCATGTTAGCGTAGACATTGTCTACCAGAGACTGTCTCTGAAAACTCGGGCTGTAGTGAACCTGTTCGGGACCCTGGTGTTTCTTTTTCCAGTCGCAATCTTCCTCATCTGGACCAGCCTCGACTATGTTTCTTTTTCCTGGTCCCTGAAAGAAGGTTCTCCGGAACCCGGTGGCCTGCCGTTTGTTTATCTTTTGAAAACCCTTATTCCGGTCATGGCCATATTGTTACTTTTACAGGGGATCGCCGAATTGTTAAGAAACCTCGAAACCCTGCTGCAAGGCAAGCACTAGATTCACTAAATGGACAGCAGTGATCGTACACATGTTATCGTATGTTATAGCTTCAGGGCTTCTCGAACCGGCTACCATCTGGCCATTTCGTGATTTGCTTAATGTGCGTTTTGTATAGGACACTACACTAGATGTCAGAATACGCCGCCCTGATTATGTTTGCCGTGGCATTCATCTTTCTGCTGCTAGGGTACCCGGTTGCGCTGACCCTTGGCGGCACCGCATTGATGGCGGCTGGTGTCGGTATTCTCACCGGGACATTCGAGCCTTCTTTTCTCCTGGCGACCCCCAGTCGGTTATTCGGCATTATCACCAATCAAACCCTCATGGCGGTGCCGTTGTTTGTTCTTATGGGCGTCATCCTGGAGCGCTCCCACATCGCGGAACGTTTACTGGATGCCATGAGCCGGTTATTTGGTAAGGTACCGGGCGGGCTGGGTATTTCAGTCACCATCGTCGGAATGCTTATGGCAGCAAGCACCGGTATCGTCGGTGCGACGGTCGTGACAATGGGGTTGATGTCATTGCCCATTATGTTGAAATCCAATTACAGTCCCGCTCTGGCCACCGGAACAATCTGCGCGACCGGTACGCTCGGACAGATAATCCCTCCATCAATTGCCCTGGTACTACTCGGTGACGTTTTGTCCAATGCCTACCAGCAGGCTCAGCTCAACATGGGCATCTTTAATCCAAAAACGGTGTCCATCGGGGACCTGTTCGCCGGTGCAATGATACCGGGTCTTATTCTGGTAGGATTTTACCTGTCTTACCTCCTGGCAATTTCAATCATCAAGCCAGAGTTAGCACCACCGGTACAAGACGACGAATCTTCAGTTTCATTTACAGAGATCATTCAAAGCATGGCGCCGCCCCTGATCCTCATCGGAGCGGTACTCGGTTCGATTCTGAGCGGCATAGCAACGCCGACAGAAGCTGCTGCGGTGGGCGCGTCAGGTGCGATGCTGTTGGCGTTTTTTTACGGCGCCATAGACTTCAAACAATTGTTTGAAGCGGGTAAATCTACAGCGACCACCACTTCAATGGTGTTTTTCATTTTGATTGGTGCCTCAATCTTCTCACTGGTGTTTCGCGGTTTTAACGGCGACGTCCTCGTTCAGGACATATTTGCGCAGCTCGGCGGTGGCGTGGTCGCTGCCATGCTACTGGTGATGCTGATTATATTCCTGCTGGGTTTTATTCTGGATTTTATTGAGATTACATTTGTGGTCGTACCCATTGTGGGCCCCGTACTACTGGCCATGGGTCTCGACCCGGTCTGGCTGGGAGTGATGATAGCAATAAACCTGCAGACCTCTTTTCTCACCCCGCCCTTTGGTTTCGCCCTGTTTTACCTGCGAGGCGTTGCGCCAGACACGGTACGTACCTGGGATATCTACAAAGGAGTGGTGCCGTTTATCATCATGCAGTTGTTGATGTTGCTATTGCTGGCCTGGCAGCCGACCCTTGCAACCTGGTTACCTTCAGTACTATTTTAGTTGTTTCATAGTATTAGACCGGGCATTAATGTAGGCCCGTTCCGATATCTCCTGGTAACTCAGTACATCATCACGATAGCTAATATATGACTCGTAGATCCTTTGCGCCAGGGGATCATCACCCGGAATCTCGGCAATCATTTCATCGGCAATGATATGCAGCTCCGTTAACACATCATCCGGTAGACGACGGAGTTGCACATTGTGCACGTCCACGAGTTCCCTCAATGCTGCATTATTACGGGCCGTATATTCCGCCAGTAAATCCTCATTAATCGCTTTGGCTGCAACCCTCACAATTTCCTTCAAGTCATCGGGTAGTTCATCATGGGCATGCTTGTTGATAATAAATTCCAGCGTGGGACCCGGCTCCTGCCATCCGGGGTAGTAGTAATACTTCGCCACCTGGTACAAGCCGAACACCAGGTCATTATAAGGCCCAACCCATTCAGTGGCATCAATAACACCGGTCTGCAAGCTGGTGAATATCTCTCCACCGGGTAGATTGATCGCGGTGCCTCCCGCTCTTTCAAATACTTCGCCGCCAAGACCAGGAATCCTCATCTTCATTCCCTTGATATCATCAAGACTGTTTATTTCCTTATTGAACCAGCCCGCCATCTGTACCCCGGTATTGCCACCGGGGATAGGGACCAGATCATACCGGGCGTAGAGCTCTTCCCACAGCGCCAGGCCGCCACCGTGATAAAGCCAGCCATTCATTTCAATTGCCGTCAATCCGAACGGCACGGCAGTAAAGAACTGGGCGACGGGCACTTTACCCTTCCAGTAGTAGGCGGCACCGTGGCCCATTTCCACCGTGCCCAGTGAAACGGCGTCAAAAACACCAAGGGCGGGGACGATTTCACCGGCACCGTAAACCTTCACCTGGATCCTGCCATTGCTCATCGTATTGATCATGTTGGCAAATGTTTCGGGAGCCAGTCCCATGCCCGGCAGATTCTTCGGCCAGGTAGTTACCATCCGCCATTTAAAGGTCTTCTGCGTAACGACCGTTTCATCGACATTCGCTGGTGTGTTTTCACCCCCACACCCAGCCAATAAACCCAGCACCAGCGCGAATGCGACTGGAGTAATCCGTTGACATTTCATTTTTTTACTCTACTAACAATTACTATAAGGCTTGCAAATTGGCATAGGCCAACATCAGCCATTTACTTCCTTCGTTGTTAAAATTTACCTGAACCCTGGCTTGCTTTCCCTGCCCTTCATAATTAAGCACAATACCGTCACCAAATTTTTTATGGTTAACCCGTTGGCCCAGCGTGAACTCTGTACCGTCAACTTCCGCTTTCAAAAAGCTGCGATTATAACTTTTGTTTAAAGCCACCGGTCTCGTCACCACATTACTTAGGCGAACTTCCTGTAGCAGGTCAGTCGGGATTTCATTAACAAACCTGGAAACCCGATTGTAGGTCTCAGAGCCGTTGATGCGACGGGATTCTGCATAGGTAAAATAGAGTTGTTTCATTGCACGGGTAATACCAACGTAACAAAGCCTGCGTTCTTCTTCCAGGCGACCAGGTTCCTCCAATGACATCATGTGGGGGAACAAACCCTCTTCCATGCCTCCGAGGAACACCAGGGGAAACTC
Source organism: Pseudomonadales bacterium (assembly GCA_029941905.1). Taxonomy (GTDB): domain Bacteria; phylum Pseudomonadota; class Gammaproteobacteria; order Pseudomonadales; family Azotimanducaceae; genus JAHRVQ01. The sequence continues at coordinate 7,270 of JAPYTQ010000018.1, read as the reverse complement.
CAGACCTTTTGCGCTATGCAGGGTCATCATTTGAACACAGTCCTGGTGTGGATCGCCTTGCCCTTCACCGGCTTCCAGGGCAGCGTGGCTCAGGAACTCATCCAGAATGGTTTGCGGTTCCTCCTCTTGTGAGTCAGTTTCTCCCGCTTCCCCGCCAAAGTCGAACAAGAATGCTTCCTCAGGGTCAAACGTTCTTGCCGCGGTAATCAACTCTTCTAGATTCTCCAGACGAGCCTGGCCGCGCTCGCCTTTTTCTTTTTCGTGGTAAGCCTTGAGTCCGGTTTGTTCGATAACAATTTCACAAAGTTCGGGCAGATCACTGTCCTGGGTCGCTTTGTCCATGGTTTCAATCAGTTGGATAAACGCCTGTATCGCATTTTTAGTCCTGGCGTTTTGCTCACCGGAAGCAACCAGGCGCTCGGCTGCACGCCACATGGATATATTGCTGCTTCGAGCGAGGTCGCGTATTACTGCAACCGATTTGTCACCAATGCCACGGGTCGGTGTGTTAACCACTCGCTCAAAAGACGCATCAGCATCTCGATGGCTAATCAACCTCAGATAGGCGAGTACGTTTCTAATCTCGGCACGTTCAAAAAAACGTTGCCCGCCATAGATCCGATAAGGTATCTGTGACCGCAGCAAAGCCTCCTCGAGCACACGTGACTGGGCATTGGAGCGATACAGTATAGCCGCCTCGGAGTAACTGTTGCCCTGGTTGGACCAGTCCTTGATACGAGAAACAATGTATCGCGCCTCATCTATCTCGTTAAAACCTGCATAGAGATTAATCAGTGCACCGTCACCGCTCTCGGTCCATAATTCCTTGCCGAGTCGGTCCGGGTTTTGTTCGATAAGGCTATTGGCGGCTTTTAGGATTGAACCTGTTGAACGGTAATTCTGCTCCAGCTTAATGGTTGTGGCGTTTGGAAAATCACGGGTAAATTTCTGGATATTCTCAATTTTGGCACCCCGCCAACCGTAAATTGACTGATCGTCATCACCAACCACCAGTGTATTGTCACGGTCCCCCGCCAAAACTCGGATCCAGGCATACTGAATGCTGTTTGTGTCCTGGAACTCATCCACCAGAATGTGACTGAACCTTTGCCGGTAGTGTTCGAGCAGCCTGGAATTGTTCAGCATCAGCTCATGGGCCCGCAACAATATCTCGGCAAAATCGACCATACCACCACGCTGACAGGCTTCCTCATAGGCCCGGTATATTTCCAGGTGGGTTTTTACATACAAGTCACCATAGTCCTCAATATTGTGTGGCCGCAGACCTTCATCTTTCTGGGAATTAATAAACCAGACTGCCTGCCGGGCAGGCCATTTCTTTTCATCAAGGTCCAGGTTGCTGATGATCCGTTTTACCAACCGGAGCTGGTCATCTGCATCAAGGATCTGGAAGTTCTGGGGCAGTTTGGCTTCCTGCCAATGGATTCTTAACAGTCGATGGGCAATGCCATGGAAGGTCCCGACCCACATGCCTCGAATCGGCATCGCCAGTAACGTCTCGATTCTGGATCGCATCTCAGCCGCGGCTTTATTCGTAAAAGTCACCGCAAGCACGCTGTATGGCGAAACGTCTTCTGTCTGGATAAGCCAGGCAATTCGATGTGTGAGGACTCGTGTTTTACCGCTACCGGCACCTGCCAGAATCAGGTAACTACCCGCAGGCGACGCTACCGCCTGACGTTGCGCATCGTTCAGGCCGTCCAGAATATGCGATACGTCCATCTATCCCACGGTTACAGAGTATATTGAAACAGAGAATAAGAAATTACCAATCCTCATAATCATTATCTTTCTCCAAGGAGCATTAATTTAATATCTCCCTCACAGACAAAACTTAAGTAGATTAGATAGATTGCTAAATATGGGGCGCCGAGAAAAACTGCTCCAATTCCTAAAAGATTTCCTTGTAAAGAAAACTTATTTCTCCACGCAGTCCAAAGTCCAGATATTAGAAGAAAGGTGAAAAAGTCTAAATTAAATTGTCCTTGCCAGTTTAAGTTGCTCATTTCTGCAAAAAAGGCTGGAAGTAAAGCTAATATGCCCTCGCTCTGAATAACCGGGATTGTATATCCAATCACGCTTAGGGCAATTAAAAAAAGAAAGAATCTAAAAAGTGTCATAATGCATTCATTCTAATTCACTGTTATGTTCTACTCCACAGTCACCGACTTCGCCAGATTTCTAGGCTGATCGACGTCCGTGCCTTTCAGGATCGCGACATGGTAGGCAAGCAGCTGCATCGGGATGGTATAAATAATGGGAGAAACCACGGGGTGACAATCTGGCATAAGATGTACCTCCGTGTCCTTAGCGTCAGTAAACCGCGCCTTGTCTCCAAAGACCAACAACTGTCCACCCCGGGCTTTTACTTCCTGCAGATTTGATTTTACCTTATCCAAAAGTTCATCACTGGGCGCGACAGCCACAACGGGCATTTTATCATCAACCAGCGCCAGTGGGCCGTGTTTCAGTTCTCCCGCAGGATAACCCTCTGCATGAATATATGAGATTTCTTTTAGTTTTAATGCACCTTCCATAGCAACAGGGTAGTGCGTTCCACGGCCCAGGAACAACGCATGCTGCTTCTCAACGAAGCGTTCTGCTAGCTGCTCAATTTTGTGATCATCGGCAAGGACCTGAGAAATCAATTCCGGAACACTCTTCAGTGCCTGGACCAGTTCCTGTTCTTTTTCCTGGGTAACGTCGTTGTGCCTGCCGATCGCGATGACCAGCATCAACAGATCTGCTAACTGGGTCGTAAATGCCTTGGTCGAGGCCACGCAAATTTCCGGTCCTGCCTTAATCAGCAGAGTCAGGTCAGACTCCCGGACCAGTGAACTGTTAGGCACATTGCACAAACACAAACTCGCCAAATAATCCTGGTTTTTGGAATCTCTTAGTGCAGCCAGGGTATCGGCAGTTTCCCCGGACTGTGAAATTGTTACAAACAGCGTGTCTGCTACCTTCGCAACCCGGCGATACCTGAATTCGCTGGCGATCTCGACGTTACATGGCACCCCGGCGATTTCCTCAAACCAGTACTTGGCAACCTGGCCGGTATAAAAGCTACTGCCACAAGCAACGATCTGAACTGCCCTGGTTTGCCTGAATAGTTCGTTTGCACCGGAACCGAAGGCATTCACCAGCACATGTTTGTCGGTCACTCTTCCTTCAAGGGTCGCCCGAATGGTTTCGGGTTGCTCGTGGATTTCCTTCATCATGAAGTGACGGTAGTTTCCCTTGTCTGCAGCATCTTGATGATCGTCCAACTTGACGGCGCGGCTCTCGATAGATTCGTCATTTAAACCAAAAATAGAGACTTCATCTGCCGATACTTCAACAATTTCACCTTCTTCGAGAAAGATAAACCGATCTGTTACCGGTCGTAGCGCCTGGGGATCGGAGGCAATAAAATTTTCACCAATACCAAGACCGACAACCAGCGGGCTCCCTACCCGTGCCGCTATGATACTGTCGGCAAAGTCCTTGTGTACAACAGCAATGGCATAGGCTCCCTGAAGTTTACTCAGTGCTTCACTAACGCCTTGACGAAACTGACCGCAGTTGCATACTTCCTGATGAATCAGGTGCGCAATCACTTCTGTATCTGTTTCTGATTCGAACCGGTAGCCATTTTCGAGCAATTGCGCTCTCAGCTCTTCGTGATTCTCGATGATGCCGTTGTGAACAACGGCGACTTCGTCACTGGAGGCGTGGGGATGTGCATTTAGTTCCGTCGGTTTGCCATGCGTCGCCCAGCGAGTGTGGGCGATTCCGACACTGCCCTCAACCTTGCTATCTCCCAAAGCGTTCCTGAGTTCTTTTACCTTGCCGACCCGACGCAAGCGCTGGATTTGCTTGTCCTGACCGAAAACAGCCAGGCCCGCAGAATCATAGCCGCGATACTCCAAACGCTGTAGACCTTCCAGCAATATCCTGCTGGCTTTTCTTCTTGTGACTGCACCTACGATCCCGCACATTACTTGTCTCTAGGTCCTTTCCAGTTGGTCAGGTTTTTTTGGCGGCCACGGGCGATAGCCAGTGACTTACCAGATACTTCCCTAGTGATTGTTGATCCCGCGGCGATGGTTGATCCTTCACCAATGGTCACCGGTGCAACCAGGGAGGAATTGGAGCCGACAAAAACCTGGTCGCCTATTTCGGTGATATGTTTAAGTACACCGTCATAATTACAGGTAATAGTGCCCGCACCAATATTCACTTCACTGCCAATAATGGCATCACCCAGGTAGGTCAGGTGACTTGATTTTGTTCCTTTGCCTAGTGAGGATTTCTTGATTTCAACGAAGTTACCCACGGCCACCTGCTCGGCAAGGGTTGTCCCGGGTCGAATACGGGCAAACGGTCCGACAGAGCAATCGTCTGCGATGACGGCGCCATCGATCATCGTGTTCGGTTTGATGACGGCATTGTTACCAATACGGGTACTGGAAATAGTGCAGTTGGCACCGATCATCACATTGTTGCCCAGGACCACGTCGCCCTCAAAAATGCAGTTAACATCAATCGAGACATCACGGCCCGTGCTGAGGCTCCCGCGAAGATTAATGCGCTGTGGATCGACCAGATGAACACCGTCTTCCATAAGACCACGGGCGATGTTTCGTTGATAATAGCTTTCTAGTGCAGCCAGTTGTTCAAAGGTGTTTACACCTTGAACTTCATTCGGATTCACTGTTTTGATTGCCCTGACAATGGCCTTGTCATTGTTCGCCATCGCGACGATATCAGTTAGTAAATACTCTTGCTGGGCATTCCCGGTCGTTATCCTGGATAGCCAACGATCTAAACTGGACGCGCTGGCGATCATCACGCTGGCATTGATTTCACTGATTTCTTTTTGCCGCTCATTGGCATCCCGTTCCTCAACAATCTGGATAAGTTGATCACCGTCCTTGATGATGCGGCCATAATTGAAAGGGTGGGGTTGATCTACCGTGAGGACACCAAGATCACACACTTCATCAAGCAACTTTCTAATAGTCTGAAGTTCGAGTAGCGGCCCATCACCCGGGAGAATGAGTACTCTGGAGGACGGGTCTATGTCCGGCAGGGCCTGCATGACGGCATGGCCTGTGCCCTTTTGCTCTGATTGCATCACCCAATTTACGTCGTGATCACAAAACGTTGATCTTACCTGGTCAGCACCACTGCCAATAACCACATGCACTCGTTTGGGATTGAGTTCGGCAGCGGTGTCAAGCAGGTGGGCAAGCATGGGCTTGCCGCCGATGGGATGAAGCACTTTGGGCTTGTCGGATTTCATCCGCGTACCCATACCCGCCGCCAGGATACAAATCTCAATTTGGCTTGGTGTCACGTTTTGCATTGTGAGGAGTTTACCCTTTCACAAACGCGGTGGATATGCCCGACAACACACGGGTTACGTTATTGGCGGGCAAAAAAAAGGCGGTCATACCAAGGTAGCACCGCCTTTGGTTTTTTGTTGGGCTAAAACTACTGCCGATACTTTCTGATGGTGCGTAACATGGCGGCAGTTTCCTGTATATCTGCTGTCACCCGGCCAAAATCGATATCAGCCTTATTGTCTGCCAGTTCCTGTTCTGCTTTTCGTTGAGCCGCCACCGCTGCAACTTCATCCATGTCATCCGCTCGTAAAGCGGTATCGGCGAGAATCGTAATAGACGTTGGCTGTATCTCGATATAACCACCGGAGGCATAAAAGATCTCTTCTTCGCTACCCTCCAGCTTCAATCTCACCGGACCCGGTTTTACACCGGTCAGCAAGGGAGTGTGGCCAGGAAATATGCCCAATTCGCCAATGGTGCCAGTAGCAACTACCATCTCCACCTGGCCCGAGAATATTTCCTCTTCAGCGCTGACAATACTGCAATGTACGGTTGCTGCCATGTGAGTCTTACCCCTTTAATTAAACCCTATAAGGTCTTGGCCTTTTCAATTGCCTGTTCAATACTGCCCACCATGCTAAAAGCAGCCTCTGGCAGATCATCGTATTCGCCGTCGAGGATGCCCTTAAAACTGCGTATCGTGTCCGCCAGAGGTACATAAACACCCGGCTGACCCGTAAACACCTCTGCCACGTGCATCGGCTGGGAGAAGAACTGGGAAACTTTACGAGCGCGGTAAACCGTCAGCTTGTCTTCCTCGGAGAGTTCGTCCATACCCAGAATCGCGATGATGTCTTTCAGTTCTTTGTACTTCTGCAATACACTCTGGACGCCTTGAGCAACGTCATAGTGTTCGTCACCAACCACCAGTGGATCCAATTGTCGTGACGTTGAATCAAGCGGATCTACCGCCGGATAAATACCCAGCGATGCGATGTCCCGCGACAATGTTACCGTTGAATCCAGGTGTGCAAATGTCGTCGCCGGAGATGGGTCGGTCAGGTCATCAGCCGGGACGTAAACTGCCTGGATTGATGTAATGGAACCTGACTTGGTGGTGGTAATGCGTTCCTGCAGCACACCCATTTCTTCAGCCAGGGTTGGCTGATACCCCACTGCTGACGGCATACGACCCAACAAGGCAGAGACCTCGGTGCCTGCCAGTGTGTAGCGGTAGATGTTGTCGACAAAGAACAACACATCCTTGCCGTCGTCACGAAACTTTTCAGCCATGGTTAGACCAGACAGGGCGACTCGCAGTCTGTTTCCCGGTGGTTCATTCATCTGGCCAAAAACCATGGATATTTTATCGAGTACACCGGCATCGTGCATTTCGTGATAGAAATCGTTACCTTCACGGGTTCTTTCCCCAACCCCTGCAAAGACTGACAAACCCTCATGTTCTGTCGCAATATTGTTGATCAGTTCAAGCATCGTTACCGTCTTGCCAACACCGGCGCCACCAAACAAACCCACCTTACCCCCTTTCGCGAAAGGGCAAATAAGATCGATGACTTTTACGCCGGTTTCAAGCAGATCGCGGCCACCAGCCTGTTCCTCATAAGTAGGGGGAGCCCGGTGAATTGGCATACGGGACTTTTCACCGATCGGCCCCTTTTCATCGATGGGGTTACCCAGAACGTCCATGATTCGACCCAGGGTTTCTTCACCTACCGGTACAGAAATAGGCGTATTGGTATTGCTTACCGCAAGGCCACGGCTAACGCCTTCCGAGCTACCCATTGCAATGGTTCTAACAACACCATCACCGAGCTGCTGCTGCACTTCTAGCGTCAGGTCTTTTTCATCGACATTGAGTGCGTCATATACCTTGGGGACTTCATCCCGTGGAAACTCAA
>JAPYTQ010000017.1:0-103458 GCA_029941905.1 Pseudomonadales bacterium | reverse complement strand
CTAGTTAAGCGGCCGACTGATTGAAGTGATCTTTTACTATTGGTTCCGCATCATCATATTCGAACAAACATTCACGCACCGCCTCAAACAATAGAGAGTCTTCAGATGTTAAGGACATCCATTCTGCGACTTGCCGCAGAAGGTCACGTTGAGCATTCGCCTTTTCGATCGCACCGCCTTGGCGAAGCTGGTAGCCAACAAAAAGTAACGACGCGAAAACAGCAACTGCCGCTATCAGTTCTCCGAGTGCTCAGAGGTCTTGGATATTCATCTGATGCCTAACGCCAGCATAAGGGGCGTGCAGCAGGGCGGAGCGTCCCAATGGAGGCCGGAGGCCGGAATGAGTTCAAGCGCTTGTTATGTGCGTGACTCGCGTGTCCAGAACCACTTGATTTCTCCATGGTCTACGTGCCCCAGTGCAGTGTTTGTAGGACTTAACCCATCTATAAGTCTGGCGTTGACACCCATTTTTTCTCGAAAGCTTAGATCAGTTGCGACCCAGTGTGTGGTACAACCACATTCAGAGCAGCTATGAAATTCCAGAATCTTTTTGTTCCAAGTGTATATGTTCGTGGTGCTTTTGCCCTTTTTGAATATTACGTCATCACACGGGTAGTATGCCCAAAGTACGCCAAGCCTACGACAGATTGAGCAATTGCATTCGAAGATCTCTGAAGGCTTCTTCGAAAGCAACATAATGACAGCACCGCAATGGCAAGAGGCTGTGTTTAGCATCGGTTATCCCATGTCACATAACAATATGGTAGATGGAACATACGCCACTCATCCTTTAAGAAAGGTGGACATATTTCCACACATCCCAGAAGTAATGCAAACCCTCGGATGTCTGCTTCTGGGCCGACTGGAGGCTTTCCGGGAAATAATTTTACAGCCGTCTGTTGCCCGCAATACCGCATCTCAGGCGCACTCGCCCTAAGAGACGCTCTCGTCATTAACAACACGATCTCGATTAGGGGGCGTCCAGCTTCAGTAGAAAATCATGCTGTGCCAGACATTGGGAAGGTGATTTATTCATCGGTACAAACAACAGCCAGATTGAGACTTTGGTCGAGCGTCAAACACGTTATGTCATGATGGCAAAACTGAAAGCTGCGGATTCTGAGACCGTCATCAGTGCTTTAATCAAGCACGCACACAAGCTACCAAGAGCTTTACAAGTCGCTCACTTGGGACACTGGCTGCCGAATCTGCGGCTAACCTGGACGAGCCCCTGTAACGCTGCCCGGACCCGCACAATGAGTTAACTAACGACGTTCAACTCGGCATCACAAACTCGTCGGCAAACACGAGGCTCCCTTGTGTGTTGTCGGTGCGATGATGAATAATTTCTTGATACTCTGGAGAGTCGTACCAGGACCGAAGTGCGTCTTTCGACGAAAATTTGAGTACAACCGTTACGGCACCAGGTTCTCCTTCGACGGCTTCACTGCCTGGACCAGCGACCAATATCTCACCCCCATGAGCAATTATTGTCGGCCCAACGGCAGCAATGTAGGTCTGATACCCTTCCTGGTTAGTAATATTGTAATTTGCGATTAAGTAGCCAGCCATTTAACTTGTCCTTGTTTGTGCTGCCTCGAGGCAGCTGATTTTTCTTACCGAAATTTACCTAGACTAAACTGTGATCACTAGCCTCCCTACTGTTTGCAGGGTACCATCAAATAATTGTGGAAGCTGGAATCAACAGCATATCCTTGATCCAAGGAATCACGATGTAACTGAATCAGTACATCCGAATGGGATCCAATTGAGAAATCCGGTACCTCCCAAGGAATGGCCTTCAGATAAGAACCGGGTATATGTGCTCCTCTATCCGTTCAACAGCAAAGGTACTGAAAATAGAATAGCCGATTGCAAACATGCGACTATTATCGATTCTCCTATAGAGAAGTCAAACGAATCAAAGCCAAAACCATCTGGAATCTTAAAGCGGTTCGCCGCCGGGTTCCAACGCATTAATCGTGCCTTGGCCAGGTGTTACGAATAACATGGTGGTCGGCGAGTGTGGCTTCGCCGTATGCCAGACGCCTTTTGGCACAATAACATAAGTACCGGGTGTTGATACCCGGATGGTTTCTTCTTCGCCATCCACCATTAAAACGAAATCAGTATCACCACTCAGCAGGTAAACCCATTCATCTCCATGAGGGTGAATCTCCCACACTCCCCAGGGTTCATCGAAGCTGTGCTGGGAACATAACATGTGGCCGCTGAAGTCGCCGAACTCATTGTCCAGGTCTGCATAGAATGTCGGGCTATCTGTTTTCAAGTGAGCAGCGCCATCCGGGCTGAGAATTGTGCGCACCTTGTCAAGACGATGTGGGCCGGTATCGATCATGGTTTCCTGTCACGTTGATAGCGTAAAACCCAGCGTAAATCTCTTGCTGTAGAGGCGCTAGTATTATGTTATGGGGTTCCGAGATAACAGCAATTATGACAAAGTGTCAATTCGTGATTTGTCATGATCGAACCTGTTTTCGTGTACCAATATGGTAGTTGCTGCTGTCCTTCGAGGATAAATCGAGTAGTATTTCGCTTCTTATAGTCGAAAGAACACAAACCTGAACACGAAAAGGACAAACAGCGAATGCACACACTGATCGATCCATTGAAGCGGGCCATGCAAATTGGCCCGCAAGAAATCGCGCTGATCAACGATGATGTCGAATTTACCTATGCAGACTTATGGCGCCGCTGCAGTTTGTTGGTTGGGGGTTTAAGGTCAAAGGGGGCTCAAAAGGGTGACCGAGTCGCTATCCTGGCCAACAATTCACACCAGTATGTGGAGACTTATGTAGGTGTTCCTGCTGGTGGCATGGTCGTGGTGCCGATGAACACCCGTCACGCAATGCCTGAGTTAGCCTACGCATTAAAAGACTCTGGGGCCAAAATCCTAATTACCGATCGGACCGAACTCGGCGAATTGGCGGAAATAGTTGATCACGTGATCACCCTGCCAAATGACTATGAAGCGTTGTTAGATCAGGCCAGTGAGGCTGTTCTTGGTGAGGATCCGGATGAAGATGCACTAGCCGGGTTGTTTTATACCGGTGGTACCACCGGTGCCAGCAAGGGGGTCATGTTGACCCATCGCAATTTGATCGCCAACACGCATAACTGGTTGGCAACGATTCCCCAGACTTCCGAAGATCGAATCCTGGTCATGGCGCCAATGTTCCACGCCGCTGGTTCCAACGGGATTCTTGGTGCTATATGGCTGGGCTCATGTCAAATATCGTTGGGCACATTCGACCCAAAAGTAGCTCTCGACCTGATCGAGAAACATGAGATTAACATCACCCTGGGCGTGCCCACCATGTTATCGGCGTTGGCGGAAGAACAGCATTCGAATCCACGTAAGACAGATAGCCTGGAAATTCTCGCCCACGGCGGCTCTCCCATCGCGACTGAAGTGATTCGCCGTACCAGCAGCGCTTTTCCCAGCGCCCAGATGGTTGAAGTCTACGGCGCTACGGAGCTGTCACCCCTGGCCACAATTTTGTGTAATGAAGAAAAACTTGTTGATGATCCGAGGGCTCGTTCCTGTGGCAGATCGGTGATTGGTTGTTACGTGAGCATTTGCGACCCAGAAGGTAACGAAATGCCAACCGGCGAAGTCGGAGAAGTAGTTGTCGCTGGCACCAATGTGATGAAGGGGTACTGGAATAAGGAAGAGCAAACCGCCACAGTACTAAAAAATGGTGATTACTGGACCGGTGACCTGGGTTACCTCGATGCGGCTGGTTACTTGTTCCTGGTGGATCGTTCCAAGGACATGATTGTGAGTGGAGGAGAGAATGTCTACTCCACCGAAGTTGAAGAGATTTTGTACAAACATCCCGCTGTTCTGGAAGCCGCGGCCTTCGGCGTACCGGATGAAAAATGGGGAGAGGCAGTGCATGCCGTTGTTGTGCCCCGGGCAGAACATAGCAATGTAGATCCTGCGGAGATTATTGATTTTTGCCGGGAACACATTGCCGGTTACAAGGTGCCCAAGGCCATTGACATTCAACACGAGCCGTTGCCCAAATCAGGGCCTGGTAAAGTGCTGAAGAGGGAATTGAGGGCGCCTTACTGGGAATCTACCGATCGTTCAGTGAACTGAGGATTTACCCCGTTTAGATAGCCGGAAGATACCATCCGGGTTTTTCCGGCTTTGCCCGAGGGTAACTCGATCTTAAGCGAGTTCGAACTGTTGTTGTTTCTTCATGCTGTGTTTGAAGGCGCCAGCGAGGATTTGTTCCAGTACCTTAAGATCCACATCATCCAATTTGTTGATATACCAGCAACCGCCGCGAGCGGTTTTGTGTTTGCCTAACCTCTTGATCAAACTGTCTGCGTTTTTGAATTTTGTCGTGACATAGAAGGCCAGTGCCTGAGCTCTCGGCGAAAAACCCAGCATGCAGATTTCCCCGTCCTGACCATTGGCGTACTTGTAGTTTGATTTACCGAATCCGATGATAGAGGGACCCCACATCGTGGCAGCTGGAACGCCGGTACATTGCATCCTTCAAACGCCATGTTATGTGACGACATCGATGTCGGTAAGCTCCCCAAAAACTATGTCGACAAAAAACTGTTCGTCGCACCCCTTTACACTTATCAACAAGGCAAACAATGCGGTGCGGGCCAGCCCTGTGACTTCAGGCCTTCAACTGGCAGTGCCTTATGTTACTCAGGTAGCAATGGTTCATTCGTCGGAGCATTTGCCTGCGTCCAGTAGCCGTTGATTACCATTGCATCTGCTTTAAGCGACCTTGCTATGATAGGTTGTCATGGGTGATGGATGAGGCATTATGCGTTGTTGTGCTTTGGTCACAAAAATCAGTCGATTCCGATTGGGTTCGCAATGAAGCCCAGGACGGTCGCGATCGTGAACTTCTGGTACCGGTAATTATTGATGATGTAAAACTACCGTTGGAATTTCGTCGAATACAGACGGCAAATCTTGTCGCCTGGCCAGGTTCCAAAGGAGATCTGGATGTACTAATTGCATCTATCAATGGTTGCATTGAGCATGGCTCTGTAAGATCTGAATCCTGGGTCATCGCCAGTGCATTGCGACACTTCATACAAACCCCAAACCGACTATTGAGAGTTGTAGTGTCGAGTTGATTAAGAATCTATAGAGATGACCTATGCGATGCATCATCGACACCTCTCCGTTACTGCATATGGTATGAGCTCTAAACAAGCGATCGTTAGATATCTGAACTCCATCTGACCCAGAATCATAAGGTTACAGTTCTATAACTTTTTCAAGAACTGTCTACCCGCTAAATCTGAGTACCTTGATTTACACCTTGATAAACGGCAACCTTATTGCACCGTAAAAAGTAAGAAATGTGATGACACGGCCGTTCCCAGCTTATACAGGCGATGAACGTTACGTCTTTGTGAGTTATTCCCACAAGGACTCATCTCATGTGTACGCCGAACTGACTTGGTTGAAGGATTGCGGTTTCAACATCTGGTACGACGATGGCATCGAAGTGGGCACAGAGTGGAGTGAAGATCTGGCCAATCATATCGAAGGCGCCAAGCTATTTCTGTTCTTTGTCACTCCTCAATCAGCTGAATCCCAGAACTGTCGCAATGAAGTGAACTTCGCACTAAAAAAAGAAATCCCCATTCTCGCCGTGCATCTCCAACAGACAGATCTACCGGGGGGATTATCACTCAACCTGCCCGCCCAACAGGCCGTACTGAAACATGCCCTGGCGGATCAGGAGTATCGAGACAAGCTGCAAAATCGAATGGCGAAATTGATGGAGCAGATCAGCGTACCGAGACCGGCTACACCTAAGCATAGAGGCCTGTGGCGCGGACTCATCGCTCTTGCAATTTTCGGAACAGGTTTTCTTCTTTATAGCCAATTTGTCCCAGTAGGTGTGAAAGAAGAACCTGCAAGTGAGGTGGTGGTTTTCGATTGGGCAAAGGCCTTTTCGATTGTTGTGCTTCCTTTTCAGCCTGGTTTCTCGGACCCGGAAATGGAAGCCATCTCAAGAGGGTTATCTGACGAGGTTGTGCGACAGCTTACGCAAAAACGCGCATGTGCTCTTGAACCCATCTGCCACGCACTGAGAGTCTCTAAATCCGACGGATATCAGAACGATGCGCACGATTTCCACTATGTACTTCGGGGCAACATCCAACCAGGGAGTAAAGCTATTCAGATTCGAGCCCAATTGGTCAGAGCGGACAATTCAAGCATCTGGTCAAAAACCTATCTTCGATCACTCGACAATACTGATGTATTTACACTGCAATCCGAAGTCGCCAATTCTATCGCTGAACTTTCTGCCATATGGTTAGGCTTCGATTTACTTAAACAATACGCATCGATACACCCCAGTCTCGAATCAGCGAAACCCAAAGCGCGTGAAGATTTTCTCAAAGCTCATGAGCAGGCGCGTCTCGCTAATACAGGTGAAGGAGGTTCTCACCGGATTCAAAAAAATTACCTCGAGAAGTCGATCGAAGTTGATCCTCAATTTGCGCTCCCTTATCTACTCCTTTCCAAGATATATACGTATGGCTTAGGGGGAATGTCTCACAACGAGGCAACAAACGCCGCGCTCACCTATATTGAAAAGGCGATCGAGCTTAATCCCAAGGATCCTCAAAACCTGCTTCAGGCAGGGCGAGTCCATCTGCTGATGACATTGGACTACCGCAAAGCAAACCAACTACTTCAACAAGGCATGAAGCAACACCCTGAATGGGGATGGTTTCCTGCAGCATTGTCCATGATCGCTCTTCGCGAAGGCAGAATGCATGCAGCATAGAGTTTGATGTCAACTGCAGCAAAAATCCCGTTCCATTTTGAACAGGCCAATTTCCAATACAACTACGCATGGTTACTGTTCTTGAGTGGTCATTACGAACTATCACTGGCCGAATCTTCCAGGGGATTAGAGTTGGCAACTGGCGGTGGAGCAAGGGCAGACCTGCTTTCGATTCGATGGGAAGCACTGATTGAATTACGCAGATTTGAAGAGGCAAGACCTCTCATTGACGAAGCCTGGAAATTCGACGGCACAATAAGGCCTGAATCTTATGTCGCGGCGTATGCCAGAACTCCCAGATTTAAGCAGGCGATCAATCTCCTGGACCAAAAGGAAACGCTGACGAAAGCTGGAGAACAAGCCAGAATCGCCAGAAAGAAGGGCTCTGGTTGTGAGTTCTGATCAGATCAGCCATGTCGGGTTTAGAGCGTGAAGGATGGCTCTTTAATCAGGGCATATGATCTGAGTTTTTCGTGGGTTCATTGAGCATGATATTCACTGAGACACATTCATGAAACGAACAACAGTGTCTTAAGGAAGTGTATTTTGTAAACTCAATTCCCATCCCCAATGTTCAATGTAGCCAGAAACTGGTCAATCGCAGTTTCTACTTCTTCTGAATGAGAAAATGGCATCATATGATCACCGCCCTCAATTCTGTGCAGTATTGCGCCCGGAATCTGATTAACAAGTATTTCACTTTGTGCGAAAGGCACATTGATGTCTTCAGTACCATGAATAATCAAAGTCGGCACAGTGATTTCCGAGTTAGGCAGGTCGAGAGAGCTAAATACCGACGAGTCGTTTCTCTGTCCAGTCTCGCGCTGTGAAATTGGCCATATCGACCACATCAAGGCTCCCAGATTGGCTGTTTTTTCCGCATCCTGCAGTACCAATTGTTGATTAGCTGGGTCTGGTATCATTAATCCGACGATTCCTTCTGGACCCATAAGCCTGTTCATCAACGATATCATCGCCCACATGACAAAATCTGATTGCATAAAAGCGGGCGCTTCCGACTCTTCACCAAGGTCCAACTTCTGAGAAACCGCTTCCATGGCAATTAGAGCCACTGTTCGTTCCGGGTAGAGTGAAGCAAAGGCAAGAGAAGAAGGTCCACCACCTGAAGCACCCATCACAATTACGGAGTCAATATCTAACGACTCCAGCAAAGCCGCGTAAGCCTGCGCCTGCTTAACGGGTGTTCTGCCCACTACCAAGGGAGTACGTAGATAACCGGGTCGAGATGGAGCAAGCACTCGAAATCCTGGGGTTGGCGGTGCCTGATCATAGCCACCGGGTGTGCCGTGTAAAAATAGCAGCACCGGGCCGGTGTTACCGACCATTTGATACTCAATCGGTCCTGCCGAAGTGTCTGCGATCTGGCTTCCCGACGCCAACAGATCCAGTTGCTCATCTCGAAAACTCGAATAAAAGATATAAGTAACTACTGAGATAAGCACCAGGGAAGCCAGAATACCTATGCTGATTTTTTTGATCATGAACCTACCTTCATTAGGTTTACTTACCGAAATAAAACAATGCCCATAATGCGGTATCAAATCAAGATATAGCAAACGAACTAGTCTCGATTCGATGAACCTGTCATTGTGACATTGAATTTTATTTTCTTCCGAGTCCAAGTTGCGCACAGACATCCAACGAAACGGCGGCTGGAAAGTGCAGCATAGGTTCGCTGGGGTTGTCCCGGCTGCGGTCCGGGTATACCTAAATGAACGTTGCTTGTGCCGGGAAGCCACAAGTGGCCTGGTGACCGGAAAGTAATCAATGAGGAGATTGTCGAGGCAGAGATGCCAGCCGGTTCTGTACTCTACTGGACGGGCGGACTACTTCACGGTGCAGGTGCTAATACGTCACAGGAGTGGCACTATGGGGTGATCCTGACCTATTCAGCAGGCTGGTTGCGGCAGGAAGAAAATTAATATATGGACGTACCAGTAGAAAGACTTGCCGAGCTTTCGCCAGAGATCCCGCTCTGTGATTCACCAGCGAAACGCCTCGGCTCGTCCACCGCACGCGATTGTCAGCCATGTGATGCCAGGCCGTTTCGACTAAGAGTCATTGTTCTCTAGTTATTGAGGGACGGCCATATGCTGTCAGTCTCCAAGCTTCACGACTACCTTGCTGATTTCGTCTGTAAAATCGAACGGGACGTGATACTCCTCGCTGACGGGCTCACCTGCGTCCATGCCGATATCAAAGGTCTCGTCGAGAGAGATACGAAAGCCCATTGTGCGCTTGACATCGACCTGCGCGACCTCCGCGCCGTCGACGAACAGTTTGCCTGTACCACCCCCACCTGGCCGCTTTCCACCTTTGTAATCAAATGAATAGCGAATCGTGTGCTTGCCTGGAGTCAGCTTCTTCGTAGACCGTGTGCTATACCGCTCAAGGTTCGCAACATTGTACGTGTAGACCGGCACGCCATCGATCACGTACAGACCCCAGCCACCGAAACGGCCGCCTTGCGTTACTAACATGCCCTCGGGCATTCCATCACCGATCTCGATTTCTACAGTGATGTCGTGGTCCTTGTTTTTGAGGTCCGGCGCGGTGCCCTCTGGAATGCGGTGCATGCCATCATAGTAGGTGAACGTGTCGCGGCCTTAGGTAAGGCTCGGGCGTAGGCTTACATCGAGCCGCTCGACCCTACTATTGTCGATGGGCAGAACGTTGTACTTCGCGGCTTCGCCATAGAATACCAACTGCATCTCCGCGAGCCGTTCAGGGTGCTTCTCCGCGAGGTTCTCGCTCTGCGAGAAGTCCTCCGCAACGTTGTAGAGCTCCCACTCGAAGTCGGTGATCGGATCGCCCGGCGCAGCGAAGCTGGCCCACGGAGCGGTAGGCGGTGTCGTGCTGGCGATCCAGCCGTTGTCATAGATTGCCCGGTTGCCTATCATCTCGAAGTACTGTCGCGTACGTGTAGAGGGCGCTTTGGAGTCATTGAAGGAGTACGCCATGCTTGTGCCCTCGATTGAGCGCTGCGGCACTCCATTGATCGAATCGGGCGCGGGTAAGCCAGTGGCCTCGAGAATCGTCGGCATGATATCAATGATGTGGTGGAACTGATTTCGAATCTCGCCCTTTCCTTTGATGCCGTCTGGCCACGAGATCGCGAGACCGTTGCGGGTGCCGCCGAAATGCGACGCGATCTGCTTGGTCCACTGAAACGGCGTGTCCATTGCGTGCGCCCATGCCGACGGGAAGTGCCCGAAGGTGTTCGGACCACCAAGTTCGTCGATCCGCGCGTACGTGTCCTCGAAAGGCACCGTGATGCCGTTGAAGAAAGTCATCTCGTTGAGTAGGCCGTCAGGGCTGCCTTCCGCGCTGGCGCCGTTGTCACCGACGATGTACATGACCAACGTATTATCCATCTCACCCGTCGCTTCGACCGCATCAAGGATACGGGCGATCTGGTAGTCCATGTGTGCCAGCGCACCGGCGTAGACTTCCATCATCCGGGAGTACAGCTCCTTCTGGTCGTCGTTCAGCGAATCCCAGGCACGTAGCGCGTCCGGGCGCTTGGTGAGCTTGGTGCCCTTGGGGATGATCCCCATAGCCAGCTGTCGGGCAAAAGTCTCCTTCCGCATCTCGTCCCACCCCTGATCAAACTGGCCCTTGAATTTCTCGATCCACTCCTTGGGTGCGTGGTGCGGCGCGTGCGATGTGCCGGGCGCGTAATAAACCAGGAACGGTTTGTCAGGGGCGAGCGCATGCTGCTGCTGAATGTAACGAACCGCCCGGTCCGCCATGTCCTCGTCAAGGTGGTAGTCCTTGGTGTTTGGCGGCTCGACTGGTTTGGTGCCGTCGAAGATGGCTGGTGTGAACTGGCTCGTATCACCGCCTATGAAGCCGAAGAAGTTCTCGAACCCAAGGCCCGTGGGCCAGAGGTCAAACGGTCCTGCCTCGCTGGAATGCCAGTCAGGCACGTTGTGGTTCTTCCCGTACCAGATCGTGTTGTAGCCGTTCTGCTTTAGGATCTCAGCGACGCTGCCGTTTTGCTTTGACATCAAGGAGTTGTAACCAGGCATGCCGGTGCCGAGCTCCATGATCACACCGGTGGCCACAGAGTGGTGGTTGCGTCCAGTGAGAAGCGCTGCGCGCGTCGGCGAGCAGAGCGCGGTGGTGTGGAACTGGTTATAGCGCAACCCGGCGTTGGCAATTCGATCAAGCGCCGGTGTGGGGACTGGACCACCAAATGGCGCGGTGGCACCGAAGCCCACATCATCCGGCATGATGAGCAGGATGTTGGGCGCACCTTTCGGAGCCGCGACCTCGGCCGGGAAGTCCAGTACTGACTCTGAGACCCTTAGACCAGCTTTGCCCTTGAACTCGGGCTGGAGGATCGGGAGCACCGACCGGTTCTAGTTGGGCTCTGACTCCTGCGCCTGTACTGAGCCAGTTAGCAATGCAATAGGAACGACTATTAATAGCAGATACCTGGCGGCTCTAAAGGTTGTTTCAGTTAAATTCGTCATTATTTTATCGATTGCCTTTAAGAATGAATTAATACAAAGATGCTTCGAGACCATGTTGAAGGTAACCTCGATCATATCCAATTGCTAACGCCACTGCTTATGCGGTTTGCCCGAGGATACATAATATGGTCCCTGCTGCTTAAATTTTCGCCAAATGCACGACGTTAACTAAACGAGAGATACTATGAAAAAAAACCTAATTGCATTCTCAATCGCGATATTTACGCCAGCCTTAGTCAATGCCGAAGACACCAGTCTCAACTGGGGGGATACACTTACATACCTCTAATTCAAAGGATACATTATTTTTTTAATAACAGGGATGGAACTCCAGTAGCGGCTTATCGTTGGGCTAAGGGTTTTCCTGTAATCAACACTTCCAATCGCACGTTGATACAAATTGAAACACCACTGGATTTCTTGGTTGTCTCCGATCACGCGGAATACATGACGGTTCCAAAGAGATTGTTCACCCATAAAGATGAGTCGTTAAGGGAAACGGAATTTGGTAAGAACCGGTGAACCTAACGATGCACCCTATGCCAAATTGCGGGCGCGTTGGGAGCCAGTTTACGAAGTGACTCAAATTAACGGCGATTCTAAAACGCATCCAAATCCGAGTCCCACCTAGATTCAAACATTTGTTCGACAAAGGCTGGATCGGGCTGGGTTCAGATTTGAGAGAAGCATACAATACGTTTGCCGATTTACATTCATGACCATGGGGCTATCAAGTTGGTGAACGTGTGGTTGATATCAACATACCAGACAAAAATAGGTGACAGTGGCCGGAATAAGTGGCAAATTGCCCCTCAACGATCGAGTCAGGGCCTTTAAAAATGGCACGCCCAGAGGGATTCGAACCCCCGACACCCAGGTTCGAAGCCTGGTGCTCTATCCAGCTGAGCTATGGGCGCATTTAAGCTGGGTCAATTGAATGAATTGACGCGGGCGCGCATTATATTTGTTTAGATTCCTACAGTCCAGAAAGTAGCGGGTACCCTGCGTGAGCACCCGGATTCTCCCGATTCTTAACCCACGCGGTACAGGTATTCTTCGTGGACAATCTTGTCATCCTTGACTGTGAAAATCGCAACTTCTTCCATTTGCGTACGCTCACCATCCGTGGGCGTCATGTCCAGGATGAACTTTACAACGAACTGATCGTCCCGATTGCCCACATAGGGGCCTTCGACATCCGTACTATGCACGTCGTTGTTGTCGTACCACCAATCGTGCTTGCCTCTGATGGCTTCAATACCCTCCATCCGGGCGGGCATTTCGGCTGAGTCTCCACCTTCAATGCTGACGATCTCGTCTGAATAATACTGGGTAACAAATGCCTGCTCACTTTCGCGACCTTTGGATACCATTTCAACCAATGCCTGACCAACTTCCAATGCCGACATTTCTCTCTCCTGCGATTACTCCCGGTTGGGAGGCGTTATGTTAGCAGAAAGCAGCGATCCAGATTCTGTACTTTTACCTGTCAGCGCAGGAAGCTGGAGCGAAATTGTATTCCCCAGTGGCCGTCCTGCTTTGTCGCGATCCAGAAGGTATCGAAGCTATTGTAAACCGTGCCATCCTCGTGGCATCGGTCCATGGTGAGGGCCAGGTGTTCCTTATCCTCCCCTGAATGAATGACTGCTATGGAGCTCCTCACCGTATGGTGCCAACCCTCTTCCGACAGGCGGGTTTTCCCTTTCTGGCTCATGCGGGCAAAGTCTTCTGCTGATTCCACGGTCATATATCTGTTATTGGCCAACCGGATGTGTGGATAATTGAGGGACGCGGCCAACGCCACATGATCCTGGGCATTAAACGCGTCGATAAATGCCGAAACCGCTTGGGTGCCTTCACTTTCACTTTCCATTTGATCTCCTTTTGCTGTTGATTATTCCTGGTTTAACCATCCGTAATATAACCGAAAAGCCAGTGAATCTGACCTGGTATGGGCAAGGTGAGTTGTGATGAATTATCTGTTCCCGAACTTGGTAATGCCGACATGATACAAAATGAGACAACTTTCAACTTAATGTCACTTCACCCTCAAAAACAACCATCTCATCTTTTTTTCAGCACTTTCGGATCGGAGGGGCATATATTTCCAATTCTATATTCAAAACGAGTATCAAGTGACTCCGGGGACCACGGAAGACAGAAACATTTCTGCGCAGCAACTGATCCGAGAAATCGAGGATGAAATGGGCGACATATCCCGAATACTTGATGAAGAATCCACTATTCCCCGCGTCCAGATCTCCCCAGAATAAACAACCTCCCTTTTTACCACACCGCTGGACGAAAACCCTGCCCCACAGATAAACTGCCTCAACTCATTTGTTTTGGAAGTGCATAATGGCAGGTCCTTTATCCGGATACCGAATTATTGATTTGACCACTGTTATCTCAGGTCCCTTTGCGACCATGTTGTTAGGTGACCAGGGCGCTGATGTGATCAAAATTGAATCAGTCGCTTCACCTGACCATGCTCGCGGCGCCGGGTACGGAGCCAATCAGTTTACCGCGACGTTTCTGAACAACAACCGAAGCAAACGCGGTATGACGCTGGATCTGAAATCCGATAAGGGAAGGCAGATTCTGCTCAAGCTGGTTGAAACAGCCGATGTACTCATACAGAACTTCAGACCCGGTGTGGTAGAACGGCTGGGTGTTGGCGAAGCGCAGGTACGGGCGGTCAAACCCGATATCATCTACACCTCGATCAGTGGTTTTGGAGAAGACAACCCCTGGGCCCATAAACCGGTGTATGACCCTATCGTGCAGGCGATCAGCGGCCTCACTACCATCCAGGCTGGCTCTGACGAGGAGAGACCACGACTGGTAAGAACGATTTTGCCCGACAAGCTGACAGGTATGACCACAGCCCAGGCTGTCACGGCGGCCCTGGCACATCGTGAGAAAACCGGCGAAGGCCAGCATGTTCGTGTTTCCATGCTGGATACTGTGGTGTCATTTCTCTGGGCGTCAGATATGGGTGGCCAGACCTTCGTTGGCAAGGAGGTCAGTGTTCAGCGTGCGGCGACATTTATCGATCTTATATATGAAACAAAAACCGCTTACATCAGTGTTTCGGCCATGTCCAACAAACAGTGGCAGGCACTTTGTCCCGCGGTCGGGCATCCGGAATGGCTTGACGATGAGAGATTCAAGACGCCAGCTTTGCGTGATAGGAACGCCAACGAACGACTGCAGATGACCCAGCAAGCCCTGCTTGCAAGAACAGCCGAAGAATGGCTTGAAGTTCTCGATCAGGCCGGAGTTCCGTGTTCGCCGGTGCTGAAGCGAAAGGAGATGATTAATCACCCTGTCATCACGGCGAATGAACTGATTTATGAATCTGACCATCCGGTCGCCGGGCGAATTCGACAGACACGCCCTGCTGCAAGATTTAGCGAATCCAGTCCTGAACTGCAACGTGGTGCGCCACTTTACGGTGAGCATAACAGCGAGCTACTCAGCGAAATAGGCATCTCAGAGGCAGAACAGGTAGTATTGAAAGAAGAAGGCATTATCACCTAGGTGCTTAAAGTGCTATCTATGCAGGACACGACACTACTATGAAAATTGGATTAATATCGGACACCCATATTCCGGAAGCCAGAGACTCGCTCTGGCCCCATGTTTTTGATCTATTCCAGGGCGTTGAGTGCATTCTCCACGCTGGTGATATCTATGATATCTCAGCGATAGACGAGCTCGAAAAAGTGGCGCCTGTCTATGCAGCCCGGGGTAACGGTGATGACGGTTCCAGTGGTCGCAGCACCCAGCCCAACGACAAGCGTTTAC
This sequence comes from Pseudomonadales bacterium, assembly GCA_029941905.1. GTDB lineage: Bacteria > Pseudomonadota > Gammaproteobacteria > Pseudomonadales > Azotimanducaceae > JAHRVQ01. Next base: position 88,340 of record JAPYTQ010000017.1, on the reverse strand, counting down.
AGGAAACCTGGCTGCTGGAGTTTAACGGTTTCAAGATAGGCCTGACTCACTATATTCCCATGCCACCGATTCCCCCGCACCTAACGGTTAGCAAGTGGTTGGAAAAGCTCTACCCGGATGACCAATTGGATGTGATGATTTACGGTGACACTCATGTGGAACAAATTGACCTGATTGACGATGTCTTGTGCATCAACCCCGGCTCTCCCGTTTTACCCCACAATCTCAATACCCAGTTAGGTACCATCGGGTTTCTCGACCTGTCTGGTCCAAAGCCCGCTGCAACCATTCATCAGTTAACCGAGTCAGGCATGGAACCGTTTGATTGGGAGAAATCCCGCAGACCCTGGTAAGGCTATAGCTTGTTAGAGCAATAGCCTGTTAAAGCAATATTCGATTAATCGTCACGCCGGATTCAGGATCGAGCAGAATATGCGCAGCCGTCTTCTCCCTGATGCCCTGCCCAATGTTCGGTGAACCTGGGTATGCCGCGTGGGTGTCGCCATGGTGCATGGTTGAAAACACATGTACATGTCCCAGTGCCAGGTAGTCGAATCGGCTCTCGGCAATTTCATCAGGCGTAATCAGTGACGAGTAGCTTTCCCCGCCACGGCCTACATAATAACCATGGGTGACGCCGATATTCCAACCATCAAAATCCGGCGCGGGGACACAAGCCAAAGGTTTGTTGCCAGGGTGATGGTCAACAATGCCCTTACCCCAGACCCGAACACCCAGCGACTCAAAATCTACGACACCACCATCAGCATCCTTGATGAAATGAATGTGGTCGCCTGCCAGGGTTGGATCATAGGTCTGGTAAATCGAATAATCCGCCATGCAATCGTGATTGCCGGAAATCATCACAACCGGACAAGTAAGGCGGGATAGCTGGTTCGAGGCAAACGCGAGGCAGGGTTCCTTAACACGGTTGTGATCGAATAAATCACCTGCCAGCAAAAACAGTTGCACCTGCATCTCCAGGGCAGCATCAATCACATGCATAAACCCGAGTTGAGCCGGGCTTTCATTTCCTTCGCCGCCGATATCGTTATCCAAGTGAATATCTGAAGTATGAAGAATGTTACAGAGGGTTCTCGGCACGAGATAAACTATAGGTGGCTAAAAAACAACACCCTAACCCTAGTCAGGGTTAAGAAGCCAGCAAATGTTCGTTATCGTGAAGAAGTCGACTATTGGATGAAAATTGCCTCCGCAGAAAAGCCATCTGGTCACCCAGTATCCTGCCGCTGTGGGATAGGGCAAGATATTCCGCATGATTCGGCATATAGGGCAAAGCCAGCAATTCCATGGTGATCTCGTCCAGAATATGACTCCCCTTTCTTGCATTACATCGTTTACAGGAGGTAACGACGTTGGTCCAGGCGTCGCGACCACCACGAGAAATCGGCTTCACATGGTCCCGGCTCAACTGGTTATCGAGGAAGTGTTTGCCACAGTAGAGGCAAGTATTCTGGTCACGACGAAACAAAGCACGATTGGTTAAGGGCGGATGCTTGCGGCCATTGGCATAGACTTTACCCTTGCAGGCCATAATGCTGTTGAGCTGCACAACTGTTTGTTCGCCGGTCAGGCGCGAGTGACCACCCCGGACTGCCATCACTTCCTCACCATAAGTCCAGCTGACCAGTTCCCGTGCGTGCAGGCAAACCGCATCCTGCCAGCTTAACCATTCAATGGCAGCGCCAGCAGTATTTATTCGAAGAATCCTTACACTCATTTCACTTCGCCTTATCTTTCCTAGCCAGATATAAGTATTTAATTCTCTACTACTCCAATATATCCATGTCAGCCGATTAATCAAGCCCTGACCCTGATCTAGTGGAGGCACAAAACCGAGGTAATTTTAGTAAACTAACCCAATCATCACCTGGATCCCCGCAGTCCATGAACAAAGACAAGGTCTATGCAGCACCCATCGATCAGGTAGCCGACTTTAGTTTCGACGCAAAAGTGGCAGATGTGTTCGAGAATATGATCAACCGCTCCGTTCCCGGCTACGCTCTCATGTTAGACCTGATTGGCGTCATTACCGAGAAATATGTGGTTCCGGGTACCAATTGCTACGATCTCGGCTGCTCCCTGGGTGCCTCCACACTCAAATTGCGCCAGCACCTGCCAGCGTCCTGCCATCTGGTCGGCGTCGACAATTCTGCCGCCATGGTCGAACGCTGCCGGGCCAATATCGAACGGGATCATAGCCAGGCCAGCATTGAAATCCTTGAGCAGCGTCTGCAAGATACCCAAATTGAGAATGCATCCATCGTTGTCATCAATTTCACGTTACAATTCATCCCTGACGACGAACGGCAAAAGGTCCTGGATTCAATCGCCAGGGGAATGATTGCGGGTGGTGTTTTGATTCTGGCAGAGAAAATCAAATTCGATGATAAGGTAGATCAGGCTTCAATGATGGAACTGCACCATGAATTCAAGAAATACCAGGGATACAGTGACCTGGAGGTTGCCCAGAAAAGAGCCGCCCTTGAAAAGGTGCTGGTCCCCAATACAGAGCAACAACATATTGACAGACTCATACGCGCGGGTTTCCAATCTGCACAACTAACGGTGCGCTGCCTGAATTTCGCTTCCTTCCTTGCGGTACGATAGCTGATGTTCGGTAAAATACTCAACAAAAAAATAGTGCCTGCAAAAAGCCCGGCGAGAGCTCAATGACTGCGAACCTGACGAAAGAAGAATTTAATATTCTGATGAAAAGCCGGGCTGCCGGAAAAACAGCATTGAGCATTCCAAAAGAGGTTGCCCGGTATTTTTTCACGAGAGTCGGTAACGATTCCGTGACGGAGACTATAGGGGCCTCAGTTGCCGGGAGAAAACTCATCATCTGGGCTGCTGTTCTCGCCTCCCCTTTGGTTTTTATGGTTTTTATGGTGTCGATACTACTGGGGTTTGGAGCAACTTACGCCAGCATCGTGATTCCCGTTGCCGGTATCTGCTGGACCGTAATTTACGGCCTGACCAGTGACTGGGGCGGCTGGCTGGTAGGTACTATCCCGCTATTGCTTGCGGCAGTGGCAAACTCGCTGACTAACTCGTCCATCAGCCTGCCGTTGTTTCTCTTTATCCTCTCCATCTGGCTTCAACGCTCAACCTATCTGTTAGCGGGTAAATGGCTGGAAGATATTGTTTCGAATTCCTATGAAGCCTACGAGGAGCTGATCGAACATGTCACCATTTCACCTGCAGACTGACTGAACAGGGCTGTATTGGTGCCAATCAATCAGTTTATTGATGAATATTTTACTGCCACCCGGGGAACGCCGTTCAGCGCCTTCCAGCAACAAATGCAGTGCCAGCTTGACGAACAATTCTTCTCAAAAGTACATGGAAGAAAACCGGCATGGGACGACACCATCGCAGAACTACCTCGTCATACCACGACACAGTTTGAGTTCGGACGGGGGTCCGTCCGCATCGGTGAAGCGGGTGAAATCCCAGCCATCGAGGCGCAACTGAAGCAATTCCGACCCTGGCGCAAGGGTCCGTTCAACTTCTTTGGCACAGAAATCAACACAGAGTGGCGCTCGGACTGGAAATGGTCACGCATTCAGCCTCACTTGGCAAATTTGCAAGGGCGACGAGTCCTGGACATAGGCTGTGGTAATGGTTATCACTTATTTCGCATGCTGGGAGACGGCGCGGAAATGGCGCTGGGTATCGATCCGACGCGACTGTTCCTTTACCAGTTCCACATCGCGCGGCACTTTCTACCACCCACAGCCGCGTTTCTACTGCCATTGCGCAGCGAGGATCTGCCTGCATTCAACTGCTTCGACACGGTGTTCTCTCTGGGGGTTCTGTATCACAGACGCTCACCTATCGATCACCTGCTAGAACTACAAAGCTTTCTGCGCCCCGGCGGCGAACTGGTACTGGAAACATTGATTGTGGCTGGTGACGAAGATACCGTGCTGGTACCCCAGGGTCGCTATGCAAAAATGCCTAATGTCTGGTTTCTGCCCAGCGCAAACCTACTGGAAATCTGGCTCAAACGGATTGGTTTGACGAATGTGAGAACGGTTGATGTCAACCAGACCAGTACAGAAGAACAAAGAGTCACGGATTGGATGACGTTTCAGTCCCTGAATGACTTCCTCGACCCAAATAACAAAAACCTCACACTCGAGGGATTACCGGCGCCCACAAGAGCGATTGTCATAGCAGAGAAAGCGTAACAGTCTGAAACGAATTTTTGGAATAAGAAGCTAAACGGAGAACCTTTGAAAATTACCTTGATCGCAAGCGAAGGTGGCGCTGGACACTATCCTGAAAATACAAATTACGCAGTGCGACACTCGCTCCAGGGAGCAGTCGATGGTTGTGAGCTGGACTTTCATTTAACCGCAGACAAATCGTTTGTCGCCCACCACGATTACCAACTCAAGCCTGCACTAACCCGCGATGAGACCGGCCTTTGGCTGGCATCTCCAGGCCCCGTTATCAAGAATACTTCCCTTGGTGAATTTCGCCGTTACGAGATTGGCATGCTGGACCCGGCATCACGGGTCAGGCGACATTATCCGCAGCGGGCTTCAATCCCTAACGAAAAGATCGCAACGCTGCAAGATATCGAGGCCTCTTTTATTGAGAGCTTCTCTGAGAAAAAATCAGACAATGCCAAACTATGGTTCGAGGCGAAAACCGACCCCTTTGATCCGGATCAAACAACCCCGGCTGAAGATTATGTCCAGGCGTTAAAAAACGCGCTGGCGAACAGTCCGCTCTTTCCAAAGACGGTACTGATCGCGTTCGACTGGCGTTTACTGCAAATCGCCCAGCAGTTAATGCCGGGGATTCAAACTGGCTTCCTCAGTGTTGATTTCTCCTGGATGGCAAAACCCGGCACAAAACCCGATGTTGACAAATTATCGGGCTGGTATGGTGATTTTGACCCGAGAAATTGCAACGACAGTTTTCCACAAGCGGTAAAAGCGGCCGGTGGTACCTACTGGTCACCCTACTTCCGGGATATCAAACGGGGTGATGTCGACGAGGCACATGCCATCGGCCTCAGAGTCTCAACCTGGGGTGCTGACAGCGTTGAAGACATCAGTTATGCGTTGTCGACAGGCGTCGATAGCCTGACCACCGGGTATGTTGATCGTGCGCGGGAGATTCTTAAAAAAACCTGAACGTCTCGCAGGCTGCTAAGGTGCCATATCCATCAACTCAGTAAAACCGCTGGGCGCATGGGGTCCGAAGATCAGTTGCTCGAGGATTCCCTGCCCCTGATGTGTTTTGTTGGGAGTTGTGAGCACAACATCGCACATTGCCTGTACATGCAAATTCGTGGCATCAACCTCAGCAAGAATAAACTCGTCGTACCCGGTTTCCAGTTCGCCATGATAGGAACCGTGGCCAAAATGTTCATGGCCATAACCAATGCCTTTCATATAGAAATTCCACTGGGTTGTCAGCTTCAGATTCCATTGTTCACCGGCAGATGTGACAAAATCAATTTCGGTAGATTTTGCCGTGCGTCGGCCAGACTCGAACTGAATTTTCGAACTCCAACTCTGCATCTTCTCCACTGTTTCATTTTCGCTATCCAGTAACGGAATGACGACCCCGTTACCATTCCAGGGAATGCCATCCTGATCGTCATTAACGAAATAGTGGGTCGCAAACTCATCAAAATTTAACGGTGCCCAAAGCCAATAAAATTGCGGGATCATTGCATCGGGATTGGTCTGGGGATCCGCTTGTCCGACTGACCTGATTCCCCAACTGCGATCCCGGGTACCCCGGAAATTATCTGCTTTAACGTTGATACGCCTGCCTTTGACTTCAACCCAGCCTGCCCAGGTGCCATTTTGAGTCATGCGAGTGACGTCCATCATCACCTGACTGCCCGACCGACGCATAAATCTCGGTTCTTCATGGGCAGGAGTGCGAGCAGTGAAGGTCACATCAGCTCGAATCCCGTTCGCTTCATCTTCACAGACAACTCGTAGCACAGACAGGGGTTCTACTATTTCAATTTTGACGTGGCCGACCTCAGTGTCCATGCGTTCCATATGCATCACTTTGGAACCGTAGACATTGTGCTGGACGCCTTCAATGACCACCGAAAATGCTGCGTCCATGACATTCAGATAAGGATAGACGCCCAGCGCTGCTGCAAAAAAGATCTCACCACGGCGATCATAACCGTTGAAGAAAAATCGATCGTAAAAGTTCCGGTTAGCGCCTGTATACGCCATGGGATCGGGGGTCTGGTGCAATGGATAATCATCGCCTTTCGTAATCAAGAGCGTACTCCTTCGGGCTAAACCGGCAAACGGGTTATGACATTATCACAAAGCCCGCACAATTCTCACGGCCATTTAACCGATCATCCAAATTACACTTGCAACCCGGCCAGCTATCCTGTTTATATGGAAAATCTGCCTGACACACAAGGCAGTTGAATTTGCTTCTTCTGCAGGTGCAGTTGCAAGTGTAGGCCCACGTGAGGTTCCGGTTAGGAGGGACACTGTGACGCATGTACAAGCAACAACGTTAGGCGAATTGAAAGCTTCCGGGTTCGAAATCCTCTCGGTCCGTGAAGAAATGCGCCGTAACCTGATGAGAAAGCTTGCCGATGATGAGGAAGTATTCCCTGGTATTATTGGTTACCTGGACAGTGTTATTCCGCAGATTGAAAATGCCATTTTGTCTGGTCAGGACATTATACTACTTGGCGAGCGGGGCCAGGCGAAGTCGAGAATTATCCGCAGCCTTACATCCCTGTTAGACGAATATACGCCCATTTTGGACGGCGTCGAAATTCCGGAGAACCCCCTCAAACCCATCAGCGCGCAGGCTAAAAAACTCATTGATGAAAAAGGCGATGAAACCCCGATTCGCTGGCTCGAACGGAAAGAGCGTTATGGTGAAAAACTGGCCACACCGGACATTACCATTGCTGATCTTATTGGTGAAATCGACCCGATAAAAATCGCCGAGGGCAGGTATCTATCTGATGAGGAAGCCATCCATTTTGGCCTGGTACCCCATACCAATCGCGGTATTTTCGCCATCAATGAGTTACCGGACCTGGCGGAACGCATCCAGGTAGGTTTACTCAATGTGATGGAGGAGCGGGATGTACAGATTCGCGGTCACAAAATCCGAATGGAACTGGACATCCTCATTGTTGCAACAGCCAATCCCGAGGACTATACCAACCGCGGTCGTATAATCACCCCTCTAAAGGATCGTTATGGTTCACAAATTCGTACTCACTATCCACAATCTGTGCTGGAAGAAATTGCCATTATGGAGCAGGAGCAATCAAAACTGGATCTGGGTGAATATCGAGAAAAGGTACCTCCCTACATGCAGCAGATTATCGCCGAAATTACCCAGTTAGCCCGCGAATCACCCGACATAAGCCAGACCTCCGGCGTTTCTGTACGCGCCTCCGTTGCCAACTATGAGGCCCTGATCGCCAATGCGCTACGGCGCGCCATTCGAACTGGTGAGCAGGATATCGTACCGAGAATCAGCGACCTGCCATTTATTATGCCGTCACTGCAAGGCAAGGTTGAGTTTGAAGCCATGGAAGAAGGCCGGGAAGAGAAGATCATGCAGAAACTGTTCGACGATGCTATCAGATCAGTCTTCAGCCGTTACACAGAGCCAGACGATGTAGAATCCATATCACTACAGTTTACCGAAGGTATGAACGTCACCACCGGTGAATCGTTGGCGTCCGAGGACTATGCTTCCATCATTCGTCGGGTCGATGGCATGGACGCCGTCGTATCGAAACTTTGCCCGGACAACAATCTGGCCCTGCGGGCTTCTGCCACAGAATTTATACTGGAAGGACTGCATTTGAACCATTTACTCAACAAAGACCATGTCAGCGGGCGCAGCACCTACCAGGGTGCCAGATGAACGCCCAGCGTAGCCACGAGGCTGAGCAACCATGACGATACAATCATGACAAAAAAATTCAACGCACTAAACAGATACTCCGAATGGGACGGTTCGCAGTTAGAGTCCCTCAAGGCCGATGACATTATCAACGCATTGTCCGATGACCTTATGGAATTTGGAGACTTGCAACAAGCTATGCGGTATTTGATGCAGCGAGGCATCAACTCAGAAGATGGCAGTACCATTCGCGGTCTACGCGATCTTTTAAAACAACTTAAAAACCAACGCAACCAGCGCCTGGAACGTTTCGACATGGGCAGCGTACTGGAAGATATCAAACGCCAACTGGACGAGATCCTTGAGATGGAACAACACACCATCGATACCTGGCTGAACCAGGAAGCGGCTGGCCAACAATCACAAAAGTTCATGGAGGACCTGCTAAGGGATCTGAAAGATGTTGGCGAAGGGCAAGTTGATGAAAGTAATGAAAGTGATGAAAGCCCTGAAAGTGATGAAAAAACTGACCCAAATTTTTCCGACAAGGTTCTCGGTGATATCGGCAAGAAGAATAAGCAATTTCTGCAAAACTTGCCCGACACCCCCGCGGGGAAAATAGAAGCCCTGCAGAAATACGAATTTCTTAACACCGACGCGCAAAAGAAATTCTTAAAACTGATTGAGCAACTCCGCAAGTCAATGACCCAGTCATTCTTCAAAGATATTCAGAAGATGGTCGACAACATGTCTGCTGGCGACATTGAAAGAATGAAACAGATGGTCAAAGACTTAAACGACATGCTGGTGAAGAAAATCGGTGGAGAGGATCCGGGGTTCGAGGCGTTCATGTCGAAGTACGGCGATATGTTTGGTGACAATCCACCCGGGTCCCTGGATGAACTCCTGGCGCAGATGCAGCAACAAATGGCAGCGACACAGTCATTATTTAACTCAATGTCACCCGAACAACAGCAGCAATTACAGGAGATGATGGGCAACAAATTTGGCGATCCGGAACTGGAGAGTGAACTCGCCAGACTGAGTAAAGAACTGCAGTTTCTCAATCCCCAGGGAAAACGCTACGACTTTTCCGGCAACGAGGAGATTGATCTGCAGGCAGCCATGGAACTGATGCGTGAAATGCAGGAACTTGATGCCCTGGAACAACAGCTTCAGAAATCCCAGTACGATGGCAAGATTGACTCAATCGACCCGGACAAGGTTAAAGAACTCCTCGGTGATGACGCCAAAGAAGACCTCGATGAAATGAAAAAACTCATGGAGATTCTCGAGAAGGCAGGATATGTCCGCAAGGATGGCAACAAATGGGAATTAACCCCCCGTGGGGCCCGGACCCTGGGACAGAAGGCGCTTGGTGAGATCTACCAGCGCCTGAAGAAACAAAACCTGGGCAACCATGCAGTGCCTGAGGAAGGTCGATTTGGGGAACGACTGGAGCAGTCCAAACCCTATGAATACGGAGACCCGTTTCACCTGCATATGCCACGCACCATCCGAAACGCGTTAGACCGGGAAGGACCAGGCGCACCTGTTCGATTGCAAACCAGCGATTTCGAAATTTACCGTAGCGAATTGATCACAGAAACTGCCACGGTACTCATGGTTGATTTGAGTTGGTCCATGGCCCTCAGAGGTTCATTCCAATCCGCCAAGAAGGTCGCTATGGCGCTCCACACCCTGATCTCTTCTACATACCCAAAAGATAGCCTGTACATTCTGGGTTTCTCGGCTTACGCCAAGGAAATCAAAGCCCATGACCTGCCCTACCTCCAATATGACGACTATCTGTTGGGCACGAATATGCAGCACGCACTGATGCTGGCTGAAAAACTATTGGCCAAGCACCAGCAGGGTACTCGACAGATTATTATGATCACCGATGGTGAACCTACTTCCCACCTGGAAGATGGCCGCCCGGTGTTTGGCTACCCTGCCACTCCGGCGACCATCAGCAAGACCTTTAAGGCAGTCCGGAGTTGCACGACCAGGGGTATCACCATCAACACCTTTATGCTGGACCAGAGCTATCAACTCAGAGCTTTCGTTGATCGCATGAGCAAAATTAACGGCGGCCGGGTTTTCTATACGGAACCCCACAACCTGGGCGAGTACCTGTTAGTTGACTATGTCCAGAACAAGAAGAAGCGGCTTCGGCGCTAGTGTTGTGTCCTACACTAGTGACTAGCCCCGAGGCGCAAGTTCAAACACCCACAAATATCCCGAACTGACTGCTTCATCCGGAACCGGATTACCACCGGCATATTTTCTGGATATCTCCGCAAGAATCGGAGTGATAAGCGGTCCATCTTTGATACGCACCAGGTTCCGTTCGTACAAGGTGTCCCCAATTCTCAGGATAGCCTCGCCATTTTTCTCGGCTTCAATGGGCCACTGCTTCCAGATCTTGCCCCAGGTGGTTGTCATATAACCGCTGGGAATAAATATTCTATCTTCAACCTGGAGTATCCAGGTGGTCCGCGAACGGGCCGGATCAAGTGATTGGAATTGAACTTCCTGCATGTCCTTCACAAAAGACCAATCCGGTTCCGAGCCTGTATAAAGCTCACCGGTTGTAAATGGTCCTCCGGCAACAATCGCCAGAGGGCCATCATTAAACCTTGCTGCCGTTAAGCCGATGACCATTACAATGACTATTGCGGCGAGGATGCCCCCGACTATTTTAAAAAACAGTTTCATGTCAATTCTCCTTTCCAGTATGCCCTCATGAATCAGGCACACCTTATACTAAAAGGGCACTGCTATTAAAAGGGACTTGTTACTAAAAGGGTACGGGGGATTCAAACTCCACCTCTTTGCCTGTGCCGGGGTGGGTGATCCGTAAAAACGTTGCATGCAGATACAAACGACTCGCAGCGTTCCGGGCCTGTTCGTGGGCATACAGGTCACACCCCAAAATCGGGTGCCCGATGCTCGCCATATGAACTCGCAGTTGATGGCTGCGACCGGTGACCGGTTTCAATCGCACCCTTGTGCTGTTGACGACAAGGTTTGAGTGATCCGTTGATCGATCAAGGACTTCAAAGCGGGTCAGCGCAGCCTTACCTCTGTCATGATCCACGAGTTGCCGTGGTCGATTAAGCGGATCAGGTGCTATGGCAGCATTGATCTCTCCAACATCATCATCCATCAATCCAAAGACTTCAGCCACGTATTCCTTATACACCTGACGTTCCCTGAACTGTCGGTTCAAATCCGAGGTGGCCAGTTTTGACAGGGACATCAGTTGCAATCCCGAAGTATCAAGATCCAGACGATGCACGATGGCAACCTGTGGATAGTCGCATCGCATTCTCTGAATCACACAATCCTTCACAATCCTCCCGGGCACCGAGAGTAATCCCGAGGGTTTGTTGACCACTAGAATATGCTCATCAGCATGAATAACCGTGACAGGCTCATGACACTCGGCAGGGATATGAAATGTGTATTTATCCATCAGTTTCTCGTATAGTTTCCCGGCAAGCTGCTAGAGCTAACCTCTGACTTAAAGCGAAGTAACACCATGCCTTCCGATTTAGATCGACTCCACGAGGCGATCACCCTATTGATTCCCAAATTACTCACTGCTATGGAAGCATTTGAGCATGTTCAACGCAACATGCAGCCACAGGGTGCAGGCCCCCTCGCCGATTTTATCCAACCGTTCGAGGGAGAGCTTCGGCAGGCATTTGAAAGCTTTGAACCACTGCAATTCCCCGAAGACCTGCAACACTTCCAGAAAATGATTAGCTCAAGTGCAACTTATGCACTTCGAGCCTGTGACGGTGTGCTTCACCATGAGGAGGGATTCGGTCGCATCATGCAGGCGATGCGCGCCCATTGCCGCGCCCAGGAACATATCTACTCCCTGGCGCCCATATTGTCACCGGTTAACAAGTACTTTGTGGAAACTGAAGCCAGGGGAAATATGGCGTTACTGCAGCAACTAGCCGACGGTGCAAACAATGCGGAACAGGGGAAGGCAGGTGTGCTTAACGCTCAGAATGAAAGGGAACAGAGAGGCGGATTCTCATTATATATCCCTGAAAACCTGGATGCTGAGCAGCCAGCGCCCCTGGTGATTGTCATGCATGGCGGCAGTGGTCATGGCGCGGATTTTTTATGGTCCTGGGTCAGGGAGGCACGAACCAGGGGATTTATTCTGATGTCACCCACGTCACAACAGGCCACCTGGTCTCTGATGGGCGAGGAGCACGATCTGAAGCCTTTGCTGTCCATGTTGGATTTCGTCACCGAAGGGTGGAGTGTTGACCATTCACATATTTTGCTGACGGGAATGTCTGACGGAGGCACCTACTCCCTATTGGCGGGATGTCATGAAGATTCTCCATTTACCCATCTGGCCCCCTTCTCCGGTGTATTACATCCCGATCTGGTCATGAACGGGCAAATACAATATGCGAGTCAAAAACCAATCTATCTGGTACACGGCACGCAGGACTGGATGTTTCCCATTGAAACGGCCTATATGGCCCGGCAACAACTCTCAGAAGTGGGTGCCGATCTGACATTCAGGGAAATTGACGGCCTCGGCCACAGCTTCGCCAGGGCTGAAATTCCTGCATTGCTTACATGGTTCAATCCAGATCTCGCGTTGAGTGCCCGATGACCGGCATGACCTTCTCTGAAGCAGAATTGGTGTTCGCACTGGCAAACAGCCATGAAGACGCAAGCCTCGAATTATCTGCTGTACTGTATCGGCCCGACAATGCCGATAGCCGTTCGCAGTTTTTGATTGATGTACACGGCGGCGCCTGGTCCGCAGGTCATCGAAAGACCGGTCACAATTATGACAGAAAGCTCGCGGCACAAGGCTTCTGTGTACTGGCGATTGATTTCAGGCAAGCACCGGCGCACCAGCATCCAGGTGCCAGTGCTGATGTCTGTGCTGCAGTTCGCTTTGCCAGGCAAACCGACATGCTTGGGTTTACTCCAGCTCGAGTGGGTCTGATAGGGAGTTCGAGCGGCGGCCAGCTTGCCTTGCTGGCGGGGTTAAAACCTGATACTGAAGAACACAAGGGTACGCTGATAAACTCCAGCAATGGATTCGTCAATGCAGACAATGACAGTGCCGAGGTTGATTTCGTCGTCGCACTCTGGCCAGTATCGAATCCCATCGCCCGCTATCAGTACGCGACAGCGCGGCAAAAAGACAAACCCTCAACCTGGGGACCTAACTTTAACCCGGACAGGCTGGTTCAAGGTCACCTGGCCTACTTCCCCGATCAGGATGCAATGTCCGAAGCCAGTATTCAGCGGGTTCTTGCTGGCAGGGAGTTTCAAGTACTACCCAGGACTTTTATTGTCCAGCCAGAGTTCGACCTGAATGTACCGGTTTTTATGAGCCAGACCCTGAATGGCGCGTTAATTGACGCCGGGTGCGACGTCTCATACAAGTTATATCCTGGTGTGGCGCATGGGTTTGCGCATCTGGAAGGTGAGCAAACTGACGAATGTATTAAGGATATCGTCGCTTTTTGCCGCGCTGCGGTTTGACCTGGATTGCCCATCCAATATCGACAAATAGCGGCGAATCAGGCAGGCATCGGGCGGGTTACTCGAATAAACAAACCCAGCGCAATGACGCAAATAACGGCCGACAGGATAAACGCAGCACCCGGGAAGTAGACCGGCGCCTCGGCGCTTGCAAAGTAGGCGAAGGTTTCCGTCATGGTGACTGGGCTGACGATACTCGTTAAGGCAATTGCACTGGCAATACCGCCCTGCAGTTCACCCTGCTGACCATGATCTACCTGGGCCGTTGCCATTCCCTGAGTTGCCGGTCCACACAGTTGCCCCAGCGCGCCCGGAATCATGGCAACGAACAACATCCAGGCCTCCGCAGCAAAGGCATACCCAATGAAGGAGATGATCATCGCCACAAAGCCTATCGTGCCCGTTACCCTCAAACCCAGGTTCGTCACCATCCAGCGATTGACAACGGTCTGTACAATGATCATGAGCACACCGATCACCGCCAGGGAATAACCGATCTCGGTGGCTGTCCACTGATACCTCTCAACAGTGAAAAAACTCCAGGTATTCGGCATCACCATCATTGCAAAGTTAAACAGGAATATTACCAGCACGATGCCGATGACTCGGGGGTAATGCCATAAAGCGACGAGCGTGCCGATCGGGTTCGCGCGCGACCACTCGAACGGTCGACGCCGATCTGCCGCTAGAGATTCAGGTAATAAAAAGAAGCCAAACAACATGTTCGCAAACGACAAGCCTGCAGCTGCATGGAACGGTAGCCGCGGACTGAAACCGCCCAACAAACCACCAATCAGAGGCCCGATAATGAACCCCAGACCAAACGCGGCACCCATGTAACCAAAGTATTCCGCTCGCTTTGATACTGGAACGATATCTGCGATGTAGGCATTCACGGTACTGTTCGTTGAGGACCCGATGCCGGAGATGATTCGACCGACAAACAGCACCACCAGGCTGGTCGCGAAACCCATCAACAGGTAGTTGATGCCCACAACGAACAGTGAGACCAAGAGCACCGACCGCCGACCATATCGGTCTGACAGATTACCGATGGTCGGCGCAAACAGGAACTGCATCACTGCAAAGGAGACAGCCAGCCAGCCGCCATAACGCGCGGACGTCGACAGGCCGTCACCGGTAATCTGCATGATCAGTTCCGGCAACACCGGCAGCATAATACCGAAGCCTATCGAGTTGATCAGTGAGGTTGTGAACACGAACGCGATAGCGGCACGGTTTATCATTACCGGCGCTTCATGTAAGTTGGTTGCCTCGTCCTGCATTTATGGCCTTTATTCGCGGGTCTGTATACCTGCTACCGTACGCGTGCGGAGACTTATGGGTCAGTGCCAATATGCCGGTTCAGGAATGCCAACAAGTTAGTGTAAAAATTTAGCCGATGATCCAGATCGTAAAAACCATGACCCTCATCAGGTTCATACAGCCACTCGTATTCGACATTGGCCGCATCCATTGCAGCACGCAGATTTTTTGCATGAATGGGAGGCGCCCGTTTATCCTTTCCCCCATGGGCTATGAAGACAGGGACAGTTATCTTATCGGCATTATGGGACGGAGATTGTGCTTTTAACTCTGATTCATCAGTGCCAAGAACACTCTTCAAATAGGCTTTACCCCATGGCAGGAAGGGAATATCGCTATCATGCATTTTTGTCAGGTCATAAACACCCGCTAACCCAGCGGCACATTGATAGAGGTTTGGTGCCTGTATCACCACATTCATCGCGGCGAAAGCACCATAACTGCCACCATATGCACATATACGCTTTGGATCAGATATCTTCTGCTGTATGGCCCAGCGGGCTGCATGATTGATGTCGGCTATCATGCCTTTGCCCCACTGCATTGCACCTTGATCAACGAAGTCAGCCCCATAACCGCCTGAGCCTCTATAATTAACCTGCACGACGGCGAAGCCGCGGCTGGAAAAAAACTGCGCCTCCGAGTCGAACAAGAACGTATCCCGAACCCCATGCGGCCCGCCATGAATCAGTATGACAGTCGGAAAATTAGATCCATCAGCGTCAGGCAATGTCACAAAACCGTAGATATCCAGACCATCCTGACTTGTAAAGAGAAACGGGATATGACGACCCATTTTTTCTGCTTCAATCCCCGAGCGTGAATACATCAAGCGCCTGAGTTTTTTCCGCTCAGTATCATAGAAATACAACGTGCCAGGGTTCCTGTCACTACGCACATCAACTAGCGCTGAACTGTTATCATCTGAAAAGTTATAAATCGTGACACGCTGATTAGAGAAGGTCTGATGCAATGTCTGAAATATTTCGATATCAGGATGATCCACAAAGAAGTGAACCTCGGGATAAACAGCTGACAAATTGACTCCAATTATCTGATCGTCGGATGTTCGAATCAGATCCCGTTCATAAATATCGTAAGTCTCGTTTTCGTAGAGAGTTGAACCTTGACCGGTTTCAAGATTGAAAACATGGAGCGCCGAGGTGCCATAACGCCCTTTAGCGAGGTAGTAGAAGCTTTTGTTATCGACCGTGAAGCCAAGAATACGTGTATCAGCGCCAACAACATTACGCATTGGTGTAGAAAATCCTTTTACGTCTCGCCACTCGTTTTCACGATCATCGCGTTGCTTGATCTTTAGCTCCCCATCTTTATCCATGTAATGCGCGATACGAACATCACCGTTGTTGTCTGTAACAAAACCTCCCCAGGGAAAGGGGCTGACGATCTTCTGTTTGAGTCGCCTGGTATCTGTGCGTGAATCTGTGCTCCTTTTCGGACGTCTGTAAACATTCAAGGTGTAAGCTGTCGGTCGGGAGCCACTGATTCGCTGGCCTCGAATCGATTTTTTGACAACCCTGATAGATTTCGGATCATTTCGCATAACATCGAGTACTTCAAAAGCGCCCACATCACCCGCGACAAATCCCGCAATCGGGAATTTTTTTGTATTGTCAATATTCAAGGCAAACAGCTCTCCAGTGAACATGGGATAATCTTTCCAACCGAACTTAATGACTGTGTTAAAAATAACTCGTTCATGATTCGCCCACCAGATTTGATAAATTTCCCGGTTTTTCCGGGTATCAAAATGGGCTACCAGTTGCCGGGTTTTGGAATTAACTATGCCCAGCCTGGTCATTTCTCCCATCGAAACAGTAATGGCAAAATGTTTCCCATCCGGGGCAAGTAATGCCTGTCGGTAATCAGCGGGCGAAAAGAATGCTTCGGCAGGAATCTCTTCTGCCTGTGCTGGTTGAAACACCAGCCAGATTAGTACTGTGTAAAAAGCAGTCAGTAACTTCATGAGAGTTTCCTCATAAAACTAAAGCATCACATAATAAACACCAGAATATCTATCTGGCAACGATTCTTCCTGCCGGAACCACGCATCTGAATTTTCTTTTCATCGTGCTACTTTCTGAAAGAAGCGCAACAAACCGAATCCAATTCCTTGAATGAACAATGCGGTCAAGTCTTTCACTATCGCACTATCCTGTAGTAGCGTTCTACCATCGTTTCTAGTAACTTCTGCGCTTTTCACTGCGTCGATGTCTGACCTGTACGGCATGCCAGTCAGGTCTGATCAACTCTAATCCCCAATCTCTGACAGAGTTTGGCAATCTTGTTATCCAGTCGCCTGCCCTTTAGTTGCCACCAGAGTATCTCAATCAACGCGTAAACCACCTCAAAATAAGCAATCCTTGTACGCAATTCCGTGTCTCGCGACTGATATCCTCCGAGCAGACGCTTGCGTTGCCCCTCATCCAGATTGTAGTTGCCCGCGAACACCGCCAGGTCATAGGCAGGATCTGCCAGTCGCGCATACTCCCAGTCAATAGCATAGATTCCTGCCCCGGTCTTGATCATGTTTTCAAACAACAGGTCCTGGTGGCAGACACAGGGTTCAGCGGAGAGTACAGGTAATTCAACAACTCGCTCAAAACACAGGTCAATCAGCGGGTCGCCTTTTGTCTGCCGGTAATAAGCAGCAAGATGTTGGTTCAAATCCAGGGGCAGAACCCCCGCTTTGAGTCGATGTACCCGGTGAAAAAGTTCACCCACCTGTTCCAGGTCCGCCAGGGTAGGTGGATGTCCCGAAACAAATTCGGTGACCAGTAGCTGCTGTGACGAGAATGTCACGCGAGGTGCGAAACCTTCCTCGGCGGCAGCCATCATGGCTGATAATTCGCTGCCTGGATCTGTTCCAAAATCAACACCCTGGTCCGGCAATGGTTGCAGGAGTCTGACCACCCAATACCGCACCCGGTCAGATACTAAAAAGGAAACATTACTGGCACCCCTCAGTTGTCTCACGGGCACAGGTAATTTTAATGGGCCTGAGACCCAGTCACGCCAGGTCGCAAGACCTTCTTTTAAGCGGTAACCGGGTTCTGGCGATAACTCTTCAGCCACGAAAACCATCCAAAGAAAATAACAATGATATAGACCGCAAACAGCAGCGCAGTGAAATAAAGCTCACGATCAAGATACAGAAAGATGGAAACGGTATCGATAACCAGCCAGTAGATCCAGTTCTCGAGGATTTTTCTCGCCACCATAAATGTCGTCACCACACTGGCCCAGGTGGTGAAAGAATCAACAAAGGGTAATCGGGCATCGGTCCCCTGCTGCAACAGCAAGCCGGAAACTAACGTCGCCAGCGCGATTACAATCAATGCCCACAGATGTTGCTGCAGCGACCAGGTTGAGACTGCCAACGACCCATTCCCGGCTCCCCGGGTCCACTGGTGCCAGCCATAAACTGCCATACCAATGTAGTAGAGCTGTAAACCGGATTCCATGTAGAGCCGGACCTGCCAGAAAATAAACAGGAAGATGAACGTTGAAATCAACGCCGCGGGCCAGCAGAGAATATTTTCTTTAACGGCAAGTACCAGGTAGGCAATAGCAAACATAACAGCGGTCAGTTCCAGCCATGAGCTCTGCTGGAACTGGCTGGCGATCATGCTGAGTGTCTCAGCCATCCGCCAGACCACGAAGGTCATCTTGCAGATACTTAACCACGAAGATCGATCTACCGTATTTTTCCCAACTCAGGCGAATTTCAGTTTTCAGGATATCCGTTACGACATCGTAATCACCGTAAATCTGGGTAGAAAGGTCATTACGAACGACTGCCACATCCGAATAAGTCTGCACCCGGTCAATAAACTCCTGGATCGCCGGAATGTAATCGTCTGCCAGTGGATAAAGACTGACGTCGACGGAAACTTTCAATGAAGTCACAGACTCATCTCTACTGTCGCGCCGACAATCCGTGGCTCGCCAAATTGAAAGTATGATTCTGTGATGTAGTTCTTACGGGGATCATTCCCAAAACTACCAAATGCCCGAGTCAGTGTGTCTTCATCAGTGAGGTTTCGCCCCCAGAGGCTCAATCTCCAGCGTTCAGTTTCGTACCCGACCTGAGCGTTTAATAAGGAGAAGCTGTCGCTCATGGTAGTATGCCGGTCAGAGAAATAGAATTCGTCCTTGGCATCGATTGAGGCGTGAAAGAACCAGTTGTTCCTCGAATAATCAGCGGCGACATGGAACATGTAAGACGGCGCATGTGCCTGATCACGCCCCGACAAATCCTCACCAAACTCATTGATAAATTCATCAAATTTGGCATCCAACAATCCTACGCTGGCGGCGAACTGCCAATTGTCAGTCGCATACCAGTTGAGCTCAACTTCCAGGCCCTTGTTGGTGCCAGACGCGGCGTTGCCGATAAAATCTATGAATTCCGAACTTCCATCGGGACGAACGCGAACCAGCGAACTCTTCACCTGCTGATCCCGCCGGTCGTCATAAAACAGCGCGGCGCGTACCTGGACATCACCTGCGAGAAGTCTGGACTTAACACCCAGTTCATACTCGATCAGTGACTCTTCATCGAACTTCCTCAGATCCAGGTCCAATGAGCCATCGGCATTGACCCCTCCGGCTTTGTAACCCCGTGCAACACTGCCATATAACATTATTTCATCTTCAATAAAGTACTTCAGCGCTATCCTTCCACCCCAGAGATTCTCATCGGGCTTAAACGCTACCCCATCAGAGTTATCATATTGCGTATCACGGTTCTCAAACCGCAAGCCTGTGGACAACACCAGATTCTCCTTGAAATGTGAATCCAATTGTAAAAATACCGCGTTGGTATCGAAGTCATAGCTGCTCGTATAGTTGGAGGCGAGGTAGGTATATTCCCTTGTCAGGTCTTCCGTACTGCCCAGGTGATAAAACCCCGCGACCCAGTCCGTTGTGTCATGGAATAAACGCGTGCTTTCGTTGGAGATCAGTCTCAGTTCCAGGCTCGACGTCTCCCGGTCACGAATGTAGTTGTCAGTCGATGAGTACCCGAAAGGGTGGATACCGACATAGGTCCAGTCCTCGTCATACCCATACTCAATATCAGAGCTGGCCAGACTGGCGATCCCACGAAGGTCGAAGCCACTGAGATTCCAGGTGCTGTCGAGTACCACGAACGTAGAATCCTGGCGATCATGCCCGGGTTCATCGGACAGGGTGTGACGGGTGTTATCCAGAGTAAACGCATCGTAACCGTTGTCGATATCAACACTGGAAACGATGACATCGAATTGCCAGTTTTCATTCGGCGTAACCCGTATTTTTCCCCTGACGGTCAATTCATCACGACTGTTGTTGTCGTCGATACCAAGAAAGTCATTTTCATAATAACCGTCAGACTGATGCTGTTCTGCAACCAATCTGCCCTGCACGTTGTCACCCAATGGACCCGTCACCATGGCACCGACAGTCCGGGTTCCATACTTGGCAGTACTGATTTTTATCTTCGAACCAAAGACTTTTGCCGGGTCTTTGGTTTTGACATTGATTAAACCGGCAAGGGCATTGGCCCCATGCAGAGTCCCCTGGGGACCACGCAGTACCTCAACCTGTTCAACATCCATCATCGTTGCTATCATCCCGGCACCACTGAAGTCAACATTGTCAATCAAGAAGCCAACCGACGGATTCAATGCACTGACAAATTGACTCCGCTCACCAATGCCGCGAATCTGGAAGAACCTGGCCCGATTCGATCCACTGGAAAAGTTTAAGTTTGGGATAGTGTTTATCACATCATCAAAGTGCTGCGCAGCCCGTGCTTGTATGACGGCTTCGGTGACAATGCTGATGCTTGATGCTGTTACCAATTCGTTGCCCTGCCGCAGCTCTGCTGTGACTCGTACTTCAGGCAGCGTACCGTCGTTAGCCAAGACGCTACAACTCGCCAGTGCGAGCAAGAACGTAAAACAGTATTTGTCCATGCGTCTCTCCATTATTAAGTGTAAGAGACCCGGAAAATTTTGACGTAGTGTTGGAAGTAAATCTAGATGTGGTGTGCATCCTTTTCCTACGCCGGTATTAACCGGATCAGGTTCTAGGGTTTACCGCACATCTCTTCAGCTATTGACTGCAGAAGAAGCGTGCAGAATTCTCAGGTCTAATGACCACCCCTAAGGAACGGCAATGAGTATAGCATCAGGAATTTTGAAGGACTACTAGTCAACGAACTAATCTACCCACTGCGAAAGCCAGTACTCCGCTCCAGGAAAACCAGTACCTGCAAAGCTTTTTCCGAAGGCCTTGAAGTCCAGTGGCAGACGAACAAGTTCTGCACTGACGTTGCCATTGTCACTGGAAACAATCGCATAATCAGTATATTTCAATAACCTGGGTTGCCCCAGCATCGGGGCCTCAAAGGGCATACCGATACTTCCCGCATTAATGATCAGCGTTTGATCCAGGCGACGACACAATTGCAGGTGGGTGTGTCCGGCAACAATGACATCCTGCTCAATATCCCGACACCACAGCCGCAATCTATCGCTGGGCGTGTCGGGCTCCATTCCCTGCGTGTTGGCCTGTGGAGAACCGTGCACACAGAGCACCGAAGTGCTACCAAGATCAACAATATGCTGGAATGGCAGATCTTTCAGCCATTGTTGTTGCTCCGTGCTCAGCTGATCCCGGGTCCAATTTTCTACCTTTTGGAGTTTGGGAATCACCGGGTTTTCATCCAGTAGATCATGATTGCCCTGAATGCAAAGAATTTGACGTTCCCTTAATCGTTCGACTGTCTTCGCCGGTTGCGGACCCAGGTCAACGATGTCACCCAGACAAATGACAACGTCAATACCTCGTTTTTTAATATCTGCCAGTGCGCTATCCAGCGCTACCAGGTTACCGTGAATGTCCGAGATAAAAGCCAGGCGCATCTACGAATCCACTTCTTCAGCAAAAAATTCAGTGGTTAAACGCAGGAATTCATCCAACTGATCATGTTGAACCCAATGCCCGGCATTCTGAACCATTTCGTGACGCGCATCTTGAAAGAACTGTGTTACTTCCTCACGCTTGCCCTGACCAAACCAGCTTTCACTACCGCTGATTAACAGCACGGGCGCTTTAATTCGCCGCCACAATTCTCTTGACTGCTCCATACCCAGGTCAAACGGCGACATGACATGAGTGTAGTTATCAAACTTCCAGCTGTAACTGCCGTCCTCGTTTTGGTTGCTGCCATGCACCGTCAGGTGCTTTGCCTGATCGGCACGCAAGTGACTGTTGGCTTCATGCATCCGGCTGAATGCGTCATCCAGCGTTTCATAGCGCTTCGGTAATCGACCTGACATTTTGCGGGTCGACTCAATCCACTCCCGCATTCGTTCGTGTGCAGGTTGGGTGTTGTACATTGAGGGAGGACCACCGCTACCCTCAACAACAATCATTTTTTTTATATTCTCAGGATAGATACCAGCGTATCGAAGCGCGACTCCACCACCGAGTGAATGCGCAATAATATGCAATGGTGCGAGGTTCTGCTGGTGAATGAGCTGCGCCAGATCATAGATGTATTCGCTATGGCTATAGGCGCTGCCGTTTACCCATTCCGAATCCCCGTGGCCCCTGAAGTCAGGTGCAATAATGTGATAATCATCACGGAGTTCCTGAGCGACCCAGTCCCAGTTGTGGCAGTGATCCCGGTTTCCATGCACCAGTAAGAGCGGCGGCGCATCCTGGTTACCCCAGTCGAGGTAGTGGAGGCGCAACCGTTGTGAGAAGTAGGAATGAGAAGTAGGGGTAGCTTTTTCCTTCGCCATACCTGGGGAAACTCCTGAAAATGAAGGCGCAGAGTATAAACCAAACAATTGGCAATACAATTGGGGTTAGAACAAAACTCATGGCCACTCGCAGAAGTGCATTAAGCCAAGTATCTATGAATCGTCGTAGGGTTACCTTGGGCTATCTTGACCAAAACGCGTTGATTTGAGTAGCGTCCCCTCTCCTCAAATCAACACTCCTACTGCATCTTGCCGAGGGTAGTGTCGTTTTATTCAGATGAAGTTTGCTGCTTTTTAATCCGTTCGAGTATTTCCTGTCCAGCGGTGGTAGTTCTACCAATACCTGCCGCTTTCATTTTCCGGTTCAGTTGCCGATCCTCTGCACCTTCTTCCAATTCTTCAGCGGCGGTCAGATAGTCGAGTGTGGTTTGAAGCCCTTGCTGGTGAATCCTGCCCTCCAATCCCTGGACTATGTCCCAGAGTCGGTCTATTTGGTGATAATAAGACTCGTTGAAGTGTTCCTCGGACTTAAGTTGCGATTCCAGTGACGCAATTCTTTCGGCAATTTCCTCCGCCAGTGATTCGTTTCCAGTATCCAGCGCTTCCCTGGCATAGCCGAGATACTCGGCGATTTGCGACCTGACCCTCTGAACCTCGCGCTCTGCCTGTCGCTTGTTCGCCATCAAGCCTATCACGTGGCGTTTTGCTTCTGCCAGGTTTTCCTGTGCAGATGAATACCAGAGTTCCATGTAGAAATTCATATGACCTCCATCGGTGACATATTATGTCATAGTTACAGAAGCTTAACCTTTGGACATAATATGTCAAGACATTATCTGGAGGTCCTGACGTAAGATAGTCGTTCTCGTGTAGTGTCCTACACTAGTCCGGCAGACCCAGCACGCGCTTGGCAATAATGTTGTACTGAACCTCGGTCGTACCCCCTTCGATGGAATTCGCCTTGGTTCGCAGCCAGGCACGAGTCTGGGTAAGTTCCTCAGAGCCAAAGCCCTCGCCTTCCCAACCCAGCATCTGGGAGCCCATGGCTTTCAGCATCAGTTCATACCGACTTTTGTTCTGTTCTGTGCCATACAGTTTAAACATGGACGAGACAAAGCTCGGCGCTTTTGTCGACTTTGATTCTTCCTGGGTACGTCTGACTGTCAGCCCAAAAGCCCGATCATTCATGCCGTGTTGAGCAATTTCGTCTCTCAGGTTTCTGTCAATAAGCTTGCCTTCATGCTTGCCGGAATATTTATCAGCAATTTCTGCCAGTGAACTGACTCGCGATCCACCGCCACCGCCGCCACCAATCATCGTACGTTCGTACTGCAATAGTCGTTTCGCAACGGTCCAGCCTTCATTGACGTTGCTGACGACATTTTTTCTCGGCACCCGTACATCTTCAAAAAAAGTTTCACAAAATGGCGATGAACCACTAATCAGTTTTATGGGTTTAACGCTGACTCCAGGCGATGCCATGTCGAACAGGATAAACGTAATGCCACTATGTTTAGGCGCATCGAAGTCGGTGCGTACAAGACAAAATATCCAATCCGCGTTGTCGGCGCCGGATGTCCATACTTTCTGCCCATTGATAATGTAGTCGTCGCCATCAACAATTGCCTTGGTCTGCAGACTGGCCAGGTCGGAGCCGGAGTTTGGCTCACTATATCCCTGGCACCACCAGATCTCCCCGGAGGCAATTTTTGGCAAATGCTCATTGCGCTGCTCGTCATTACCGTATTCGAGCAGGGCGGGACCAATCATGGAAATACCCATGCCAACCAGTGGGGTCCGCGCCTGTATTTTACCCATCTCTTCCCTGAGTACTCTCGCCTCATCGCTGTCCAGACCGGCCCCGCCATATTCTTCCGGCCAGGTGGGGACGGTAAATCCTTTCTCTGACATTCGATCCATCCAGACTTTTGTGTCCGGGTTTTTAAAGCTGGCACGTCTGCCACCGCCTGGATATTCATCCTGGGGCATGGCTGTGCGCATGGAAGCCGGACAATTTTCATCCAGCCAGGCCCGGGTTTCTTCTCTAAAACTTTCTAGTGACATATCGCTCTACCTTTAACATGGCCAGCGGACCTGGCGCTTTTTGACATTTGATTATCGAGGTTTGTGTATTTCGGTGGGTTATCTTGGGCGTTTATTCTGGCAGCTTATTCCGGTAGCTCATTCTGGTAGGAATTCAAACAGAGTTATCTCGCTTCGGGTTCCCAGCCGTATCACGGGTCCCCAGGTACCGGTTCCCTGGGAAACATACTGACGAGAATTACCAATCTGGTACATCCCTTCAGTTCGATTAAATACCCGACGAACAAAAAATTTGAACGGAAAAATCTGTCCGTTGTGAGTATGCCCACTAATGGTCAAATCGATTCCCGCCTCCGCCGCAGCCTCCAGGCCACGGGGTCGATGATACAACAGTATTTTTAACACGCCGGGGTCCAGATCTATATCCTTCAGTTCCTTTTCGACCTGAAGCGGATCTTCCATATCGTCAATTCCCAATACCTGTACATCGTCGCGGAAATGCATGGCATCGCTGCGCAGCACATTTACGCCAAGATTTCTCAGGCGTTGGATGATCATATCGACATCTTCGTACTTTTCATGATTCCCCAGGCAAAAGTAGACCGGGCCTATGATACTTTTCAGGGAGCATAGTTCACTCTCCTGAATGTCGGCGGCATCGATAAAGTCACCGGTGATACAGACGAAATCGGGGTTCAGGCGATTCAATCGAAATATAACTTTCTCGAGAAACGTTCGGCTCCTGGACCCAATATGCACGTCGGTTATCTGCACAAATCTCAGCGGCTTCTTCAACTTGGATGAGGTCAGGTGAATTGTCTTAATAATCGGATTAATCGCTATCAGAAGGCCGACAAATGCCGAAACTAACGTCAGTCCCAGTACCCATACCGCGGCGATATGGGGGTTAAGTTCTGTGAACAGTACAATCGGCTCGAACAGTAACAGGAACATCAGCAACACGGGGCTCATGCCCAGCCAGAAGTCCGCCACACTACGCAAACTCCTGGCCCACTTACCCTGCTTATGTCTGAGGTAGACTCGACAGATAACCTGGCTGCCAGTGAGCGGTACCACGATAAGCACGGTGAGCCACCAGGAGAGCTCCAGCCAATCACACAATCTCAGTGTGGGATAAATAAACAAAGGGATATGCGACATCAGCGCTATCAGCAGGAAACGACTCCATTGTCGCCTCACACTTTGATGCTCAACCCGTATTGTGGATCCGGTAGTACTCAAGCCACATCTCCGAGAATAAGGTTAGCAATCTACCAAACCCATGGCTGCAAACAAAGTAAAATGCTTCCCGGTGATGAAAGTAGTGACGTACGGCGGATGCCTCGACGCAGCACCGGAAGACGGAGTTTCTAGTTTTTCAAGTGCGACGCTTTTCTAACCAGTACAAGACGTTGCTGCACCACCCTTTGCTCACCGCTGACAGGCAGGTCGTGTTTGTACTTCTCAGCCAGTATCATGTGCTCACGACTCTCCTGCTCATCTCCGATGTTGGCAAAAGATAATGCCAATGCTGCGTGAAAATCCGATTCATCCCTTTTGAGTCGAATTGCACGTTTGAGCAGCGGTATCGCCGCCTCATAGTCCTCTCCGGAAAGGGAGACATTGGCCAGAAAATAGTAGTAGTAGGGATTACGTTTTCTGTATCGCTGCACCCGTTCTTTCATTTCAGCTGCATCGGCATCACGCCCCTCGGATTTGTACAACCTGACCAGGTTGGCAATCGCTGATGAATTGGATGGATCTTCGTACAATGAACGGTGATAGCTAAACTCGGCCAGTTCTACCTTACCTGAGCGAAACATCGCCGCACCCAGATTGTTCCAGGTGTCGGAGTGATCCGGATTCAACTTGAGTGACATTCGGAAACGATCTATCGCATTTTCAAGGTCGCCGCTAACAATATATTCAGCACCCTGGTTGTTGTAGTACAAAGCAAGTGCCTTGCTGTCATCGATTCGTTTTCCGACATCATCGGAGATACCAAATTCCGGTAGAAAATCCAGCAGGTACTTCTCCCTCGGTAGTCTCCCTGTGGCGACAATATGCTCATATCGAATCATTGTGCCTCTTTGATGGTCCCAGCTCGGTTCTACCTCAACCAACTGGTAATGGGCGTCCAGGCCCACATACCGAGCCGAGGCAATAAACACGGTAGTCATCGCCAGGCAATTTCCTGTTCGCTCGTTATAGGTCTGAATAGCCGTCCCGGTTTCGCCCGAATTATAGACAATATGGCGTTCACGTTCACTGAAAAGAAAGGACCTCAATTCCCTCAGCTTACGGCTCTGAGACCAGGACCGAACAATTCTCTCATCCAGGGCGAGACGAATTTCGTCATTGAGTTCCAACGGCAGGAATCCTGGTTCCAAATCGATCTCGCCCAGGCTTTCGGCCATTAACAGGCTTTCCCGCTCTCCTTCGTAGTCATACCGCACCGGGGAAAGACAGCCGTTGAGTAACCCAGCGAGCAGTAGTCCAGCGAGCACAAGCCAGAACGGTTTCATGGGTGTTTTTTCCAGTTATTCACTATTTTTAGTTCACGCATCTGACCAATTCGTTCATAGTAACCCTATTATGGCCGATAAAAAGTCAAACCGTGCCACAGAAAGATAAATCCAATTTACTACAACCCTACCGAAAAAAACGTCGTTTGGACTCAACCAGGGAACCATTCGGCGCACAAACAACCTTAATTCCTAAGACCGGTCCACTTAGATTTATGGTTCATCATCATGCGGCGAGAAATACCCATTACGACCTGAGACTGGAGATGGAGGGCGTACTGCGTTCATGGGCAGTTCCCAAGGGACCCTCACCGAATGTTAAGGACAAGCGCTTCGCCGCCCTGGTGGAGGACCACCCGCTGGAATATGGCGACTTTGAAGGCAGGATCCCTGATGGCAATTACGGGGCCGGTTGGACCATTGTCTGGGACCGGGGTATCTGGAAACCCAAAGGTAATCCCATTGAAGGCCTGAAAAAGGGCAAGCTGCTGTTCGAGCTGCAGGGCTGCAAGCTCCATGGCAACTGGACCCTGGTAAAGATGAAAAGTGGTGAAAAAGACTGGTTGTTCATCAAGGAGTACGATGACCAGGCGGATGAATCCCTGGGCACCGATGACTATCCCATGAATTCGGTTTTTTCCGGTCTTTCCCTGGAGGACCTTGATACCGGCAGGAATCCGAAAACGTCCGTCCTGCGATCCCTGTCACGATCAAAAGTCCCAAAACCCTCTACAGAATCGTCTCCCAACATCCCCGGCTCGAAAAAGAAGCTCGAGAGTTTTCAGCCGATGCTCGCCAAATCAGGTCAGGCATTCAATCGTGATAACTGGGTGTTTGAGATCAAGTACGATGGCTACCGGCTGGTCTGCCACAAGCATGCGGATGTCATCCGGTTGGTATCGAGAAATGGCAATGACCTCTCCAAGACATTTCCTGATATTGTCCTGGCGGTCAGTCGACTGCCCTACACTGATATTGTGATAGACGGCGAAGCCGTGGTGCATGATGCCGCGGGATTACCCAGCTTTGCACGAATGCAAAAACGCGGCCGCCTGACCCAGCCCAGTCACATCGCCAGAGCCGTCAACGAAAACCCGGCTACACTTTACGCTTTTGATTTACTGTCTTTTGAAAACCATGACCTGCGGGATCTGACCCTGATCAAAAGGAAGGCCTATCTGGAGACGTTGTTACCCGAGGCCGGGATCATCAAATACTCTTCACATATCGATCGGGAAGGTGCAGCAATGTTCCAGGCTGCCGCTAACCTGGGGCTCGAAGGTGTTGTGGGTAAAAAAGCAGACTCGAAATACCGACACGGCAGATCGGATAACTGGATAAAAGTTCGGGTCGAACGCACGGACGATTTCGTCATCATGGGTTACAGGGAAAAAGACAATAACGATATTCGTTCTATCATGGTCGGCCAGTACGTTGCGGGTAAGCTGACTTACAGCGGCAATGTAGGATCGGGATTCAATGAAAAAATGAGTCGTGACCTGTCCCAACGGTTCGGGAAAATTCGCAATATCAAGCAGCCAAAGGACGCCCCTGAAGTCAAGGGTCTGATATGGAAACAAGCCAAACTCGTCTGTGAAGTGCGCTTCAAGGAATTGACACCCGCCGGGCAGCTTCGCCACCCGGTCTTGCTCCATCTTCGCGACGATAAAAAACCAAAAGAATGTACCCGAGAGTCCATCAGCCACGAATTAGCCGAGGTTAAAGTTGAACCTGAGATCGTCCAGAAAATCGTCCATCTTTCCAACCTCGACAAAATGTTCTGGCCTGAAGACGGGTATACCAAAGGCGACATGATTCAATACTATCGGGCAGTCAGCCCATGGTTATTGCCCTGGTTAAAAGACCGACCTCTGGTGCTTACGCGCTACCCCGACGGGATTGACGGAAAATCTTTCTTTCAAAAAGACGCACCGGAATTTGTCCCGGGCTGGATGCGCATCGAGAAAACCTGGAGCGAGTCAACAGAACGCGAAATTGGCTATTTTGTTGCCGATTGTGAGGAGGCCATTGTTTACATCGCCAACATGGCGAGCATCCCGCTTCATGTTTACCACAGCAGGACCACAGAACTTGAACAACCCGACTGGTGTGTCCTCGACCTGGACCCAAAAGAAGCGCCATTTGAACATGTCGTCAAGGTCGCCAGAGCCATTCACAAATTATGTGATGACATTGGACTGCCTAATTTTGTTAAAACCAGTGGTTCAACGGGACTGCACATTCTATTGCCGTTAAACAACCAGTTTACATTTGAGCAGTCCCGGGTGATGGGAGAATTACTTGGCAGGGTAATTGTTGCAGAACAACCTGATATCTGCACGATCATTCGTAACCCCGCCAAACGCGAAGGCAAGGTCTATATCGACTACCTGCAAAACGGTTCTGGCAAGTTGATTGCCTCAGCTTACTGTGTGCGACCAAAACCCGGTGCCCCGGTATCCATGCCCATTCGCTGGGCAGAAGT
The DNA here is from genome assembly GCA_029941905.1 of Pseudomonadales bacterium. Taxonomy (GTDB): domain Bacteria; phylum Pseudomonadota; class Gammaproteobacteria; order Pseudomonadales; family Azotimanducaceae; genus JAHRVQ01. The sequence goes on along the minus strand of JAPYTQ010000017.1, from coordinate 58,737 downwards.
TAACGGAAAACTCAGGCCCGACAGTTATACGATTAAAAATGCAATTCCCCGACTCAAGAGAATAAAGGCAGACCCGGCTATCGCAGTCCTGAATACCCCGGTCGATCTGCTCTCCGTGCTGGAGGCACTGACCCAAAAATTTGCTGATCTGAAACACTAACCTTTAGTCTTCGATCGGTTCTACCCCAAACGACAAGATCATGGCGCGTACTTCTTCTTTCATTTCATCCAGTTCCGTTTCATCCGTGCCCCGCATCACAAGGTTGGTACCATAGCCATCCTGTCGGTAAAATGGGTAACTGCCTAAATCCACATCGGGGTGTTTGTCCTGAATCTTCGAAAGCTCATTTGCGACCTGGCTTTCTCCTAAATATGCTCCAATGGACCTGGAACGGACCGGGTCACCACCATTTAACCGCTCACGATCCAATGTGCCTGCCATGGCCTGCATGACCATGGGAACACCAGCCATAACATAAACATTACCCATCTGGAATCCCTGCGGCCCACCGGTGGGGTTGTTAATCAGTCGCCCACCCTTTGGTACCCTTGCCATCAGCAGACGGGACTCCATCACCTCCGGTGGTGCTTCTCGTTGCTTAATCACCTTGACAATTTCAGGATGATATTCCAACTCGGTATCAAACGCCTTTGCAATACACGCCGCAGTAATATCGTCATGGGTCGGCCCAATACCGCCGGTGGTAAAGACATGGTCGAACTTGGCTCGACATTCATTGACGGTATCGACGATCACTGCCTCGATATCGGGGATTACCCTGGCTTCTGTCAGTCTCACACCGGCTTCATTCAGTGTCTTGGCAAGATAGTTCAGATTCGTATCCTGGGTTCTACCTGAGAGTATTTCATTGCCAATGATTATCATGCATCCGGTCACTACTTTTGATGCCATTTTCTACTCCTGTTTTTATCAATCCTGTTCGCATTCTTGTGTTGGTCTGCGGTGAGGTTACCGTTCAATCGAGCGAGGTCCTTCAACCCCGAAGTTCAGCGCTTTTCTGGTAATCAACATACCCCTGCAGGCCGCGGGTACTGTCGGTTTCGAACCGGGTCTCTGTGAGTATCAGTTCCTGCATCAGATCGACGCGAAAAGATCGAAACCCTTTGCGCATTTCACACCAGGCGCCCAGCGTCCACTTGTCTCCCCAGAAATAGAGCAGCAACGGCCAGACAATTCTTCGGGTTTCTTCTCCCTTCAGGGAGACATATTGCAACTCAACCCTGGTATGGTCCTCAATCGCCTGGCGCAACGCCTCGAGGTTATTCGAAGTCGCATCACTCAGGCGATACGATGGTACAACTATTTCATGCAGTTCAATTTCTTTCTTTAATTTTTCCGGCAGTATTGATTCGATTTTCCTGATTGCCGTACTCGTCACCGAGCCCAGTTTTCTGTCTGACCAGGCCTTGACCATCAGCGCACCTAATGCCAGGGCTTTTAGCTCATCCGGGTTGAACATCAGCGGCGGCAGGCGATACTCGTCCCTGAGCAGATAACCCACACCAGCTTCTCCGTCGATCGGGATACCCGAGCCAATCAGGTCGCCGATGTCACGATAGATGGTCCGCTCGGACACTTCGAGCTTCTCGGCGATGTATCGCGCAGTCCGAACCTTGCCTTCCTGCACGATCAACATGAGTTGAAACAATCGATCAGCTCTGCGCATAAGGATACTTTTTCCATCATTTTGAAAGTCTACTGACACAAGGTTGTCAGCAGGGGTTGATTATACTATGACCTGAACTAGCCACAATCAGTCTTCAAGATGCGAAATTATGACTAACACTGCGAGCCAGCTGTGTCCTACCGCTCGATTGTCCAAGCCAGCCCGACAAAGAGCGGTAGATTTTATTCTCCAATATGGAACAAATCTACAGAGGGAAAGATATCTCTATCGCTTCCAGGAGTCACCCTCGAACCTGAATGTGCTTGCGTCCCTGCCACACTACCAGAATTCAGACGGCGGTTTTGGTCATGGCCTCGAAGCCGATCTCAGAACACGACACTCTTCTGTTATCGCAACAACGATTGCCATGCAAATACTCGTGTCTGTGGATGCCGGGTCTTCCAAACTGGCCAGTGACGCACTGAATTATTTCATCGATGAGTACCACTGCCAAAATTGGTCGGCAATCAACATCCGCTGTAATGATGCACCCCACGCACCCTGGTGGAAATACAATCCCGATACGAACTCCGATAAGTCATTTGTTGCCAACCCGGGTGCTGAAATCATTTCCTACCTGATTGGACACCATGCCATGGGCGCAGAAATACCAGTCCTGCTGGATCGGGCCATCAGCCACCTTGCCGGGAATGACCTCGAGATGCATGAACTGATGTGCTATACCCGCCTGTTCGAAAACCCTGACCTGGATGAAAAATACAAGCGGGAAATGTTACCTTATCTGTTGAGTAACAGTTACAGACTGGTCAAGGTTAAGGAGCAGGACTGGGAAGAATACTGTTTAACACCCCTGACCATGATCTCGCACCCCGATTCAATCTACACCGACTTTTTCTCTGATGTTCTGGAACAAAATTTTGTATTCCGAATAAATCGACAGAATGACGATGGCAGCTGGTCACCGAATTGGTCGTGGGGGGTGAGTTTGCTGCTGCGTGGAAAAGCGTCGAAACAGAGATCAAGGTCGAGTTGACGCTTGGATTTCTGACTCAATTGAAACAGTTCGACAGGCTCGCGTGAGCAAATCTGGTGTTTGTGGTAGTGTTTCGCTGGAACGGGTAACACTGTGTTCGACCAGATAAATTTCAACAATCGGTTATATTATAAAAATTAGATGAAAACAGCTTCAGAAGAACTGGACCACATACTGATACGTGGTGCGCGAGAACATAATCTCAAATCCATCGAACTTAAAATTCCCAAACGCAAACTGGTTGTATTGACCGGCGTCTCAGGCTCAGGCAAATCATCCCTGGCTTTTGACACCTTATATGCCGAGGGACAGCGGCGCTACGTTGAGTCCCTGTCAGCCTATGCACGCCAGTTTCTTGGGCAGATGGAAAAACCAAAATACGATACGATCCGAGGACTGTCACCCACCATCTCAATCGAGCAGAAAACCACCGGTCGCAATCCTCGCTCCACCGTCGGCACAATTACCGAAATTTCGGACTATCTGCGTGTGTTGTATGCGCGGGTAGGTATTCAGCATTGTCATCAATGCTCACGCCCGGTCCAAAGCCAGACTGCACAACATATTACCCGGGAACTTGCAAAACTGCCCAGGGGCAGTCGTTTGTACCTGTTGGTTCCGCTGCTGGTCAATCGTAAGGGTGAGCATCGCGATATGCTCCTGGATGCCAGAGCCCAGGGATTTGTGCGTTTACGGGTCGATGGCGAAATTGTCAGGAGTGAGGGCATCGATGTTCTGGACAAACGAAAGAAGCACACGGTCGAAGCGGTCATCGACCGATTAACCATGAAACTGGGCGTCTTAGAACGCCTCACCGAATCCGTTGAATCCGCGCTGAAACTGGGTGACGGCAGTTTGATTGCGACCACTGAAGACAAAAATGGCAATACGCGGGACCAGATCTATTCCGAGCACCTTTCCTGTGGACATTGCAGTATTTCTTTTCCACCCTTGACACCCCAGGCTTTTTCATTCAACTCACCCCAGGGAATGTGTCACGAGTGTAATGGTCTCGGTACCCAGGTTGCCTTTGATCCAGACCTGCTGATACCGGACAGAGAACTCACCTTGCAGGAGGGCGCATTAAAACCTGTCGGCAAGATCGACGAGGAAAATAATTCCATGGGTTCGACCTTTCATCGCCAGGTGTTCAAGTACCTGAAGATTCCAACCCACAAGAAGTGGAACAAACTTACCAGCGCGCAACAGCAAAAAATCCTCTACGGCACGGGAGAAAAACGCTACAAGATCAATTGGGGCAAACACGGTACCAGCAATTCCCATTACGAAGGTGTCGTTAACCGCTTGATGCGCAGATTCCGCAATACCCGGTCAGAAGGTATGAAACGCTGGTATTCCCAATTTCTGGCAAACAGCCCTTGTAAAAGCTGTGCGGGTGTTCGTCTCAGACCTGAAAGTAGTGCAGTGCTTGTCGACAACAAATCAATCGTTGAGGTTTCCAGCTGGACAATCGACCGGTCGAGTGAATTTTTCAAGCAGATGCAATTACCCGGCGCATCCGGTGAAATAGCCGCCGAGGTGTTGAAAGAGATCTGCAACAGGCTTAATTTTCTCGTATCCGTCGGCTTGTCTTACCTTTCATTGGACCGTTTGGGTCCCAGTCTTTCGGGGGGCGAATCGCAACGGATTCGTCTGGCAAGCCAGGTTGGTTCCGAGTTGTCCGGAGTTATCTATATTCTGGATGAACCCAGCATAGGATTGCATCAGCGAGACAACGAAAAACTGTTGGCAACCCTCTGCCGGATGAGAGATATCGGCAACACGGTGGTGGTCGTTGAGCACGACGAGGAAACAATCCGATCAGCAGATTACGTCGTCGATTTCGGTCCCGGCGCTGGCACGAAAGGTGGTCATATCGTTCATGCCGGTACACCAAAAAGCCTTGAGAAAAACCGCAAATCCCTTACCGGGAATTACCTCGCCGGCCGCAACAAAATAGAAATATTAAACACTCGACGCAAACAGACGGGTTCCATCCGGGTTGAAGGCGCAAAAGCCAATAATCTGCAGGACATCAGTGTCGATTTTCCACTCGGTATACTGACAGCCGTGACCGGGGTCTCCGGCGCCGGTAAATCAACCCTGGTTAACGACATTCTACACCCGGCCCTCGCCCGGCAGTTCCACAATTCAACCCGGACTGTTGGATCACATAATCGGATCCTCGGCCTCGATCAATTGGACAAGGTTGTTGCAATCGATCAGCGACCTATCGGTCGAACGCCGCGCAGCAACCCGGTAACTTACATTAAGGTATTTGATGAAATTCGACTTTTCTTTTCAAAACTGCCCGGATCCAGTATGCGCGGTTACAAGCCGGGTCGCTTTTCGTTCAATGTCAAAGGCGGTCGATGTGAAGCCTGCCAGGGTGACGGGGTTAGAAAAATCGAGATGCACTTTCTTGCCGACGTCTTCGTTAAATGTGAAGAATGTAATGGACGCCGATTCAACGAAGCCACACTGGAGGTAAGATACCAGGGGAAAAACATCGCCGACATTCTGGAGATGACCATTGCAGAAGCTGTGGTCCATTTCTCCGAGCATCCAAAGATCCTCAGTAAACTTCAACTGCTGGTCGACGTGGGCCTGGATTATCTCCATATGGGGCAGCCTTCATCGACCTTGTCAGGTGGTGAGGCACAGCGAATCAAACTCGCCAGAGAACTCTCCAAGGTTGCGACGGGCAAGACATTTTATATTCTCGACGAGCCCACCACCGGCCTGCACTTTGATGATGTTAAAAAGCTCCTCATCGTCCTGAACCGGTTGGTTGATGCGGGTAATTCCGTCACGGTCATCGAGCACAACCTGGACGTCATCAAAACCGCCGACTGGATTATGGACCTGGGGCCGGATGGCGGCCCCAAAGGTGGAAAAATAATTGCCGAAGGCACGCCGGAACAGGTCGCCAGGAATAAAAAATCAGAGACCGGTAAATACCTGCTCCAGATGCTCAAGTGCTGACTTCGGGGGCTGTCTCCGCACGATTCGCTAAGGGACAATTCTCTAAGGGGCAATCGTACTGAGTTTTTTCACATCCGTGTTGTTCATCAGTCGCTGGATTTTAGGATTATTCCCCAGCGTCTCGAAGTCCAATCGCCGAATTGCGCTCATTATTTCCGGGTCGCGGAGTATGGCTTGCACATCAGGATCATGCTGAAGTCCCCGGATAATCGTCATGGTCGAATCGTTCCCCATCAAGCCAGTCCGGATAGCCTCTAACCGGGTATCCCCCCTGGTTATCAATGCGCTCTGGCCAGGGAGTGTAGAGTCGACATTGGCAGATGTTGACAAAATACGACTGACCTGGTGGGTACCAACTTTGATAACCCCCAGGGTGCTCGAACGGATCGTATAGCTATTGTTTTCAAGAGATATAATCTCACCCTGAATGACGCTGCCATCCTTCATTTCAATCGTGTGCCCGTCCGCAGAGGCATTCATCCCTGTAAACATTGCCAGCACAACGGCGCTTGTCAATATTCGAAACAGGCCAGAAAATTTTTCAAAAAATCGATTCATTTTTGCAGCTTAGCCCTAATCACAGGGTATAACAAAAATCAATGGTGTGGATCGCTGCCTTCCGTCGGATTTAACGACTTGCTTAAGACGCTCCCTGTGTAGGACACTACACAGGTGCCCCTTAATCGAACGCCACAATGAACGAAATAGACCCCGCATCAGTACCCATTAGATTCGCAGCTACAGTCATGTTGATTGATGATCGGCCAGATCTCCAGGTATTCATGATGCAAAGGAACGCCAACACCGTGTTTGCTGGTGGCATGTGGGTATTCCCTGGCGGTTCTGTTGATCCCACTGATCATCCGGAATCCTTCGAAGAAATTTCTATTCACCGTAACGACGCTGAAGCCAGTTCATTGATGGACCTGCCACATGGTGGTCTGGCATTTTATGTCGCTGCAGTTCGGGAGGCATTCGAGGAAGCCGGTATTCTGCTGGCGCTGAATCAACACGATCATTCTCCGTTGAACCTGATCCAATCAACGACTAAGGCGAGGTTCGCTAGTCATCGCAATAAAGTGAACGCAGACAGTCAACATTTTCTCAATGTCATCAACGACGAAAACCTGATCCTCGATGTCGGGCAAATGCATTACATCGCCCGCTGGATAACGCCAATGGGGCCGCCGAGGCGTTTTGACGCCAGATTCTTTATTTCACGTATGCCAGAAAATCAGGTGCCACAACACGACGACAGCGAGCTGGTCCATTGCGACTGGTTTTCTCCATCGGAGATCCTGGATAAATTTGATGCAGGAGAAATGGTCCTGATGAGTCCGACATTAAGAATGATTCGTTGCCTGGCCAGGTTCAATACAGCGGGCGAGGTCATCGAATCAGCGGCGAGTAATTTGTCGAACGAACGTGCGAGGGTCAACAAAGATCGGGAGATCATTCTCCCGGGTGACGAGGGTTATGAAACGGGTGATGAAACCGTAGAAAGCGGCTGGGTTAAGTTACGTCCCCTATTATAATATAGTGTCTTTACAAAAAGTGACATCATAACCGCCTACTCCATAATTTTAACGAGTAAGGGGGCAAAGACGATGGCGCCCAGAGCGCCAATGAAATAGTCCCTGTCCCAGCCAAAATTAAGCATGAAATCCACAGGCATGTTTGCGCCGATACTCAGGAGTAAAACAAGAATTACCAGAAACAGATTTCGGTGCATAATGAGACCCGTGACCACGGTCGCAAACAGCCCTATTATCAAATAGTCCTGGTCAAAGCCCAATCGCGCCATGGCGTTGTCTCCAACGTTCACTGCAACGGTCATCACCAACATCAAAAAAATTAGCAATCCCTTACCTGTTGTACCCACATCCAACAAATTCAATTCTCCCCTGGCTTCAACTCAACGCTGACAGGACACCCATCAGCACGCAACAAGTATCTTTCTGTTCACAAACCGCACAGACAGATACAATGCAGTCTGCAATTATATTGAGAGAACGCCATGAATTTCGGATTTACCGATGAACAAACACTACTTCGTGACCAGGTGCGCAAGTTTCTCGACGAACGGTGCCCTTCTGGGGTAGTTAGGAAAATTATGGCAGATGAAGGCTATCGCCTGGACTTATGGCAGGAAATGGCCCAATTGGGCTGGCTGGGGCTGGCCATTGATCCAGAACATGACGGCGTTGGCCTGGGTTGGGTCGATATGCTCGTTGTACTAGAGGAAATGGGACGCTCACTCTATCCTTCACCGTTTATTTCCACCACCCTGGCAGCCTCTACCCTCTCTGAATTGGGTTCGGAAGCGCAACAAAAACAATACCTGCCACTTATCGCCACCGGCAGGTTAATTGCCTCCCTGGCGCTGCTTGATAACACTGACTGTCCCTCAATCGACAATATCCAACTGACGGCCAGAGAGGAAAATGGCGCTCATATACTGACAGGCAGGAAACCTTTCGTCGCTGACGCTGGTGCCGCACAATTGTTCCTGACGGCTTTCCGATGGGGCAAACAATTGTATCTGGGGCTGGTGGATCGTGAACAGGCTGGTGTTTCTGTCACACCGTCGGCAACCATGGACCTGACTAAACGCACCGGGTCACTTGAGCTGAACAATGTCACCCTGTTATCGGAACAGGTTATCGAAGTGGCGCCGGAAGCCCTCGCGCGGATTTTCGACAAAGGTGCAGTCGCCGTTGCGGCTGAGATGGTTGGCGCGGCAGAAACGGTATTAACAATGACCACTGAATACGCCAAGGACCGAATTCAGTTTGACCAGCCCATTGGAAAGTACCAGGGAGTAAAACACAACCTGGCGGACATGTTCGTCGACATCGAGTCTTTCAAGTCCCTGACTTACTATGCCGCCTGGACCGCAGATGAAAGCCCGGAAGAATTCCCAAAATCAGCATCACTTGCCAAGGCTTACGCTTCTGACGCATTCGCTAAAATCGGGATTGATGGAGTTCAACTCCACGGCGCTATCGGATTTACCCAGGAATATGATATCCAGCTTTATTTAAAACGATCCAAATGGGCTCGTCCCATGTTTGGTGATTCTGATTTTCACTATGCAAGAATTGCGGCGCTTCATGAAGCCGCAGCAGCAGCAGACGAAGCCTAAGCATTTTGTAAGGAACCAGTTATGGATTTTGAATATACAACCGAAGAACAGACTTTTCGAAAAGAGGTTCAGGATTTCCTGGCGGAAAACCTGGCACCAAAAGCAAAACGAGATCAGAACTTTATGGCAGACTGGCTGAAAAAAGTACGGGACAAACGCTGGGTCGGATTCTCCTGGCCTGAAGATGTTGGCGGTGGAGGAGGCAATATCATGCAGCAGGTCATCCTCAAAGAAGAAATGGCGAAGGCCAAAGCGCCACCACTGGGCACATGCATGATGGGCCTGGCCTGGGTAGGTCCAGGTATCATCCAGTATGGAACCGAGGCACAAAAACAGCGATTTATTCCCGATATACTCGACAGTAAATACCACTGGTGCACCGGATACTCAGAACCCAACGTTGGCAGCGACCTCGCTTCACTGCAATGCAAAGCCGTGCGTGATGGAGATACCTACACAATTAATGGTACCAAAATCTGGACCAGTCTCGCACCCTTCGCCGACTGGATCTCCATGCTGGTGAGGACTGACAACTTCGGATCTTCAGAAGCCAAGCACGAGGGTATTACCGCGTTACTCGTCAAACTGGATACCCCGGGTATCGAAGTGAAGCCAATCGAAAACATGGCGGGTGGCAAAGTTTTTGCGCAGATATTTTTTGACGACGTGAAGGTTCCGGTTGAGAACAGGCTCGGTGACGAGGGTAAGGGGTGGGCGGTTACCATTTCTTCACTCGCCAACGAAAGATCCAGTATTGGTGAAGTCACCGCCATGTACGAAAAACTGGATACATTAAGAGCCCTGGTATCGAAAGTGACCAGGAACGGCAGGCCTGCTAACCAGGATTCAAAGGTGCGACGCACCATGGGTGTCTTTGAAGCAAAGATTGAGTCCATGCGACTCAATGGACTTCGTTACCTGACCAAACAAATAAAAGGTGAACCGTTAAGTAGCGAAACATCTGTGAACAAGCTGCACCGCGCAGACCTCGAGGTTTCCATGGGCGACTTCGCCATCGAAATCCTGGGAGCCGCCGGTTTACAATTACACAATCAGCAGGATGCCGTCGACAGGGGTAAATGGGCGAACGATGCCCTGGGCTGGCCAAATGTTGTGATTGGCGGCGGTACGCCCAATATTCAAAAGAATATTATTGGTGAACGCATTTTGGGGTTGCCTAAAGATTGACTCATTTTTCCCAGGGAAGAAAAAAATGAAAGCATCTGATCTATTTGTTAAATGCCTGGAAACGGAAGGTATTGAGTATATTTTTGGCGTCCCCGGAGAGGAGAACGCCGACTTTATGATGTCCCTTGAGCAGTCTGACCAGATCAGGTTCATTCTCTGCCGACACGAGCAGGGGGCGGCGTTTATGGCAGAAATTTACGGTCGGTTGACCGGTAACCCAGCCGGTTGTCTCGGCACCCTCGGACCCGGTGCAACCAATCTGATTACCGGTGTGGCCGATGCCAATATGGACCGGGCTCCCATGCTGGTGCTCACAGGCCAGGGTTCTTCAGAGCGACTGCATAAGGAATCACACCAGGTGATGGATGTGGTAAGTATGTTTGAACCGGTTACCAAGTGGTCACAAACTGTCCTGAACGAAAATACCATTCCGGAAATTATCCGCAAAGCCGTTCGCCTGATCCGGACCGAGAAACCGGGCGCGGTACTGATCGAATTACCGGAAGACATTGCTGAGCGCGATACAGACAAGCAACCCATTCAACCGGTGCGATTCCGCCGCCCGGTTGCTGATGACAAGGCGGTCGATCGTGCTTGGGAGGCGATAAAAAAAGCCTCCAAGCCAATTATTCTTGCCGGTAATGGCTGTATACGTAAACGGGCATCCGCCCAGCTTCGAATATTCTGTGAGAAAACAGGTATCGGTGTTATCAGCACCTTCATGGCAAAAGGTTGTGTTGATATGGACGCGCCCTATTGTCTTTATACAGCTGGTCTGCAGGCCAAGGATGTTGTGTTTCATGCAATCGATTCCGCGGACCTGATCATCACCCTGGGCTTTGATATGGTGGAATACCATCCACACCTGTGGAACGAAAACGGCCGCAAACCCATTGTTCATGCTGACTTTCTGCCTGCTGAAATTGATGAGGAATATCACCCGAAGTACGAGGTTATCGGCGATCTGGCCCATACCTTATGGATGCTCAATCAACGCATTGATGCAGATGGCATACCCGAGTGGGATTTTTCTTCCCATGCACGTGCCCGGCAAGCCATGGCAGCTGAACTGTCTGAATACAAGGACGATGTTGTCGAAGGTCCTCTCCGGCCCCAGAAAGTACTCTGGGACTGTCGACAGGTGATGAACCCGCAGGATGTTCTGCTGTCAGATGTGGGTGCCCACAAGATGTGGATCGCACGGCATTACCAGTGCCACGAACCCAATACCTGCCTTATTCCAAATGGATTCTGTTCAATGGGCTTTGCGCTGCCAGGGGCCATCGCTGCCGGACTCGTCAACCCGGATAAGAATATCCTGGCTATTTGCGGCGATGCGGGTTTCCTCATGAATGTACAGGAAATGGAAACTGCCAAACGTTTGAATGTCAATATCACTGTGATGATCTGGGAGGACCATATGTACGGTTTGATTGCCTGGAAGCAGGAAACCCAGTTTGGGAAACACACAGACTTGAGCTTCGGCAATCCGGACTGGGCGAAACTTGCAGATTCGTTTGGCTGGAATGGCCACATCATTGAACGGTCCAACGATCTGCTGCCTGCACTTAAAGAATCTTTCAGCGAAGATGGGCCGAGTCTTATCGTGATACCTATCGACTACCGGGAAAACATGTTGCTGACCAAGCGGCTCGGTAACATCGCAACGTCGCTCTAAATGGTCCAAACACTAGACCCAAAACATGAGCACTAAAAACATGAGTATCAAAACATGCTAAAGGAAAAGTTCCCGTATTATCTTGCAAATAAAGCGGTCTTTGCTAACGACGATCTGGAGGTGACTGACAAGTACTCAGGTGAAGTGGCAACCCGGGTCGCGATGGCTGACAATGCGGCGATTGATGCGGCTATAGCCGCTGCTTGCGACGCCGAAGAGGCGTGCGCCAATATGGCTGCCTATGAACGAAAAGCGGTTCTTGAGCATTGCGTTTCTCGCTTCCGGGAACGCTTCGATGAGTTGGCTGAGACGCTGTGCATTGAAGCTGGAAAGCCGATCAAAGATTCTGAGGGTGAGGTTGCAAGGCTCATCGATACCTTCCAGATTGCCGCCGAGGAGTCAGTCCGTATGACCGGTGAGGTAATGCCGCTGGATATCAGCGCCCGGGCACGAGGCTATTCTGGCATGTGGAAACGCGTTCCCATTGGACCGTGCTCCTTTATCAGTCCATTTAACTTTCCCCTTAACCTCGCTGCCCACAAGGTTGCCCCGGCGCTGGCAGTGGGTTGCCCCTTTGTGCTGAAACCCGCCAGCCTGACACCTATTGGTGCACTCATTATTGGTGAGGTACTCGCCGAAACTGATTTACCTGCTGGCGCATTTTCCATCCTGCCCTGCAGGCGAGACGGTGCAGCGTTGTTTACTGAAGATGAGCGTTTGAAACTGTTGAGTTTTACCGGCTCACCTGCCGTTGGCTGGGACCTGAAGTCAAAGGCTGGCAAGAAACCAGTCGTTCTCGAACTAGGCGGTAATGCTGCGGTGATTGTCGATGAGGATGCCGACATTGATGATGCCGTGAATCGAATTATCTTTGGTGCATTTTATCAATCCGGCCAGAGTTGCATCGGGGTGCAAAGAATATTCATTCACGAGCGAATTTACAGTGAATTTAAGAGTCAGTTGGTCAATAAGACCAAAGATCTGAAAATGGGCGACCCAAAAGACCGGGATACGTTTATTGGCCCCATGATTTCCGAAAACGAGGCGACCCGGCTTGAGGGATGGATACAGGAAGCTGTATTCCAGGGAGCCACTTTGCTCTGCGGCGGTAACCGAACCGGTAATATGCTGGAGGCAACTTTGTTGGAAAATGTGGGCCTGTCCAGTCAGGCCAATACCGAAGAGGCATTCGGCCCCCTTGCCAACCTCAGCAAATTCAGTGACTTCGATGAAGCGCTTGATGCCGTTAACGACAGTCAGTTCGGGTTACAGGCCGGTATATTCACCCGGGATCTGTACAAGATGCAAAAAGCCTGGGATCGCCTCCATGTCGGGGGCGTGGTGATCGGAGATGTCCCATCCTGGCGAGTCGACCATATGCCCTATGGCGGTGTAAAAGAAAGCGGGCTCGGTCGCGAGGGTATCAGATTCGCGATCGAAGATATGACAGAAATCCGACTCCTTGTAATCAGAACTCCAGAGAAATAACACCATGAAGAGCAAGCAACCTATTATCGTCGCGTTAGTGGCAGGCGCTATTTTCGTCATCGCGATCGCGCTCTATTTAGGCCAGGCGACGGAAGAACCTCTCACAACCACGGAACCCGTAGCAACTGAAGAAGCTGTGGAAGCGACAACAGAAACAAACGTGGTTTCCGTAGTAGAAGCTATGGAAGAGATACCGGATTTCAAATCCTATACGAACGTGAAGCAAAAAAAGCACGACTTTTTCAATTTTATGCTGCCACTGGTCCGCCGTGCCAATGCCTCGGTGGCCCGAGACAGGGAATATGTTCAAGCCCTGGCAGGTCAACAATCTTTATCTAAACCTGAAACTGCCCGCCTGCTGGACTTAATGAAACAATACCGATTGGAGGCTTCAGAAACACCCGCAGATCAGCTGGACGCACTGCTTGTGAAAATAGACACCGTGCCTGCATCACTCATACTGGCCCAATCCGCCAATGAGTCAGCCTGGGGGACTTCTCGCTTTGCAACCGAGGCCAACAACTTCTTCGGCATCTGGTGTTTCTCAAGGGGATGTGGACTAACCCCAAAAGATCGGGATGACGGCCTCAGCCACGAGGTAGCCAGGTTCGACAGTGTACAACATGGCGTCGGCCGCTATATCCATACCCTCAATTCTCATCCGGCTTATGAACAACTACGCACAATACGACTGGAACAGCGCCAGAACGGCAAAGATCTGAGCGGTATAGAACTCGCAGAGGGGCTGGTGAAATACTCTGAAAGAGGAGCGGAGTATGTGGAAGAAATTCAGTCAATGATCAGCTACAACAAATTACAGCAATACAACCTGGCAACCTCGGAATCCTCAGCGGTGCTCTTGTCAGAATAAGCATGCTGTCGTGAGCTGCAGTAATTGATCGCATAAACTAAATGGCACTTTGCTGCGTCTAAACAAGCAACCAGAATCAAACGAGAACATTATGAGACATTTGCTATCGACCATTTTGATATGCCTTTCATTCCCTGCACTGGCATCTGCCTGTAAGGAGGAGAAGCTGATAACGCACTCTTTTGCCTCCAAGGACGTCTCACAGCTGCTGGTTAACGCGCTTGCAGGGTCATTGGAGGTAAATGGTGACGATAGCGATACAATCACCATCAACGCCAGAGCCTGTGCGGACGAACTCAAATATCTCGAACAAATGACGATAGACGTTGACGACTCCAGGGATCAGCTCGAGCTCACGGTCATTATCCCGTATAGAGGTTTCGGTTGGAACGCTGACTATGCCTTTATGGATTTGGAGATTACCGTGCCGACAGATCAATTGGTCAAGCTCAGGGATTCAAGTGGTCACCTGGAGGTGAGAGATGCAAATGTCGCCAGCATAGACGACAGTTCCGGGGATATTCGACTGTTCAACATTTCGGGCGACCTCGAGGTCAGTGATTCTTCAGGTGATATTTACCTGCGAGGTATGACTGGCAACTTGCAGGTCAACGATAGCTCTGGTCGAATTGACATCCAAGATGTCGACGGCGACGTTGTCATACCCAGGGATAGCTCAGGCGATATTGACATTGATACCGTATCAGGACTGGTCACTATCGAAAGAGATGGTTCAGGCTCAATCGAAATCGAAAACGTCAAAAAGGGAGTCAACGTCCATTCAGATGGCAGCGGTGACATCCGCATTTCTGCCGTCCAGGGTTCGGTAAAAATAGGCAACGACGGATCAGGCAGCGTTCGCATCGCCCAGGTAGATGGTGATTTTAGTATTGATGCAAAAGGCAGCGGCAGTATCCGCACTAGCGGTATCAAGGGAAGTACTGATATTCCCAGATAGTGTTCACCGCGCGGTGTTTTCTCAAAAGCCGGTTTACCTGTTCATAAAGAACAGCGCACGCCACAAGGTCGCCGCCACCAGTGCGTGATCAATCTCTCCGGAAACGAGCAATTCCGGTACCTCGTCCATGGGGACGAGCAACAATTCGGTCTGTTCTGTCGAGGTGTTATTAATCTCGGAAACCAATTGCACGTCTGTTGCAAGGTAAGTATGCAGTCTGTTGCCAAAAATAGCGGGGTTTGCGTTAAGAACGCCCAATGATTGCAGATTAGTCGCTTCAAAACCTGTTTCCTCAAGACATTCCCGGGCAGCGGCAATTTCTGCTGGTTCCCCGACATCCACCATCCCCCCTGGGATCTCCAGGGTAATTTCCTCAGAACCATGTCGAAACTGCCGAATGCAAACCAGTTCATTGTTCGATGTAATGGGCACAATATTGACCCAGTCCGCGGTTTCAATGAAATAGAAACTATGTTCCTTACCAGTGAAAGGAGAGACCGTTAAAGACTCCTGCAGATTGAATATACGGCAATCTGCCAGCAAGCGGGTTTCCTTCCTTTCCCAGCGTTTGATTACACTCATATCTTACTGACTCCTTTCCCAGGGAACCTCTGATTAAGGTCTATTTACTTAATCAAGTTTCCCAAGCTAGATAACCTGGAACTATTTCGATATTTTGGTATTATTCGTCGCAATAAAGTATAGAGAATACAGGAAATTTCCATGTTCGATCTCCTCATAAAAAACGGCACCATCATCGATGGCTCCGGCGATGACAGGTTTCAGAGCGACATAGCAATAACCGGCAACAATATCGTAGAAATCGGCAAGGTTACTGGCAACGCAAAACGTACCATCGACGCGAAGGGCAAGCTGGTCACACCCGGTTGGGTTGATATCCACACCCACTACGATGGGCAGGCGACCTGGGATCCCATCATGGCTCCTTCCAGCTGGCATGGTGTCACCACCGTGGTTATGGGTAATTGCGGCGTTGGATTTGCACCCGTTCGCCCTGGACAGGAGCAGTTCCTGATTGAGTTAATGGAAGGGGTTGAGGATATTCCCGGCTCGGCCCTGGCTGAAGGGATCGATTGGAAGTGGGAATCCTTTCCTGAATACTTAGATGCGCTGGAAACCATGCCTCGCACCATGGACGTCGCGACCCAAGTACCCCATGGTCCTATTCGCGCTTATGTCATGGGTGATCGTTGCAACGATGACAAGGGACCAACCCAGGACGAAGTAAAGGAGATGTCAGCACTTGTCCGTGAAGGCGTGGCAGCGGGTGCACTGGGTTTTTCCAGTTCCCGAACGTTGTTACACAAAGATATTCACGGCGACTATGTTCCCGGCACGTTCGCCGGAAGTGATGAGATGTTGCAACTTGGATTGTCCATGAAAGGTCTGGATCACGGTATTTTTGAACTCGTCTCAGACAACCTTGGAGAGGATGACGAATGGCAGTGGGTCAAACAGTTCGCCCGCCAAACAGGCAAAAAAGTTACCTTGATAGCTACTTCTGCGGCTGCCTATGCGAACGGGAAAATATACCGGATTGCGGAGGAAGCCAGGGAACAGGGCATGGAAATACTCCCGCAAATGGCCGGACGTCCTACCGGGATCCTGCATGGCTTGCAGAGTAACTTCCATGCATTTGTTGCCCATCCAACATTTGCAACTCAGATCGCACCACTTTCACTCGAAGAGAAAGTCCAGAAGATGAAGGAACCCTCAATCAAGGCGCAAATTCTCAGTGAAGAGTCAGGCATCAAGGCCACTCTTCTGGGTAATATCGATGAGATGATGGCCATGGTATTCCCACTGGGGGAAAATCCAAATTATGAACCTGACGCAGAGGATAGTGTCGCCGGTATCGCGAAAAAACTTGGCGTCAACCCACTCGAGGTAATGTACGACCTGCTGACAGATCACGATGGAAAGGAGTTGTTTTACCAGCCCCTGGGTGGATACGTTGGCTACAACCTCGACGCGCAACGCAAACTGATGCAACACCCCAACGTTGTTATGGGTTTAAGCGATGGTGGTGCGCACTGCGGGGTTATTGCAGATGCCGGTATGCCTTCATTTATTATGACTCATTGGGGCCGGGACCGGACCAAGGGCGCCACCTTACCCCTTGAATTTATTGTTAGATCCCTGACCAGGAGAACCGCCGAAACCTACGACATGATGGACCGGGGATTACTTAAACCAGGTTTAATCGCAGACATCAACATTATCGATTTCGACAAATTACAGCTACGGCGACCAGAAGCCATCTTCGATCTACCCACCGGCGGCAAGCGTCTGGTGCAGCGGGTCGAGGGATATGAGTACACCATTAAGTCAGGTGAAGTGACCTTCGAAAGTGGTGAGCATACCGGGGCGTTGCCGGGAACACTGGTTCGGGGTAAGACAGCGCAGAGAATTGGACCATCTTGAGCGCCGTGTTGAGTTGGAAGAAGCTGCTTTCCTGAGGGGCGCCGAGCTAGCACGCCCGTGGACGCAAACGGCGACTCCCTCTATTGTCTCGCGAAGAGTTCCGACTCGATATTTCTGAAAGCCTTGAATTCCAACGCATTTCCAGAGGGATCGAGGAAAAACATGGTGCCTTGTTCACCTGCTTCTCCCTTAAATCGTATATAGGGTTCGATCACAAAGTTACTGATGAATTGTCTGACCTTGACGGCGAGGGATTCTCTCCTCAAAATTCAGAACGACCCCGAAGTGAGGCACCGGGACCCCATGACCATCCACGGGGTTTACAATGCCAGGAATTTTTCCTTGTCGACCAATGGCGGGATTCAGGTGTGTGACAAGTTGATGGCCGAACATATCAAAGTCAATCCAATTCTCGGCACTTCTGCCTTCTGCAAATCCCATCTTGATACCATAGAATTCCCTGGCCTCTTCGATGTTTCGTACCTGAACAGCCAGGTGAAATGGAGTTAACTTCATCTTACTTCCTTGCATGGTGTATCTATCTGCCTTCCCTGTTATAGCTAGATTCTAGCATTTCAATGAACCTTTGCGGTCGGAAAGTCGACTAACCAATGACAGTGTCCATTTCGGAAACCAAAGATGAAGTCATTCTTTCACGTGGTTCTTATATTGTATGCCGGGTGTGTGTCCGCCAAGGGGATTCGGCAGATTGATGCGGCAGTACCGGGCGATTCGTCGTCACAGGTTAAAAGCGAACTGTCATTTCATGGTGAGTTTACTGTTGACCTGCCCCAGGGTTGGCAACGGTCGACGGAACGCCAGTTAAACGGGCAGGAAGTGGTCAACATATCTCACCCGGAGCAGGACGGCATTTTGCAGATTATCTCAATGCAAATACCTGGGAAACCCAGTCAAAACCAGATTCGCAACATGACTAACGTGGATTTATCCGTTGACCTGAGCTGGCAGCAATGGGGCGATCTCTCGGGATATCAATACGATTATTCCAGGGCAGGTAAGTTTTATAGACAATGGTGGCTCACGCAGCAGAATAATATCCTGCTTGTCGTCTTCAGCAGCGATATGAAGAATGAACAACTGCGGTCCCTGGTTGACGACATGGTCAGCTCCCTGGTGTTCACCGGAACCAGTTAGGGAACCTATCAGAGGTTCCCTGGTTCTTTTGCATCAAATTAGTCCGTTGATGCATACTACCCCATACAAATCCATACACATCTGAACGGTTTTTACATCCTACCGGGAGACGGGAGAATACAATGCAACTGCAATGGTCACATGCTGTCATCTATGTTCGAAACCTCGAAGCAATGCTCGAGTTTTACTGTAAAACCCTTGGCTTTGAAGTCACAGACAGGGGAGCTATCGTGGAATCAGGGCCGGAAATCATCTTTCTTAGCCAGATTCCAAATGATCATCATCAGCTGGCAATGGTAACAACTCGAAAAGACGATGCCCCATCGAATTCAGTCAATCACTTTGCTTTTCGGGTTCAGGCATTTGACGACCTGAAATCTCTTGCAAAGAGCCTCGATGACATTGGGAGCATCAAGATCAATCCCTTAAGCCACGGTAATACACTATCCATCTACTTCAGTGACCCGGAACAAAATGGTATCGAGGTATTTTGGGACACACCCTGGCATGTCGCCCAACCGCAGGGTAAACCCTGGGATCTGAGTCTTAACGATACAGAAGCATTGGAATGGGTGAAAAAGGAATTCAGTGATGAGCCAGGATTTCAACCGAGAGAGAATTACTACAAACAAAGAGCCATCGAACTAGGGAAACTCTGATAAAGGTCGGTATGTATCCAATTAAACCGAACCTCAATAAACGCTAAAATCACTCAACCCGGAGTCGAAGTGTCATAGCGTGATACGAATCCTTCCTCGGTGGTACTGTAAGGCGACCCCCAGGCGGAACCCTCAGCACCAACACAAAGCCATGCGTTTGCGGGTACCGCGATGGGTTCCGGACTCTCTACGCTTTGCACAATGGCGGGCCGGGTTAGTTTCTTTGCCCAGACGCCGACCCTGTGAAAACAAGGCTGACAACCGAGTGAAATCAGATGTTCTTCTGATGGTGTGGGATTCCAGCCTTTCTCATCCCAGGGTCGATACAAGTCTGCAAAATGATCGGCTCGAACTGGCCAATGCAAATAGTCATATAGCTTGTCTTTTACGATGTCCTCTGATCTGAAGCAGATGACATAACTGGCCGTCGCCCCGAGGGTCTCCCATTCTGTCTTTATCGTCAGCGGGGCTTCTTCTTCCGGTAACTCACCTGCCAGTACCACTTCTTTTCGACGTTTGTAATATCGAAAGCCCTCGTCGCGTAACTCCTGCTCAGTCCAGGGGTACCTCCGAAGGACATCTTTCTCTGGCATAACTGCTCATCCACTCACAGTGAATTACTTATTACTCTCATGTATTGAAGTACAAACAACAGTTCCCAAATCCGCTTAAGGTGGATTTCGTGATTCTGGCCAGGTTTTACCAGCTTTGCTTTCTCTTTCTCGATCCATGCCAAATCACCTTTTCAACCACAGGCAACGTCATGCTGCCATTCTCAAATACACGATTGTGAAACTCCCTGATTTCCACTCATAGACTATGATGATTCATTAGGAAATGTCTATACTACGGGACTAACGGGAATTTATTTTATGATGAGGCAGCTACTGCAATATGTCTGACACTTCTGAAGATAACCCCCTATTGATTGACATGCGGCCGCGTATTCTCTTCGTCGACGATTCTCATGTGGTTCGCTCAGCGGCGGTGAAAATGCTTGGCGACGACTTTGATCTTGCATTGGCTGAAGACGGTCAAGAAGCCTGGGATATGATTGTCGCCGACAAAACTATCAAGCTGGTGTTTACGGACCTGGTAATGCCGGAACTGGATGGTTTTGAGGTTCTGAACCTGGTACGTAACTCAACTGACGAACGTATTCGCAAGTTACCCATCATCGTGTTGACAGGAGCCGATGACAGCAGTGGTTCCAAGGAAAAAGCCTACCAGCTGGGCGCAACGGATTTCATAACCAAACCTTTTGATGAGGCGAGAATCAAGACCGGAGCTGAATCTCATTTAAGCCACCTCAACACTCGTAGTACTCCCAGGAAAACATTCGAGACGGATAACCAGGACCCGTTAACCGGACTACTGACAGGTCGCGCTATTCACTCTCAGATCGAAAAAGATGTTTCCTTTACCTCCCAGCACAACCTTCACCTGGCTGCACTGCACGTTGAAATTGACGCATTTAAGGAGCTGTTTGTAAGCGTTGGTCGCAAACGCGCTGAAGTGATCATTGAGATGGTCGCCAAAGCGATTACCGATAACACGCGCAAGGAAGACTCTGTCTCACGCCTCGGCCTGTCCAGTTTCGCAGTATCGCTACCGGCCTCCGACCCTGACACTACATTGCTCACTGCCCATCGTATCAGTCTGACGGTAGCTGGATTTAAAGCGAAATTCCGCGGCGCCCAGCTGCCTGTTAGCGTTTCTATTGGCGCCTGTATTACTGAGCAGGGCGCTCAATCCGATGCCGGTCGTATTTTAGAGATCGCCAGTGAAGCAGGAAGACAGGCGACAGCCAATGGCACAGGTGAGGTTTCATCCATAAACCTCAATGCAGATGAGGAGGATAATCAACCTGTCCAAGATGAAATATCTGTTGATCACATGCTGAACCAGTTAAAGGCAGGCGGAAAAAAGGACGTAGTGGCTCAGATGGATTCTATTCTTGACAAGTTGACCCCCCTTTTCGAGATATTGAATGACGAAGAGAGAGAACAACTGTTGGTGTCATTGATAGAAAGCAAAAACGCTCAATCGTGACACTAGGAGGCTGATCGAGAATAGAAACCGTAGCCAGGGGAAGCCTCCTAGCTTAGCCCATCAACTGGAATACAAGCACCGTGCACGGCATTGGATTCCCCGGAAGAAAGAAATCCGATAACACTGGCAATCTGCTCAGGAACAACCCACCTCGAATAGTCAGCATCCGGCATGTCGTCCCTGTTTCTCGGCGTGTCAATCAGGCTCGGCATGACTGCGTTGACATTGATGCCTTTCTCCCTCAACTCCATTGCCATACTTTCAGTAAGGCGCATAACCGCTGCCTTGGACGCCGTATATGCGCCCATATTTGCCATCCCTGCCAGAGCAGCCCGAGCCGCAACGTTAACTATTTTCCCTGATGACTGTGCCAGCATGCCCGGTACAACCGCTGCACCCATATTCATAATTGAACGTGTATTGAGGTTAAACAGAAAATCCCATGTTTCGTCACTGGTTTCATGTACGGGGTCACCCATTAAAAAACCACCGGCAATATTGGCCAGCACATCAATTTTCTCAAACTGACGAATGACCCTGCCTACCGCATCGGCACAGCTTTCTTTTTGCGTTAGATCACAGGCAACATAAAAGTGTCTCTCCGAAGGGTTGGGAAATGCTTTTGCCAGTAAATCGTCAGAGTAGTCAAGTACCGCGACTGTAGCACCCAGACTCGAGTACCAATCCACAACGGCTCGACCTAATACCCCGGCACCACCGGTGACAATGACACTTTTATTTTTGAAATAGTCGGACAAGTCGATCTCCTTAATTGATATCGATATCATGCGCCCGGTCTAGAGAACCTACCAGTCGTTCCCTAGCTTAGCCAGAACCAAAAATCCACTTAAACAGGTAGAAGAAAACAATAGCCAAAATAGCACCGGCGGGCAAGGTCACTATCCATGATATAAAAATAGTACCAACCACTCGCAAATTCAAGGCGCTGATACCTCGCGCCAGGCCAACACCCAAAACACCACCCACCAGGGTATGGGTCGTCGAAACAGGCAAGCTATAGCCAGACGAAATCGCCACCGTGGTCACCGCTGCCAGTACCACCGCAAACCCACTGCTCGGTGTCAGCTCGGTAATATTGGTTCCAACGGTACGAATAACTTTATGGCCATACATGGCTAGCCCGGCAACAATACCGCCACCACCAAGAAGAAGAATCCAGATGGGCATCGTAGATGTCTGGGCCACAAAACCGCCGCTCTCAATGATGCCGTTCACGGCAGCGAGTGGCCCAATGGCATTGGCTACATCATTGGACCCGTGAGCAAATGCCATCGAACATGCGGTAAACAACATCAAAACACTAAAAACCTTTTCTACATAAACCAGGTTATGCTGGGATGAATCAGAGACCCGCGTAATGCGGCTCAGTGAAACAATACCAACCAGCGTTATCAGCAACGCAACCCCTAGAGAATAGAGTAAAGCTTCCTGCATCGATAAATCGAGGCCGATGTGTTTCAACCCCTTCACGAAGGTCAACATAGTGACAACCAATCCCATCATGAACATGTAAACTGGCACCACTCGTTTCGCGGAAACAAAAGGATCAGCAGTACTGAAAATAAATTTCCGGACACTCAGGTATAGTAAAAAAGCCAGGCTGCCGGACATGATCGGAGACACAACCCAGGACGCCGCAATTTCGCCAACCTTAATCCAGTTCACCGCATCAACAGAAATCCCAACACTGGCGAAGCCCACGATCGAGCCAACAATCGAGTGAGTAGTTGAAACCGGCCAGCCCATAGAACTTGCCGCCAGTAGCCAGATCCCGGCAGCCAGTAAGGCTGCCATCATGCCGTAGACCAGCAATTCAGGGGTTTGGCCTAACAGTTCCGGATCAATAATGCCTTTTCTTATCGTTGCGGTAACTTCACCACCCGCTAAATAGGCACCGGCAAATTCAAAGATCATTGCTATGACAATTGCCTGCTTGATAGTTATTGCCTTTGAACCAACAGATGTGCCCATCGCATTAGCAACATCGTTAGCACCGACTCCCCATGCCATAAAAAAGCCGAACAAAATGGTCAACAGCAGCAGTACACTGCCGTGATCTTCAATTACTCCCATGGATTATTACCCGCTCACCAAGTGGTATTCTTATTTTGCAATTAGGTTCAGCATCCGGTTACCGACGGCTTGCGCGTTGTCAGCAATATCCCCTATCCAGTCAATAATTCGATAGAGAAAGATAACGTCAACCGGATTTATCTCACTCTCCATTTTGTACAACAGCATTTGGACTTCGTGTTGTTTTTCATCTGCCTCATGTTCAGCCTCGTTTAACTTCGAAATCAAATCTGAAATCAAATCAATTTCACGACCGCCAAATCCTGTTTCAAACAATTCATCCAGTTCGTCAAGTGTCTGCATTGCCATGGTTGCCGCTCTCACCGATGACGCAACAAAATCATGCATCAGATTTCCCAGTTCGCCAGGGAATTTCATCTTACGACCTCGACACAAACCAGCGATATCCTTGGTCCTGTTTGGAATCTTGTCCTGGGACTTGAGTAAATCCAGGAGGTCACTTCTTGAAACCGGCATAAAGAGGCTGCGCGGTAGATTCGCTCGGATTTTTCGTTTGATGTCGTCAGCTTCGCCTTCGATACTACTGATTTCATCACCAATCGCATTGGCCGACTCCCAGTCTGACTTTATTACCGCAACAAAAAATTCCGGCAGCTTAATAGCGGCGCTACAGGCAACTTTCATATGTTCCTGAATCGGGGCGATCGGGGATCTGGCGAATATCTGACTAAACAATGGGCGACGAGACATGGTTTTTCACAGTGATTCTTCGAGGAGCATTATAAGCGACAAATACTTTCTTTGTAGCCTGTATTTTCTAAGTCGGACTCGTTAACATCCGCCCCTGATCAACCTTCCCTGCGGTACGCAGCATAGGCCCCAATGAAGTCGAAACAACACACTGACCGCCGCAGGCTCGATGCACTTGCTATCGTTCTAAGTGGAACCTGCATGGTGCATTGCCTTGCGCTGCCCCTGTTAGTGACCCTGTTCCCTATTATCCAGGGCAGTCTGCTCGCTGAACAGTACTTTCACCTGATTATGCTGGTTCTTATCCTGCCCACAAGTCTGGTTGCACTCACCATCGGATGTCGCAAACACAAGGACCCCGTGACCATCGTCCTGGGCGGCACTGGTCTCGTCCTGCTCAGCTTTACTGCTCTATTTGGTCATGACGCTTTTGGAGAACTGGGAGAGCGCGTTGTCACTTCGTTCGGCGGATTGATTCTGGCTGCAGCGCATATCCAGAATTATCGTTGTTGTCGCGCTGACAATTGTTACCATTAGTCCTGTCGATCCCGCCAGCCCTCGATAGCATGAAAAGACGCCAGACTCTCCAGCAATCCAATCATTATCGATACCGTGGGTCCTGTAATACGAATACCATCCTCGGTGTAAGAAAAATGCCCGCGATTGCCGCCATGCCGGGTAAGTTTGTAACTGGTGCTATCAAACATTCGCGCCAGTGAAATTTCATGGATCGATTCCACCTCGTCGAGGTTCGCCTCAACCTTAGTCGGATGCTGGATAACCCCGACTACGGGCGTTATCCTGTAACCAGCCTGGGTGTAGTAGTTGCCGAGACAACCCAATACCTCGATGTCTGCCGGATCAATTTTGATCTCTTCGGAAGATTCTCTCAATGCAGTGTCGATCATCGAAATGTCACCCGGGTCAGATGTCCCACCGGGAAAGCACAAATGACCTGCAAATCTGATATGAACCTGACGTTTGGTCACCAGGACCCTGGGATGCTCATCTGCAATCAACGGAATCAGCACCGCGGATTCACGCGCATCCTCCTTCACAGAGGTGCTCACAGGATCTTCCAGGTGTGGATTACGTAGCTCGCGCAATGCCCTGTTCTGCTGTTGAAAGTAACTCCTGACAAGTGCCAGGTCTGCCGGAACAGTTGTCTGCAGAACCTCTCCTCTGGGAACAGAGGTATTTCTAACTACCACTACACGAGCGCCCTTTTCAATTCTCGATACCCAATCTGATGAATCCCTGAGGATTCGATGTAGACTTTCAGTTCGGGATCAGTAAAAGCCATATAGTCTGCATGGCGGGACTCCGGACGTTCCCTGTCAATCGCCATCAATTCGTCAGACATCTTGGCAGAATGAAACAACAGGTGACTGAGACCAGGTTTAATTTGGTCGATCAGATCGCGATAGAATTGTGATTTATCTTCCATGGGTACCAGCGTGTCGATAATAATTTCATCCAGGGTCGGGATCTGGTTCGTGTCAATTCGCTCCAGTATTTCCAGATAATCGTCATGATCTTCGGTGCGATTCAGTTCCCGGAGCCGGTCCCTGGTAATATTTGGCAGAAAGGCCGGAACCTTATACTCATTCGCCAGATCAAGATAGCTTTGCAGAAATTTAGGATGCACTACAGAACCCATATGTGTGTCGATGTGAGTTATTTCGAGACCCGCGTTGAGTGCCAGTTCAATTTGCGCTCGCATCTCCACTTCAGCGGCTTTTGTCTCAACATGCCGCACCGCGTCTTGCCTGGTATGCCATAGATAGCCTTCAGCATCCAGCAACCCAGACGCAGGGTCCCTCGTACTAACCGCTGGCCATCTAAAATGGGGATATTCACAAGTGAAGGTAAGATGGACACCCACATCATAAGCCGGGTTTGCCTTGCAGATTGCAGCCGCCTCAGGAAACCACGGCGCTGCCGTCAGTATCGAACCACAGGTTGCCGCCCCTACATCAAGACATTCGAACGATGCGACATTGGCTGCATGACAGAAACCAATGTCATCAATGTGGGTGATCAGCACCTTGTCTTGCGGCCCAAAGCCCATCTTTTTAAGGAATTGGTTCACTACGGTATGGGACTCTTGTAAAAATTCGAATTATATTGTGCCATAGCAGCCTGCTGAAAAAGCCACTCAGCAGCCTGATAGATCAAAATATTTGTGTTTCGGGTCTGGGCATATCGATGAGAATGTGATTCTCTAGCCGAACCTTGTCGAACACTTTAAATTCCGAAATCAAAATGACAAAGCGAATCGAACTAGCAGTAACTGCCTGGGCATCAAGATCCGGTTGGCAAGCCGCAGAGCTATGCGGGCAGGCAGAAGTCGCGGAATCCATGGGGTTCCATTCATTTTGGCTACCAGAGAACCATTTTGGTGACCAGCGATCCATCCCCTCACCCCTGACCTTGTTGGCTGCCGTTGCGGCACGTACTGACAGGATTAAGCTTGGCTCAACCTCTTATTTGCTGACCATCCGTCACCCGCTGCAAGCTGCGGAGGAGGTGGCAGTGCTGGATCAGTTATCCAGTGGCCGGGTCATCCTGGGGGTTGGACGCGGCGTTCAAAATGCAATGTTCCAGGCCTTCGAATTACCCACGAAGGACAAACGAAAGCGATTTCAGAAGAATCTCGACATTATGCTCAACGCCTGGTCAGGCTCCCCCATTTTAGAAGACGAGGACGGTAAGCCCGTTTTCCTGGCACCTCTGCCCGTACAAAGACCTTATCCAACCATCTGGGTCGCTGCGTTTGGCCCTTTGGCATTAAAACAGGCGGGAAATCTCGGCATGCCGTACCTGGCATCCCCAATCGAGACCCTCGCGACCTTGAAGGACAACTACCAGCTATATCACAATGTTGTCGAAGAAGCCGGTCTCGAACCGGTTAAAACTATCCCCGTGATGCGCACGATATTCATCACCGATAACAAAACACTTGCAGCTAAGGTAAAATCAGCGCTTGATAACGCCGGTCCACACACCATGCGAGATGAGAAGGCAGGCGTCGATGACTGGGTGATCGTTGGGGACAACAAATTCGTCTTTGACAAACTACAGGAGTACGCTGAACAATTGGACATCAGCCATCTTATCGCTCGAGGGCGCATACCCGGTATCGATAACGAAACCCAAATCACCAGCCACGAAAAGTTGATCTCTATTGTTAATTCTCTTTAAATTCAACTCGCCAGGCCTCCGTCAACCGAAACTTCTGCTTCGATAAACGGGTCTTATGCGGGTAGTACATAGAAATCAGTAACAATATTTATTGGCAAGGACAGTAATCATAAATGAAGCGAGTTTTCCTGCGCCTGCGCGCTTCGAGTTGTTTTTTTGCTTTTATGCTCACAACAGCCGGTATCAGTTCCGCCGCCGGTAAAGATCAGCAAATCGAAGCCCTTACGTCTCGTGTCGTCGACTTTTCAGGTTCCTGGGAATTGGATTACAAATTGACGGAAGACCCCAGGGACAAGCTCCGCTGGTTGTATGAAGTCGCCAGGAGTCAGATACAGCAGCAAAATGCGGCCATGAGGGACCCGTCGGGCCGGGGAAGGATGCCGAATGATCTGAACCGCCGAGCCATCAACAATCTGGAAGGAATCATCGGCCTGGGCTCACTTGCCGAGATGATGGCCAGATCGGTTGTGTTAACCGTGAAACAGTCTGAAGATTACATTATGGTGGAGCGGCAAGGGGATTTCTCCCTGACCTGTGATTTCATTGACGGACAACGCTCAGGCACCAACCTCGGCGAGGAGTACTGTGGCTTTGACAGCCAGGGCCAGTTGATTTTTATCGTTTCGCTGCCGGAAGGTCTTACGGTGAGAAATCGACTGGTACTGTCACAAGACGGCAGTAGGCTCAACGTGGCGACAACAGTTCGTTCGTCAAACTTTTCACAGGAGTTTACTCTGAACAGGGTCTACATGCCGTTTGAAGCAGGCAAGGGGCTGTATGAATGCACTTACACCCTCGCAAAAAAGAAAACCTGCTGGCTCCGACCCGCGGAATAATTACGTGGCAATGAATTCCACATGGCTCGCCCCTCCCTGGTTGATCTTCACTGGCATCGTCTTCCTCTCGTCCTGTTCCTCAACACCGCAGGTTGAGGAACAGCCTGTAGCAAAGACTGTTGAGTTGAATCAGGCATTGATGACCATTAGTGACAACACAGGTGAGAGCTTCAACAGCACCACCAGCAGACGACTTAACGTCAGTATCGCTATTTTCAACAAGGGGATATTGGAACAAACCAGCAAGCGTCATATTTACAACAGGGTCAGGCAAGCTGAATCCAACTACCTGCCCGTGGTATTAAGGAATACGCTACTGGAGTCCCAGCATTGGGGGGCAGTTCGGGTAATACCTGAAATCGACCCCACCACCGAAGTGTCTGTCACCGCAGAGATACTTGAATCCACTGCGGTAGAACTCAGCTTAAAAGTGCGCGTCGTTGATGCCAGAGGCATAGTCTGGCTGGATCAGGTCTATTCGGATGTTTCCACCGACCATGGCTACGGCTATGGCTCGGATTATAGTGTCAGCGATGGAACTAATGAGTCCAGGGAACCCTTCCAGGACCTATACAATGACATCGCCAACGACATGTATCTGGTGCGAAGCAAACTCGGGGAAACAGAGGTTTCCAACATTCTAGACATGGCGACCTTGCGTTACGCAATTGCATTATCACCCCAGGCATTCAGCGAATACCTTGAAGTAAACGAAGATGGAAGCGTTGAAATGTCGGGTCTTCCCGCAAGAAATGACACCATGTACTCAAGGGTAAAAAAAATACGTGAAAGTGAATACCGTTTTATCGACATCATGGATGAACAATACGATAGCTTTTTTAAGAACATGCAAACCGTATATCCATACTGGCGGCAGTACAGCTACGAGCTAATGGTCTACAACCGCGAGCTCGAGCAGGTGGGCACCAAGCGCAAACCGCGAACTGGCAACTGGACGGTCCTGAAAAACGTTTATCATACCTATCAGGAATTCAAGATGAACGAGGATGCTCTGCGTGAGCTCTCCAGTTCCTTTGAATCAGAAATCAAACCGACAGAAGCTGAACTGGAGGGTCAGGTCGTCAAGTTGAGCGGTTCCCTGCAGAATCAATATAATGACTGGAGAGAACTACTGCAGGAGATCTACACGCTGGAACGAGGGAATTAAACCCACAACCGACTAATCAACAATTTTTATCAATTGCCCGGGTTCAGGCTGCCCATCGGGATAGAGCCCATTCATTACCCGCAACTTGTCCAGCGCATAGTTGGTGATGGGAGACTCTGCCGCCAACTGTTCCATTGTAGTTTCTTCTTCCGCTCGAACAACTTGAATCTTGGGTACCTTCGCAACTCTCCTGTCCTCCTTGTCCATAGCATCGAAGCTAAAGATAGTTTTGATAAAGTCCCGGTCGGATGCGATTTTACGCAAGTCGTGCTTTCCAGCCCCTGTCAGGATAAACACCAGTCGCTTTCTGGTGTCGTATAGAACCGCCACTCGCAAGGGCCTTGGTCCGAAGGGGGAATCTGCCCGGTCCGCGATACCGATAAACCCTTTCAGGTCTGAAATAGTAACATCCCGTCCATCGCGAATATTCATTCCGAGATTTTGCTCCAGGTACTGTCTGGGAGTCAGGTTCTTTACCATTCTGCCGGTGTTTATCGCAAAAACAGCATCAGCCGTGACTGATACCGCCTGTACGCCACGCTTGGTGGTCTCGATCCTCCAGCCATCGGGAAAGGACATCTTTACGCCCAGCCTCGGATGGTAGAACGTATTTTTGCGGACGACCCCAACCTGTCGCATGTCTCCATAGGCTAATCCATTTAGCTTCTCTAGAAACTCATCCGAGCGTATGAACTCATCGAAGTCTTCCAACAACTTCAGGGATTCTCTAACCGCCTCCTTGTATCGCGTATCATGGTCAGGATGCGTTGAAAGGAAACCGTGATAAACATTCGGCGATCTTTTTTCGATTCTAGCCTGTTCTATCTCGATTCGGTCATTTGCTTTTAGAACCTCAATAGTCTTCAACATCGCTTCCGGCGAATAGCCTGCTTTCGCCATGTATTGCGCACCCACCTGGTCGGCTTCCAATTCGAATTCACGGCTGTAACCTTTCAGCAGGACGCCCCCAAAGATATTACCCAATTCATAAACGCCCGGGGTGCCGGTGGCCATAGCTGCGATGGTAGATGCCACACTCAATGCCTTGCCCCGTGACTGTGACCTGAATGCATGCTTCTCGGTGACATGGGCTACCTCGTGACCCAGGACAGCGGCAAGCTCGGATTCCGAATTCATATGCGCCAACATGCCACGGGTGATGTAGATATACCCACCCGGCAAGGCAAATGCATTGATGATCTCATTGTTTAAAATGGTGAAATGGTATTCAAGCCCGGGTCGACTACTCTGGGCCGCCACCCTCTGACCCACCATTTCAATATAGGTCTGCAGATCCTTATCCCGGTACACACCATACTGGGCAACAATCTTCAGGTGTTCCTGCTGACCAAGTTTAATTTCTTCTTCTTCTGAAACAGCCCACGCCATACCTGCGACACCCAGGGCGATGCTGGCCAGGGTACCGACCCACAGGCTTCGAGCGAAACAACCAATTCTAAGGTATCGAGGTGACATAACTTTTATC
The DNA here is from genome assembly GCA_029941905.1 of Pseudomonadales bacterium. Classification (GTDB taxonomy): domain Bacteria; phylum Pseudomonadota; class Gammaproteobacteria; order Pseudomonadales; family Azotimanducaceae; genus JAHRVQ01. The sequence goes on along the minus strand of JAPYTQ010000017.1, from coordinate 27,932 downwards.
CAGGCTGTATTCCCCATCAGCCTCCTAATGCTTTGGACCCGATTCTTCTGCAAAAGGTTCGAAATCACAAGAAATACTTAATGAAAAGCCTGATTTAACCCACGTCAGTAGCCTTTCTGTACAAGTTTCCTGTAAGCCGCTGGTATAGACTGGGTATGTAAGTAGGCATTGAAATCAATTGTGTAACCTGCCGGTCACAATGGCAGGTCCTATGGGGAAATAGCTTTAATTCCAGAACTGGTTGATAATGTTTCTTAAATGGGAGAACGGCTCACCTGTATGCTTGATCGTTTACTAGTCGTCGTTTTAACAACGGCTACTGCCGTGTTAGCGGTGTCATCTGAGGCTGCCAGTGTCAACTCGACGGCGGATTTGACAGCGCCGGATGAAGCTTTAATTTACGAAATCAATCAGGAGTACGACCATGCCATTGGTGGCTACAAGGCAGACATTGAAAGCACCGAAGAACACATCGGTCCTTTTGCTGAAGAGTTGATCGATCCACTCATGGGACTGGCTCGAAGTTACAAAGCGATTGGCGACTATGACTCCTCCATCAAGGCAAGCGAACGGGCGCAGCACCTTTCACATCGGCATGATGGTGTGTATTCCTTGCGCCAGCTTGAAATGATGGATCTGTTGACAGAAATCAACCTCAATAGCCGACAAGCCGAGGAGGCAGACAAGAATCAGCTGTTCGCCCTGTTTATCGCCGAGCACAACTATGACAGAGACTCAATGGAAATTCTCCCGGCGCTGGAGAAGATGAGTCACTGGTATGTTGAAACGGGCCAATTCAGTCGCGCATTCAAAACCCTTGATCGCAGCGAGCAGATTGTTACGCAGAACCGGGGTGCAACTGACCCGTTACAGTTTCCATCGATTATTATGCGCGCAAAGATTAAACGCTTAATGCGCTCATGCTGCAGCCACAAGGTTCTCGAGGAAGCCCTGGTTATTATCCAGGCTAATCCCAATATTTCTAACGAATGGCGTAGCCAGGTTTATGTGGAACTGGCTGATGCCTATTCCGTGATTAGAAACGAAGCTGGCGCAGATAACTACTACCGATTGGCCTGGGCTGCCATGGGCGAAAAAGATCGTCAGGAGAACTTTGCCCACCCGCAGGAAATCGCCTTGTCCAAACCGTTGACTGATAGCAACCGATCATCCAACGTTCGGATATTTCGGATTGAAAAAGACCGTTTTGGCCAGGCTCAGATGGCGCAATTAACGCCCCAGGAACAATTGGTATTTGAAGCACTACCACCCCAGGAGTTCCTCTTACCTCTTAACAGTAACGATTATAAAGTCCGGATAAAAGACAGTCGATACAGGGATCCGTATGACGACGAAAAAGTCATTCGGGTCGTGGGACACCCTTTCCAGTTCGTTCACAAGCAACTATTGAATATTCTTCCGTTGAGCTTGCAGGGAGATGATGCCCTGTTTCGGATGGGTATCGAACTCAACTTTACGGTCGGTGCAAATGGCGATCTGTCCGATATTGAGGTGAGCACGGCCGGTTTACCGTCAAAGTTGACAAGACTGATGAGGCAGGTACTTCGAAAGGCAACTTTTCGCCCGCGGTTGGTAAACGGTGAGCCTGTCGCGACCAGTCATGTAACCCTGTACCAGACGTTCGAGCCATGAGGAGGAAACAGAAATTAGAACCAGTAACCAGATCATTAAGCAGAATAATACAATGTTAATTCAAGACGAAGATTAAGAGATGAAGCATTAGAGACATTACTTTCGAGACTTAAAGTATGAGAATTTTCTACCGACACGCAATGTTAGTCATCACCCTGATACTGGTCAGTACCAGGGTATGCGCGATGTCTACCGACAACATGTTCCGGCAGGTTGATTTGGCTAATTCAAACCTCAACACCCAGCATAAACTCCTGTTTACGCATCTCGACAATGAAACGCTGGACCTGGCAAGAAGTGTCGCCCTTGATCTCGCTGAAGAGGTGTCGAAAAACTTCGACATTGACAGTGTCACCTATGCAAAAGTGCTTACCAATGCCGCAATTCTTGATTCACTCTCCGGTAATGAGTCTGAAGCGTTGATTAGCCTCAACAAAGCAGTGGAACTGATTGAAGCAGTAAACGTATATCATGCTCACCTCTTCAGGATTCTGATGGCTCGCGCATATATTGAGACCACGCTAAAGCAATTCGATGTCGCCACGGAAACACTTCGACGCGCACAACACATCTCACATCGCCAGGATGGCGTCTACACAAGATTACAACTTCCCGCAGTGAACAACCTTGCTGCAATACAACTGCAACAGGGGTTTCATGAACGTGCCGATTTACAACAACGCTTCAACCTGAAAGTCAGCGAGCAGGCTTTTGGGGTCAATGGAGAAGAACTGTTACCGACCCTGGAGAAACTGGGCGCCTACTTCGCAATGCGCGGCTATTCGGTATCACAATACGGTACGACAGAAAACCGCATGTTTCGGGACCAGTTGTTCCGTCAGTCTGTTAGCCTTTACAACCGTTCTATTTCAATTATCGAAGACAAGTACGGCACCGACGACCTGCGACTGGTCAAGCTTCTCATCGGACTGTCAAATGCAAGGTTCAAGCAGGGTGCACCCCGAAACCTGACCAAAGAACCCATGGAACGGGCGTTGAGCATCGTTTCGACCCATCCGTCGACTGATGAATCTGACATCGCCAAATCTTTTGTTAACCTGGCCGACACTTATATTATTACTTCCGACCACCGGGCGAAGGAGGTTTATTTGCAAGCCTGGCAGGTACTCGCGGATCACCCGGAATACGATGAACTGCGTTATGAGCTGTTCGGTAAACCAAAAAGACTGTTTCCAAAACGCAGGATCCAACCGGTACTCAATCGTTTTCCAGCCAGTGTCCAACCGGGACACAAGTTGTTTATGGATTTAGAATACGATGTGCGATCAGATGGACGAGTACAAAACGTCAGAGTCATTGACAGCAACATACCTAACGAACAAAAAAGAGTGTTCAAGGGCATTATTTCAAAAATGCGATTTCGGCCAAGAATTGTCGATGGGGAGCTTTTCGAAACGAAGGGTCTCAGTCTGCACCAGATCTTCCGGGTTGTCGGACAGGCCCCAAGCGTCGGGATATCGCTGAATCCCAGCCCGATCCCCCGATGAGCCGGAAATATCTACAGGGTGCCAGTTATCAGAAACTCTCTTAACTGCTTGGCCAGCGCCTTGCACGCCGCGTTGCCGGGCCTGGCTAAAATGGGTATAGGTAAAATCAAACCCGCAAGGTAGGAGGTACCATTAGCATCGGCACTAATCTCACCTGCTGTCGTCAGATTCTGAAGGTCCCAGATCGACGCTTCATAGGATGCATCCTGCTCCCAGTAGGTGACGCCAAAACAACCGCCACCAAAGGTGCTGATGGTACAACTGAAACTACCACCTTTGTCGACAGTGATAGTATCGCCGTCAATCCATGCCAGGTAGCGTACATTTGATGCTGTGATCCTGTCCTGCACGCCGGGCTGGGCGAACAACTGGGCCAGGTCATCGCTGGAATCAGGTGCTGTTCGTGGCTCGAACCACGGATAGAGTGAATCCTTAAATTCATCCTCGGGAATCAACCTGATTGAATTTGGACCTTTGCTGAGCTCATCAGAAAGACACTCAGTAAAACTCTCCTCGGTCTCACGGTCGTTGTAGCTGGCGCGACCGAGTATTACCAGTGCATCATTGCTTCGGATGCCTGTATTGGCCGTCCTTGATTGCTCAATCCTGGCGGTTACGCAACCGGTCAGCACGAGTGTGAGTAACAACATGACGATGATTGCTCTCACTAGTCTGCTCCTTCCCGTTGAGCTAGCCATGCAACAATCGCCGGTTGTTGACTAAGTTCGATTGCGATCCGCGTGCCACCATCGCGAATCGCCAGCATAGTCGCTTCACCCAATGCGTCCCCTGAGCCAAAAAGCCCAGCTTCACTCTTGCCATAGCCTACAACCACATACTCCGCCACATTCTCGTTGTTCTGATTTAAAACGATAATGCGGTAATGAATGGAAGCCGAGAAGAATTTTAACCCGGAGATACCCGGCGTCAGAAAACCGTATTTTTCGATTCTGGGAATCACCAGACCGTCAAGTTCAGACTTCTGCTCCTCGGTTAACTCCGGGGAATTAACCTCGACGACGGATTTGAACATTGCACGGGTTAATTTTCGAAAAAACGACAGGTTCTGCTCGCCCAGATCAATATTCCAGGTGCCTTCTTCCCGAATCGCTTCTGTATGAACAAAATTCCTGAACCTCTCATCATAATAAACACCAACATCGGCTGGTATTTTAGCAACCAGGGGTGTCGGCACGGTTCCTTCAACCACAACGTTGGTCGTGCACGCGGACAGGGCTATTATCGACAGCAATAAGCTAGCTGAGAATCTGACCAAACCTTTACTCCCTTATTTTCTAATCCCTGACCTTTCCGATAAGACCGGTATCCTTACGCTAATATTCAGTCTCTAACGGCGCGACGTCAACCACTACCTTACGATCGGTACGATTCAATGAAAAAATCTCGCAACTTTTCACAGTAAGATCGCAACTGGACGGTAGAAAGCCCTTACATTGAGGCTAAATTCCCCAACAAACGCATTTTTTTGAACATTTCAGCCGAAAATCAGGTCAAACTCTAATCAGGGATAAATAACCCCGAATCATTCAGGTAAACTTCATGTTCAGAGTGACACACTACTCGAATTGAGAATATGACACGATAGAGAATATTTGGCGCTATTAGGGTTAATTTTACCGTTTAAGAATACTCAGAAGGAGGAGTTATGGACAAGCTAAACAAGCCTGGGGGTTACTGTCCAGAGTTCGAACCTGCTGTTAAGAAACTGCTCCAGGCATTGATTGTCATCGCCTTGCTGGGCCTGGCTGCCTGTAAATCGCCCAGTTCGTCCACACCACCGCCCCCTTCACCGCCACCCTCATCGCCACCATCGTCTTCACCGCCTTCTTCTTCACCACCCAGTTCCACACCGCCGTCTTCGAGCCCGCCATCGTCTTCACCACCGTCGTCTTCACCACCGCCATCGAGTCCTCCTTCATCGCAACCGCCATCGAGTTCGCCACCATCGAGTTCGCCGCCATCGAGTTCGCCGCCGAGCACTCCATCATCATCACCGCCCTCAACATCAATGCCAGATCCAACGGCCAAAAGCGAACCTTCGTCCCCGAGTAGCTCACCTCCGGGTGAAAAAGGAGAAAAAAGTCAGGGCAAGTCTCAACCCGGAGACCAGGAAACTGCAGAACAAAAAGGCGAAAGACAAAAAGCGGGCGCTGACCTTCAGCAAGCAGGAGAAAAAATCGCACAGGCTGGCGCTCAAATCGGCGAACAAGCCCAGGCCAGCGGTAGCAATGAACCTCCCATGTTCCCCAGTGAGCCTTCCGACAAGTCAGGCTCGGAGCTACCTGACCCTTTGATTCCGGAAACAGATTCAACCTCAGAAAGCGAAGAACTCGTTTTTGATGAAAGTGAGTCAAGTAGTAGCAGTTCAAGTGAAAGTGCCGAATCCGAACCCTCTTCTGATGTTGCCGGCAATGAATCCAGTGCTGAATCAGCAGACGGCAGCCCTCCCAGCGGCGAGCAAGCTATGGAAGAAGGTATGCCCGGTGGTAGTCCACCAGGCGGAGAGGAAACCATGGATGACCTGGCTGGGGGCAACCCACCGGGCGGTGATAATGAATCAATAGACGACATGGTTGGCGGAAATCCTTCGTCAGGTGATCCTTCCGCCGGTTCACCTCCTGCTGGTGGGCCCATCGGAGATGAATTAGCCGACGATATCGTAGCCGCACAGGAAGCCCTGGAGCAAGCGGGTATTGCGTTACAACAAGCCGGTGCGGCAGTGGCAGGCGCCGAATCAGACGCAGACCTTATAGCGGCAGAGAGTTTATTATCCAAGGCACGCATTGCCATTATTATCGCCGAACAGGATCTCGGTGCTCTCGGGGATGCCCAGGATCAACCAATCGGTGATCCAAGTGCTGGAGGCAACGGAGATGATCCATACCAGGACACCGAAGCCGCGTTGCAGGATGCCAATGTGTTACTTGTGATCGCCACGCAGGCTGTACTGAATGCCAAGACCGGGTTGCCGGACTTCCCCCCGGGAACGCCAACTGCCGGGGTACTCGGCGAGGGAACGGGAGAAATAGGATCATTGGATCAGGAACTCGAGGAGTCACTGGTGATTTTCGAGGGTAGAATCCAGGACGCGCGTGCCACAGTGATCGATACCACCCCACCACCAGTCACAGACTCCACCAGGCAACGACAACCCGGTGATCGAGGCCAGGATCTGATGGAGGTACCGGAAGATGCAGAAATCGGAGGGACAGGTGGAAGCAATGCCAGTCAGAAGCCGGAGGACCAGATTGCCTCAAATCAAGTAAACCCTGCAATCCCTGAGGATATTCCAAGTCCACAGGGCGATGACATAGTTGCGCAACAGCTAAGGGAAGCCGCCATCTCAGAATCTGATCCCGATCTTAAAGAAAAACTCTGGGACGAATATCGTCGCTACAAATCAGGTCTGTAATAGTTGCAGATAAAACAAAAGAGCAGTTACCGATTCAACAGATGACGGGTTAAAATCATGCAAATGAAGCATAAAATTTTATATCCATTGGGGCTTTCAATCCTGGCTGGTTTTCTTTTGGGCGCAAGCGGTTGCTCAACGACAGAAATCGTCAAGGCAAATTCAACACCTGCTCGCCAGGCAAGTATTGCACTGCCCACTCACCTCTACATGGATATAGGCATTATCCCGCTGGAGACGGGCATACCCGACACCGAGGAAGAACTTAAAAAGCAGTTGATTATTCCCGACGTGCGCAGGGCCGAGTCGCAGTACATTGCTTTTCATCTCAAGGACACACTCGAACAAACCGGCAACTGGGGAGCTGTGAGGGTCACGCCCGACAGTTCAGATGCCATTGATGTGGAGGTTTCAGGAAAAATTCTCGGCTCGGATGGGGAACTTTTACGGATACATTTAAAGGCTGTGGATTCCACCGGCAAAGTCTGGCTGGAGAAAAGCTACAAAGACCAGGCGAGTAAATTCTCGTACCGTGGACCAAAAGAAGATCCCTTCCAGGATCTTTACAACGATTTTGCAAACGACCTGCTTGACCATCGTCAAAAACTGAAAGAAGTGGATATTACCAGGATACGCCAGGTTTCAGATCTTAAGTACGCGCGGAGTCTTTCCCCCGATGCCTTTGGCCAATATATAAAAACATCCCACGACGGTACGACCGAAATTAGCCAGCTGCCTGCTGACACCGATCGCATGCTGCAACGCGTAAACAACATTAAGGAACGTGAGTACCTGTTTGTCGATACCCTCGATGAGTACTATGGTAAGTTCTACAGGGACATGAAAGCGTCCTATGATGAGTGGCGATTTGCCACCTACGAGGAGGCTCTAAATTTGCGCCAAATGCAAAAACAGGCCACGGCTCGCTTGCTAACAGGCGCAGCGCTTGTCGCCGGAGGAATCTATGCAGGATCTGAGAGCGGTACATGGGCTGGTGATGCCGCCGCCCTTGGTGCCGTTACAGGTGGCATCGGGTCGATAAAAAGCGGTCTCGACCGTAGACGCGAGGCAGAAATACACGCAGAATCCCTCCGTGAGTTAAGTCATTCCCTTGGCTCGGAAATAACTCCCTACGTACTGGATATAGAAGGTCGAACCGTTGAACTGACCGGAACCGCAAACGCGCAGTACGATCAATGGCGAACCATATTAAAGGAAATTTACACTGCAGAAATCGGGTTATCAGAAGAGCAGTAATCTTTAGTCTGACCAAAAAGTGCTAAAAAATAGATGGCAGTTACACTAGGCGAAGGGCAGACGATTTCTGCTAAATATTCCTTGTTACACAGAATCGCTGAGAACGATTTCGTCGACTGCTGGCTGGCAATCGACACGGAACTCAATGAGCGGGTATTTCTGAAGGTATTCAAACAGGGCCTGACGCCAGAAGCAGCAGATTCAATTTCCCGAAGTATTGATCGGCATCGCGGGCTCCTGCATGAAAAAATAAACCGAACCTTCGGTCTCGAGCAGATCGATAACACGAGTTTTATCGTCTCCCAATACCTTCAGGCTGCACAAAGTTTCTCCCATGTCGGTGATTTCAAGGTTCAGTGGAAACAACTGACGCAGGTCGCAAATGCACTTACATTTGCCCACAGCCTCGGATTCGCCCATGGCCATTTACACCCCAACAACATTCTGGTGAATGCTGAAGAGAATGTCTCTCTTACGGATTTTGGTACAGCGCACTCGACTGCCGGTCAAACGGTAAGCTATCTCAGCCCCCAGATACGGTCGAATCACCCTGTGGATGCATCCGATGATATATATTCGTTCGGTCAACTGCTGTTCACCAGCCTAACCGGTCAGACCTGGCGCGAGGGCCAGGAATTTGAATCTGACTTACCGATTCCATTAGAATTTCAGCAGTTGCTGACGAGTATGTTACATCAATCACCCTATGATCGGCCTTTGGATATTGCCACGATTGTCGAGATTGTTGATGGCTACGCCGCAGGTGCTAACAACACCATTGATGTTGTTGCCACCGGTTTCAATCGGGCAACTCCGGCGCCCGCTGAAATCAGTCCCGAGGTAACCCACAGGTTACCCCGGGATCGCGTTACAGTATCGACAAACACAGCGGTTATCGGCCTGGGCTTGCTGGTTATTGTCGCCCTTATTGTGTTTATTTTTGCTCCCGTATCTGAACCGGTGAGCCCGATCACCAGCATCGATGTCACCAACATTTCCAAACCGCACCAGACCTCAACAACAACCGAAGCTGAACCTGAACCTGAACCTGTTCTTGCGCCACTGGAAGTCGCACGGCTCAAAAAACTACAGCAGGAAGGTAGCGAAACCGCCACAGAACTTCTCCGGTTGCAAATCAATGTAGAAGATGCAGGCGGACAGATCTGGGCAAGCAACGAGTACAAGCAGGCTGTCAGCCTTGGTCTTGCCGGTGATGACGCATTTCGATACGAAGACTTTCAGTTGGCGCTCGACAAGTATTCCGAAGGCATCTCTGTTCTCAATGCTGTTCTTGACAATGTAGATGCTGTTTTTAGTGAAAACCTCGAAACCGGCAACCGAGCACTCGAAGATGGCAACGCAGACAGAGCGCTTGACGCATTCACGATTCTCAGTGCTATCAGGCGGAGTGATCCGCAAGTCGCTGCAGGGCTCGAGCGTGCCGTTAACCTGAAGGAAGTCCTGGGTCTGGTGAGGGATGGTGAAGTGATCGAGAGAAACGGCGACTTAAAGGAAGCCCTGGCTTATTTCCAGCAGGCCGTGAGAATAGATAAGTTATGGCATCCCGCGACAGAAGCCGTCACAAGGGTAAAGCGAACAATAGCTAACAATGCATTCAACGACCAGATGTCAATTGCCTATGACGCCCTGGGTGATAAAGACTATGAACAGGCCCGTCTGGCTTTTGACAGAGCCCAGAGGATACTTCCCAATTCAAGTGCACCTGAAGGCGGGCTGCAGGAGATCGTTATTTCCGAAACCCAGGATAAAATCACGGTACACAAAAACCTGGCAGTACAAAATATCCAGGGCGAAGCCTGGCAGGAAGCGATTTCCCAATACGAGGACATCCTTTCACTCTCACCTGGCACAATCTACGCGGTCGAGGCACTGAAACTTGCCCGCAGCCGTGCGGCGCTGGAGCAGGAGCTTCAACGTTACATCGAAAAACCTGGATTGATGATTACAGACGACGAGCTCGACCGGGCAACGGCTGGTTTGCTCAAAGCGGCCCGCATCAAAGACTCAGGGCCAAAATTACAGCGCCAGTTAAACCGACTTTCACATCTCATCTCACTTGCGCGCATACCCATTGATATTGAACTGAAGTCAGACAACAAGACGGATGTCACCGTCTTTAAGATCGGCAGCTTCGGCAAATTTGATTCCAAACACCTGGAACTCTATCCGGGCACTTATACCATCGTGGGTAAAAGACGCAAGTACCGGGACATTCACCAGGAGATTACCTTGCTGGGCGGACAACCAGCACCAGCAATTCTCATCAGCTGCGTGGAAAAAGTGAACTGATGGAAGACGAACATTCCATCATTGAAGCGACCCCGTTCCAGAGATCGCAGGGAGACGAGTCGCAGCATGGATTTCGGATTAAACCCGTCCCTACCGCGATTGGCATCGTCTTTGTCATTCTGGCGATTGCCGCCGGATTTATGTTCACTGCCCGGGCAGTGAGGGTCACAATATCGCCGCTACCGGATAGTTTCAGGTTTACCAGCGGATTCAGCTATCAGTTAGGTGAACGTTACCTGATGTTGCCCGGCAGTTACGATCTAACGGCAGCAAAGTCCGGCTACCATGTCCTCTCAACGTCCATTGACGTCAACGATGACGCTGATCAGGACTTCAGCTTAGAACTGGAGAAGCTTCCCGGCATTCTCGTGGTCACAACCAGCCCCGATGCCGTGGTGAACGTTATTATCGACCAGCAACCCAGAGGACCAAGCCCCCTGACGCTGGATGAAATCCCTGCCGGGCTGCATGATGTCAGCATTCGATCAGAACGCTACCTCGATTACGATACTGAAATATTGATCACAGGGATGCGTCAGCCACAGTCAATCGAAATCCCAATTTCCCCTGCCTGGGCCAATATTTCCATCAGCAGCCATCCAGAGGATGCGAGTATCCTGGTGGACGATGAAGCCCTCGCCACGACGCCGGGTATCGTTGAGGCGCTGCAGGGTGAAAGAACAATCCAGATTCGGAAAAAGGGCTATAAAACCTGGCAGACCACTGTCGACATCGTTGCCGGTGTCGACCAGACAATCGACAAGGTTGTGCTCGAAAAGTCTGATGGCAAGGTTTCTATTCTTTCGACTCCAGAAGGCGCTAACGTAAGGCTCAATGGTCGCTATCGCGGACAAACTCCACTCGAACTAACCATTGCTCCGGGTGTGTCTTACCAGGTGACACTGTCGAAAGCAGGCTACGAACCGCTGCAGCGAAAGATTCTTGTTCAACCTGAAGAAGCACTTAGCCTTAGCAACACGCTGTTGCCGGTACTGGGTGTTGTCAGGCTGATGGTAGATCCCGACGGGGCTGAGCTCTATATTGATGACAAACCTATGGGTAATCCATCCCAACGGTTTTCACTTACTGCCAGTCAGCACCAGATTAGAATTGTAAAAGAAGGTTACGCAGAATATACAACAAAAGTGACACCGCAACCGGGATCGACCCAGCAACTGGTTATCCAATTGCAAACTGAAGAAGAGGCCCGGATCGCGTCAATTCCAACATCTTTTGAAAACGGCGTGGGGCAGACACTCCAGCTCATCATTCCTGCTGAATTCACGATGGGTGCCAGCAGGCGTGAGCCGGGTCGGAGGTCCAACGAGGTTCAAAAAACCGTTCAGCTGACCCGCGCTTACTATATGTCCGTCAACGAGGTGAGCAATTTACAATTTAAGAAATTTGATCCGACACATGATTCAGGTGTTCTTGGACGTGCACTCTTGAGTGACGATGACCGACCCGTGGTCAATCTTTCCTGGCGCCTGGCTGTCGAATTCTGCAACTGGCTAAGTCAACGTGACAGTCTACCGCTGGCCTACGAGGAAGTTCATGGGCTCTGGCAAGCCGTCAAACCCCTCAATACAGGCTATCGCCTGCCTACAGAAGCTGAATGGGTCTGGGCGGCACGTTATGCCAACGGGCCGGACCCTACCCGGTTTCCCTGGGGCAACAACATGCCACCCACTGATATCGATGCGAATTATGCGGATGAATCCGCCGCCAACATGGTGCCTTACACTATTAGTGGTTACCATGATGCCTATCGCGGTCCATCACCTATCGGCAACTACCCTGCCAATGAACTTGGCATTCATGACCTGGCAGGAAATGTTTCAGAATGGATGCATGACTACTATTCGGTCGAGACCCCGCGAGAAAAGCAGATTGACCCTGTCGGCCCAGAAAAGGGGGATTATCATGTTATACGTGGTTCCAGTTACAAACATGGTCGATTCAGCGAACTCAGATGGACCTACAGGGATTATGGTACTGAGCCAAGAGCAGATGTGGGTTTTCGCATTGCCCGCTTTCTGGAATAAATCAGATTAAACTATACTGTTAACGCTAACGAGCTGAACACATGAAAACCATCATCCCCCTTGTATTTTTTTTACTGGCGGTAAGTTCCGGGGCCCAAGAACAGACGCGGGTAAAAAAGGATCCGGCCTCCGAAGAAATCGCAAACGGCGCGCCAGTGCCGGAGCGCAAAGAGCCCGAAGACGACAAATTAGCGGCTGAAGAGGATACGGTAGAAAACACTTCTAACGCAGCCGAGCCAGAGGCAGCCAAACCGGTTACTCCGGATACCGGGGACAAGGTTGCAGAAACTGACCTACTACCCCCAGGGTCCCTTAAAAACAGGAATCTAAGTGAAGCCATCGAACAGTTTATACCCACAGAAACCATTAGCGCCGACAACGCAGTGCCATTTCCTGTCGACATCTAAGGGGTCAAAATGAAAAGACAGTTACCCGTCGAGTTTATTTTTCAGCTTTTCTCGCTGATTATCGCCATCATCGTTGTCCATGGCGTTTATGTCTCTATTATTCGTCCCAACGCAGCCGCCATACTGGAAGTACAAGCCATCCAGATGAATGCCAACCCTGATTATGTCCCGGAGCGTTCGACGTACGTTATCGTTCGTGACTTTGAACAGGAGTCATGCTTTATCCTGATGATCTGGGCGATGTCACTCATGGGATACAAAGCCATGCTCTCAACCAGGGAACGGCAGACTCTGCAACTCGACCTGATACCCCTTGCACAGGGCACAAGTATCCTGCCTGAGGACGCCAGGGAATTTTCAAGACCTGTGCAGGCTTTGACATCCGAACAACAAAGTTTCCTCTTACCCCGTGCCCTTCTGACTGCTTTGCACAGATTCCGCTCAACCAGAAACATCCAGGATGTATCCAACGCTGTTGGTGCAATCTGTGAATCAGAATCCGAGAGACTGGACTCAGAACTATCAATGATCAGATATATCGCCTGGGCGATTCCCTCCATAGGATTCCTGGGTACGGTACGGGGTATCGGCCAGGCACTGGGGCAGGCCCACAAGGCGGTGCAGGGCGATATTGCCGGAGTCACTCAGGCCCTGGGCGTTGCGTTCAACTCAACATTTGTCGCCCTGCTGATCAGTATTGTAGTGATGTTCTTGTTACACCAATTGCAACTGACACAAGAGAGACTGGTATTGGATACCGAAGATTACTGCGATAATCGCCTGGTCCGGCACCTGCAATCCTGACGACTCGTCAGGCAAAGACCAAAACCTAATCCTTCTAGAGGAGCAGATCGTTGTCAACAGGATTCATCGAACTAAACGATGCAAGCATCAACCAGGCTATTGACGGCAGGTTAATAGATACCAGCCCCGGCTATGCCGTCCTTGACGGAGAAAAAATGCTGCTCGGTCAGGCGGGCCAGCAAAACGCCAGACTCTTACCCCGCTGGACCAACAATCGATTCTGGAATCAGTTAAACAGTGATCCCATTGCAAACAGCACCAGATCGATTCGCCATCATGCAGACCTGGCATTTGGCCACCTGGAGGAAATTTGGGCCAGGATGATAAGTCATTTGGATCAGAACGAGAATCAATCTATTGACCATGTGGTGCTCGCTGTACCCGGGTTTTATGACCGGCAGCAATTGGGACTGCTACTGGGCATGGCGAAGGAGTCACAAATCCCCGTGAGCAGCCTGGTTGATCTTGGCCTCATCTCCGTCGCCAAACAGTCGAATTTACCCACGACCCTGTATCTCGACATCTCATTACATCGAATCAGTCTTACACACCTGACATCAAACGGCCTGCTGCGGGCAGTAAAAACACTCATCATTAGTGACAGCGGCCTGCATACCTTGTGGGACCGATGGGCAAACATTGTAGCCAAGCAATTTATCCAGACTTCACGTTACGACCCCATGCATCAGGCCGACAGTGAGCAGAGACTATTCGACCTGCTACCTTCCTGGATCCGCAAAGGTGACAAGTCGGGGCCCTTTGAAATCGATTTACACGGTGTAAAACATTCAACCCAGGTTTCCAACGAACAGCTTCTCACCGCTTGTTCTACGTTTTATCCCGATATAGTCAAAGCGATCAGAACCACGATGCTGTCCAACGACGGCGCTACCTTATTTCTGTCACACCGCTTTCTTGGGTTTCCAGGCCTGGTTCGTTCGTTACAACTAATACCAAACCTTGAAGTTGAACAACTCAACGAGACCGCAGCAATTGATGCTGCCTATGCTAACTGGGATAAACTGGTGTCATCGAACGGATCGGTCTCCCACGTCACTACTTTGCCAGTTAGCGGTAAGAAAACTATTGCGAGATTCGTTCACCAGTCGCCAACGCACCTGCTGCTGGGTAACAGAGCCTATGCGATCAAGGGCTCGTTGCGAATAGAGTCATTTAACAATAGCGATTCCGAAACCGGTGACCTAAAGGAAAGTGCAGAAAACGCAAGGTGTACGCTGTACAAACGTGGCAAGGATATTTTCCTTGAGGCTCACAGCGCTGAGGTGCAGATTAATGGCACTTCGGTAACCGGTCAAACATCACTCAGCCCCGGAGACAGAATCACTATCGAAAACCAGAGCGCTGTACTGATTACGGCAAACTGATTTGCAGGAGTGTACTAATTTAAATGGCCAAACGACGACAATTTGATGTCTTTAGTCTTTCCTTTCTGGATGTCATGTCCTGTGGGTTTGGCGCTGTCATTCTTATTTTCATCGTCATCCAGCACAGTACTGAAACGACTGCACAGGAAATCAACATTGATTTGATGGCGGAGATCAAGAAACTGGAGATCGAAGTAGAAGAAGGGACTGACAACCTTGTTGAACTAAAAACCACGATCAAGGAAACGGATGATGAAATCGTCACTACAGAAGGGCTCATTCTACTGATCATCAAGCAAATTAGAGAACTCCAGTCCACCATTGATGTTTCAAAGGATTCCGGGGCGAGCCAGTCAAAGATCATTGAAGCCCTCAAACTGGAGTTAAAGAAGCTGGAAGAGGCGACCGCCAACCTCGAGGGTTCTGTTGCTGCCGATGAGCAGAGCGGCACAAGTACCCGGTCATTTGTCGGTGAAGGTGACCGGCAATATCTGACGGGTTTGCATCTGGGGGGCGATCATATTCTGATATTGATCGATTCATCTGCAAGCATGTTGGCCGGTACGATCGTTAACATTATCCGCCGCCGTAACATGGATGATGACACCCAACGAGCCTCTGCAAAGTGGCTCAGGGCTGTTCGCACGATCGAGTGGATCATTGCCAATGTTCCCAGGGATGCCAATATCCAGCTTGTTGCATTTAGTACGGAAGCAGTTTCTCTTGTGCCCGACGGCGACTTGAACTGGGTTGAAGCAGTGGACCGGGAAGATATCGACTATGCCCTGGAACAACTGCACAAACTGGTCCCTAAGGGTGGTACTTCATTACATCACCCCTTTAGCCTGGCAAGACAAATGAATCCGGCACCGGACAGTATCTTCCTCATTGTCGATGGCCTGCCGACCATGGAATTCGAACCGCCGAAGAAGTCACTGGTAGAAAGCAAACAAAGAGTCAGGTTCTTCGGCAATGCCCTTAACGAGCTCCCGAATGGAACCCCGGTCAACGTGATTTTATTTCCGATGGAAGGTGATCCATTCGCTGCACCCAGTTTCTGGCGACTCGCCCAGATAACCGGCGGATCTTTCTTAAGTCCATCAAAGGACTGGCCCTGATGAAGCAACGACGTGAGATAGAAGGTGTAAGCCTGGCTTTCCTGGATGTGATCAGCTGCGGTTTTGGTGCCATCATTTTGATGCTGGTGCTGACGAAGGTATTCGAGCCGGTAATTCTGGAAGACACCATTGAGAACCTGGAAGGCTATCTTGCTGCCCTGCAGGAGGACATTTTCGACATCCGGGGCGAAACCCGGGACCTCAATCGTGAAATGATAAGAAAGGAGGACCGCAAAAAAGAGGAAATCCAGCGCCTTTCAAAGTTACAGCAAAGTTTGCAGGCGCTGAATAACCAGTTTGAAAACACCTCTGACAAAACCAAAATAGACAACCTCATTCTCGGCCGCCTGGCTAAAGCCAAACAGTCCCTGACGGAAGAAATGCAGCGCTTGCTGGCGGATTTCCAAAAGGATATTGACGATGACACAATCGGCGGTATTCCTGTAGACAGTGAATACCTGATTTTCATCGTCGACACATCCGGCAGTATGAAACAGTTTGCCTGGCCCCGCCTGGTCCAGCAGGTAGAAGAAACCCTGGCGGTCTATCCTCGCCTCAAAGGCATACAGGTGATGAACGACATGGGGAATTTCATGTTCAGTCAGTACGCCAATGACTGGATTCCGGATACCCAGGCCCGACGGCGAGCCATTCTGGACAGGCTTAAGAACTGGGATACATTTAGCAACTCAAGTCCCGTTGAAGGCATTACCAAGGCAATCTCCACCTTCTATCGGCCGGACCGAAAAATCAGCCTTTACGTGCTGGGGGATGAGTTCTCTGGAAGATCAATTCAGCGGGTGGTAAGCCTGGTGGACCAGATCAATCGCGTAGGCAGGGATGGTAAGCGGCTCGTTCGAATTCATGCAATCGGTTTTCCCGTAATATTCTCACAACCGGTGCAGTTTCAAGCTACAGGGATCAGGTTTGCAATATTGATGAGAGAACTCTGCGCACGAAACGGCGGCACCTTCGTCGCGCTGAACGATTACCGGATTCTGTAACCTGCGCGAGAAGTAAATCTCAATGCCGAATTGTGCTGCCAGGGGCTTTCTCAGCAGCCTGCTCGGGAACCTCTGACTGGTGCGGCATACCTACCTCAATCAGAGGTTCCCTAAAATTGGGTCTGCACCCGATATGATATTGTTTTGTGACCTTCTGCAGGAATCTTAATACGATACTCCTGGGTTCTGCTATCCACGGACCTGCCCGGCTCACTCTGCTCAATGATTCGCCAGTCTCCGGGCATCTTTTCATGCACAATAATTTCAACTTGTTCTTTTTTACTATTGTGAACTTCTATTTCGTAACTGGCCTCAACGAGCCGTTCCTGCAGACGCCTGAATGTAAGCTGTTTTCTATGTGCGGTAATGTCAAACGCCCGACCCAGGTTTAATTTAATATCCTGCCCCACCGGTGTATGGCTTGCGGTATCTTCCCCAATGAATTGCAGCGCGCCCGACCGGTCTTGCAGGTACACGCGAATGATACCCGCGGGCAGCGGAACACCCAGTTGGTTTTTCCTGCTGTTCTCAAATGAAATCCTGACCTCAACTTTCCTTTTCTCGACGTCGGGCAATTGATAATTTTGATTCTGTGAAGTCAGGTGATAACTCTTCACATAGCTGACCCCCCCTGAGCCCAGAAACCTGATCTGCTTCTTCTCGTTATTCTTCAGGTCAGTTTCCCCGGGCAACTCGTATTTGTGATACTCAAAAACTGCTTCGGTGGCCATTGATGCAGTATCTGCCATCATCAGGGATTCGCGGCGACGAGATTGGGCCACGGGTTGTGGCGTTACCCGGTTTATATCACCAGCTACCAGCTGAATACTGACCCCATCGAATTTCACTCCCGTGTGGTTATCAACGGTCACCCAGGAAGCCAGCGCCAATTGTTGGTCTTTTTGGTTAAGGGTTAGAACATAGTCCGCCTGCCAACGCAGGTTGCCGGTCAGGTAACTGGTTTCGATGGACTGGGATCCTTGCAACTGGCTGTTCAACAGCCACACCAGCGATGGCGATAAGTTGAGATCTTCCGGCACATCATGCAGGGAAACAGTTCCCTCTGGAGATATTTCGACCTCGCCATCAAAATCGACTATCTCCGGGTCTGTGGATAGCAATACCCCGTGCCGGGACACTCTTTCGTAAGCGGAACCTTGCAATCGAGTCTGGCTATAATTTACTTTTCGACCAATGTAAGCGTCGAGTAACGTATCCCTGTTAAGCAAAAGATACCGATAATTCTGCTCCAGAATTTCCAATTTATCGCCGTTGCCTGTGGAACGGGATACCACTGATGTGGGCTCCAACGAGCCGGGGACATCCTGGTACTCAAGTTCTACCAGGCCCTTGGGAAGTACCACTTCCCGCACTTCCTGCACCAGTGCAAAATTGTTGTATATCATCAGGGACACGGACGTCTGGCTATCTCGACCGAGTACAACATATTCGGGTGAACCGTCAGAATTTATCGACAGGCTGACAAGAGCCAGATATAACCAGCAGCGAACCATGGTTATCAAAAGTTCGCAATTCGTTTGCCCGGTTCAGGCGGATCTTCCGGTGGACCGGCAAAGCACTGCGCAATTGCCATCCACGTTTGTGCTGCTTCGCCAATCACCTTCAAGTCAACATCTTGGATGTTTCTGCCCTGGGTCACGACATGGCAAAATTCCACAGCATCCCCTTCAACCATGTTGTTCTCATCTGGCTCGTTGAATTCCCAGACGGCACCTGATGGAGAGACTAACTTCACATAAGGCGCAGGACCAGGGGTTTCACGTCCCCGATTGGTAAAGGTCCAGCCATAGGTCTTTACACCAATGACCGCAATGTTTTTTAATCGATCAGTGTTGTTGCGTTTTTTCCCCATAAGATCATAGATATCCTGCCCATGAGACCAGGTTTCCATTTGCCTCGCCGTGGTAAACATCATGACGCCCATATCAGGCCCGAACCAGGGCACTCGACGCTTTGGATCTGAATCCCCCAGCAATTCACACATTTGAGTAAAATAGTCCCACCATTGAGCCCGCAGGGCATCACCGGATTCGGGTATGCTTTCGGCATCCGTAAATCCTCGTCCACCACCGGTAATTAACGCCTTGAAACCCGCCGCATCTTTCAGGGACAAAACAGCCATCTTGTCAGACGCGTGCAGATGTCCAACTATCTTGTCGATGGACCAGTCTTTAAACGGCGTTGCCTGCTGCCAGTCTTCTGCAGACAGGGCCTTGAGTATTTGATGTAGTTCCTCGCCCTCTTCCAACAGGTCTTTCGCTTGCTGCAACATCGCCGGGTTCGCTCCTTAACAGGTAAACAAGCCAGTAGTGTATCTGAATTATTCAACACGCGGCAATCTTATAGAATCCCGCTTTGCATCAGTTATACTTCGAGGCTCAAAAGTCAACGACGGGTGACAGGCAATGGCAGCGGCTAACAATTATAATCGACAGACAGAAGACGTCGGAAACATCCTTGCACTGGAGCATGTGAATTTCACCACCCCGGACCAGTCCCTGGCCACTTTTTTTTATGTCAACGGCCTCGGCTTTACCCGGGATCCATACGTGGATTTCGGGCCTTTCAATGTCTGGATCAATGTCGGTAACCAACAATTCCATTTGCCTACAGGTAAACCGCAGGTTTTGCGAGGACATGTCGGACTATATGTTCCGGACCTGGAAGGTCTGGCGCAACGACTTGATCGTATTGGTCGTCGATTAGCCGATACCCGGTTTGAATACCAGGTTCGAAAGCAGCATATTCTCGTCACCTGTCCCTGGGGTAACAAGATCAAGTGTTTCGCCGGTAGTAAAAACATGAGACTTGGCATGGCTTATGTAGAGCTCGATGTTCCAACAGAAAATATTCCCGGCATCGCCAGGTTTTATCAGCAGATATTTGGTTCGCCGGTCACAATGGGTAAAAATACCTGTGAGGTAGCCATTGGCAGGGAACAGGTCCTGCGTTTTAAAGGTTCCCGAAAGCTGCCGGAGTACGACGGCCATCATATCGCCATATACACCGTGGACTTTTCTTCGCCCTATGAGCAGCTGAAGAAACGAAAGCTGATAATAGAGGAATCAGATCAACATCAATATCGCTTTAGCCGAATTGTAGACCCTGACTCAGGAGACTTCCTGTTCGAACTGGAACACGAAGTACGCAGCCTCAGGCATCCAATGTTTAGCAGAAAACTGGTGAATCGCAATGCCAACCAGTCGTTCTTCAACTATGTTCAGGGTCGGGACGCTTACTACCCCAATTAAACAGCACTACTGGAGTCTCGTCATCATTCGAACATCGCGGACGGTGAGTACCGCCATAGTCGGTAGGATCACCGTCAACGCCGCGATAAACAAGGTTGTGCGGAAACCCAGCAATTCAAACAAAACCCCTGCCACCACTATACCGATAGGCGCCAATACAATGGAACCCAGGTGGTCATACGCACTCACCCGGGACAGCATATCTGGTGGAATCTGCCGCTGCAAAGTCGTATACCAGATTACTGCGAACAGTTGCCCGGCTACCCCTTCAACGAATGCGGCCACGGCCACCACGTAAACCGGTAACAAAAACGCCAGAGTCAATGGAACACCTGTAAACAGGAAAACCAGGCAGGTAGCAAACCGCATCGGGTACCTGGGACTCACTTTTAGCGCCAGCAGGCCACCGAACAAGGTTCCAACACCGAAGCTACCCGCAATGAAGCCCCAATCAACTGCACCGGACATATGATCACGGGTAACTGCAGGCCCCACCAGTCCAAACACACTTTGCATAGCCGCTACCACCAATGAGAATTGCAGGACGATCACCCACAACCAGGTGTGGGAGGTAAATTCTCTCCATCCAAGCTGCAGATCCTGCATCATCGACGCCTTGTCGGGCTGGACTTGTCGCATCGGATTAAGCATGAATACCAGCAATGCAGACAAGCCGAACGAGACGGCATCGATCATTAAGGTGACACCGGCTCCAAAGACAGCAACAAGGATGCCACCTAAGGCTGCGCCGCCAGCTACAGCACCATTGCGGGCTGTTCCCAACAGTGCGTTGGCAGCCTGCAGGTCTTCTCGATCGACCAGTTGAATTATCAATCCTGTCGCAGCGGGTGCGTTTAACGCCATCGCGACACCATTGACCAACATAAGCAATGTCAGCCAGAGCACCGTGGCCTGATCCGTCAGGAACAAAATCGCAATAGCGAACTGGGACACCATGGCAAGTGTTTCAGCGATTACAATAATGTATTGCCTCGAGGTCCTGTCTGCCAGCACACCACCAAACAGCATCACGACAATCGAGGCGAGGGTGGGTGCGGCGATCACGATGGCGGCATCCCGGGTTGATCCGGTCAACTCGAGAACGCCGAACGCCATGGCAATGGGCGCCATAGCAGTACCGGTGTAGGAAATCAGGTAAGCAACAAATAACTTGCCGATGTCCGGTTGGCGTAATAATCTCAGCCCGGTCTGGAAACTGGCATCCGCCAAGTCATTATGTCCTCAGCTAACCGGACAATGCCTTTAGCACAGCATCCGGAGTGATTGGAAGGTGCCTGACTCGTGCACCTACCGCAGTGAAAATCGCGTTGCCAATGGCCGGCCCAACCACCGTTGTTGCCGGTTCTCCCAGCCCAACCGACTGGTAGTCACTTTCTGCGAATTCAATATCCAGTTCCGGCACATCAGCCATTCGAAGCGGTGTATAGCTGTCCAGGTTGGTATCCTTCACCTCACCATTTTCGAAATGAGTGCCTTCGTGCAGCGCCATACTGACCCCCCACAGCGCAGCACCTTCGGCTTGAGCCAAAGCACCATCCGGGTGAACAATGGATCCCGCATCGATGACCAGGGTGACTTTTTGCAACGTCACCTTACCGCTTTCCCGGTCAACATGTACCTGTGCCGCACAAGCACACCAGGTTGGCATCGCCCGTTCCTGACCAAAAGTGGTCGCAACACCCAACCCCGTATCGGCAGGAAGCGGCTGTCCCCAATTTACTTTTTTGCTAAGCCGTCTCAACACCTTATATAATCTGTTGGCGCCCCTGACTGAATCAGGCGCACTCCCTGCGTTGTTTCCCTTGCTGATCAAATATTGTAATCGAAACGCGACCGGATCTACGCCAATTTTAGTTGCCGCTTCATCCATGAAACTCTCCAGCGCCCAGTTCGTCCATCCAGGTGCCGCTGATCGCAACCATCCGGGTCGAAAGGTCTGACTGGCAAGATCATTGCTAATCGACCGCACCCGATGGGCACCCACTGAATACCAGTGATCGGCGCCATTAATCGAAAAAGGATCAAATTTCTCACCATTTTTTCCTTCAACCATGATAAAAGGTGCCATGACCTCGGAGGGCCAGCCAGCAACGGCGTGATGCTGCATTCCGATGACCCTGCGTTTGCTGTCAAAGGCCATGCTCACTTTCTGCACTGACGCAGACCGGGGAGAATCGAACCTTGAATCATCTTCCCGGCTGAACACAACCTTGACGGGTTTCCCAAGCACTTTAGCAGCGAGCAGAGCAGGCACGCCATAATCACCATTCAGTCGGCGTCCAAAACCACCCCCCAACAGATAGGTGCGCATGATTATTTTATCTTCAGTTACACCAAGGGCAGCAGCAAACAATGGCAATGCCAGGGACTGCCACTGGTTGCCTGTGTGTAATTCCCAGATCCCATTTCTCTCCAGCGCGATTGCGTTGAGGGGCTCCAGTTGAAAGTGAAGTACTGTATTGGTTGTGTACGATTCCGTGAGCACAGAATCAGCCGACTTAAAGGCTGCATCAACATCTCCTTCTTCCACGACGATCGAGCCTTTACTGGACTCGATCAAATTCGCACCATACTCAAGGATTGCTGCTTCGGAAACACCCGCGGTGTCGCCAAGCTGCCAATCAACCTTGATTAAACGTTCCGCAGCAAGAGCAGCGTGATAAGAGTCTGCTATAACCAGGGCCCAGCCAGGTACCGTGCCCGACGGGTCATCCAGCGTGATCGTCTGCTGATACCCCTTGACTCCCCTGGCGAGACGGTCATCAATATTCTTTATGCTTGAACCGTACCGGGTTGGCGGCAAAAGAGGCTTGGCAAAGACCATACCATCGTAAATCGCGTCGATACCATAAACAGCAGATCCCGTTGTCTTTTCGGGAATATCAAGCCCCTGGCTCTCCTTACCGACGAGCTGCCTGTCTTGCGGTTTTTTTACTTGTATTTTTGCCAGTTCCTCTTCACTGAACTTTCGGGTCATATCACCCTTTCTAACAATCTCCGCATAACTGACCGACTTGTTGCCTGAAATCACCTGGCTGCCGTTCGCCACGCATCGTAACGCGGTCG
Source organism: Pseudomonadales bacterium (assembly GCA_029941905.1). Lineage (GTDB taxonomy): Bacteria > Pseudomonadota > Gammaproteobacteria > Pseudomonadales > Azotimanducaceae > JAHRVQ01. The sequence goes on along the minus strand of JAPYTQ010000017.1, from coordinate 4,649 downwards.
TTCCAAGAAGCTTCGCCCCTTCTTCAATCAATGTCTTGCGACCCGCTGCTCCAGCTCGACTTAACAGGTCGAAGTTGTGCCAGACTGACCAGCTGCCCCCGGTAACGCGATAACCATACCTGGATTCTGAATCTACATAGTTGAGGCGAACATCTTCCCAATTCGCTTCCAACTCATCAGCAATAATCCTTGCCAAAGCAGTCCCAACATGCTGCCCCATTTCTGCCTCAGCAATATTGACTGTGATGAGCCCTTGCTGGTCAATGGTGTACCACACTGTGGGTTCAAATTCTTCATTCACCATGGCCCTGGCTCGACCAGTCAGCAACAACGACGCTGGTACAAAAGCCAGGGTAAAACCAGTACTGGTAGCACTGATCACAAATCCCCGACGGGACAGCTTGTGCCGGTGATTTTCTGCACCTGCGGGTTGTGAAACGAGATGAGTAAATTTATTCACTTTGCAACGCTTCGCTTCCTTGAAACTCAGCCGTCCCGGCAGCAATCCTGATTGCTTTCCGAATTCGCGTATAGGCCATACAGCGACACAAATTACCGTTCATCCCGGCATTTATTTCAGCATCCGACGGGTGAGGATTCACAGACAGCAGGCTCGCGGCTTGCATGATTTGCCCGGACTGACAATAACCACACTGAGGAGTCTGGGCTTCGACCCATGCTTTTTGCAGCGGGTGCTCACCTTGCTCATCCAGACCTTCAATGGTAGTTATGTTTTTAGATGCGACATCTCTCACCTTGGTAACGCAAGATCGCGCCGCCACACCGTCTATGTGAACAGTGCAGGCACCACACCCACCAATCCCACACCCGAACTTGGTTCCCTTCAAGCCCAGTTCATCACGAATTACCCACAGCAATGGTGTTTCATCCGGAACATCTACCGCAACTGAACGTCCGTTGATCTTAAACGCTATAGACACTTTCTACCTCGTTTCCTGCAACTGACACACATTGCTTTAACCAGGTCATATTTTCAAGTTTTGATCCTTTTTCAAAACCAGTTTAGATGGCTGCGGTGCACCTCCCCCGTTCATCCTGTTAGAATACGCCACTTTTATGTTCAGGTAGTAGCATGGCCAATCGAACCGACAAACGCACCGCGTTTGGAGTCAAGATCCTTAATTCCAACCACAAAGAAATTCGCCGTATCAAACGAGAAGGTCATGTCGCGGAACTCCACGGACACAAATTCTGGAACTCGAGTTTTTTAATAATGGATCACCTGAAAAAGAATCCGCCAAAAAAACGCCTGAAAGTGCTTGAGATCGGTTGCGGCTGGGGATTGCTCGGTATTTATTGCGCCACGACATTCAACGCAAGGGTTACAGGCATTGATGCCGATAAGAATGTACTGGCTTTCCTCGACGTACATGCTGAGATTAATAAGGTTAAAGTTGAAGGAAAAAAAATGTCCTTTCAACAACTGTCTGTCGAGAAACTAAAGGGCTATGATCTGATAGTTGGGGCTGATGTTTGTTACTGGGACGAAATGACCAACATTCTGTTCAATCTTATTGGCCGGGCAAAAAAGGCCGGTGTAAAACAGATCATGATCTCAGATCCTTGCCGCCCACCGTTCACAGAGCTGGTTGAAAAATGCAATACTAAATACCCGGAAAGCGAGGTCGAGGTGGTCGAAAAATTCCTCAAACGCCCAGTGCATGCTTCCGGAGAGATCCTGATCGTCAGTTAGGGAGACAGACAATGATTGTAACAACCACACCAACCATTGAAGGGAAACGAATCACCCGGTACCTGGGCGTTATTACGGGCGAAGCAATCCTTGGAGCCAACATTTTTCGCGACATGTTCGCGGCGGTGCGCGATGTCGTTGGTGGTCGTTCCGCTGCATACGAAAAAGAACTGGGAAAGGCTCGTGAGATTGCGCTTGAAGAGCTGATAGACTGGGGCGAAGAACTCGGCGCCAATGCCATTGTTGGTGTTGATCTCGACTATGAAAGTTTCGGCCAATCCAATGGCATGATGATGGTCAGTGCGACCGGAACTGCTGTTGTCGTCGAAGGCTAGTTGGTCAGGGACCTAATCAGAACGCTGATCGAGTTCCGTCTCCTCCACATTATCGATGATGGATTCAAGGGAGTCATCATCTGCGTCATCCTCAGAACGAGCATACATCGTACTCAGCATCGGAAGTGGATCCATGAACTGCCAGGCAGGAAGTGAAGTAAGAAGACTGCTCAAGAGGACACCACTTCGTGCAATCCAAACGACATACCCTACTGACAATCCCGTCGTCAGGGCGAAGCCTCGTCCCACAGACATCTGGTCTGTCTGTATCGCGATCTCAACTTCCCGTCTCACACCATCCAGCCCCCGTAGAAATTCAGGGGAGCTGATCAGTGCCGAGGGATCACTGAAAGTCACATATTCCGAACGCAGCCGTTCGGCAGAGGGGAGTGCAGGGGCTACGTTCTCGTAGTTTTCACTGTTGTTAATAATCGTGAAACCTGATGCCGCGATTGTATTGTTGGAGATATCAAGACGGATTTCTGCAGTACCTACATCTTTAAACAAAAAGTCCCTGGAGTCTTCAATGTCCAACCCCCCGAGTTCTTCCGACTCACCGTTATCGTCAACATCCCCAGGCTGCTCTTCTTCGACGACGCTCTGTTCAACCGGTGCCTGCTCAGATTCCGCTGTGTCATCAGGCGTTGTGTCTTCGGTTTCAGCATCCTGGCTCGGATCGTTGGCTGCCACTTGATCAGGGGTTTCCTGGTCATCACTTTCTTCCGGAATTGTCAGCACAATGTCCTCGACACCACTATCGACACCTGTGACTACGACTGTCAGATTGACCGATGCACTACCACCACTCCCATCTGTCACCGTGTACTGCACCCGGGTCGCTCGTGTCTCGCCCAGTTCCAGGTCATGGAAATCATCTCCAGGATTGAAGCTGTAGGTCCCATTTGCGTTGATTACAAACACACCTCCCTGATCACCGGTGATAGATTCACCAGGAACAACAGCGACGGTGTTGTTAGATATTTCGATGACCTGGAGCTGATCACTCGCATCCGGGTCGGCGTCATTAACCAGAATACCGGTTTCAACTGGTGTTGTTAATTCAGTCATTGAATCGGTATTTCCACTGTCCTCGACGCCTGTTATTGGGTCGTTGGCGCCGGTAACGACAACGGCCAGATTAACAGTCGCTTCTCCACCTTGACCATCCGCGATGCTGTAGCTCACCTCGGTGCGACGCTGTTCAGAAACCGCAAGATCCTGAAAATCATCGAGCGGATCAAAGTTATAGCTGCCATCGGTGTTAATGATAAATGTGCCCCCGGAAGTTCCGGCGATAGCAACACCCGGCTCAGATGTCTCGGTACCGTTGTTAACTCGAGTGACCGTTAGCACGTCATCTGGGTCTATATCTGAATCGTTTTGAAGGACCCCATTCGTAGCGTTTTTGGTAAGCTGGCGATCTTCGTCGACCGTAACCTGTTCGCCTTGCCCAATGGGTGGGTGGTTGACGTTACCTATCGCTGTGGTGGTGACACTGGTTACTGTTTCCGCTGTGCCACCCGCGTCAATGTAGCTCACCTGTACGGTGATCACCGCGCCAACGTCCGCCACATCCAGAGTATAGGTATCACTGGTCGCAGTCGCATTACCGATATCTGCACCATCGCGCTGCCATTGATAACTGAAGGCACCCAGGCCGTCATTATCCGTCAGGCTACTGGTGTCTGCAGTCAGCGTCTGGTCTTCAATCGCTGTGCCGGTGATCAACACGCTCCCTGCTGGCGCATCGTTAATGTTACCGATGGCTGGGGTTGCCACACTGGTGGCTGTTTCCGCTGTACCACCGGCATCAACATAATTCACCTGTACGGTAATTACGCCGCCGACATCTGCTTCATCCAGGGTATAAGTACTGCCGGTCGCACCACCGATATCCACGCCATCGCGCTGCCATTGATAACTGAAGGCACCCAGGCCATCATTATCCGTCAGACTGCTGGTATCTGCAGTCAGTGTCTGGTCTTCAATCGCTGTGCCGGTGATCAACACGCTCCCTGCTGGCGCATCGTTAATGTTGCCGATGACTGAAGTTGCCACACTGGTGGTTGTTTCCGCTGTACCACCGGCATCAATATAATTCACCTGTACCGTGATGACGGCACCAACGTCCGCATCATCCAGGGTGTAAACACTGCTGGTCGCACCAACAATGTCCACACCACCACGGTGCCATTGATAGTCGAAAGTGCCGAGGCCATCGTCATCCGTTATTCCTGCAGTGTTAGCCGTCAGCACCTGATTTTCGATCGCCAATCCATCGACCGATACATTTCCTGCCAGAGGATCATTTACTGGCGTTATAGTGATCGTACTGTTGACACCCACAGAACTGGTATCGCCATCATTGACCTGCCAGGTCACAGTGCGATTACCCGAGTTCGGGTTGTCGGTATTGCTGTTGGTATAAGTGACGCTTTCCAGTGCAGCCTCGTAGTTTACCAGGGTGTCTGTGCCCGTCAGTGTCAGCACACCGGTGGCGGCATTGTAGCTGCCACTGATGTTTGTGGTATTGGTAAATGCCAGAACGTCTTCACCACTGGCAAAGCCGGTATCCAGGCTGATCGTCGCTGATTCGATAT
>JAPYTQ010000016.1:0-104453 GCA_029941905.1 Pseudomonadales bacterium | reverse complement strand
AGATTCCTACGCGTTACTCACCCGTCCGCCGCTCGACGCCTGGGAGCAAGCTCCCTTCGTTTCCGCTCGACTTGCATGTATGAGGCCTGCCGCCAACGTTCAATCTGAGCCATGATCAAACTCTTCAATTTAAGAGTTATATCTCTAATCTCCCTCGTTACGTTCTTTTGGAACTCCCTCGGGACATTAGTTGCGAATTAAGTTCGCAAATCTGATTAATGCAGTGTTTGCCTTCGAAGAAGACAAGCTCCGCATTCCAACTCAAATTACCGTTGTGACATGATGGAATTGCTTCCATCTGTTTCACGTTTATCAAGTATGTTGTCCGCTATGTTCGCTTACGCGAGCCATAACTTAAACCAAATAATATGTCGGTAACTTATTTGTTCATGCTTGCCGAAGCAAGTTATGAACGCGCTGGATAATTTAAGTATCCAACTAAACAAGTACCCACACCTATTGCGTGTTTCCAAATTTTTAAAGAGCTATTTCAGACCTCTTTTCAGCGCGAAAAGCCCCGCACCGATACTATTCAGTGGGTTCCAAACTGCTTCAAATGTACGCCTGTGGATTCTATCTTAGAATCCTTTTAAGTTGCTGGCTGGCAACTTAACTCGACCTGTTTAAAATACATCTTGCCGATCGAGGGAGCGTATTATACGGTCAACCAGATCCTTTACAAGCTCAAATCGAGAAATAAACAAACTATTTTACGATCTTCTGGAGTGCCCGTCTCGTCTAGCGATTCCTGTAGAATGCAGCTACCCGATAACCAAGTAGCAACGAGAGCAGCGCACTATACAGAAGCGCTTCCGTGAAGTCACTACGCACCTGCCAAATAATATGAATCATTACAAATATGGCACTCAGGTAGATCAACCGGTGTAAACGCTTCCAGTTTCGTCTGAGTTTTTGCTGTGACCACCGATTAGATGTCACAGCCAGTGGAATCAACCCGGCAAAGGCGAGCATTCCGACGGTAATGTAGGGTCTTTTGATGACATCTGTTACAAACCCGCCAAAGTTCAGTTCAAGAAGAAAAACCAGGTAGGCCGTAAGATGCACACAGGCATAAAAAAAAACGAACAGGCCAACCATCCTGCGCAGGTAGACAAGGTTCAAACCAAGGAGTTTCCAAAGTGGTGTAATGCCAAGCGTTACCAGCAGCAGGATCAGTGCCGTTGTCCCATTGAAATGAACAATCGCCTTGCCTGGGTCGGCACTCAAATTGTGGTTCAGCCCCCGGGAATACAGGTAGACCTGCCACAGGTAATACAGGAACGGCAAACTACCTAAGACAAAACACAGAGGTTTTACAATTCGCTTCATTTTGAAGGACTACTGACTATTAGCTGCTAAAAGTACTTTTTTAAATTCAAATCCTTGTACAAAGCAGCGACTTGATCCCCATAACCATTAAACATAAGCGTGTCGCGACGGTTGGGACTAAAAAGCGAACTGGGCAGGCGTCTCTCGGTTGCCTGACTCCACCGCGGGTGATTCACTTCAGGGTTAACATTGGCATAAAAGCCATACTCCCTGGAATTCGATAGTTCCCAGGTCGTCTTCGGTTGCCGAGTCAGAAACTCGATTTTTACAATGGACTTGATACTTTTAAAACCATATTTCCAGGGTACAACCAATCGCAGTGGCGCTCCGTTTTGCGGCGGCAGGACGTCGCCATAAAGTCCAACGCTGAGAAACGCCAGTTCGTTCATCGCTTCATCCATGCGCAACCCTTCAACATACGGGTAGTCGATGGACCTGAAAGTACTCCGTTGGCCGGGCATTTGACTCGGATCAAGCAGGGTTTTAAATCGGACATAGCGGGCTTTCGATGTAGGTTTAAAGCGCTTTACAAGATCTCCCAGGGGGAACCCGATCCAGGGAACAACCATTGACCATGCCTCCACACAGCGCAGGCGATATATCCTTTCCTCCAGATCATGAGGCTTGAGAATATCTTCCAGCGTGAACACACCCGTTAACTCAGCCTCACCGGAAATCTCAACGCTCCAGGGATCAGTCCGAAAATTCACCGCATTGTCGAGGGGATCACCCTTGTCGGTACCGAACTCGTAGAAATTATTGTACCGGGAAATGTACTGATAAGGCGTCACATCTTCGTCAACCCGATACTCACCAGGTCTGGTGGCATCGACCTTTGAATTTAACCAGACAGATGCCTTATCACCATAGCGCGGCGGAAAACTATGACGCAACACCTCGACGTTCTTCAGATTTGCCAAAGCCCCAGGCGCAGACAGCGCCAGCGAACCTAATCCTGTTGCCGTGCCCTGGACAAACTGCCGCCTGTTAAGGTAAATGGCCTTGTCTGTGACTTCCGATTCAGGTAACTGCCAGGGTCTTTTTTTCATATCATCATTCCACTTGCTGGAAAAGAATCTTACTCCGGTTGTTTGTGACGACGTGGTCTTTTCCTCACCAGGGCATGAATGAGTCCTGACAGCGTATAACAAACGCCGATGACGAGAAGCGCAACCGGAGGATTGGCGAAGACCAGTGCGAACAAGGTAATGATCCCCAGCATATAGGCAAACGGAACACCTTCTTTCATATTTAACTGTTTGGGGCTGTAATACCTGATATTGCTCACCATTAATAACGCGAGAATAGCGGTGAGGAATGCCAGCGGCACAGCGTACTGCACCTCTGCCGGGACCTTCATGTATTCAATCCATACCCAGGCTGTCGCTGCAATGGTGCCTGCAGCCGCAGGGCTGGCAAGACCGAAAAACACGCGGCTGTCTGGTCTGGTGTTGAATCGCGCCAAACGCAGGGCGGCGCAAGCCATGTACAAAAAAGCAATCATCCAGCCAATTTTACCCAGATCAGACAAGACCCAGCTGAACATCAAAACTGCCGGTGCAACACCGAAAGCGACCATATCAGACAGGCTGTCATACTGGACTCCGAATTCACTCTGGGTATTGGTCATTCTGGCAATCCGACCATCCAGGGCGTCCATGAACCCGGCAATGACGATGGCAATAGCCGCGTTACCCAGGGTACCGCTCATGGCGGCAATAATAGCGTAGAATCCGGAGAACAATGCACCGGTAGTTATCAGGTTTGGCAACAGATAGATGCCCCGACGCAATCCCGCTCTCTCACCGTCCTTAACCTCGAAAAGCGAGGAAACCGTGCTTTCGACGTCAGCCTTCTGACTACCGGCTGGCTCTTCTGACGCTTTTGAATTCTTGTCCGATCGATCCATTTGATTCTCCGCTAAGTTCTCTATTGCTATTCACTAGCAGATTGTTCATTTGAATATCAATGACTGTATTACAGTGCGAGTATCTTCTCGCCTCGTGACAAACCAGAAACACCAGATCGGACCACTTCGAGAACAATCGACTCGCTCATGGAACGAATGAAAGCATCCAACTTCTCGGTCGTGCCTGTCAACTGAATTGTATATGCGTTGTTCGTGACATCGACAATCTGGCCCCTGAATATATCTGCAGTTCGCTTGATTTCTGCCCTTTGGCCACCAGTAGCCTTTAGCTTTATCAACATCAGCTCCCGTTCAATATGTTCACCATCGGTGAGATCCACCAACTTAACCACTTCGATCAGCTTATTGAGTTGCTTGGTAATCTGTTCAATTTCCTTATCACTCGCCACCGTGGTTAGCGTCAGCCTGGATAACGTGGCGTCTTCAGTTGGCGCAACGGTCAGGGTTTCAATGTTGTAGTTCCGTTGTGCAAACAACCCGATCACCCGTGACAGGGCACCGGCTTCATTCTCTATTAACACCGAGATAATTCTTTTCATCAGGTTCGTACTCCCTTTTTCAGCCACATATCCTGCATGGAACCATTGGGCGCAACATGCATGGGATAAACATGCTCTTCCGGGTCAACGCGCACATCGACAAAGACCAGCCTGTCTTTCAGGGAGTAAGCCTCTTCGAGGACGCCGTCCAGCTTTTCAATATGGTCGACGACAAAACCAACATGACCATAAGATTCCGCCAGTTTGACAAAGTCCGGAAGTGAATCCATATAACTGTGAGAATGCCGACCTTCATACTGCATATCCTGCCACTGTTTGACCATGCCCAACGCCTTATTGTTGATACTGACGATTTTAATCGGCAGGTCATACTGGGTACAGGTAGCCAGTTCCTGGATGTTCATCTGGATACTCCCGTCCCCGGTAATGCAGGTTACGACGGCATCAGGGAACGCAATCTGAACCCCCATCGCGGCAGGCAACCCAAACCCCATGGTTCCCAGACCACCGGAGTTAATCCATTTGCGGGGTTCATCGAACGGATAGTATAGCGCGGCGAACATCTGGTGCTGACCAACATCGGAGGTCACATAAGAGGTACCGCCACTGGCTTTGTACACGGCCTGTACCACTTCCTGGGGCAAGATAACCGAGCTACCCGGTTTTCTCTCAACCTTGAGGCAGTCCTGTTTTCGCCAACCTTCTATTTGATCCCACCACTCAGTGAGGCGTTCTTTCTGCTCCCTGGTTCGTTTTTTAACCAGAAGCTCAGCCAGGGCAATCATCTCCGTCAAAACACTGCTCGCGGGCCCGACTATCGGCACATCAACCTCGACATTCTTCGAAATTGACGCAGGATCCACGTCAACGTGGATTATTTTTGCATAAGGGCAAAACTTGGAGATTGTATTCGTCACCCGGTCATCAAACCGCGCACCAACAGCCAGTATTAAATCGCAATGATGCATGGCCATGTTTGCCTCATAGGTTCCGTGCATACCCAGCATTCCCAGGAATTGCTTGTCGGTCCCAGGATAACTGCCAAGGCCCATCAATGTGTTCGTCACCGGTAACCCGGTTGACCTTGCCAGTTCCGTCAACAGGGACGCACCTTCGCCTTGAATCACGCCACCACCACTGTAGATCATTGGCCGCTCTGCTTCGATCAACATGTTCATGGCTTTCTTGATTTGCCCGGTATGGCCACGGGTCGCAGGATTGTAGGATCGTATGGTCAGTTCCTTGGGATACTCATACTCCACCAGGTCAGTTGGATTAGTAATATCTTTCGGTATATCCACAACAACCGGACCCGGGCGACCTGTCGTTGCGATATAGAAGGCCCGTTTAAGAACGCCCGGTATCTCCCCGGCACTTTTTACCAGAAAGCTGTGCTTTACGATGGGCCTTGAGATCCCCACCATGTCAGTCTCCTGAAACGAATCAGAGCCAATCAGGTGACTCTGAACCTGTCCGGATATGACAACCATGGGAATAGAGTCCATATAGGCAGTGGCAATACCTGTAATAGCATTGGTCGCACCCGGGCCAGAAGTCACAAAAACCACCCCGGGACGCCCGGTACTGCGGGCATATCCATCCGCCATATGCGTTGCACCTTGTTCATGCCGCACAAGCACATGTTTAATCTGGTTCTGCTTGAACAGTGCATCATAGATATGCAAAACCGCGCCGCCCGGATACCCAAAGATGTGCTCGACACCTTCCTCCTGGAGTCCGCGAATCAATATGTCGCCACCAGATAACATTTCCAACTTAGATTCCCCTGATCTCACAATTAGCCCCGACCCCCGCTGATCTCACAATTAGGTAGCGGGCATATAAGGGCCGGCATTCTCTTTCATCCGTCCTTATTCTGTCAAACTCTAGCATTTTGAGATCATTTGATACTGAATAATGCACCGTTCAGCCATGGCTATGAAAGTTGCTGCTTCAAATAGTCGAAAAGCAATAATTCTTGCAGTAAACTTGGCTAAATTGTCCCTGATATTAAGCACCATGAGACGTACCATGAGAACATTGATCTCCATACTGATAATTGCAAGTTTCACGGTAACTCCTGCGATAGCCGCAGACTACTATACCTGGGTGGATGAAAATGGCGTCACTAACTATGGCGAGCGGAACCCGCCCGGGTACCAAGCGGAGTTCGTAACCAGAAACCAGCGTTTTGGTAAACCAATTCAGCCCCGTGATGAAACCCCCGAGCCTGTAGCTTCAAATAGTGCCAGTGACAACACGTCTGTCGACCCAGATGCACTTGTAGCAGAAGAACGAGACGCGTTGAGAGCAAAAATTGCCTCGGTAAAAGCCTCGAATTGTGAGATCGGTAAACGAAACCTGGTCCAATTGGAAGGCCATCGGCGGATTCGTGTCAACGACGACAATGGCGAGAACCGGCTTCTTACCCAAGACGAGAAGCAGGCAAAAGCTGATGAAGCCAGAGAGGTAATTCGCGAAAACTGCGTAGGTTAGCATGGGCTAGTCGCACTCGCGATTCTTCAGCCAGATGAGTGCCGCAAATCTACCCGTGCGACCATCCCTGCGATAAGAATAAAACTTATTTTCACAAAAGGTGCAAAGCGCCTCTCCAAAAACCTGTTTGACACCCGCATCAAACAATTGCTGTGATGCCTCGGCGCGCAGGTCCATCATCCAGCGATCTTCCTTCCCAGTGTTGGTAAAAGCAGCTGATGTGTTGAACTCATCTTTGACCAATGCATCAACCTCGTAGTGGCAGGGTCCGATAGCTGGGCCGAGCCATGCAACCATGCTGTCACTGTCTGATTCAAAATGTTCTACTACGCGCCGAATAATGCCACCTGCCAGACCTCGCCAACCTGCATGTACCGCAGCGATCTCTTTGCCACTGGTGCTGCTCAACAGTATTGGCAGGCAGTCAGCCACCATGATGGCCAACGCAAGACCAGGCTCCCGGGTGTAACAGGCATCTGCTTCTGGTAAAACGCCGAATGAATCGCTTTTTACATCGTATATTCGATTACCATGAACCTGATTTAGCCAGACCGGTTCGTGCAAAATATTCAACGCCGAGACCAGTCTCTGACGGTTCAACCTGACCTGGCCTGGCTCGTCACCAACATGAGTCGCCAGATTAAGGCTTGTATAGGGTTCATCGCTACACCCGCCTGATCGCGTTGTCACCAACGCACTGACGGCACCGGCGACAGGCCATACAGGATGAATGAATTCGATTTGCTCGGCTGCCATGTGACGCTACCCAGCCATATCTTTTGCCAGCAGATCCAACAAGTTCGCTATGTCGGCAGGAGTTTTAATCCCGAACTGTACCTGTTCATTTTTTTCAGGGTGGACAAAAGACAGGCTTTTCGCATGCAGCGCCTGACGCGGGAAGTTCCTGATGCATTCCACTAATGCCATATCCGCCATACCCGCTGGCATTCTGAAGGTGCCGCCATAGTTTGGGTCGCCCACCAGGGGACAGCCAAGATATTTCATATGCACCCTGATTTGATGTGTTCTTCCGGTCTGCAGTGACAATTCGACATGGGAGTGATATTGGAAAGACCGCAGCAGGCGATAATTAGTAATGGCTTCTCTGCCGTTCGCCTGAACCGACATTCTGGTCCGCATATGAGGATGACGCCCGATGTTCGCATCGATCTTTCCAGAACCCCGAACCAGACCATAAGTGACCGCCTCATATATCCGCTTTACCTCCCGGGATTGTAACTGTTGCACTAAAGAGGTCTGGCTCTCGAGGGTTTTTGTCACCACCATCAACCCGGTTGTGTCTTTATCGAGTCGGTGCACTATCCCCGCCCTCGGCACGGACTCCAGTGAGGGACAATAGTGGAGCAGTGCATTCAATACCGTACGGTCATGGTTACCAGCACCGGGATGAACCACAAACCCGGCTGGTTTGTTAAGCACGAGCAGGCTTTCATCCTCATAAACAATTTCAAGGGGAATATCTTGCGGCTCAAAACTGGAGACATCCGGTGTCGCCTCGATACGCAGCCTTACACCGGACGCAACTTTTTGCCGGGGTTTTTTTGTCTCACCGTCTACGGTGAGCTCGCCACTGTCGATCCATTGTTGCAGGCGAGATCTTGAATATTGCGGGAACAGGATAGCGGCAACGCGATCTAACCTTTTGAAGGACAGTTCGGTCGGGACATCAGCACAATGTACAATTATGTTCGGCATTACGACTCGCTTGCGATGTTAAGTTTCGTGCTCGCTTGGGTAAATTTAGTGGCTATGGTTAAATAGTCCAGCCCAAAAAAGCCACCAATTATTACATTGAATGAGAAATGAGAGAAGTATGCGCGTTGTACTAGCACCTATAGTCTGTATTTTATTGATAACCGCCTGTGCCAGCGACGAAGTTGCGGACATCGAGACAACCGAATTAAAAGCATACCAGTCGGCACAGAGCAGCTTGAGCTCGGGAAACTACCAGGACGCCGTTTCAAAGCTGCAATTGCTGGAAGCCAGGTTTCCGTTTGGCCGTTTCGCTGAGCAGTCACAACTGGAAATTATCTACGCCTACTTCAAAAGTGCTCAACCGGAAGCGGCACGCGCTGCGGCTGACCGGTTCATCCGCCTGCACCCACAGCACCCTAACGTGGACTATGCCTATTACCTTCGGGGAATGGCTTCTTTTGAAGAGGACCAGAACTTTCTCGAGCAATTTTTGCCTATCGATCCCGCATCCAGGGATGTTGGCGCGGCTAAAGACTCATTTTACGATTTCTCCCAGCTTATCCGCCGATTCCCCAATAGCAAGTACTCCCCCGATGCGCAGAAGCGAATGATCTACCTGCGAAATTTGCTGGCTCAATCGGAGATCAATATTGCACGATACTATATCCGTCGAGGAGCCTATATCGCCGCTGCAAACCGGGGAAGACACGTGTTTGAACAGTACCAGCAGACCCCCTCTGTTCCCGACGCTCTGGCGGTGATGGTTGAAGCCTACCATTTGCTGGACATGCCAGAACTGGCTGACGAAGCGCTGCAAGTACTTTCAACCAACTATGCGAATCACAAATCCCTGGATAAGTCAGGCCAGTTCAAGAAATCAAAGTCAGTGAAGAGTAAAGAAAAATCCTGGCTAAATATGATTTCATTCGGGCTGATGGGATAAGCACTCAAAAAGATGGAATGGAACGGAACTGACGACAGTTTGGAAGACCAGCACAGCCTCCAGCGGTCGACAATTCTTCGTATTTATAACTATTACCGTATTCTAATTGCCTTTCTCGTCCTGTTCTTATTCCTGAACGTAGATTTCGCCGAGTTCGTCGGTGCCATCAATCCTGATCTGTTTATAGCAACCATCTTTGTTTATCTGCTTACAAACATTCTTATTGGACTTTCACCGTTGGTGATTCCAGAGGAATTTATTTCAAACCCGGCCCCTTCTTTCATTATTCTCATTGCAGACGTCATTGGGCTTACATTGTTAATCTCAACCAGCGGCGGTGTCGCCTCTGGTCTGGGTTTGTTCCTGATATTCACGGTCACATTCGCCGGTGGTTTGATTCGTGGACGTGTTTCAACTGTTGTTCCCGCGATTGCCTTTATCCTGACCATCTATTCAGAATTCTACCTGTTCTTTCTCGACCTGAACGAACTGAGTAGTTTCTTCCAGGCTGGAATACTCGGGATCGTTTTCTTCACAGCGAATATATCCTTTCAGTACGTCTCACAGCTATTACACAATCGCGAGTCAGAAGTGTTTATGCTGGAGGAAATTAACAGGATTATCGTCGACCAGATGAGAAGTGGCGTGGCCGTTGTATCAATGCAGGGAGAGATAAAGCTTATCAATGCAGCAGGTTCTCAATTGCTCTATCCCAACCTTGGTGATTCAGAAGTACCTGAGCAGCTACCTCAAAGACTGATGGAGAAAATTAACGAATACGCCCACGATGATCATCAGGAAACCATCACCTTCAACACAGACGACGATTCACCAGATTTGTTGGCGAGCTTTTCGCACCTCAACGCACCCGGTAATGAAGTCGATAGATTGATATTCATCGACGATAGCACTGAAGTACAGCGACGGGCGCAACAATTAAAGCTGGCCGCGCTGGGTCGATTGTCAGCCAGCATTGCTCACGAGATAAGAAATCCACTCGGCGCAATCAGCCATGCGGCCCAATTGCTGGGTGAATCCGAAGATCTCAGTGTGGGAGATCGGCGGCTAAGCGACATAGTCCAGAATCATTGTGTCCGCATGAACCACGTAATCGAAAACGTACTTCAAATGTCACGCCGAAAAATGGCCGACCCCAGGCCCCTGGTTATCAACAATTGGATCCGAGATTTTATCGATGAGTTTTCTGCCGGTTATCCAGACGGGGTCAGGATTGACATAGAAACAGACAACCTGCCCGACCGAGCTACGATGGATTTTGATCCACTTCACCTATCACAAGTGCTTGGTAATCTCTGTCAGAACGGATTACGATACAGTGAGAAGTTCTCCAGGGAAGCGAAATTAATACTCAGGGTTGGTATTGATCAGAAAGGTCAAAATTACATTCAGGTCATCGATTTTGGACAGGGTGTGGACGAAGATCTTGTGTCGAATCTGTTCGAACCTTTTTACACAACTGAAACCACAGGCACTGGGCTTGGGCTGTATCTTTCGAATGAACTTTGTGAAGCCAACAAAGCCAGACTAAGCTACTCAAGGGCACATACCGGTGGCAGCTGCTTCAGGATTTCCATCATTCAACAGGTGAGGCGATAACAGTCAATGGATCAAAAGAGCGCACTGATAGTTGATGATGAACCAGATATTCGCGAACTGCTAGAAATTACCCTCGGTAGAATGCAAATACAAACTAAATCAGCAGAGGATGTAAAATCTGCGATAGCGCTTTTGAAAGAACAGGAATTCGACTTCTGTTTGACTGATATGAAGTTACCCGATGGCAACGGCATCCAGCTGGTCGAGCATATCAGCAACGAATATCCGCAAATGCCCGTAGCAATGATTACCGCTCATGGCAATATGGAATCAGCAATCGAGGCCCTGAAAGCGGGCGCATTCGACTTTGTCTCAAAGCCGGTAAATCTCGAACTACTCCGCAAGCTGGTTGATACAGCACTAAACTTTGAGTCAGTCGATACGTCAAAAGAAGTGTCTAGCGAACTAAGCTTGTTCGGCAACACACCCACCATGATCGCACTGCGTAAGCAAATCGCCAAGCTCGCACGCAGCCAGGCGCCGGTTTACATAGGCGGGGAATCAGGTACGGGTAAGGAACTTGTCGCCAGATTGATCCACGAACAGGGTCCCCACGCCGATGCACCGTTTATTCCTGTCAATTGCGGCGCAATTCCCAGTGAGCTCATGGAGAGTGAGTTCTTTGGTCACAGAAAGGGAAGTTTTACTGGAGCAGTTAGCGATAAGGAAGGTTTGTTCCAAGCTGCAAACGGCGGCACTCTGTTTCTTGATGAGGTTGCTGACCTGCCGTTGCCGATGCAGGTAAAACTACTACGCGGCATTCAGGAAAAAGCGATTCGACCTATTGGTTCCCAGCAGGAAGTCACTGTCGATGTGCGCATACTGAGTGCGACCCACAAGGATCTCTCCGCCGAGGTTGGCCAGGATCGTTTTCGCCAGGATCTCTACTATCGAATCAATGTTATCGAACTCAAGGTGCCCAGCTTACGGGAAAGAATTGATGACATACCAATACTGGCAACAGAGCTCCTGGCCCGGATTGCCGCTGACTACAATTCCGAACCCCTTGTGATTGGCGAAGAAGCCATGGATGCCCTGAAAGGATATCACTTTCCTGGAAACGTCCGCGAACTTGAGAACATACTTGAGCGCGCATTCACTCTGTGTGAAAACGAAATAATCACGCCAGCTGACTTAAGTCTGTCGGCTGGTGAACCCTCCACGAACAAGCCTGATACCAATTCGTCAGACCTAAAAACTGAAGTAACAGCCATCGACACAGATACTCACACCGCTAACGACGCACCCGTCGAAACGGGCGAACAACCGTTAACAACCATGCCACAGGATGTAGACTCCCTTGAATCCTATCTGGAAGGCATCGAAAAAAGCGTGATTATTGAAGTACTGGAAGCTACTCGCTGGAACAAGACCGCAGCTGCGAAAAAACTAGGCATCACATTCCGCGCTTTACGCTACAGACTAAAGAAGCTCGATCTGGAATAAATCGATCTGGAGTAAGTAGTCCGCGCAGGCAAGGTCTTGCGCCAAAGTAATCCAATCTCTGACAACGATTGAATCCTTGTGCTTACAACATAGACACTTTGCGCACTGCATTATCCTGTCTCCAATCAACAGTACTGATCAACAATTCTGATCAAGAGTAACCATGATGAGGCGATCGGGTCTGACGCTGATAGAGGTCCTGGTAGTGCTGGCTATTATCTCGGTAATGTCGGGTATGGTTATTCCGTCCATGGTCAAAATCCATTCGCGAAGTAAAGCAACTGCCGGGGTCAACTGGATCATTGGTGCGGTAAATTTTACCCGCCATGCTGCAATCAATCTTCGAATCACGACTACCATCTGTCCGTCTACCGGGCCAGCACTGAAATGCACAGGAGAGTGGCACGATGGTTTGATTCTATTTGCTGACCACAACCGCGACGCAAAGCTAAACGGCAAGGACTTTCTCGTACAAAGAATTCGGAACGATAACTTTGACGGGACCCTTAAGTGGCGGGCTTTCCGCAACAGGAAGTACCTGCAGATGACAGAGTTCGGTTATACCAATTATCAAAATGGCAACTTCGTTTACTGCCCAGCGGACGGGGATTTACATTTTGCCCGGCAAATTGTCATCAACATGCAGGGTCGGGCGCGAGTTGTGCACACTCGAAACAATGATGGGATTATGATAGACCGACGAGGCAAACCACTGCGCTGTTAGATCTCTGAGCTTTTCTCTATCTGAACGATTCTTAACGCAGAGCGGTAGCTTCCGGCTTTTCTATAGTAAACACTAACAGCCATACCGTCCTGCAGTAACTCAAGCGAACCATAGTTACTCCCCAACATATTGACCTGAAGCGGCTCTGCTGCCGTCGCTGACGGCAGCAGGTATCTTATCGCATCGACATTTAACGTTCTCTGGGATAGATTGATGTTAGACACGATACCGGACGTCAGCTTCATCCAATCCGGCAGCCTGTCATGTTGTGAAAGATTCTCGGCTCCTACAACACTGCAGAACATAAAGCCGCACAGAAAACCCAGTGTAGTAATTCTCTTCATCTTGGCCTCTTCCATTAAAACGAATCCAACTGCTTCCAAGACAGGCGCCCTGTATGTGGCGCTTTGTTGGTATTCGTCTTTATGTTAACAATCGTTTCATCACTCAATTGTGTGATACGCCGGTCCTGCATGAATGTGGAATCTGCGGGTACCGCATCTTCAAACCTGATCCCGGCAACCTGATTGCCAGTGATGTTGTCATCTTCATCAAATTCTCCATCATTGTTAACGTCAAAGATTTCGTTCCCATCGAGGCATTCGAGACCTCCAGTACCTGGACAGAATGCCAATGCGAAGCCACCGGCAATATCAACACAATTAACATTACTTCGCGGAATAATGCTGTTAACGAATGCCAGGTCACCCCTGAGCTGAATATTCCTTATGGCACGCTCCCCGGGGAATTCCGGTTCACCAGTTAAGGATCCCGCTGCGGCGATATCAAGGTGGTTGAACCAGCCCTTTTTACCCCCATCCGGATTTTTAGGCGTTGCAGGGGTATAATCCACGGCATTGTTGGACAAGGTACGCACGTTACCAAATGATTCTGAAAACACATTGGTATAATTCTGTTGTACTATCTCTGATGGCTCAATGAAATCATCCTCTATCAGCTCATCCCAAATACCGTAAATTGACTGGATATCTGTGCTGTATCCGTCAGGTGTAGTGATGTAGCTGCCGGTTGCGAAGATGACAATGAACCCATCAGGTTCAGTAGGATGTCTGGCGACAATTGGCTGTGTTGTAATTGGTTGATCGACACCCTGATACGTAGCTTTAAATATCTTAGTCACATTCCAGTCGTGAAAATCATCAGATGATAAGTCAAACCGGAAGAAGTTACCCTGGGTATCACCTGCATAGGCAAAATCCAGCGTGCCATTGCCATCAACATCAATGCCACGAGGCGTACCCAGGCCGTTGGGGAAACCACCTCCAAGATACTCACCATCCGCATCATGAACCACGGGCAGGGTGCCAAAGCCTGTATCGAGCTTGACAAAGTCCTGCTCAGAAGCACTGCATTGCCCAGGTACACTTCCATTCAAACCTACGTTGTGAATCTTGTCAGGATGACACCAGTATCCATCAACACCACGATCGAGAAACATAACAAATAGTTTCGCGATACCTGCTGTACTATTGTATCCATTGCCTATAATCGCGACCCATTCATTCTCGGCATCGTCTTCCGGACCATCTTTGACATTGCTCATTGCCATAGTCGGCACACTAAAGCTATAACCAAGATCTTTTACGGGCTGTGGGCTGATTTGCAGGTCCAGGCGCTGCAAACCATTTTCATCAGTCAAGGGCAAACCTTGCTGATCCGTTGGATAGCTATCGTCTTCATCGGTAAATTCCCAAAGCACAGCAGAACCTGCATTCGCTTCATTGAGTAGATTCGGGTCAGTTACATTTAACGCAAAATAGGCTTTGGCACCCGCACCATGGCCTCCCATCAACATGGTAATCCATTCTTTCGATCCGCCCAGACCTGAAGGGTCGAGAAAAACGTCATTGAGTGCAGGGGATAAATCCACAAAATATTTGTGCGAATAAGACGTGTTCAACAACTCGGTAATGTTTCGACTGAAAGTGCCGAGAATCAAACTATTGGGCATATAGCCGAACACCTCGCTGCCTGGTTCCTTGCAAGAATCCTGGTGGCAGGCTACAAGAAAGCCATGCAGCATGCCGTCATTTGCCGAAACATAAACTACTTCATCCCTAAGACCACCCAGACCTGTCGGATCAACTTTGAATGACGTGTACGAATCTTCATTCAGGGGATAGGGTGCAGTGTCACGCCCCAATCGGTCCGGCTCACCAATATAGACGGGGCTCGAATGGATGATGTCCCCGAGTCGACCCTTGACCACAGGTCTTTCCCGCAAATCTCCCTGAGGGCTTTCAAACGCATTATCACCTCGCAGATAATTTACACGTCGGGCAATTTCTGCATCATCCGCAGGCGACTCCTCACCTGAAAATACGAGTCTTTGAATCAATGTTAAAGATTCCGGTCTGAATGGGATGCCTGTTTTGCTATCCGGGTTATAGGTGATTATTTCACGATTGGTAGCAGAGACTTCGTCCAATAGTTCAGCAGAACTCCATAGCTGTTCACCGGCTCCCAGGGTTGTAAACGTATGCGCGACCAGGTCGCCCACGTTGGTCTTGGTATTGTACAAGGCGCGGTAAATCTGCGTATTGGCCAGAATCTCCTGGGAGTTGAAGCTCGCTGCGGACGCAGATCCACTACCGCTTGAAAACTGCGCAAACGCCCGATCTAAACGACCGGTCAACTCGGTTGCATTACTGGCATCAAGATATATTCCCCGACCGTTGTAGGCGGCGTGCTGAACATCGTCAACCTTACGCGCGTCACTTGCCAGCGGGTCTCCCCAATCAAAAGGATCCTGATAGGAGGTTGGTGGATCCTGGACCGGGTTTAGCAGTTCATTACCAATAACACCGCGAACACCCAACCCCAGGGTGTAGGTGATCATATGCTGATGCATCAGATCGTTACTACTGTTTACAAAGGCCATGGTAGACGCCAGATCACGATCAATCGCTGTCGTCGGTACTTCGTTGTCCAGACCGGTGTGCAAATCTCGCTCGTAATAATGCATCGCAACATCGGCAAGTGTATCCCTACGACTACTACCGGCAAACGCTCCGCCATCGAAGTTGGTGTCGTTGTTACTATCTGCATCGCCGATAAATGTTTCTGTTCCCTTGAATTTGTTTCCATTCCAGAAACCATCTGTGATGAGCAGCGTGAAGTTTTGCTGACAATTACCTGCAGGCGCGACTGAGACAGGGCAGCCTTCATCCCCCGGGCTGGAATCAATAGTACTGCCATAAATATCATCAGCGACGCATTCGAAATGGCGACCTGCACCTTGCAATGCCTGCCTTAATGGGGTGCCTCCCCCGGTGGTTGCCAGGTAAATCGCATCCAGGAGATCCTTCTTCGGACCCGAGGTCGTTGATGTATTCATGGAACGAATAGGCTGGGGCACGACGGGGACCGTTTCAGATACACCATCTTCATTGGTAATCTCTTTCGTCACTGACTGCTTATTAATCGTTGCGTAGCCAATACGAAGATTTGTTGTGCCGGAAATCACTTTGCCGATGGCTGACTTGGTTATCGTCTGTCGTCTTCTGGAATAACTAAACCAGTTGGCGAAATTGTTGAGTTCTTCTTCATAACTGCAGGGGTCTGCAGCACAGTCACTCCGGTTGACGGTTTTAGGGAAAACGGTGCCATCATTCCTTATCTCAACCAGCTGACCTTCGGAACAATCTGCATCATCTGCTGTGGCATCCAGATTGTTGCAGTTCAACCCCGCCTGGTCTGCGGGGGATGGCTCGGCACTCATTTCACCATCACCGTTACGATCAATCCAGTTGTAATATCTTGGGATGTACAGACCATCGACTTCGATGTTCGTGAACTGAAGCGTGGTGCTACACTCTTCTGGTCCGAACTTGATGCAGAACCCGAAGTAGCGGATAAGGCAGATTGGGGTACAGGCAAATACCGATTTGTAGCCCTGGGCGGTATAGTCGTACCCGACGGTCAAATCAGATTCCTGGCTGCCATTGGGTTCATGCAGGGCATTGGCTGGATCAATCTGTGGATAGGGGTCACCGACGCCATTAGTCCCTTTCCAGGGGTCATAACGAGTTTGGGGGTCATAGTAAATCGAGTTATATTCGGCAGACCTTAGTCTCCAGAATCCGAATCCCGGCGAATCAACTTCCGGCGGCGCAACATAATAGGCTCCATAGAGCCCCTTACTAAATTCATACAGGTACAAAAAGTCCTGACCAGTGACCAACTCATAGCCACTATACTGAGACCCGGTTTGCGTTGTCACCTCCCATTCCATGGAACCTGAATCATCATTAACGATGAGCAAATTGGGTTCTGGCCCAACGGGCAATTCGAGGGGTGATTCTGACAATTGGTAGTCGAACTCTACCAGGCCATCGGTCGACCCATCATCTGCGCCTGTCTGCGGTATTACCTGTATCGTCACAATACCCGCTGCACAGTGCCCAACTTCCGCCGTGGTGTCCAGGTCGCAAACCTCAAAGTCAAAAGAATCATAGCCGGTGAAGTCATTATCGGGTGAGTAGACAAACGCACCCTCGGACGTGAACAATTCAATTTGCCCAAATTCTGTGATGTTTCCGTTTGGCAGGTTGAAATACAGAGTATCTCCACTGGAAGTACAGTTCGAGTCCAGGGGGTCACAACCAAAACCATCCAACTGCGTGTTGTCGATATCCTGTACATGCAGTCGGAGCCCCTGATCAACTGAAATGGCAAGATCATCCCCGGACTCCATAATATAGGTAATAACCGAGTCAGCCGTGGGCAGGTCATTGACTGGCAAGACATTGACTGTGACGGTTGCGCAACGAATATCATCCTCGCGAGGTTCTGTTATGATCGGTTCGAGTTCATTACCTGGAAAGCTGTCCTGGATACAATAAACGAACTGGTCCTCACCATTAAAGTTCTCACCGGGTTTGTAAACAATTTCTGAAATACCTGCGGCGGCCCCATTAACCGTCGTATCCGCTGTTTGCGTCGAAATACAATCCACCCCGGCACCCGGATCATTGAATGCACAGCTGACCTCGCCATTGATTGCCGTTACCTGCCCAAGCCCTTCCGGATCATAGATCCTGGAAGTCGTACGCCAGGTGTGAATGACATTGTCCTCAGTGACAATCGTTTTTCCGACGCTAACCACCACCGTTGGACTGTCGCCGGTTTCATCGTTGGCGATCACGTTGAAGACAATCTCATCACTGTCTTCGTTTATTTCCAGAGCGGGGATTTCATCATAGTGGTCATCCTTTGCAACCGGGGTATCATCACCGACCCCTTCATAGGTCACACTGAATGATCCTTCGTCGAACAGTGGTATTGCGCTTGCTGGAACTTCTGGCGGACGACCAGCATCTGTAGCCCGAACAGTAACATCAACTTTCCCATGCGCGTCTTCATAGACATCAAGACTAATTGACGGGTTGGTAGTTTCCACAACCAGCGTACGGGGAACGGTAGATCCATCATCATCGTCCGAAATAATGGTGACACCGGCACCAAAACCTGAAGCATTGATCATCAACGTTGCGAGGAATTCATCTGGCGTATCGGTTATTGTCAATCTGTAGGTCAACAAATCGTCCTGGGGATTGATCAGGTCCGCATCCTGGAAGGCATCTACCAGATTAATATTGATATCACCGTCGCCCTCATTCAGATTCGGGCTGGGAGTTACAAAGGTATTGAGATAGACCGGCGGGTCATTGACAGAGACAACATGTACGGTGACGGCAAACACACCGACACCGTCACCAACCGATACTATTTCAGTACCAGATAGATTCGCATTTGACGTTAGTTCCAGATTACCCGTCGTAACATTGATGGACGCATTTACAGTTCCGGCATCGCCGGTAGTACCAACAATAACCAAATCCGCATCGACGCATGATCCTCCGCAGTGCGGATCAAGATCGTGTAATACTGTACCAGCGAAGTCTTCGGCAAGGTTGATGTCATCGGCAACGGAAAACGAGCTTACTAAGGCAAAAAAAGTGCACAATATGAGCAGCCTGAAGTGTCTCACTGCCATGTATTCTGAGACCTTGTCACTAAAGGGGATCTAAATTACACCATGAGTGCGTTTATCGCCAGAAAAGGCTACTTCGGCGGGCTACCATTCGTCTGTTAGTGCAGTGCAGAACCGATCAGAATTTCTTCCCATACGTGCTTTGAATAACAACATGCGCATTGTTGGTACCGCCTGTACCGTATACTGTAATGCGAAAAACCTGGGATCGACCAAATCCGGTGCTCTGACCAATATTGTCCAGATTCAGCCTGTCAACTTCGGATACGACTGTTTTTACGAATTCAACGATGTATTTAGGCTGGGTTGCAACCCCGGCAATCGTGGTAATGCCCACGTCACGGTAGCCTGTCGCGCCATCCCAATTTACTCCGGTCCAGTTGCTTGGTTCACCAAAATCAGGCTCAACATACAGACCTTCTGCGTTGTTCGGAAACCCCGCAAGTGAGGTAAACGTCTCGATGAATTCTTCTGCGTCTTTAATGGCTGATTCTGCTGATTGAAACGCCAGGTTCGTATCTCGCGCATTACGAGCCATTCGCTCCTGCATGCTGGTTGATTGCACTGAAGAAATGCCAAGCACGGTGATAATCAGCAACATAACCAGGCTGATAAACAGTACAACACCACGTTCGCGATGACGTCGATGGAGGATAATTCTATCTTTCATATCAACCACGATTCCTAATATGCATTGTTTGAGTGAACGCTCTCCTGATCAACCCGTCATAAACTTCCCCGTCAATACAACGATCACCGCAGCTTAAGATCGGCACAGAAGTTGAGCCTACATTGTCTATGCTGTTGACGATGACGGTTACCCTAATGGTCACAACCGCTGCCCAATCGGTCACTTCATCGGCTCGCTGGTACTTGTTTGGAATGTCATCTGAATCGGTGTCTTCACCGTAGAGGAATTGCAGATTCTCTACGCCTTCGACGAGTTCTATTGGCGCCGCCAGGGTCGATTTTCGCCATAAACTCAACTGATTCTTACCATCATTGTTTATACCCACACTCGGGGCTATGTAAAATGTGTGCGACTCAATAGCAGACACTGACGCATCCAACCCAAATGTATTTATATCCGCCAGGTTTATCTCGTTATTACGACGTGCGTCGATGTTAACTGTATCGTGACCGACGGTTAGATCCGCGGTATGGTCGCCCGGACTACCCGGTGCCGGACCGGGGCTGCCATCTGCGTTTCTGGCCCAGCCATTATCAGAGGTAACGCGAAAAATGGTTGCCTTTTCACAGTCATGAATCATGACCAGATGATCCTTGTCGAACTCGGACCAACCCGGATCCACGCCTATGACAACTTCTTCAGAGGAAGTCGGCATGGCACTGCGTGGCATAACCAGCACTCCCGTTCCCGGATCGTTAAAACCACCCAACCGCGCATCTATTTTGGACATATGCCTGAACGTAACTGCGTCTGTTCCGTTGGCTACGCCGGTAATATCAATACCATTGCCACGGCCATAAAACGGCGCATAGGTCGTCTCGTATACACTCGCTGCCGTTCCCGTGTTAGGTAACACGGTGAGCGCCGGACTCCAGGTTCCCGTCGTGTTGGTCGCCTCAAAGCCCTGGATGCCAAATCGAATATCGAACTCATAAGGAATTGCAGTAGGAGGGTTGATAACCGTATGCAAGGCATCGCCTCTGGAGAAGCAACCCCGGTAACCTGATTGTCTGACCTCTCGACCGATAAACTCCAACGCAAAGCGTGCAGATTCCTGCATCCGGGATTGCCCGACCAGTAGATTATGGGTATCGGAATTGGCGACAAAGAGTTGTACAACACCCGATATGACAATCGAACCCAATGCGAGTGCGATCATCAATTCGACTAGAGAGAAACCCTTTACAATCCTTCTACGCATGCTAATCACTCTTCAATTTGGGTATTCAAAACTATCGAGCTGGTGCTTCCGTCCTTGTCATCGACCCATTCGACCGTGATCACTTGGATCTTACCCACCAGTGCAATGGACCCGGCACCACCAATCAGCGTCACCTGGGTAAGGTTAAAGACGTCACAAACTTCATACAGGACGTCGCCACTATCAAACGGATTCAGTCTGCATTTCCATTGGGCGATATCGTACTCAGCCATCTCCACCGGGTTGCAGGTAGCAGCAACACAATTCACATCAGATACCGGTGCGTCGGTCATGGCCACCGGTGCATAGTCAGTCGCAGGGTTGGCACGCATTCTGTCGAGGATATCATTAGCCGCCTGCAAAGCCTGATCTCTCAACAAGGCACTGCGATTTTGTTGCAGGCTCATTACCTGGAGACCGGCAACACCCAGGATACCCACAGCGGTAATCAACAATGCGATCAGCACTTCGATAATCGAAAAACCACTTTCTTTTCGCTGCATCATCAAACTGCCCTTAACATGCGGGTGCCGGATCGGCACTGGTAGATTTGGAACGTCCAGTCGGGCTTATCACGATTCGCCTTCCTGTCTGTCCTTCATAGCAAAGATCCAGACTCACAGTGGTACTATTTACCATTGCCCCAAGAGGGGTAAACAAAATTGAGGTTCCGCCCCCTGCGGCGACAAGGTTCAAAGTTGAATCTCCAACAAGCGGGTCAAAAAATCTTATCGGGGCGTCCGGATCCCCATCACAATCACCAGGACTGCCAAAAACCACACACCATCCTGGTCCGAATTCATTAGAAGTATCTGATCCATCCAGTGCCTGAATACTCACACTTGCGCCCGTTCGGCTCGCTTCGCTCCTGGCCAGATTAATTGTCAGTATCATCTCGTTAACCTGGGTTGCCACCCGATTACGCGCGATCATGCCCTGAAAACTCGGCACCGCCACCGTAAAGCCGATGGTGACAATAACGAGGCCAACCATGAGCTCCATTAGCGTCACGCCCTGAGACTTTCGTAGTGTAATTTGCGGATTGTGAAGCTTCATCGAAATTCCAATTAGATCATGCTTGAAATATTACGATATACCACCTATAGGGTGGTGATAGCTAGATAAGGCTGCTCTATTCAGAGACCAACGGCGATTTTAATCGAGCAGATTCTGCGGCCTACGTCAGCAGGCTAGAGTTCGCTAAAAGTCCCGTCGGCTGTGAGCTCCATGGTGTTGCCACAGGACTCGCCGGTCGCCTTAGCGGCGCGAACGGTATAGTCGCTGGCGCTTGAACTGGCTAAAGTAATATCGAACTTGGTCGCTCCTTCCACAGGAGACCTGTTGGTACAAACCGAAGCCGCGGTACCATTGATAACAGCACCAACGTAGGTAAAACCGTCACTGTAATAACGATCAAGCGCCAGGGCACACACCCTGAGCTGGGCAACCGCCTGACCCCTGTAAGTATCACAGGTATAGGATTGATAACCGGGAAGCGCAATTGCCGAGATTATGCCTATAATTGCCACGACTACCAACAGCTCAATCAGCGTGTATCCTCTTTGCAATACCTTCATATCAGCCTTCATATCAGCCTTCATATCAGCCTTCATATCAACATTCATATCAACATTCTCAAATGTGGGCGCTAGCGTAGTTCTCTCGGTAAAGAAAACTCAATATTTTCTTCTCTTGTGACTATTTCCACAACTTCTGTTACACCTCCCTCAAGACCATCGAAGACTGCACTGTCTTCGGATGCAAGTGCACTCAGACGTTCGACAACACGTTCTACAAGGCTTTCCGGGGCACTGGCACCAGAAGTTACGCCTACAGATTTAACGCCTGTAAGCCAAGCCGGGTCTATTTCAAGCTCATTGTCGACCAAATATGACCTGACGCCGAGTCGTTCGCCCAATTCTCGCAACCGGTTCGAATTTGAACTGTTGGTTGATCCTACCACGAGGATCAATTCGCATTGTCCCACCAGATCTTTCACCGCATCCTGGCGGTTTTGGGTTGCGTAGCAGATATCATCTACCTTAGGTCCCTTGATATCAGGGAGTTTTTCTTTCAAGGCGTCAATAACTTCCGCAGTATCTTCGACGGACAGGGTCGTTTGGGTGACGAAAGACACATGCGAAGGGTCCTGGAGTTTCAGCTTTTCAACATCACCGATATCCTCCACCAGATGTATTCTTGATGCATCTGTAAATTGGCCCATGGTGCCTTCCACTTCGGGATGTCCCGCATGGCCAATGAGTATCGTTTCACGCCTCTCTTTAGAGAACCGC
Organism: Pseudomonadales bacterium; assembly: GCA_029941905.1. GTDB lineage: Bacteria > Pseudomonadota > Gammaproteobacteria > Pseudomonadales > Azotimanducaceae > JAHRVQ01. The sequence goes on along the minus strand of JAPYTQ010000016.1, from coordinate 81,550 downwards.
CTGACCTCATTGTGAACTTTCGTGACCAATGGGCAGGTGGCATCGAATAACCGAAAATTCTTCTCCAAGGCTTCCCTGCGCACGGCTTGTGAAACACCATGCGCGCTAAATATAACCAGTGAGCCTTCAGGAACCTCGGACAACTCATCCACAAACACGGCACCCTTTTGCCGCAATTCAGAAACCACCGTTCGGTTATGAACAACTTCATGCCGCACATAGACGGGCGTACCAAATTGTTCGATGGCTCGATTAACAATCTCTATTGCTCGATCTACACCAGCACAAAAGCCACGAGGATTGGCAAGTTTAATTTTCACGGCTAGGAAACCCGCAAAATTTCATTGGACACTTGCCTGACAGATAAAATCTCGACTTCAAACAACAGCGTTTTTCCGGAAAGAGGATGATTAAAATCTATCTCAACATAGTCGTCATCGACGCTCAAAATCACGCCGGGTAATTCTGTATTCTGGGCATCTGCGAAGGACATCATTAATCCCGGCGCCAGTTCCATGTTCAGCTTGAATTGCGAGCGTTTAATACGCTGTATATTTTCGGGATTGGACCGGCCAAAGCCATTTTCAGGCTCAACTCGCAATCGCTTTTTCGCGCCAATTTTGAGCCCGAACATTGCGGTCTCGAACCCGGGTAACAGATTACCGTCGCCCACCGTAAACTCCGCACCCTTATCACCGGTCGAATCAATGACCTCCCCAGATTCAAGCCTGAGACTGAAAATCAGGTTCACCCTGGTACCGGGGCCTATGGGTACGCCACTTTCAGCCATTTGCGTCTCCAGTTTCTTTGGCCTCGGCAGGTTTAAGAATCATATCCAGGATGAGCACACAGGCGCCGATAAAAATAGCGCTGTCTGCAATGTTGAACGCAGGAAAGTAGTATTGTTCCCAGTGAACTACAATAAAATCCACCACGTAGCCATCCATCACACGATCAATCAAATTACCCACAGCGCCTCCGAGAATAAGAGCGAGACCCAGAGACAACAGCTTGTCGGTGCGAACCACACGGTACAACCAGACGCTAATAAACACACTCACTGTGAAGGACACGATAGCTAGAAACCACCTCTGCCACCCACCGGCATCGTTGAGAAAACTAAACGCAGCGCCGCTATTGTGCAGCAGCGTAAACTGGAAAACGGGTAACACCTCTATTGTGTTGCAATAACCAGATACACACAGGGGCAACAAATCAGACATATACCACTTCAGAAACTGGTCCAACCCAATCACAAAAAAAACCAACAACAGGTACTTCATGATGATTGTCGGTCTGTAAAAAATTGCCTGGCAACTATCACATCGGTCGCAATCGCCTCTTTAAGCTCATCAAGGCCGGCAAATTTTTTCTCCGGGCGGATCCTGTGCCGAAAAATTACTTCCACGTTCTTACCATAGACGTCCTGATTAAAATCAAAGAGATGAACTTCAAGAATGGGTTTTACTGTTTCCTCATTCAAGGTCGGTCGAACGCCCACGTTTGCAACCCCGCGATATCTTTTATCCAGCCCTTCGACCTCCACGGCATACACGCCATCGATGGCTGCCCGGTATCGATGCAACTGAATGTTTAGTGTCGGTGCGCCAAGGGTACGACCCAGCTGGCGACCATAAACAACCCTGCCGGTAATTGAATAGGCATGCCCAAGCATCTGCTCTGCTTCCTCAAATTCACCCGCGGCGAGGCACTCCCTAATTCTTGTACTGCTAACCCTGACATCTTCAAACGTCAGTGTATGAAGATTGGTGACATCGAAGCCATGTTTTTGTCCTGCAGCCTGCAGGTCCCCGAAGCTGCCACTTCGATCATTACCAAATCGAAAATCATCCCCGACGTACAAGCCGCAAATTTCTATGTCTTTGACGAGAATATTCATAAAATCCTGCGCAGATAAGCTACGGGTCTTCTCGTCGAACCTGAGGCACAACACCAGGTCGACCCCCACCTCCTCGAGTAGTAAAACCCTCTCACGAAACCGTGTCAGGCGCGCAGGAGCCTGGCCAAAAAACTCTTTCGGCAGGGGTTCGAAGCAAATCAACATTGACCGGACAGCCAATTCCCTGGCTCGCTCCCGAATTCTTTTTAATATGGCCTGATGCCCCAGGTGTACACCATCAAAGTTGCCGATAGTGACAACGCATCCCCGGTGCCGGGGTTTCAGGTTGACCAGACCGCGAATAATTTCCATAAAACGACTACCTAGTGCTCTACCTAACCATCTCTTTTAATCTTACTCCTGTGAGCAACAAACACACACCATATACCAGTGCGCCTCCGGCACAAATCGCCAGCATGACACCAAACCGTGGCCAGAAATCCATGTCCAACCAAACGTCTTGTGCTGGTGAGGCGAATACCAGGAATATCAACATCACGGCGCTGGCGAGGAAAACCTGAGCAACGAACCTGACCCAACCCTTGCCGAGCTTGAGGACTCCTGCCTTTCTGAGCCCATTCCAGAGTAATCCTGCATTAAGAAAAGCGGACAATGATGTCGCCAGCGCAAGCCCCGCATGCTTCAGGTGCCAGATCAAAATCAGGTTCAGAATCATGTTTGAAACCATTGCAATAATACCATATCTAACGGGTGTGCTAGTGTCCTGACGAGAAAAATAGCCCGGGGCGAGAACCTTTACCAGCATATGCCCCAGCAGACCAACCCCGTAGGCACTTAAACTTAAAGACGCCATCAACACATCCCGTTCGGTCATTTTCCCCTGGTAAAACAAGGTGGTAATAAGACTCTCGGAGAGCACCACCAGCGCAATCGATGCGGGCACGCCCATTAGAAACACCATCTTGATCGCCCATACCAGGGTCTTCGAAAATTCACCCGATTCGCCGACATGCTGGCGCGATAGTCCCGGCAAAATGACCGTGGCGATAGTAATACCAAACAACGCCAGAGGTAACTCCAATAAACGGTCTGAATAATAGAGCCACGACAGGCTACCGGTTTCCAGAAAAGATGCCAGTACCGTATCCAGCAGCAGATTGATCTGGCCAACCGAGACACCAAACAGTGCTGGAAGTATTAACACCATTACTTTTTTTACGCCCTCATCCTTGAAGTCTACCCTGGGTCGCACCAGCATTCCTTGCTGCGCAAGAAACGGCAATTGGAAAGTGAGTTGTACCACCCCTGCAATCAGAACCCCCCAGGCCAATGCGACCACTGGTGTTGTCATATGGGGCGTAAGATAAATGGCACATAGAATCAATGAACCGTTTAACAACACCGGGGTAAATGCCGGTACCGCAAACCGCCCATAGCTGTTCAACACCGAACCGGCAAAGGCTGTCATACAGATAAGCAGCACATAGGGGAATGTGAGCCTTAGCATCTCCGTCGCCATGCTCAATTTTTCAGCTTCACCGGTATAAACATAGCCTGCCGCAAACAGGCTGATCACAAACGGGGCACCGGCAACGCCAACGATCGTCAGGAGCAGCAGATTGGCGCCTAGTGTGCCGCTGACGCGGCTGACGAGGTCCCGAACATCCTGTTTTGATCGCTTCGCCTGATATTCTGACAACACCGGGATGAAAGCCTGGGAAAATGCACCTTCACCAAACAACCGGCGAAAAAAATTAGGAATCCGAAAAGCCAGAACAAAGGCATCAGCCGAGACACTGGCACCAAAGTAGTTCGCGATCACCATATCACGAACCAACCCCAACACCCGCGACAACATGGTCATCAGGGATACCACCCCACTGGACTTCAGCAGACCGCTTTTCGGTCCTTCTGATGAGGCTCTCGTATCGTTCATGCTGCTATGTTACACGGAAATTCAAGCGTCTTGACTAAGCGTCTTTATTGGTGGGGATTTACATTGAAACCGCCGTTGACAAACAGGGGCTGTATCGGCATAGTAGCGCACCTTATTTTCCAGACCCATTTTTGAGGTGTATTAAACCGTGGCTAATTCTCCACAAGCACGAAAACGAGCTCGGCAGTCTGAAGTTCGAAGAAATCACAACGCGAGTCAGCGATCGGCCATGCGAACAGCCATCAAGAAGACTATCGCGGCGGTTCAGGCAGGTGACTATGAGGTTGCGACCGCCGCCTACCAGGCAGTTGTGCCTGTATTGGATCGAGCGGTTACCCATCGGATTATCCGAAAGAACAAGGCGGCCCGGCATAAATCACGACTCAACGTCCAGGTGAAAGCACTTAAAGGTTGAGATCGAATACCTGCATAAATCAGACAATCACCAGATTGTCGCGGTGAATAAGCTCTTCTTCACCGGCATATCCGAGAATACTTTCTATTTCTGAACTGGAACGACCGCAGATAGCGGTTGTTTCAACGTTGCTGTAATTGATCAGCCCCCGGGCAATCTCGTCACCCGCCTCGTCAATACAAGACACCATCTCACCCCGGGTAAACTCCCGATTAACGGATTTGGCACCCACTGGCAACAGGCTTCTGCCCTGCTCCCGCAACACGCGCACGGCACCAGCATCTATGGTGACTTCACCCGCTGTGGGCAACGCCGCCAGCCACTGCTTTCTGGATACGAGCACTTCCTGGTTCGCTACCAATAATGACCCAACAACCTCACCCTGTGCTATTCGCAAAATGATGCGTGATTCCAGCCCTGAGGCAATAATCGTGTTCGCACCGCTGCGTGACGCGATTCTGGCAGCTTCAATCTTGGTGACCATGCCACCACGTCCAAGCGTACTGCCAGCGCCTGCCATCTGGTTCAAGCTACTGTCATTAGCCTCCATCACTGCAATAAATTTGGCGCTTTGAGTCTTTCTTGGATCGGCATTGAACAAACCTGTCTGGTCGGTTAACAGCAGCAGAGTATTGGCACTAATCAAATTGGCAACCAGTGCGGCAAGGCTGTCGTTGTCTCCGAACCTGATTTCATCTGTCACCACAGTATCGTTCTCGTTAACCACGGGTATTACGCCCAGCTCAAGTAGATTTTTCAGCGTGCCCCGGGCATTGATATACCTTTCCCGGGAACGCAGATCATCATGGGTCAGTAGCACCTGGGCAGTGTGTAGACCGTATTTTTGGAAATTGGATTCATAAGCCTGGATCAGGCCCATTTGCCCTACAGCTGCGGCGGCTTGCAATAGTTGTATGGAACCAGGGCGTTTTTTTAATCCCAGGCGGGTCATACCCTCTGCAACTGCACCGGAGGACACCAGCACGATTTGCTTGCCCGCCTTGTGCAGCTCTGCGATCTGGGCCACCCAGTCGGAAATATGATCAGTCGCCAGGCCCTGTCCGTTGCGGGTCAGAAGTGAGCTGCCAATCTTGACCACCCAAACTTCGCCAGCTTCGAATTCGTCTCGTTCGCGTTGCAGGTCTTTACTCATGCGGATTACGGTTCGTAATGAACATCACCATTAAATTCATCATCATCATCGAGGGAGTCTTGTTTGCTCTGCAATCGCCGGGTCCGGCGCAATTCACGCCGTGTGGTTGAATAATCATGAACCTCCTGCCGTATCTGATCGGCATGACCAGAGGGTCTGCCTTCGTCCGTCTCTTCGGCCTCCGTGATTGCCTCTTTCACCTGCTGTTCATTCAATTCTACCAGGCTGGACTGTATGGCATGACTTAACTCCGTTGTACCACGATTTGATATCGCCGAGATCCTGAATACGGGACCATCGTGATCTATAGCTTGCAACGTTTCTTTGATCACATCGTCCGCCAATTCGTCCGACAGGACATCAAGTTTGGTAAACACCAGCCAGCGAGGCTTCTGGGCAATCCCGCCGCTGTACTCTTTGACCTCTTCTTCCAATAGCCTGAAATTCGACGCCGGGTCACTGCCATCTACCGGCGCAATATCAATCAGGTGTAACAACAGCCGCGTACGAGCCAGATGTTTGAGGAATTGAACGCCGAGCCCGGCCCCGTCTGCTGCACCCTCGATTAAGCCCGGAATGTCTGCAATAACGAAACTGTCATCCCCGACCCGAACCACACCCAGATTAGGCACGAGTGTTGTAAACGGGTAATCCGCAACTTTAGGTCGGGCCGCAGATACGGAGCGAATTAAGGTAGATTTACCGGCATTGGGTAGCCCCAACAGGCCCACGTCAGCAATCAGCTTTAGTTCCAGTCTAAGGGCCCTGACTTCACCAGGCGACCCCGGCGATGTTTGCCTGGGCGCACGATTGGTACTCGATTTGAAACGTGTATTACCAAGCCCGTGGAAACCACCTTGAGCGACGAGCATTTTTTCTCCCGCGATGCTCACATCCCCGAGATACTCATTCGTCGCATCATCAAAAATGCTGGTACCCAGGGGCACACGGAGGTATTTGTCAGCCCCTTTGGCACCTGTACAATCTTTACCTTTACCGCTCTCACCTGTCTCGGCGCGGCACCTGGGCTGAAACTGATAGTCCACGAGGGTATTTAGCGCGGCATCACCCACCAGGTACACGCTCCCGCCGTCACCGCCATCGCCCCCATCGGGGCCGCCCTTGGCAATATATTTTTCGCGTCGAAAACTCAGGCACCCATTACCGCCTTTCCCCGCCTCAACACTAATACTGGCTTCGTCCACAAATTTCATAACGTTTTATAAAGTCTCGTAATAATGACTCTTCATCAATTAGCAGCTAAAAAAAAGCCCCGTCGATGACAGGGCTTGTTCAGATCTACTTGTCGCCTAAGCCTCAGCCACCACATCGACATACTTGCGCTTCTTTGGGCCTCGTACCGCAAACTGGACCTTGCCTTGCGCAGTTGCAAACAACGTATGGTCCTTTCCGCAACCTACGTTGCTACCCGGATGAAAACGGGTCCCACGCTGGCGAACGATGATATTGCCCGGAATTACCGCTTCACCGCCGTATATCTTAACGCCTAAACGTTTCGACTCCGAATCACGGCCATTTCGCGTACTACCACCTGCTTTTTTATGCGCCATTTGCCTAACCTCCGGAAATATCTGTAATTTTAACTTTCGTAAACCACTGTCGATGGCCAGCCTGGCGGCGATAGTGCTTCCTGCGATGGAATTTGATTATCGTGATCTTGTCACCACGACCGTGTTTGACCACCTCAGCCGTCACTTTTCCACCTTCGACCAGGGGCGTACCGATCTTGATGTCTTCACCGTCACCAATCATCATGACTTCATCAAAACTGATGGTTTCACCAGCCTCTGCATCCAGCTTTTCAAGATCAAGCACTTCTCCTGGCTCAACCCGATGCTGTTTTCCACCACTTTTAATTACAGCGTACATTGTTCGTTACTCTAAGTTCGTTACTATAAATGTTCGAAGGATATTGCCCAAAAACTCGCGACGCAGGGGCATCGCTGGGCCAGCCCATAATCAGGGTGCGCAATTCTAATGGAACGTACTTCTGCAATCAACCGGATAATTACGCTATTTTGACTGATTTGCTCAAAAAAGCCGGACCATACAAAATAGACGGTAATCAATCCTTTTTACATCAACCGTCTCGCTTGACAGCCTGACGAGCCATGCCTAGCATTCAGGGTCTTGAACTTAACATAACCCTGATCGAGCCGGAAATGAAGTATCCATTTTACACTGTCGTTGAATCGGATTTTTCATCAGTAAACCAGCTGATAATCAACAGATTGAGTTCGCACGTACCCCTGGTTGAGGAGATTTCGAGCTACCTAATCGACGCTGGCGGTAAACGTTTGCGGCCACTGCTGGTGTTATTGGCATCCAAAGCCGCCGCATACAACGGACACCAGCATATCAACCTGGCCACGGTGATCGAGTTCCTGCACACCGCCATGTTGTTGCACGATGACGTTGTGGACGAATCCGACCTGAGGCGAGGCCGCCAAACCGTCAACGCTGCCTGGGGTAATGCCGCCAGCGTCCTGGTGGGTGACTTCTTACATTCCAGGGCGTTCGAGATGATGGTCGAAATTGGCGATATGAGAATCATGACCATACTCTCGCATGCCACCAATACGATTGCCGAGGGCGAAGTCCAGCAGCTCACCAATGTCAGAAACCCCGATACAACGGAAAGCAGCTACATGGAGGTCATCAGCCGCAAGACCGCCATGTTGTTTCAAGCTGCCGCACACTCTGGTGCGGTAATTGCCAACGCGACACCGGAACAGGAACAGGGCCTGAAGGATTACGGCTTGCACCTGGGACTTGCCTTCCAACTGGTCGACGATGTGCTCGATTACGAAGGTTCAACCCAGGACCTTGGCAAGAATGTTGGCGACGACCTGGCCGAAGGTAAGATGACCCTGCCATTGATCGTTGCCCGGAGAAATGGCGATGCGGTGCAACAGGAATTTATCCGCCAGGCAATATTAAACGGCGGCGTCGAGAACCTGATTGAAATCGCAGATATCGTAAAGAACACGGGTGGATTAGAGTACACGATGGATCTCGCCAACCAGGAAATAGAAAAAGCCATGGACTGCCTGACTCATTTACCCGATTCAGAATATCAGGCAGCCATGTTAACGTTAGCTGAATTTTCTGCAAAAAGAAGTTCGTAGAAGGCTGACCAGCCAGTCTTCTATTTTCAGTTACGGTTCGGGGTGTAGCTCAGCCTGGTAGAGCACTGTCTTCGGGAGGCAGGGGTCGTGAGTTCAAATCTCGCCATCCCGACCAATTGACTCAACGAGTTAGATTCAAATAGACCTTTCTTACAAACTGGCGCAGATGGTGCCGCATCTTGAGTCTGCGGCTCAAGTAAACCAAACAGCTACCATTATCGCCTCGGAGAGAAAATTCGGCTGTGACTCTGGTATTCGCCCTCGATAGAAACGAGTCACCTCTCCATAGGTGCCAGCTAACCCCTTAAGGGAATGCTCAATGTCCTGCAATGTGAGGTCACACCAATGTGTATTGTTACCCAAAGCCCATGCCATACAGTTGTACTCCAACCAGTTTTCGCAGGACTGATTGCTATCGCCCGGGCTGGACACGAAGTCGATGATGAAGTTGGCTACGAGTCTGGTGGGGCAGGTAGAGACCAGTTGAACCACGAGGGTATTGGCGGAAAGTACAAACTCGATTCAACCTACGCTTTCGGTCGCAACCGGTACTCCCTGGAACTGAGTCGAACCCAGGTAGACGACGATAAATGGGACGGTGATTTCATACGAGACAAGGTCAAAATGTCCTACCAGAGAGGGATCAATGATGCCCTGGATTTTTTAGGGGAGGCGTTAATGAGCAAGTACCACGTGCGGACCTTGCCCGGAAATGGAGCTGTCGCAGAAGCAGATATTCAGCGCTTGAATCCACATTCCTGTGCTTGAGTGGGAACGTGCGCCACAAATTTAGGAAGCTGAGGCGCTGCTAATTTCTCTTGGCCGCTGGGATTCTGGTTGGTTAGCGTTCTTTAGACGCAAATACACTAACACTTCGAATACTACCATATCCTGACACGTCTTCGAATTTTGAGCTGGCACTCTTTGGGCGATTGGCATAGACATTGACATCTTGAATGCTACCGTATGCACTCGTTTCTTCGAAATTTGTGGCGGCACTTATTTGACGATTACTATAAACGGTGACGCCTCGAATACCGCCGTGTCCGCTTGTTTCCCGAAAATTTGAACCGACAATCATTTGGCGGTCAGTGTTAGTGTCTTGAAATATCGAAAAGGCAGGTGTCCGCTTTTTTGCTAAAATTTGTTGATCGACGGTAATCGACAGAAATTGATCACGAGGCGACCACAACAATTCCAGCGAGCTTATCTCGTCAAATTTATCAAATGCGCTCTGCAACTGGTGGTGTTTCCCTTCTGAATCGAAAATCTCAAATAATATCCCATCTGCGGACGTTGATACTGATAGGCGATTTTTGGTCAGGTCTGATGGATCTCCGATATCAATGATTGGCCCATGCATCCAACCAATCACTGCATGAATTTTGCCTCCGTCCTGCATTCCAGGATCGTTGACGTTTGCTTCAGCCATAAACTCACTTGTATCCCTTATCAACTGATCGAATTCGTCAGGTTTGGCTCCGGGGAAAACATTTTCAGTGACCCCTTCTCTCGGTTGTAGAATCACACTTGTTAATTCAGGGCTTTTTTTTGGTGCATCATTCCAGCTCAGCTTTGCCATATATGCAATCAAAAGGCTACCGAGAATCAGAGCTGCAGCTATCAGGAATTTCGAATTGTTCATCTTTCACGATCATCCAGTCATTGAAAATTAGTGACATACAGCTAATCAGGCGTTATGCCGGAGATTTCTTCTTCTAGCAGCCAATTGTTTTGAGAATTTGTACCCGGCAACAGTGGTTGAGCAGTGCTCGCTTGACTAAACGCATTTCTACCCTAATACAGCAATCTGGCGTTTTCCAGTTTGAAAAGCTGGAACAGGTCTAGGATCGTTTTTGGTCAGTGGGGAGCTGAGAGAAGGAATGTGTTAGTTTCTATATCATCGGCATGAAAATAATTGGTTCCCGACTATGAAGATGCAGTTGAGACTCGCTGTTGAGAGCCTGAAAAAAAATACACCATATATGCTGGCGACACTCACTAGTCTGGCGCTTGTATATGGTGTCAATTCTTACTTCACCGACCAGAAGTCGGCAGTCGATTTGAGAATAGACTTGTCCATAGAATCTTCTGATCTCGGGCAGGTATTTTACTCGACAGGGTCTGGGTATTTGCAGAAAAACAGCACCCGCTTTGAGCTTTATGAGGGTAGACACTTGTACCCCATTCGATTACACAACAACTCCACTACTCCGATTAAGAAATTCAGGATCGACCCTGGTAAATCTGTCTCCGGGATAGTTAAAGTCTATTCCATTACAGTGATAACTCCTGCGTCCGAGCAACTATTGGACTCAACATTACTTTCTCAAATGGTCGTGCCCCTACATTCGTTAACACTGAAACCATCGGGAGACTTCATCAGTTTGCCGGTTGTGGGTCCTGACCCCTCTTTCGAATTCACGTATGCACTGCGTGTTGAACCGGAGAATAGAAATTTGGGATCTCTGATTCTGTTTCTCGTGGTAAGTACTCTAGGGTTCAATCTTCTGGCGCTCGTGTACATGAAAAAAAAGGACGCACTGGAAGGAGTTTCCAGTGTGACAATTGAGGCCGGTGTGATCGGTACACTTGTTTTTTTGATCAGCCTGGTTATTTCGTCGATAATCCCGCCCTTTCAGTCGCCGGACGAATTTGCTCACTTTCAGCGGGCGTATTTTATATCACAAGGCGAGACTAACCTGATCGTTCGCGATGGCGTGATTGGTGGTGAGATTGACCCTGCCTACTTAAAGTACCAAGCGTATTATGGTGGAATAGCTCGTCACTCAAACAAAGGCATTACTGCATCTAGGATCGGAATGTCCAAGTACGTGGAATGGTCTGATGAAAGAACTTTCTTGCAACATTTTACGACGACTCCCTATATGTTCGCTGTCTATCTACCTCAGGCGATCGCGATAAAACTTGGGCAGAGTCTGAATTTCTCCATTGATGCGACCTACAAGCTCGCTCGATTGTCAATTTTGTTCTTCGTTGTTTTATGTTTAGTGAAAGCTTTTACTATCACCCAACCAGGAATGATGGTACTAACACTTCTATTTATGCCGATGACACTGTTCCAATTTGGTTCAGCGACGGTGGATGGTTTTTCTATCGCACTATCGGTGCTTATTCTTAGCATCTTTAGTAGATCAATAAGGAGTGAAGGATCAATTTCTAGAGTTGAATTCGCGATGATGATGATTGCACTCGTCATTGTCACTACCTCCAGATTGTATATGTTACCTTTAATTTTACTCCCGATTTTTATGGTAGCTAAGGGCCGAGACAAAAGTGATATATTCATTCTTGGATTAACGGTTTCCATCATTGTCTGGTGGTTTGGTTTCGGCTGGGTTCATTCAATCGACACGAGTGTGCAGTATGAACAAACCAGAGCTGAAATTTTGGAGTTTTATCTCCGCCAGCCGCTTCAGTTCATTGAGGTTCTTTCAAACACTTTAATTCGACTCGGAGGATTCTATGTTGACGGTTTTATCGGGATTCTAGGTTGGTTAGACACACGTTTCAGTACGGCTTTTTATCAAACATCAACCTATTTTCTGGGTTTAGCCTTTGTTTTGTCGTTCTCATTTAAACAGATTAGAGAAAATGCACTTGGGAGTGCGACTTTGATTCTGGTTTCCGTTGCTAGTTGCTTTTTGGTATTTGTCGCGTTATTGATTAGCGCACCTGGTCATCCTGCGATAGTTATTTCTGGTGTTCAGGGACGCTATTTCATGATCCCCGCCTTAGTCTCTTCGTACGCAATATCAAGTAGTATCCGAAGTGAAAATGCAATAAAGAGCTTCACTTCGACTTCGCTGCTACTGTTGTGGGTAGCTTTTGTATGTTCATTCGCAATTCCAGTATTGATAGGCAGATATTATCTTACTGCTGGAAACTAACCTCTGAAATGAGATTCCAGCCTATCTAGTATGGCTTCACCCGTTTTTTCGTTCAGTGGTGAATCAGTCCCGGTACTTGTGATCGATGAAATACTTGATGGTAGATTTCTTCAACCGATCCGATTCTACCTTAACTTTCTTTCTCTCAACCTGGACATCCTGGCCACTGGCAACTCGCAACTGACCCGAGTCGTTCTTTTGCAATCTTCGGTGCCCTTGTAGTGTGTTTCTGCAATCATGTAGATTCATTTTGCTGCAACTCAACCGTGAGTTACCTACCGCTATTCTTCCAATGCACGTATCGATGTCTTCTTCAGGTACGTAGCTCCTGTTCATGAGCTGAACCGCTGATCTTGCTAGATGGCGCAAACCACATAACGGCACTAATTCTGATGCAAAATGCCAGCTTGTGGGATTACGCTAACGGGCAGGTGCGGTCAGATTGGCTGTTCAGAGAAATCGACAATATCTTCAAGTCAATCGAAGCCGGAATTGAAGAGCAGTGTTGGATTCTTTTATTGACTTTACGAGCAAGCAAATGGTGAAACCCGATTTCACATGCTCGCTTTAACATCTCTCTGACGTTGGAATCAGTCATGGGCCCACCACGTTTTCTAACGAAGATGTAAGGTGTATTAGGATACTCCCGCTTTCGGATACTCGGAGGGCATGGCGGTAGGCGATTTCGGACAAGCGTCTTGTCACGATGCCCATGCCTCAACCAGCAACCAGCAACCAGCAACCAGCAACCAGCAACCAGCAACCAGCAACCAGCGATGATGATGCCAAGAACGATTGATTCCAACCTGCAATCTCTGCAAACTGTTGGAAAACACGACTCACAGGTGTAAAACTGATGCTAACCCAGGAAGAAAATCAGTTGCTCACGCAAACCGGTCCTGAGACGACGATGGGTGTGGTGTTCCGCCGGTATTGGCAACCGGCTCTACTGTCTCGGGAGCTAGAGGTGGATGGTGCACCCCAAGCCGTTAAGATTCTCGGTGAGGATTTCGTCGCCTTCCGTGACAGTGATGGCGAGATCGGTGTCGTCGAACCCCGTTGTCCCCATCGTGGCGCTAACCTCATCTTCGGCCGAAACGAATCTTGCGGTTTGCGTTGTGCCTACCATGGGTGGAAATTTGACAAGTCAGGCAACTGTGTAGATTTACCGACATCACCTGACAAAATCGCTGACAAGACAAAACCAAAAGCTGCAATCCGGGCATTAAAGGTTCAGGAATGGGGCGATATGGTTTGGGTCTTCTTTGGAGAAGACGCTCCGCCGTTACCGCAAATGGAATTTGCTCTCTTACCGGAATCACAACGGTTTGTCTCGAAAAAACTTCAACAATGTAATTGGGCGCAGGCGGTGGAAGGTGGAATTGATACAGCACACTTCTCCTTCCTTCATGCGAATATTTCTGATGGCGAACGTGTCGCTTTACTCCCTTCAGAGGGACGCAATGAACCGGCCGCACTCGCACGTTATCGTTGGCTTATCGAAGACAGTATGCCGCATTTTACCGTGTTGAAACATGATGCCGGTTTGACCATGTGTGCATCAAGAACAACTGACGATGAAGACCAACTCTATTATCGCCTCACCCAGTTTATGATGCCGAATCATTCCCTCGCACCAAACAGTTTCCCCGGTGAAATGCACCAGGGAAATACCTGGGTCCCAATTGATGACCATTCATGTTGGATTTACTGTTTTGCCTATCATCCCGACCGGCCGTTGACAGATCAGGAAAGGCGAACCTATGCGTCGGGTATGGGGATCTTCGCAGCTGTGGATGAGAATTATGTTCCTATACGAAACCGCGACAATAATTATCTGTTGGATCGCAATGTTCAAAAACACTCAAACTTTACCGGGATCATGGGTATCTCGGAGCAAGATGCTGCAATTGCTGATAGCCAGGGCCTGATTGCAGACAGAAGCAGGGAAATTCTAGGCCAAACAGACCTGGGTGTGGTGCGTTTTCGGCAAATGATACTGGGTGCGGCAAACGGTGTGCAAAATGGCGATGCACCCCATGGCTCCAAAAACGCCGAAGCTTACAGAGTTCGCTCAGGTGATGCGATGGCCTCTATCTCGGAAGATCCAATTGATGTAGTACAACGGCGCTTCGAGACGCTGGCTGGATCCTCACTCCAAAAATCCTGATAAGTGTCAGGGCTTCCACGGATAGTCCGGGTAGTCACCCTTCTGCTTGATGCATTTCATTATTTTGATATTGGAGTTGGGCAGTTTGGTATTTGAACAGGCAATGCCCTGTACCTTCATACCATATAATTCTATGTAGTAACTGGTTTGGTCCTGTACGAGTTGATTGTACTTATCCGGAACTTTCTTCAGTAGTTTTTCGTACTCTTTTTCCAGTTTCCTGTCACCGGACTCTGCCGCCAGCCCCAGCAGTGCAGTGCCGATTAAGAGGTTTGGCTGGGTTGACTCGCCTTTGAGATGCATAAGCGCCAACGCATGCTGGGATAGTTTATAGCCATGCCGGGCCGGTTCCGTGAGAGTTTGGTATGCCCGTTCGTATTCATCGTTTTTATAGAGGTTTAGTCCGAGCGCTTCCTGGTCGTACCAGTTCCGGATTTCATCGTATTCTGGATCGGCAAGAGGATGGCCTTGAGCGTCCAGCATTCCAAGAGGATCCTCTGCGCTGAGTCCCTGGGCAAGCAAACTCGCCAGCAGTGCAACAGCAATAGATAAAATAGGGGATCTGGATTTTTTCATGGTGTCATGGTCCGGGTTGGTTCGTTTTTATTTATACGTCGGGAACAAACCCAATGCAATCCGCCCCAATAAAGCCCCTTAATGCCGTTGGTTTCTGGGGACAGTTTCTGGCGTTTCTGGGGACTGTCCCCGGATTCTCGAATTCTTAACTTGCACCCGCGTAAGCTGGCGGCGCAACAAAGCCGCCGATCTGCTGGCTGACCTTACGAGCAAATTCAATACAATAAAGATCACCCATTTCCCGGGAAACGATCTGCACGCCAATAGGTAACCCTTGATGGTCCAGGCCCGTTGGCACCACGGTAGACGGCAGATAGGAAACCCCAGTCAATCCGGCCCAGAATACCTGATCATAATAACTGACCGGGTTGTTGTTTACAGCGATGAGCCGCTGGCTAAGCTTCGGGTTGTGATCATGTGCAAAGGCTGACGTCGCGCACATTGGCGTTAACAGCAGGTCATAACCTTTAAAGAATTCATGCCACGCCCAGCGCAGCTGCGTTCGACTTTCGTTGTAGGCATTCCAGTCTTTGTAATACAGAGTTGATGCACGGGTGATCTTCGCCAACTGGCTTTGGTCATTTTCTTCCAGTTTGTGCAATCGCTTCAGATTGCTATCGAAGACTTCCGCTGACTGCCTTGATGACATGGCGGCGTGTAACAATTGCGTATACAAGTCATGGGAAACTTCGACGTTAAAATCCGGGCGAGCGTCATAATCAACCTGCCCCCCGGCAGCTTCGACCAGACGTGCAACTTGCAGCACCCTTTCTTTCACGGTGTCATCCACCGGCGCCAACGCGTCATCCAGCCAGACCGCAATTTTGTAGTCTTTGAGTGAAACCTGTTTTGGTTCGGGTAGCGCCAGTGTCCAGCCCGGCGAATGAAGATCATCCGCCCCAGCAACTAAATCCATGACAAGTTTCAGATCTTCTGCACTACGTGCGAGGGGACCAATGACAGAAATATCCCCTGGTGTCAGTGTGCCCTTGAGCGCATGCCCACGCGTTGGCAAGATACCCCAGGTTGGTTTGTGACCAAATACACCGCAAAAATGTGCCGGATTTCGAATCGAGCCACCAATATCGCTACCCATTTCAAGTCCCGTGAGACCAGCTGCCAGGGCTGCGGCAGATCCACCAGAAGAGCCACCTGGTGTACGAGACAAGTTGAAAGGGTTACCAGTTACACCATAGATTTCGTTGTAACTTTGCAGGTCGGCCAGATGTATTGGTACGTTGGTTTTACCGAATATCACCGCACCGGCTTCTTGTAATCGTTGGCAGGCAACCGCATCTGTGTCAGCGATATTTTCCCTGTTAGCAGGATCCCCGTATGTCGTCGGCAGACCGGCGATATCATAAGACTCTTTAACCGTCATAGGAACGCCATGCAATGGCCCCCAGTTCTCACCTTTTGCCAGGGCTGCATCAGCTTCCTTAGCGCGCTGCGTTGCTTTCTCAAGCTGGGTCACAACGATCGCGTTAATCTCGGGATTGTATTTATCCATGCGCCGTACATAATGCGACAATAACTCACTGCTACTAATCGCCTTGGATTGAATCTTTTTAGCAAGAGATGTTGCATCAGCGAAAGCAAGATCGTCCATGGTTTCCTCTCCTAATCTTGTATGGTTTTCGCGCTCTGGTCACCGGTTAGCTTAAAGCAAAACGGCCACAGTTCCGAATTCCGAATCCTGGTAGCCAATCTACACTTCACTTGTGCATTTTCCATTACCGTGAAGTAAGAACTACTACCAACCAAAAGTTCGTTAAACCGGACCCGGCGAACGATCTCTGCCGCTGGGGCTCTTGCCCATGACCGAACCAGATTCCTCGAATTGCGCAGACGAGCAATATGTGCAACCACGAGTGATACCTGTTGAGTTTCGTGGTTCGGTTCGAGACTACTTCCGGATATGGATCGTTAACCTCTCCCTGACGCTATTGACTCTCGGTGTGTTTTCAGCATGGGCGAAGGTACGCAAGAAGCAGTATTTCTAATAGTCGCTGTGATTTTGTTCGCTATTTACTGGTTCTCCGGCTTCTACGAACCCGTATTACCCTGGGTGTTGGGAGTGGGCATGGTCATCGCGCGACATTTCATTTCAGGGGCAACTACCTCGGCGCGGTGCAGGCCATCTACTCGGCAAGTATACGGTCACCCACTGGCAGTTTTTCCAGGTCTATTTACGGGCTGAGTTGGTGTTGATCGGTACAATTATCGTATATTTTTTTGCGGTATTCTGGAATCTTGTTCCCCGGCCAACCAACGCTGATTCATATTTGACCTGGGACTTGATGATTTACGCTGGTTATCTGCTGGCTTACGCCTATGTGCAAGCCAATATTGGCAACCTGGTATGGAACAATATCCGGCTTGGCCCCATACTCATACAGAAAACTAAGGCAAATACCGTTTATCAAATCATGTACGGCATGGGAAACTAATGACTGGAAAAAGCAAAAATCTAAAAAGGGATCAAAAAACAACTTGACCAAGGGGGAGTGTCCCCGGATTCCACAGCGAGAAACAAATGATATTTAAAATTTCACAAGAAGAGAAAAAAACTGGGGTTGTCGTAGCAGAGAAGCTATCTGCAATTGTCGAACAGATTCACACCATCGGATATGCGGTTGTTGGCAATCTGGTCTGCGAAGAGACTTGTCAGCTGCTGGGTGAATCTGTACAGGAAGATGTGGTACGGATCAGAGAGACCGGAAAACCAACAGCACACGAACGCCATACCGCACAGGGGCATCTGCAACTCGGTTTGAGACGGTATGCACCTTATGTAAAGACTGATCTGGTGGCAAACCCGGTCATCGAATCGATTGTTGCTGGCGTACTGGGAGAGGGAGCTTGGCTTGGTTTTTATAACGGCAACGTAAACTGCCCGGGCAGTACGTATCAGCATTTGCACATGGATCGACCTTTTTCCTGGCAAACCCGCGAAGAGGCAGCACAAGCAGGACATAGCTGGCCACCACCCACCACGTCTCTTGGCTGTTCGGTAGCGCTCGAAGAAATCACCCTGGAAAATGGCGCGACCGAAATTTATCCCGGCACGCACCTCGCTACTGAAGTCATCAATCTGCAAAAAGACAGCCGACTACAAGACCATCCCGACCTGTTGGAGAAATGGGGCCCACCAGGATACATGGTAATTCCAGCAGGCGGCGCCGTGATTCGCGATCCAAGAATGTGGCATCGTGGCGTACCCAATCCTTCCGGCAGACCCAGAGCCATGATTGCAGTTACCTATCATGCTCAAATAGGCAAGCATTGGCGTGGACGGTTAGTCAAGGATATGGATCCGGCTGACGTGGCAAGATGTCACGAAGATAGCACGCTACGCGTGCTCGATAACGGCGAACTTGGAGACGGACGCCTGGTGTTCCAGGAGGACACCCGCCCCGTATTTGAATCTTCAAAAAGTCTACACGGCATCAACCGCAACATACGTTTCGTAGACGCAAAGCAGAAGGTGAACCACTTTCTGGATGCACATAGTCTTGGTGGTGCAAGGGTCGTCAGCAATGATGTTATTTCACCCCAAGAATTATGAGCAAAATCTAAAGACATGAAAGTGCTCTATATCGGCGGTACCGGAGAAATATCGCGTGCCTGCGTTGAAGAGGCGGACCAGGCCGGGCATCAAGTCACCGTTTTTAATCGAGGCCAAAGACAACTAAAACTACCCGATGGGGTCGAAAATATAGTCGGCGATATCACCGATGATACGCTTTACAGTCAGCTTGCAAAGCGTGAGTTCGACGTGATTTGTCAATTTCTTGCATATGATACCCGGCAAGTGCAGCGTGATATCGACCTGTTTTCAGGGCATTGCGGCCAGTATATTTTTATCTCTACCGCCTCCGTTTATGAAAAACCTTGCCGTAGTCATATCATTGGCGAAGACACACCTTTGGGTAATCCGTTCTGGGCGTACTCTCGCAATAAGGCCGCTTGCGAAACCCTGCTCTTGCAAGCTGATGCTGCGGGAATTTTGTCGGTGACCATTGTTCGTCCGAGCCATACCTATCGCACGCGCCTGCCCAGTACAGTGATCAACGGAGATCACCTCGCCTGGCGTCTACTGCAGGACAAGCCTGTCATCGTTCATGGTGACGGGGAGAGTTTATGGACACTGACCCATTCATCAGATTTCGCCTCGGCATTTGTCACATTGTGCGGCATGAACGCGTCTCTCGGCGAATGTGTTCACATCACCAACAGTGACAGCCACACCTGGAATGCAATTCTTCGCACCAACGCAGACCTGCTGGGGAAGCAGCCGACAATTATCCCGGTATTATCTCGCACACTGGTTAATTATGATCCTGCGTGGGAAGGCCCGCTTCTTGGGGATAAGTCAAACAGCTCCCTGTTCGATAACAGCAAGATAAGACGTTTAACCGGCAGCTGGCGCTGTCTGGTTTCATTGGAAGAAGGCGTGAAGTGTGCTATGGCCCATACCAACCAACGCCTTGAAGCCGGATACGAACCCAATCTCAACCTTGATGTTCTGATTGATCGCATTATCGAGGAACAGAGCGCCAGACAAGGCTCGTATAAACCTTAGCCGAAACATAAAGGCAGGGATCCACTTTTTTAGTGGCTTCCGGCTTGATCACCCCAGATCTGTTCCAATCGTGCGTCGCGTCGACAGCCCGCACGGTAATACCGATAGCGGATCGGGTTTTTTTTATAGTAATCCTGATGATCAGCCTCCACAGGCCAAAATTTATCCTCATTACGAATCCCTGTGTAGATGGTCTGCCCCGGAAACTGTGCTGCAATTTTTTCACGGGACGCGAGCGCTTGCGTCCACTGCGCTTCGGTTGTGGGAAAAATTGCACTCCGGTAGCTGAATCCCTTGTCACAGAATTGGCCGTCGTTATCGAAAGGATCTATGTTGTGCCAAAAGATATTGAGTAGTTCCTGATAAGTGATAGTTTCCGGGTTGAAGGTAACCTTGACTGCTTCAAAGTGCCCTTCGTGGTTCCCGGAATAAGTAGGATTCTGCAGGGTTCCACCCGTAAAGCCTGATACCGCGTCGGTAACACCTCGAACATCTTGATAGGCGGCCTCGACGCACCAGAAACAGCCACCTGCGAATACCGCATGGTCAGCTTTTGCCGCGGGAAAAACTAATATCACAGCCACCATTAAGGGTCTTATCACGGTGTTTCTCCTAGTTTTCCCCAAAGGGTACGGGAGGGAGTTTGGCTTCAAGATTGTCAAACTCAGAATGCAACATACCAAAGATCACCTCATCATGAAATTTCCCGTTGGTAAACAGATTTTGACGTATCCGGCCTTCTTCAGTAAACCCGAGGCTTTTGTGCAATGCCAGCGATGCTTCATTAAAGCCATAAACAGTAGCCAGCACTCGATGATAGCCAAGTTCTCGAAAGTAGTAGCGCAAGACTAACGAGACGACTTCCGTTGCATACCCTTTTTTTCTATGATCGCGAAAAATCGCTATTCCGTATTCAAAATTACGATGCCTTGGGTCGACGCCATGTACATTGGTAGACCCAACAAGAACACCAGTGTCGATTTCTTCAATAGCAAGCCAGATATTATCACCGCTGGACTTCGATGATTTTTCAATTCGTTCCCTCAAGCTGGCGGCAGAGGTTGGGATTTTTATATCGTCACCAAACCGGGCAGCTTCCGTATCAATGCCATCTTTGTGGAATGCTTCCCAATCTTCATCGCACACGGCACGAAGCTTGACCTGATGCCCCGCCCAGATGTTGTTAGATTGAGACATATTCATTGCCAATGTGGAAAGAGATCAAGGATATCAGAATGTGAGTGGGAACAGAGCTTTGTGCCAATACCAACGGTGAATTGATTGGATTAGAAACATCCATGCCTGCGGCAGCAAGCCAATTCTTCCAACCGATATCGGGCAGTACGTCTTGTTGCCAGGCGGTTTCGACCTACAAGTGCAGGGACGCAAGACTAATGAGTGAATAGAGGGTGGACTTCGACGAATCCCTTTGCAAGCGGAACGACCGGACGGCACCCAGGTGTGTTTTGCCAATAGATGGCGTGATAACAAAGCTGGTAACATCAGCCCATTAAACAAAGCGAACCGATCTACCGACTTTGAGTCCTGACAACATCGTACCAACGCTACTCAGCTGTGTGTTTTTTATGGCGCTGGTGGCTTTCATTTCTTACCGGAAAACCCGCGGCGAAGTCAGCAGCCGCGATGGTTACTTTCTTGCCGGGCGAGGTTTAACGGCAGTTTTCATTGCCGGGTCTCTACTGCTAACAAATTTATCGGCAGAGCAATTGATCGGTCTCAATGGATCAGCATATGGCTTTAACCTCAGCAGTATGGCGTGGGAAGTTACTGCTGCTTTTGCCACTATTTGTATGGCGTTTATTTTTCTACCACGCTACCTTGCTGGCGCTTTTACCACGCTGCCGGAATTTCTGGGTAACCGATTCGATAGCACAGTACGTCGCATGACGGTGATTTTGTTTATGGTCGGTTATGGCTTGATTACCATACCCTCGGTATTGTATTCCGGCTCCATTGCAGTACTGCAACTATTCGATATCCCGGATTTATTTCAAATTTCTTACAGTGCGGCACTGGTGTTGACTATCATCACCATCGGTTGTGTTGGAGGCGTCTATGCCATCTTCGGCGGATTAAAAGCGGTTGCGGTATCGGATACCTTAAACGGTATTGGGCTACTGATAATTGGCATTTCAGTCCCGATTCTGGGATTGCAGGTGTTAGGCAACGGTAGTATCAGCGAAGGTTTGTTGATCATCACGACTACGGAAACATCAAAACTCAATGCCATCGGCAGCAACGATGACCCCACTCCCTTCGCGACAGTGTTCACCGGGATGATTTTTGCCAATCTGTTTTACTGGTGCACCAACCAGTATGTAATACAACGCACCCTGGCTGCTTCGAATCTGGCAGAAGGCCAGAAGGGTGTGCTGTTCTCCGGCTTCTTCAAAGTGCTGGTGCCGTTTCTAATGATGATCCCCGGAGTGATCGCATTTCATCTTTATGGTCCAAAGTTAGCCTCTATTGACCTCGCCTACCCACAGTTGATTCGTGATGTATTGCCCGTTTATGCCAGCGGTTTCTTTCTTGCTGTTTTACTGGGTGCGGTATTTAGTTCCTTCAATTCACTGTTGAACAGCGCGGCTACACTATTTTGCCTTGATGTCTATGCACCGCTGAAAAAAGACGAAGTCTCGGACGAGCAGATGCTGAAGGTTGCAAAGCTGGCCAGTATTGTTATCGCCCTGTTTTCCTTCGTCGTCGCGCCGTTGTTACAATTTGCGCCGGACGGTCTGTGGCAGATCATTCGTGTCTTCACGGGTTTTTACAACATTCCGATTATCGCCATCGTCATCGTCGGTTTGTTTACAAGCCGGGTGCCCGCATTGGCAGCCAAATTTGTCATCGTGTTTCACATACTCGCCTACGGCCTGTGTCAGTTTGTAATCGATGATGTGATTTCGATTCATTTCATACATCTTTATGGAATCCTGTTTTTTATCGAAACAGGCATCATGCTGGTCATCGGTTATTTGCTACCCGCACAAAATTCCTGGTCATTTGAAGTGAACAATATCGTTGATTTAACGCCCTGGCGCTATGCACTACCGTGCGCGACCACACTCATATCCTGTGTCATTGCCCTGTACCTGCTGTTCTCTCCACTTGGATTAGTTAACGGGCTTAGCGCTCTGTTCTGGCCATTGATCGGGTTGTTGTTACTTATTAATTTGATCGTCTGGTTGTCGGGCGTTAACAAATCCAGGTAGCATGGCCCTAATGGATATTTTTATGGTGAATTTACTCAATCGCCTGGTTGTTTTTTAAAACCTGTTCCTGTAGATCATTCTGATTTCAACCGATCTGACCTGTTACTGAAACGGATAGGCCAGTATGTTGAAATACCAGCAGATCCAGAGGTTGAGCACCGCCGCGACAGCCACGAACGTGTAGCGTATCCTGGCGAATGTCGTCCCCATGGTTTGTAGCCAGTGTCGGGCTGACAGCACGACGATGGCTACACCAGGCAACAGATTCAACGCCATCAATAGCAGGACGAGGTGCGCGCTAGTAGGCATCCCGTAGTTGAATTCCTGAACATCCCCATTCAGTTTGATAACCAGATAAGTATACAGCCCGATCAGCAAGGTGCAGTGGACCCACGCCAGCACCACTTCCCTGCGAGGCAGTTGAACAACCTGGGATGCAGGACGTAATAAACGATAGGCATAGCCAATGGCGGCGAGCAATGCGATCAAGATCAAGGTGCCAAGCATCAGTCGCTGCAACCCCGGGGAATCCAGGCCGGTCAGCCGTCGAAATGTTCCCAGTGGTGAATTGATCAGCATATGGGTAACCGCACCGCCAGCATCGCGCTCAAACACCATGGTCTGCCTGGCATATTTTGCGGTAAAACGATCCTGTGCGGTGGGTATCCAGCGACTGACGTTGCCCCCCGCCAGCAGCAATTCGTTATCCTGCTCCGAGACCGTCACCCCACCTACCAGCATGGACAACTTCTCGAACGTTGAGTAGTTACTTCGAAGTGACAGGTATTGGCCGGTGTAAGGGCCGAGGTCAGTTTCAAAAAGTGCTGGTGGTTCGGGCAGATACTCTCCTCCAAAAAAGTGATCGATGAAGGCGGCAACCAGGTTGCCGCGTGCACTGGCGGCCGGGTCTGAATTGAACGAAACAAATACGCCCAGATCATGCTGGGGTATCAGCGACAGATTGCTGTGAAACTGGTTCACATCACCCCCATGCCCAAATATCTCCAGCCCGTTCCGGTCGGCTCGGTAGAACCCGTGTAGCATTGGCGATAAACCTGGATGAGGGTCGAACAGCGGTTCCCGCATCTTGAGGGCCGTCTCTTTCTGCAGAATCCGGCGGGATTTGAACGTGCCGTTGTTAAGATGGGCGAGCATGAAGTGCGTCATATCATCTGCCGTGGTGCTTATATGACCCGCGGGAATATCTTTGAAATACTCGTAGTCGGTCGCCTTGAACCGACCTCCCTGGTACTTGTAACCGGTAGCGTGGCGAGCCTTCAGTTCGTCTGTCATTACTAACTGCGTGTTTGTGCTGGTCATCTCCAACGGTTTGAGTATGTGCTCGTCGATGTAATCTGCCCAGGTCTGCCCGCTAATTCGTTCGACGATATATGCCGCCAAAGCAGTGCCATAATTGGAATAGGATGCATGTTCACCGGGTGGGCGAACCCTGGCAGGCATGGCTTTAACTAGATGTTGGCCGAGGGGGGTTACACCTTCGACCGTGCGGGCGGAATTGCCGGTACCCTTTTCTTCAAAACCAGGTGTATGTGTCAGCAGGTGTCGGATTCGAATAGGTTCCTGGTAAGTGGCCGGAATTCGAAAGTCGAGGTATTGATCCACAGGATCATCGACCGATAACCGGCCTTGTTCGACCAGTTGCATGATCGCTGTCCAGACAAAGGGTTTCGTGATTGACGCGATGCGAAACAGCGATCTATCAGGGTCGGCTTGCGTTCGTGATTCCAGCTCAGCAAAACCATAACCAGCCTTGAACAGTACCTTGCCATTGTGAACCACGCTAACAACGGCACCCACAATCCTGTGATCTTTCTGCTGCACGGTAAACGCAGAGTCAAAGAAAGCCCCTACATTCCTTTCGTTTAGCGCCGGATTATTCCCCGCTACCACACCGGCTGTGAAAACTGCCAGTACCGCCATCACAAATGAACGCATAGGTGTTCCTCCTTCCCGGGATGATGGATTGTGCCACGTAAGTAAAAGAGAGGATCAAGGAAGAAGAACGGCTACAGTTCTAATTCAATTTGCGTGGATCGCTGTAAGCGTACATCCAGACTTTCCAGATTACCTTCAGCCACCTTATCAAATATTGAATCCAGCAGCTCATCGGTCGTACCACGAAATGTCAGGGTCAAATCAACAAAATTCTGGTCCGCGCCCTTGTCTATAGCAAGCGCGTTCTGCTTTACATCGCTAAAGCCATCCAGTGCCGCCAGCGCTTTTCTGAAGCCACGCGCCTGTCGATAAGAATCAATCCGCCAGAGTCTTATACTATACTTCACACCCTGTTGAGCCAGTGCGGCAAACTGGATTTTAACCTGGTTGACAAGTTCTAAAGTCAGCTCTTTTCCGGCTCTTCTGGCCGCATCTGCCTGATCGACACCTTTGACACTTACTTCAGCGTCCGCGAAGATTTGACCGCTGGCAGAGGCGATCACCTGACAACCAACATCTGCAATGTGGTCGGTGACACCATAACTGGTGTTACCTTGACGCTGTTTTACCACCACCATCCACACCACGTCAGCATTGTACTTTAGCGCCAATGCGGCGGCTGACTGACCAGCCTTGTTCACATCCATCAAACCCCCCATCTCTGCCCTAAGTTGCTGACTGACATTTTCATTAACAACCTCGAAACCCTGGGTCAATAACGACGCGTTGAGTTGCCTATGGACCGAGCGGGAGAATTCTGAATTGGATGTTGAATAAGGATCAACAACAACCATACTTTTGGGATTGTCGATTTGACTTAGCATTAGAGCAATATTGCCTTTGAGCTTATCACCGTCCACGGTGGCGTCGATTGTGACAGACCACATGCCCGCGCTATCCTGCTTTTCGGCCTTAATTGCTAATGAAGTCACGACCCCACTGGACACGGTTCGGACCCTGTCGCTTTGCACAATGTAGTCACGTATATAAGTCTCTGATTCGAGCGCAACACCCAGGCCTGATTCAACTGCTGCACGTTGCGCGTCCGTGAGTGCCTGCTGTCGAGATTCGCCAAACCCGCTTACTGTCACCCGGGTTGACCCGCCCTGCGAATCCGTCGCAGAAAGCAACAAAAACAGGATCGCTAGAGGTAGGGTTTTCCAGCTCACCGGCTAGTCTTTCTTCAGCAGATTATTCAGCGATTTAAAATCAAACAGTGTCGACTTTCCCTTGGATACCCTTTTCTCTGGGTGAACTTCAATTTTCATTCCAGCGACGATTTTCTGGAAATCCTTCTTTTTAACTTTGGCAATAGCATAATCACCCTCCGCCAAGGAAATCTTTAACTCCATTAACGGTTGAGATATCCGCCTCTCTTTCTTGGTGACGGGGTGAATAAAAACCTTATCTTCTGAAAAGACCGTGACTTTTCTTCCCTTACCGACCCCAACATCGGTACCCACATCGAGATACACAAGGTATTTTCTGCCTTCTTCCTCAGTGGCAATGACATAACCACGGATTGAAAACTTCTCCTGGAAGGCAATCCACAATTCATTCACAGCGTTATCGATGGACATCGGCAACACCGTTGCCGCATTCTTATCGCCGATCGCCTCAGCTGACACACTCTCCGAGAAGATGGTCTGGTTAGTCTCCACATTGACCATTATTACGTTAACAGTCGCTCGGCCAACGCCCACTGCGACTTTGTTTTCACCTAATAACTGCGACTGTTCACCAACGCTATAGCTGGCGTTGGACACACTGCCAAATACAACCAACTCTGCACCAGACTTTTTACCGAATTCCGCGGCGGTGCTCGTATCGACATAGGCAGATTGTGAGAAGTTCATCTCCTCGATAATCTGGTCCATTCTTGTTCTTTCAACGATCTGCAAGTGCGGTAATTTAACCAGGACACCTGTGATTTGTTCCTGGGCCCTCGCACCTAATCCAATATTAGTATTAGTTCGATCTTGAAATTCGGCAACAACAACAACCTGTGCGGCATACACCTGGAAGCTGAGTGCAGTGCCAACAAGGACTGCGGTAAACCACTTGTTCATAGACACCTCCTGATTCACAAAAATCCAGGCTCTCCTCGGATTGGAAATGAGTGAAATGTTAAGTACTGGAACTACGGCTACGGTAGACTAACCTTTTCCCGCTGAGTATTACAGTAATACCGGCTCTATCAATGTTACTGCGGCGAACTCCGAATTTATCGCACCGGTCAGACAATATTTCTTTGATTTCTTATCTCACAGGCTGTGCTACTCTCAAACGAACACACTACCCGGGTGAGTAATATGAAACCTCTTGACGGCATCAAGGTCATCGAATTTTCTACAATGATAACGGCATCTTTTGCTGCAATGATGTTAGCGGAACAGGGTGCAAGCGTCATCAAAGTTGAACCTATTGAATTGGGTGACCCGATGCGCTTTCTCGGCAGCAGTAAGGGCGGTTTTTCTGCACTTTTCGCTAACTGTAATCGGGGCAAAAAGTCCATTCGACTGAACCTTAAGGAGGAAAACGGGATTGAAATCATTCGGGAGCTTGCCAGGGATGCTGACATCGTACTCTGCAACTTCCGTCCTGGTGTTATGGATGGACTGGGTGTCGGAAGCGATAATTTAAGAAAACTCAACCAACGACTGATCTATGCTGCAATCTCTGGTTTCGGGACGCAGGGCCCGGATCGGGACTCACCCGCCTATGACCCCGTTATCCAGGCCCAGTCAGGTTTTACGGCTGTTCAGGGTCAGGGCAGTCCGGCATTCGTACGAAATCTAACCTGTGACAAGGTGACCGCATACACTGCCTGTCAGGCTGTGACCGCTGCACTTTATATGCGCGAAAAGACCGGTGAAGGGCAGCATATTGACCTGTCCATGATGGATGCGGGGCTTTACTTTCTGTTCCCGGACGGTTTCATGCACCACACATTGCTCGACAAAGACGCCGCACATTTGCCACCCCTGTCGCAGATGATCTACGACCTGAGCGTGACCAAGGACGGCGGCGTGACCATCTCTGTTTCTAACGATGCACAGCGTATTGGTTTGTTGACGGCAATCGATCAGCTACCCCTGCTCGCCGACAAACGTTTCAACAGCCAGGAGAAACTGATTGCAAACCTCGAAGAGTTCAGGGAAGTCGTGGCTGACGCTTTCCTGGCATTTAAAACCGATGAGGTGCTCGCACGACTCAAAGAAAACGACGTACCAGCGGCCAAGTGCCTGGGCTATGCCGAAGTGCTCAATCACCCTCAGTATGTAGCGAATGAAACAATTGATACGGTTGTACACCCCTACCTCGGAACGATGCGCAGGATAAAGCCACCGGCGCAGTTTCAAGGGGAAAGATTAACGCCCGCTGCAGACAGCCCCGCTCATGGTCAGCATACAATAGAAATACTGAGGGAGATCGGACGGTCTGACAGTGAAATCGAGGGGCTCGCCAGGGAGGGGATCACTGGCCCTGCCAGTTAAAGAATTCATCGCGCAGGCAATATGAAGGAATCTACTCAGGACATCCATCACTTTATCTTAGGGGGGGGACAATTCAGCCGGAAATTGCGAAAGCATCGGGTGCAAAGTAGTATTTGGTTATCCGTACTATTCGAGAACGACACCTGTGTTGACTGATATCAGTGAATCAATCGCGAACAGCGAGCTGCGAACCTGGATAATCTATCTGCTTTCCAATGTGCCCGGTCTGCCGCCGATTGTGCAGACTGTTCACATATTGGCCATCGGTGTTGTCATGGGGTCTATCGTTTTTGTCAATCTGCGGATTCTTGGCCTGGCAGTACCTGGTCAAAGTTCCGCAGAAATCATCAAACGCCTGATGCCATTTACATGGTGGGCACTACTTCCCCTCATAGCCTCCGGTTTGGTGTTCGTTATCGCAAGACCAAACCGTTACTTCTATAACCCTGTGTTTGGCATCAAATTTGCCCTGCTGATACCAGCACTGATACTGGCATTATGCCTCTATCTGCCAAACAGACGGGAACCGGGCTTTTGGGACGAGCCTGGTATTCGACGTGGTCTGGTTCATTCAATCTCACTTATCTCAATCGTTCTATGGGTGGGTATCATGATGGCGGGTCGCTGGATCGCATACTCGGACTATTTGTTTTGGTGATTTCTCTATGTCGATAGAACAGTTTTGGGACTGGTTACAAAATACTGACCTCGCCTTTGAAATCGGTGCAACCTGGTTGTTCCCATTGATCGAGTCTATTCACGTTCTGGCGGTTGCCATGGTGATTGGTTCTATTCTGATGGTGGACCTCCGCTTGCTGGGTTTAACGGCTCGAATCTATGGTATCGGCAGGTTTTCGCGCGAGCTCACCCACTGGACCTGGGCAGGATTTGTGGTCGCTGCTCTCACTGGGCTTGGCATGTTTATCACTCGACCAGCCGCCTATGCAGACAATCCGGCATTCCAGGCCAAACTTTGTCTACTTCTGCTGGCAGGGCTCAATGTCGCCTTTTTACACAGGGGTGCAATGCGGCATATCACCGACTGGGATGACGAAAATTCAGTTCCCGGCTCTGTAAGAATGTCCGCAGTCGCCTCGTTGTTGATCTGGATTGGAGTGACCTTAGCTGGACGGTGGACGGGGCATCTCCAGTAGTTGAAATACCCGTAGAGCCCCTGTTTATTCATGTCCTGCTGCCATCGCATTTTTGAATTGCAGCACCTTCTTTTGATCTAATCCAACGCTTTCAAATATTGTTGCGGTGAAACTGATTGGCGCAGTAAGCAATGTCGCTATCCTGGCCATAACTATAATCGCAACAAGTACACCTCTGGAATAAACATGAGCCTACTGACAGCTTTGTGTCAGTAATGTTACGAACAGCTTACGGCAGCTGGTTTCTTCGATATACTGTTCGAAAAACATAAAGGACCAACAAGATGGCATCGATGTTACCTGCACACTGGCCGCGACGATACATTCTGGTTAGCCTGACATTTGTCTCGGTGTTCATCTGCTATATCGATCGCGTTAACATCTCGATCGCTATTATTCCAATGGCAGAAGAACTGAACTGGAACCTTCAAACCCAGGGCATGGTGCTCTCCTCTTTTTTTGTGGGTTATCTTTTGTTACAGATCATCGGTGGCAGATTGTCTGATCGATTCGGCGGTAAGGTGGTGTTAGGGGCAGGGGTTTTGCTCTGGTCACTTTTCACCATTCTCACCCCGCCTGCGGCCTGGGTCGGGATCAGCCTGCTGATCGCCACCCGAATTGCCATGGGGATGGGTGAGGCTGTTACGTTTCCGTCCATCTATACTAATTATGGCCGTTGGATACCGATTCAAGAGCGTTCCCGGGCAGTGGGGTTTACCAATAGTGGCATCCCCCTTGGCACGGTCTTTGCCCTCATTGTGACGCCAATAATCGTCCAGCGCTTAGGCTGGCAATGGGCTTTTTATCTGTTTGGCGCTGTCGGTATCGTCTGGTTTGTCTTCTGGCATCGCCTTATTGCCGCCGAACCCGCCAGCGATCCGGCCATATCCGCTGAAGAACTTGAGCTGATCAGATCAGGTATCGCCGCAGGAGAGGAAGCTGATTCCCCAACAATTATGGAGTTTCTCAAGCACAAGGCGGTGTGGGCCATCATCGTGACCCACTTCTGTAACAACTGGTCACTTTATGTGCTGCTTTCCTGGTTGCCTACTTTCGTCAACAAGGGCCTGGGGGTCGATTATGCGTCGGTGGGCTGGGTAACGATGATTCCCCATGCTGCCTCATTCCTGTTTCTAAACATTGCCGGCAACATAACTGACCGGCTTATCCGCAATGGCATGGCAGTTGGGAAAGTTCGCAAGCTGATGCAAACCATCGGCTTTGGCGGGCTCTCAATCGCTCTCTTTTTTGTCGGTGAGGTAGATACGGTCTGGATGGCCATTTCAATCATGGCGGTGGGCAGTGCCCTGGGTGCATTTGTCACCGGCGGTTTTGCCGTTAATCACATGGATATTGCACCGAGGCATGCAGGCACACTGATGGGTATTACCAATACAGCGGGGACAATACCAGGCATCATTGGCGTATTTGTAAGCGGCGTCATCCTGGAAGTTACCGGCTCCTGGGCATTGGTATTTCAGGTCGCCGGTGGTGTGACGCTGTTTGGCCTGATTGTCTTCCTGCTGTTTGCATCAAGCGACAAAATTTTTGATTAATCAGTATTCACCACTTATGCAGGTTTGCTGGCGGCCTGGCAAGGTCACGTACCCTGGTGCAATCCTTACTGGGATTCCTGTTCTTCAATCAGCGCAGCGGGTCGACAAATGCCAGAGTTTCTCTGGTTCAAGCTGACCATGCTTCCCGCAGCAGTACTGATCATCGTTTATTGGCGACATATGTCGAGCTGGCTTCAAGCGCTTGACATCCCACATCATACTATTCGTCAGTTGGGGCAGATCGCCGGGGTCTTTCTCTTACTGTATGTTCTTGCTCTGGGCATTGAAGGTGATGTGTTTCGATTGCAACGGCGTATTGGCGCATCCCTTTACTTCACACTGACCTACCTTGCGCAGCTGTTACTGGTCACTCGTCTGTGGCGCACAAATATAAAACCGGTCCCTGTCAGTCTGATGCTGGGGATCTGCGTCATTATGCTGATTGTCGGTCTGTGCAGCCTGTTTATCGACCTGATGACGGATTGGCATGATGCGGTAGAAGATGCCTTTGAGTGGATCCTGGCACTGCTGATTGACTTCTATTTTCTAATCTCTCACTGGGCATGGAGGATAACCGGCTTTGACGGGTACAAATTAACGCCGTACCATTCCTTAAGACAATACAAAAATAAATAACACTTGGGCACGTCCCGGAGGTAAAACATGCGACTGGAAAACAAAGTAGCCATCATCACCGGTGGCGCAAGTGGAATGGGGCTCGCAACGGTTAATCGGTTTTTGCAGGAAGGCGCCAAAGTTATCATCGCCGACTTCAATGAGGAAAGTGGCGCGCAGGCAGTCCGGGATGCCAAATCTGCTGGCTTCGAGGGATCAGTTTCTTTTGTCGCCACGGATGTTGCCAGAGAAGATGATGTCGCCAATATGATTCAAACTGCACTCAGTAATTATGCCGGACTCGATATTGTCTTCAACAATGCCGGGGTAGGCGGAGCCATTGGTCCTTTGACTGAAACCACAATTAGTGACTGGGACTACACCTTTGATGTGTTGGCTAAAGGCGTATTTCTCGGAATCAAACATGCCGCCATTGTCATGAAAGCCAATGGTAACGGGGGTTCCATTATCAACACCGCGTCGATTGCGGGACTCAGCGGTGATGGCGGGCCATTGGTCTATTCCGCTGCCAAAGCAGCTGTCATCAGCCTGTCCCAGTCAGCCGCTGTTGAACTGGCCGCCGACAAAATCAGGGTTAACGCGATTTGTCCCGGTTTTATTGCAACTCCCCTGGCTGATGGTGGTCGCCCGGACGCGACGAGGAAGTCTTTCGCTACATCCCAACCCTGGCCGGACTATGGGCGCGGCGAACATATCGCAGGCGCGGCTTTATTTCTTGCCAGCGATGATGCTGAGTTCGTCACCGGCGAATCCATTGTGGTGGATGGCGGGTTGACCGCGGCGGGTCCTGAGTTATCAAAGAAATTCCCCAGATCATCTGCCCGCAACGCGAAAGTTTCGGGGATTACCAAAGGTTCAACAGGCGCACCACCAGAAATACGCAGACTCGATTAGATGAACCCGAGTGGTGATAGCAACAAAATATTTGACGTGATCGTTTAGAGGCAATGGATTTTCTAACGGGGTTACCCTACTGGGGCATCATCGTTGTGATCATAGTCAACACCATCATCGTATCCCGTATGGATATTCACATTGAGCAAGAGGAAGAAGGAGACGATTCGTAGATGGATTATCTCGCTCAACACTGGCTGACTTTGCTGCTGACAATTATCTACCTGGCTTTTTGCCTCTGGGTCGGTTGGTACTTCAGGGAAAAGGCAACATCCGGTGTTGAGTCATTTTATATCGCCAAACGCGAGATACCCGGTTGGGTTGTCTCACTGGCATTCTTCTCCACTTTTGCAAGTACCAATACCTACATCGGACAGGCGGGAAAGTCATTTCAGTTTGGGCTATCCTGGGCCTGGGTCGGACTCTTCTGGGCAATATTCTGCGTCATCTCGTGGGTTGTGCTCGGCCCCAGAATGCGCAATCAGACAGCCAAGCTGGGATCAATGACAATCCCCGACTATTTCTTTTATCGTTACAAGAGTGACTTTGCCCGCGCCATCCGTCTGCTTAGCGCCTTTGTAATCCTGTTTGCTACGCTCTGGTACATGACGGGTATCACCAAAGGGCTGGGGCATGTGATTTCTTCGGTGCTCGATATTCCCTATGCGCTGGGCACTTTTACCGTGGTGTTTATTACCTGTGCGTACACCGTTTGGGGTGGCATGTACAGTGTACTCTGGACCGACGCTGTGCAAGGTATCATGATGTTTGCAGTTGCCATCATTATGGTGACGCTGCCGTTTATCTATGTCGGCGGTGTCGACGAGGTATTTATGCGCATTAAAGAGACGACTCACCGTGATGCCGATGGAGATCCGATTGGCGATGGACTGGTTATTTTTGGCTCGCTGGTTTCGTTTTTCTATATCCTGGGGATCGGTCTTGCCGTCGGCATGAAACAAATAGCAGAACCCCGTTGCCTGATTCGCTTTTATTCAATCGACAATGCCAAAAGCATGCGTTTTGCCATGATCTGGACACCAATATTTCTCGGCATCTCCCTGATTTGTGTGATGGGCCTGGGTGCGCTGGTTCACGCCATGGCAACAGAGAAAGAAGCGGCTTACCTTATCCAGAATACCGATGAAGTCGTGGGTTTTATGCTCGACAAATTCGACAACCCGCTGATCTCCGGTATATGCATAGCGGGATTATTCGCTGCCGGGATGTCGTCCCTGGCATCCGTCATGCTCATTGTCGGTACCGCCTTTGTGCAGGATATGTGGCATGTTGTTCGACCTATGAAAACGAGTAAATTGATTGGAAGAACAAGATGGACAATCTTTGCTTACTGCGTTCTGTTATACATAGTCACCCTCTACCCGCCTGCTGGTATCGTTGAAATGACGGCGTTTTCTGGCGCGGTGTTCGCTGCGAGCTTTTTCCCTGCTATCTTCGGTGGACTTTATCTGCGCTGGGGAACCGACATGGGTGCACTATTATCCATGTTAACCGGAATAACAGGCTGCGTGATCTGGCGGTTTGGATTCAGGTTTGAGTACGAGGCACTTTCTGACATACATGAGGTGATACCTGCTTTTTTTGCTTCGAGTCTGGTCTATATCGTCGCTTCGAAGATGACCTATAAACGAATACCACCAGCCCCTCACCTTGATCGAATCTTCGCCTGAGTAACACAGCGAAATGGATATCTCTTCGATACCTTTGCAGCAACAGGTTTGTCCCACTACAATCGGCGAACTGAGAAAACGGCTTTACAAACAAACGATGGAAACCAGGTTTGGCATGAGTGATATAGATTTCGACAGTGTTCAGGACAGGCGAGATACCGACAGCAATAAGTGGGGTAAATATGCCGGAGAAAACATTCTGCCAATGTGGGTGGCGGACATGGATTTCAGGGCGCCGCAAGCCATCATCGATGCAATCAAGCATAGAGCCGATCACGGCATCTTTGGCTATGGGGCAGCCGCCGCAGAACTGAAATCAGTCATCATCGAACGCCTCGATCGTCTGTATGAATGGAAGGTGGATGAAGAAGATATTCTCTTTCTGACAGGCGTGGTACCCGGTCTGAACCTTGCCTGCCGTGGGCTGGTAGATTCCAGTGAATCCGTTGTCACTGTGGTGCCCGTCTATCACCCTTTCCTTTCTGCACCGGGTAACTGGGGACGTATACTTCATCGTGTCAGAGCTGATTTCGTGAATGGAAAATGGCCTTTCCCCCAGCAGAAATTTGAAAAAGCACTCACTGATAACCCTGACATCAGGCTAATGCTGCTTAGTAATCCGTTCAACCCCATCGGCAGATTACTCGACAGTAGCGAACTCGAAAAAATAGTTGAATCCTGTTATGAAAACGATGTTTTGATCAGTTCAGACGAGATTCACTGTGACCTATTATTTGACAACAGGCGTCATGTGCCAACGGCCTCTGTCAGTCAGGAAGCGGCAGATATTACCATTACTTTTTTAGCGCCAACCAAGACCTTTAACCTGGCGGGATTGGGTGGCTCTGTAGCCATAATTCAGAATAGGGAGATCAGGGAGAGATTTGAACAGGCCAAAGAGGGGGCGATGAGCTCCGTCAACATATTCGCCTATACCAGTATGCTCACGGCCTATCGTGATTGTGAAACATGGCGTTTGGAGTTAATAAAGTATCTGCAGGCAAATCGAGACTATCTTGCCGACAGAATCGCCCGTATGCCCGGGATAAGTATGAGTCCGGTTGAAGCGACTTATCTTGCCTGGCTGGACGTCTCCAAACTCGAGTTAACGGATGCCATGGCTTTCTTTGAGACTGCAGGGGTGGGCCTGTCCGATGGTGCCCAGTTTGATGGCCCGGGATTCATGCGACTCAATTTTGGCTGTCCAAGAGACACACTGGTAGAAGCCTGTAATCGCATAGAAGAGGCGGTCCATTCCATTTGATCGAGCCGTCGCCTGGGGAAAACCGCCTTTGCCACGCAAATTACAAACCGAATACTTTCACCGCATTGGTCCCTAATACAGCTTCTCTTCGCGTCGGGCTCAGGTTCTTGACAGAAGTGCGAATAAGATTGGGCGCTTCCAGGGTCGAATCAATATGGGGATAGTCAGAACCCCATAGAATTCTGTCTTCACCTACCAGAGTCAGCATCGCATCAATGGACCGTTCCTCGGGTTCCGCCACAAAATAGCAGTTCCTCTGGATGTACTCACTCGGTCTAAGTTTGAGAGGGGTCAAGCTGAAGTCCTTAAAAAACTGGTGCTTTTCATCAAGCCTGTCCATCAGGTAAGCGGCATAACCACAACCCGCTTCCACCGATACGATCTTGAGCGCCGGAAACCGGTCAAACACACCATCCACAACGATAGAAGTCATAGCAGGAATAAGTTGCCCCGTCGCTCCAAGTCCAAAGCTAAAGGTTGCCCCCGGTCCGGTTTCCTGCCAGGCCGCAAACGGTACAGCAGCACCACCGAAGCGAACGATGACGTGAAGACAACCGGGTATCTTGGCCTCCTCGCAGAGAGCCCAGATTCTATCAAAATGACTTTCGCCGGGACGAACTCCATCAACCACTTCCGGCGGAACAAACACGCCTCGAAAACCTTGTTTTATACACCGGGATAGTTCTTCGACGGCACTATTCACATCATGCCAATTGACGATGGCAATGGGAATCACACGATCCTTCGCCTGCTGATAAAACTCTGCCTGCCAACGATTGTAAGCCCGACAATAGGCCGAGTTCAGGTCCATATCGTCGAGGGGAAATGGCAGAATGCCAATCGTCGGGAACAGCACCCCTGCGTCCACCTGCCATTCATCTAACATTTTACATCGTGCCCGGGGATCATAGCTCGCAGGTTCACAGCCATCGGTGTATTTCATGTTACCCGTGAACACCTGATCCCTTGGTAAGTGCGCACCACCCAAACCGGCAAGACGACCCTCCAGCATTTTCTGCTCGCCTATGATCAGTGTCTCTATGCCATCAATTTCCTCGATTCTTATGGCTCGATCCCGGTACTTTGGCTCAAGATAATTCTGCCAGAGGTTCGCAGGTTCCATTACATGTGAATCACAATCTACAACAGGTGCTTGCATGTCGTACTCCGTCTACATCAAATTGACGGGTTCAGAGCTTACCAGATGATTCAAGAGTACTAACCGTAGTCACCTCACCAGCATCTCTTGGTACAAGCAGATTGCCGACTGCCCGCAATAGATCGTTTTGGCGAAAAGGCTTGTGGAGAAACTCGACTGCCCACTCAGGGCTAATGCCTCCACTTACCTGGCCTTCGGTGTAGCCGCTAAAGAAAACAACCGGGATCTGTATTCCTTTCTCAAGCAGTTGCGCATAAAGTTCAGGTCCCGTACGCCCCGGAAGTGTGCAGTCAAACACCAACACATCAATGTCTGGCTGCTCTTCCAAACAGCTCAAAGCAGCCTCACCTTGCTGCATAGTAATCACCTTGAAGCCACTAAACTCGAGCATTTCCTGGCACATTCGAAGAAGATCTTCATCATCATCGAGTATGAGAATTGTTTTTTTGACTGCGTAGCTGCTGTCGACCTCATTGGCGGCTGTTTCGACCAGGAGTTTTTCACAGGGTTTGAAATAGAAAACGAAATTGGTCCCACTATTTAATTTACTGTTAACATTTATTGCCGCATTGTGACGTTTAGTGATCCCGGCGACAGTCGCCATCCCGAGCCCACGACCCGTAAATTTGGTGGAGAAGAATGGATCGAACAGATGTGCCTGGGTTTCTGCGTCCATGCCACTGCCCGAATCATTGATCTTCATGAACGCGTATTCCCCAGGCTCCATAGAATTACCGAACAAGCTCCGGTTGAGGGTTTCACGGTTCACATTCCATCTGCCCGTTCTTATGCTGATGGCGCCCGCCTTTCCCTCCAGGCTCTCCGATGCGTTCATCACAAGATTCATGACAATCTGGTCAATCTGGCTCGCTTCCCCCATCAGCCAGACATCTTCATCTCCAGGGAAAAATTCCAACTTTGCATTAGGTGCAATTACCGGTACTAACAACGGTATCATGTCTTCGATGGTTTTGTTCAACTCCATCGGACTCGGATCATAAGGACCCTGCCCGGCGTAGGTGAGCATTTGTTCAGTAAGTTGTGAAGCTTTTTCTGAAGCGAGCAATATATGGTCCAGATGATCATTCAACTTGTCAACGTCATCTGCCTGCGCAATTCCCGCATACCCCATAATTGTCGCTAGCAGGTTGTTAAAGTCGTGAGCGATGCCACCTGCCAGCACACCGAGGCTTTCGAGTTTCTGGGACTGTTGCAGGCGTTGTTCAAATATCTGGTTTTGTCGCTTGAGCTCGTTTTCTTTACTTAAATCCTGGATGACATAGACACAATATTTTTCTCCGTCACGATTCGAAGCTTGAGCCCTGATTCTGACAGTAACATTGGACCCATCTTTACGCTGGGCAACGTCTTCGATCTCAATACTTTCGGCGGGTTCTGGCAGCTGATGAGTAGAAGTCAGCAAATCCCATATTTTGAGTTTGCCTATCGCTTCCTGCGCCGTAAAGCCAAACTGTTCTTCACTCCTTATGTTCCACGTGGTAAACACCCCACTTTCGTTCGTCACGAGGATCGAATCCGCAGACCTGTCCAAAATAAACTGCAAATCCCTCTCTGCACAAACTCGCTGCGCAAGAAGTTCCTGCACCTTTCGATGCGTTTCTTCCATTGCGTAAACGATCATCGTACCCAGGGCTATCGGATAAGTAACCGCTTCGAGATAATAGGTCAGGTAAAACAGCTCACCTGATTCACGATGCGCTGGAATCCAGAACCGAACAAGTACTAGACCAGCAGTGCATACAAACAGAAACCCCCGGACTTGAATCCAAGTATTATCAATCAGCATCCACTCTCTAAACAGCAACGAGGAGACTAACAACAGCGGTAAGTAATATAGGTACCAATCACTGACAGTATTCGTAAATCCCGCTATCCAAAAATAGAAAGACATCGCTACAAACAATGTCAAGAACCCGATCAGGATCCTGGAAATATTAATCTCTTCCTCCCTGGCTTCGTTCCAAGCAATCAGGAACAACAATGTAGATAAGTACTGTGCAAAACCGGAAAGGAAAAACAGCGGCGAAATATCAGGATGGGCACCAATCACCAGATTACATGTCTGGCGGAATGCATCGACCATAGCTGCGGCCGCCGCGTAGGCGAGGTAACTTCGCAGCGAGTTTCGATAGTTGAGCCAAATCGCGACAGCTACCATTAAATCCAGGGCTATAATAGCACCATGTGCGACGATCGAAGATTCCATGCATACCCCGAGGGGGATTCCATTGATTATTAGACTAGCCTTGAATCCATCCTGATTCAAGTCTGACGGGTTTATGGTCTACTAGGTAACAAGGAGTATGCTGACAATCGAGGAATCGCGAAGCAGCACCCAGGCTGAGTTGAGGCTTGTTCGATAAAACTTTTTCATTCAATATTGATTGCATAACTATCTCATAATTACTTCATAACTATTTCACAAAAGAAGGGGACCAAAGTGTTAAACAACATGGAACTAGTGGCTGCATTTTCTGATCGTATAAAAGCAAATCTAGTCGCTATTGAAACCCAGGGGACTTTGCTTGCTGACGAACGCAAGGATACCTCCCATTTACCCTTTGCTGCACTGGTTGCATGTTCCACTGACGACCTGCATTATCTTCTCGATGCAGCTGATGTTGGTGTTTACCTGGTTTGTCGCCGATCAGTTAAACTCAAAGCCGACCGCGAAACCCTGGGTCGATTACCTGGCGTTATTGGTTTGTTTACCCTCGTTGCTCATCCTGATTTAGGCCATCAAAGAGCGGATCAGCACTGGCGTGACAACCATGCGCCACTTGCCCTGAAGGTACATACAGCGATGTCTCACTACAACCAGCTCAGTATCGTGCACCGTTTTGCTGGCCCTGAGTGGGACGGATTTGCTCTCTGTGGTTTTAATACTATTGAAGACTTAAGGACGCGTTTCTTCAATACCAAAGAAGGCGAAGCCGCCATTAACGAAGACGTTGCACGGTTTTCCG
This sequence comes from Pseudomonadales bacterium, assembly GCA_029941905.1. Classification (GTDB taxonomy): domain Bacteria; phylum Pseudomonadota; class Gammaproteobacteria; order Pseudomonadales; family Azotimanducaceae; genus JAHRVQ01. The sequence goes on along the minus strand of JAPYTQ010000016.1, from coordinate 41,767 downwards.
ATCACAAAAAGTCCCCCAGAAGAATCATCGCCACAGAAACACGGTTTTGACACAACGAGTTTACCCAGCGATTGATGACGATCCCGGCTATGGCTGGGTTATGGTGGCTGTTGCATTTACGCTCAGTGCTTTGTCTTTCGGAGCGCTGGCTGCAATCTCGGTATTCCTGAAACCGCTTTCAGAAGAATTCGGCTGGAGTAGAGCAGATACATCGTTAGGCTACACCACCATTGCTTTCTCGTCTGCACTGTTCGGTGTCTTCTGGGGGTTTATCGCTGACCGATTCGGCACTCGCTGGTTTGGCGTGGTTGCCGCCTTTGCGATGACGTTAAGCCTGCTCATGCTAAGCGAGCAGACAAGCCTGTTTGAGTTTTATGCCTTTTACTTTCTATTTGGCGCTTTTGGTAACGCCATGGTGAGTTCACCCCTGTTTGCCAATGTTGGATTCTGGTTCAGCCGTAATCCCGGCTTGGCGTTAGGTGTTACTGCCGCCGGAGGGGCTGTAGGGCAAGGCGTCATTCCATATCTGGTTGGTAGCGCTATTACCAGTTATGGTTGGCAGTCCGCCTACACAATCATGGCCTGGTCGTATCTGGTGATCGCATTGCCGATTGCTTTTCTAATTCGTGAATCACCCCGGCGCGAGCAGGCAAGGGTAGCTCCGGGCAAGGAGGCGCGTGATTTCCCGCTATCAGAAACTGAGGTTGTCGCATGGCTGGGTGTGGCAGTTATTTTCTGCTGTAACTGCATGTCTGTGCCGATCGTGCACCTGGTCCCTATGTTGACTGACGAAAACCGCTCGATGGAATTTGCAACCAGTGTTCTGCTGGTTCTGATGATATCCGGTGGCTTCGGTCGCATCATGGGCGGCAAGCTCGCCGATACAATCGGCGCCCTGCCGACATATTTAATAATGTCGCTGGGTCAAACGGTTTTCGTTTTCTGGTTTCCCCACCTAAGTGATTCAGCCACTGCGCTTTACGTACTGGCAGTGCTATTTGGTTTCACCTATTCCGGAGTAATGTCGAGTATTTTGATTTGTACCCGGGTAATGGTATCGGCGGGCTATGCAGCTCGGGCAATGAGCATTACTTCGTTCTTCGGCTGGGGCGGCATGGGACTGGGAGGATTCCTGGGAGGTTATTTCTTCGATAGCGATGGTAATTATGAAACAGCTTTCACTTTTGCGTCGTTGATGGGCGCAGTTAACCTGGTAATTCTCATGATGTTTTACTTTAGAATTAACAGTCAAAGAATGAATCCAGCCCTTGCTTAACTAAACGACCAGAAGGAATATTTGATTGGAAGCGATGAAAATAGTGGGCTACCTGACGCCTCTTTGTACCCGTCCAGGAGATGAAGTTTCAGTCAAGATCAGCTGTGAAACTGGTTCCCTTTACCATGCCTCCTTGATTGAATTGATCTGTGGTGACTCACGCAGCCACGGTACCGGTTACCAGGAACGCAGTATCGAAGCAGATTTCAACGGTGAATATCCAGGCAAAAGCCAACCCCTGGTGCCAGGCTCATACGCCAGTCTCGGTGAGCTTCCAGCCTCAGCAGACTTCGGATTCAGTTGCTGGTTTTATCCTACTTTGCCAGCTAAAGACCAGCTCCTGTTGTCAGGCCCTGATTTACGAATCAGGTTGCTGGGCGGTCAGTGCCTCATCGAACACGGCGGTACAGCGCTCGTCCTGCCACTCAAGCTGCGCCAGAAACGCTGGCATCAGCTTTCTTTATCCGCGGCTGATGGCTGTCTGCGCGGCAGGATACTTCAGTTAGGCAAGGGCGCCGGAGAACCAGGCAGGACTGAAATCAATGCCCAACTAACCTTAACAACCCCAGGCTTGAAGCCGGGGCAGTGGTGGCTGGCAACTGATGATGTGAGCAAAGGTGGGCAATTCAACGGACGCATAGAGGCCCCCTTGCTTACCGCCAACCACGACCTCGACACCTTGTGCACAGCCAATGAACAGATTATTGCCCGATGGGATTTTAGCCGGAATATGACCAGCGACAAGTTTTCTGACATCGGCGAAAAATATTTCGGTGAGTTTTACCAGCAACCAACCCGGGCTGTCACCGGTGTGAAGTGGGATTCATCGGTTCAACGATGGACTGAGCTGCCCGAACACTATGCTGCAGTCCACTTTCATGATGATGACCTGATTGATGCCGGGTGGGAGACAGATTTTAGTTTTCGTGTTCCCGTGGACCTGGATTCCGGTGTGTACGCCGTCAAGGTTCGACTCCTGTCTGAAGATAATGAAGAAGCCAGTATAGAAGGTAATGAAGACATCATGCCGTTTTTTGTCAGCCCCGGTGCCTCTGACACAAAAAGAGATGTGGCTCTGCTGATGTCCACGGCCACATACCTGGCCTATGCAAACCAGCGTTTGTCACTGGGTACCGGTATGTTTGGCAAAGGTCCCAGAAATCCATTTGACAAATATCTGCTCGATAACCCGGAAGTCGGTAACTCACTCTACGAGCATCATAGCGACGGCAGCGGTGTGCATTTTTCTTCCCGGCTGCGCCCCATTCTTAATCTAAAACCCAAAACACTGACCTGGTCTTTCAACGCCGATACTAACCTGACAGCATGGCTCAAGGCCATAGATCAACCTTTCGATGTGATAACCGATGAGCAGTTGCACTACCAGGGTATTGATCTTCTCAAGGATTACCGGGTCGTTATCACCGGCACCCATCCTGAGTACCATTCTACCAGCATGATGGATGGGATTTTTGATTGGATGGATACCGGGGGCAGGCTTATGTACATGGGAGGCAATGGCTTCTATTGGCGCATCGCCCACCATCCGAACAACCCGGCGATTATCGAAGTGCGCCGCGCAGAAGACGGGACCCGGGCATGGATGTCAGAAGCCGGAGAGTATTACCATCAGTTTACCGGCGAATATGGCGGACTCTGGCGTCGCCTCGGCCGCCCCCCAAATGAACTCGTCGGGGTGGGTTTTACTGCCCAGGGTTTTGATGGCGGTACGCACTATCGACTCAGTCCTGAATCGTTAGATCCACGAGTCAGCTTCATTACGGAAGGTATTAACGACAGTGACACGATTGGCGACTATGGCACCCAGGGTGGCGGTGCCGCCGGAGAAGAAATAGATAGATATGATACAGATCTTGGTTCCCCGAAGCATGCAATCGTTATTGCATCGTCCGAAGAGCACCGCCCAGGCATGTTGATAACCAAGGAAGAGTTTTTGATGACGGTTCCGGTACCCAAGGGCTCAGATGTCCGTGCAGACATGACTTTTTTCGAGACACCTTCCGGTGGTGCCGTCTTCAGCACAGGCAGTATCTCCTACGCCGGGGCGCTATCGGTTGATGGCTATGAAAATGATATAGCCAAAATAACTCTAAACGTCCTGAATCGCTTTCTCGATCCGGCTCTTTTCGATCATCCATCGCAGGAATAACCGACCTGTCAGGCTGCTACACTACACTAGGTTTTAGGCCGCATAAACCATGGCCCCGTCATTCCCCGTTCCACCATTACTGCACGGTTCTGCTTCGCGTATTCTGCCATTTTCGAGAGATAATCCGAGTCAAGCCGTCGTTTGAACAAGTCCGTCGAGAACATCGCAGCCCAGTCCGCAAGAGGTCTGATGCCACCCCCGGATGCAGGATCAGTCTGGGACCACTCGAATACATTGTCTTCGCACGCGAAGAGGTTCATACGTTCTCAGTTATCAGGGCTTGGTATCTCCGACCATTTCCACATGGGATTGTTAACATGGCCAACCGTTGTATCTGGCGTCACTTCCAGTATTTCGTCATCCCTGTAGCGAATCGTGATGATTTCTGCCGTCGCAAGGTCCCGGGTTTCGACCTTTACTTCCTGACCGGGAAACAACCAGCGAATCGCATTGACCTCTAGTCCACACTGCCCGAACCACTTTCGTTCACCATCAACGCTGACGAGATAATGGGTCGGTGTACTGTTAAATGGTGCCCATGAACCAACCTGATCGGTACCCGGTGAAGTCCAGCATCCAATTCCAATGTTTGCCGCCTCATTAACGGCAACCCGAGCTTCTTCTGTCGAAACCCCGAGCTCAGATGCCAATTGGGTATAGTGTGGCGCCCAACCGTGATCCACCATATGTTGCAGTATATTCGTGTAGGTCTTCTGTACTAGTCCATTGTCCATCTAACCCGACTCCACAATAGTAACCAGGCGATCATTCTCACCTTTTTCACGCCAACTTCAAAGATAAACAGTACCCTGCCTCACCTATTCGGTTCAGGAGTTGATATTGTCAATCGTACGTCGATAAACTATCGACACCCGGCAAAGATTTGGATTAACAAGTATGATGAAACGATCAGGTGGTTACCTGAAACCGCGAGACCCTGACACGGCACCTGCCGAGAGTCTTGAACTTGAACAACAAGGTTTCACCCTTGTAAAAAAGGCACTGGATACAGGAGAAATTGCCCAGCTGGCTGACGAAGTTGCTGACATATTTAGGCAGTATGCGAGGGACGACAGAGCCGGGAAGAACCGCACTGTTGAGGATGATGAGATGTTTCGGTATGAAATGCTGAATCGCAGTGCGCTATGTCAAAAACTGGTTTCCAACAGGCACATACTGGACGTTATAGAACCATTACTTGGGCAGGACTGCCATGTGATTGCCAATACGGCCTGGCGGAACACAGCCCGGCATCCGGGCTCACACGGCGGTCAACACTGGCATATTGATGCCGGGCCACATATCCCCCTGGCAGAAGGTACCTCCTGGCCAAAAGAAATACCCCACCCCGTGTTCGCTATCGGGATTCATGTCTATCTGAAGGATTGCAACCCTGACGATGGACCGACCGGTATCATCCCTGGCAGCCATTTTTCCGGGCGCTTCCCGCCCAGGGAGCAGGCAATGGATGAAAACCTGGAGTATGAGGGCCAGGGTGTAGTACCAATTATCGCGAAGGCTGGCGACATTGCCTTCTTCGTCTCGGATGTCTGGCATCGTCGTATGCCCACCGGGCCCGATGACGATGGCCGTTTTTTTGTCCAGGTACATTACGGACGTCGTGATATCGCCCAAAGAATCCTGAGCAGCAGACAGAACAATCAACTTTCTGACGCTGCACTCGCCCGGGCGGAATCAACCCGGGAAAAAACCGTGATTGGTTTTCATGAGCCCTTTTTTTACGATGGATAGCTATGATAGATAAGTCTGATGGATAGATCAGATAGTTACAGCGTGATTACAAAATAACACTATAAGGATGCACAATGTACCGAAGCATGACTATGCTGATTCTCGCTTTTTCTACCATTACGCTGCACGCACAATCCAACACGGAGTGGCCCGCTTATGGAGGTGCTCCCGGCGGAGGTCATTATTCAAGGGCAACAGAAATCAACAAGAGTAACGTCGCAGATCTTGAAGTAATCTGGATTCACCGCTCAGGAGACTATGTCAGTGGCAGCCAGAACCTCACCGAAGAGATGTCTGAAGAGAGTATGCGGTCTCGTCCGACCTCCTTCATGAACACGCCTATCATGGTTCAGGACACCCTCTACTACTGCACACCCTTTAATCGTGTGTTTGCCCTGGACCCGGGTACAGGCAAAGAAAGATGGTCCTTCGATCCGAAGGTTGATATGAGTGAAGAAGGCATTACCAACTGCCGCGCAGTGAGTAGCTGGCTGGACCCTCGACAAACCGGCGCTGCCTGCCAGCACCGAATTCTATTAGGCACGCTGGACGCACGTCTCATCGCTCTGGATGGCGCAACCGGGAAACGTTGCGAGGGTTTTGGTGATAAAGGCCAGGTCAGCCTTACCCAGGGGCTAACAGAACATACAGGATTCGAATACAGCATAACCAGCGCACCGGCGATTATTGACGATCTGGTTGTGACCGGCGCATTTGTTCTGGACAGCAGTCGACCTGATGTGCCATCCGGTGTTGTTCGTGCCTACAACATCAGGACAGGAGAATTTGTCTGGGGATGGAATCCTGTCCACCCTGATCATCCACAGGTGGATGATCAGGGTAAGTATACTTCGGGCTCTACCAACGTCTGGTCAACAATCTCTGTTGATGCTGAACGAGGCCTGGTGATTGTACCCACGGGCAATTCATCCCCTGATTATTACGGCGGCGACCGGGATGGACACATGGATTACTACTCGAGTTCTGTTGTCGCATTAGATGCGAAGACCGGAGAAGTCGTCTGGCACTACCAGACAGTCCACCATGATATCTGGGACTATGATGTACCAGCCCAACCGACGCTGGTGGATGTCACCATCGACGGCAAAACACGGCCGGCAGTCGTACAGGTGACTAAAATGGGGATGACATTCGTGCTCGACAGGGAAACGGGTAAACCCCTGCATCCTGTCGAGGAAAGACCGGTACCACAGACCGGTGCCGTTCCGGGGGAATACTTAAGTCCCACACAGCCTTTTCCCGTAAAGCCGGAGCCACTGCACCAGCTTGGCATGACGCCCGACGACGCCTGGGGTTTTACATTCTGGGATGAGGGAAGTTGCCGCAAGAAGCTCGAGTCCATCCGAACCGGTCCGATATACACGCCGCCGAGTTTAGAAGGCACGGTCTTCTATCCATCCAATCTTGGAGGCCACAACTGGGGTGCTCCCGCGGTAGATCTGGATCGTCAGATAATGATCACCAATACAAAACACTTTCCCATCGAGGTAAAACTGGCAAAGCAGCAAGACTGTCCTGAAGGGCTGCCATTCCCGCAAAACGGATCGCCTTACTGCGTCATCATAGCGCCTGTCGTTTCCTCACTGGGCGCTCCTTGTGCCAAACCACCCTGGGCAACCCTGGATGCCATTGATTTGAATTCCGGCGACATCCTGTGGCGAGTTCCGCTGGGGTCTCTGGAAAAAATAGTTCCCTGGCCCTTGTATCTGTTGGTCGATGGCGGCCTTGAAATGGGTGGCCCGATGGTGACCCGCAGCGGATTGATATTTATCGCAGCGGCGTCGGATGCTTACTTCCGCGCATTCGATATCGATAATGGCAAAGAGCTCTGGAAGGCCGAACTACCCACCACAGGTAACTCGGTCCCGATGACCTATACCTACCAGGGTGAACAGTTTGTTGTGATCACGGCAGGTGGACACTTCACCTCTCCAATGCCGTCGGGGGATTACGTCATGGCCTTCAAACTACTGGACAAGGTATCGCACTAAGCCCGCCGAAGCGGCTTTATTGCACAATCCAAACAAGTCATACTCCTCGCGCAAAGATGGAGGAGAGTATGAACAGATCACTATTGATTATCGCAGTGTTACTGATTAGCGCCTGCACAGAAAACAAGTCGAGCGACCAACCAAATACCCCGAATCAGTTTGATGTCGAAATTCGATGGACCAGCTACGGTATTCCTCATGTCAAGGCGGATGACTGGGGAAGCCTGGGCTACGGATTCGCCTATGCAACCGCTAAAGATGCGATCTGCACCATTGCCCGTGACATGATCATGGTGCGTGGCGAACAGTCCCGATATTTCGGCACCGAAGACAAACATCGCAACAGTGATATCTTTCATAAAGCCATGCTTACAGACGCAATAGTTGAAGCTTCCCAGGCAGCGGTGGATGACAAAAACAGCCAGTTCACAACCGGGTATGTGAAGGGGTACAACCGTTACCTGAAAGACAACATCGACCGTCTACCAGACTCCTGCGCAGGTCAACCCTGGGTCAAGACAATTTCCGAAGCAGATGTTGCCCGCCTTGGTATTGGCGTCGGCATTCGATACGGGGTGGGCAGATTTCAAAAGAATATCGCCGAAGCCGTACCCCTACGACCTGCGGTCGAGCTGAGTGCAACCAACGCGTCACGCTACGATGGCATCGGTAGTAACGCGGTCGCCCTGGGTAGTGACGTGACAGAATCCGGTCGCGGCATGCTCTTTGGGAACCCACATTATCCCTGGAAAGGTTCATCACGTTTTCACATGATCCACACAACCATACCCGGTGAGGTTGATGTCATGGGTGTTGGGTTGACCACAACGATGCGCGTCGCAATAGGTTTTAACCAGGATATCGCCTGGACTCATACTGTCTCGACGGCACTGCGAGCAACTGTCTACCAACTTGAGCTAAACCCTGCTAATTCCATGCAGTATAAATACGATGAGGAAATGCGAGACATCGAAACCGTTCATGTGGAGTTGATATCGATGGATGACGAAGGTCAGCCCGTTACATCGACACACACGGTATACCTCTCTCACTACGGACCCATTCTCGCGAGCAAGCAGATGCCCTGGAGCACAACCCATGCTTACACCGTCAGGGATGTAAACATGAGCAACTTCCAGACCACTGCAACCTACCATAGGCTCAACAGCGCAACTTCGATCAAGGAGGTAGAGGCTGCTATCAGTGAGCAGGGCGTATCGTTTACGAATACCATAGCAGCGGATCGCCATGGCACCGCTTTATTTGCTGATATTTCGCGCACTCCTAATGTCGACGCGGATCTTATTGACCGGTGCCGGGTCAAACCCGAAGGTCTGCCCAACTATATCGTCGTACTCAATGGCAGTAACTCCAGCTGTGAGTGGCAGGATGATCCACGGTCCAAATCACCTGGTCTTCTCCCTCCCCAGGAGATGCCAAGAATCAAGCGCAGTGACTATGTCACCAACTCAAATGACAGCTACTGGCTCTCTAATCCCCAGGCGCCGTTGGAAGGCTACTCCCCTATCATAGGTCCTGAGAAAACGGCACGAACCTGGCGGACACGGGCAGGTATTACCCTGGTGGAAGACCTGATTGGAAAAGGCAAGATAACCCCGGATCAGATCCAGAACATGCTCTATGAACACAGGAACTATGCGGCGGAAGTGCTTTTGGATGACGTTGTCAAAGTGTGTGATATTCGGATGAACAAAGACGCCAACAATATAGCTGATGCCTGTGGCGTGCTGAAAAAATGGGATCGCCGACAAACAATTCAAAGCAGGGGCGCACAAGTCTGGACCGAATTCTGGCGGGCGGTACGAAGTACTGACAATCTCTACGGGATCGCTTTCGATCCCCAGGACCCTATCTACACACCACGGGGTATTAACGTCCTTGATCGCGATGTGCTTAAAGCGGTGCACGCAGCTCTGGTGACCGCCCAAACTACCCTGGCTGAAGCAAACATCCCCCTCGATGCACCCTGGGGTGAGATTCAGTTTGCCGAACGGCACAACCAGCGCATACCTATTCCCGGTGGCCAGGGTTGGGCTGGTATGTTCAGCATGATCGTTGCAGATTTGAAAAAGGACAAGGGTTATACGCCTATTGTCCACGGTAACAGTTATGTGCAGGTGATTTCCTGGGATGAGGACGGAACGCTGGATGCCAGGGGCATCCTCACCTATTCTCAATCAGAAGAACCGGATTCTCCACATTACTCAGATCAGACTGAACTCTACTCACAAAGCCAATGGCTGAAGTTTCCCTTTACTGAATCCGAAATCGCCAGCGATCCGAACCTGGTGTCTTTGAGGCTCACTGAATGAAAGCAATACCTCGGAGGCTCATGTTAACAGTCACATGCCTGTGTCTGTCACTAGCCTCCCCATGGGTATTCCCATCAAAGTACCAACTACCCGGTGGTGCCGCCAGTTTGAGTGATCCCTATATAGCAGCCGGGTATCGCGCTTTGTTTACCTGCTCGGCACATTTTCTGATGCACCGTCCTCTGCAGGACATTCTGCTGGTGGAGCTCGCCGATACGACAAGTCTCAACCTGCCTGATCCTGAGATTGATAATCGGCGTGGACTGGTTCGTGCGGCAGACGCTGACAGTAATGAACTGATCGCTGCCTACCGCGATACGATGGGATGTACTCTCCTGCCGCCGGACTGGCAGGTTGCCGATGTTACCCGTCTACCCTACATCCAACGTCCCCGGGCTCCTGATCTCAGCGATGTACCTTACCCACAGGGAGACGCAGCAGATCCACAAACAAACGATGCGCAACAGCGTGTACTCGACAAGGCATTCGACGCAGCAAGCTATGGTGATGGAACGCTGACTGTAGGTATTGTTATCATCAAAGATGGGAAATTAGTTGCAGAACAATATCGCCCAGGTTTCAGCATCCACCAGGGCTACAGAACCTGGTCAACTGCAAAGAGTATCTCTGCGAGCTTGATCGGAATTGCCGTGCGCGACGGGCTTATGGAACTTGATCATCCGGCGCCGATACCAGAATGGTCCTATCCCGGGGATCTCAGGGCCAAAATCACTCCCAATCACCTGCTCTGGATGTCAAGTGGTCTGTGGAGTGAAGGGAGTAACACTAACGCGGTCTACTTCGCCGGGCAGGATGTGATCAGCGGAGCAACAACGACACACCTCGAAGCCGAACCCGGCACGCGCTGGAAGTACGCCAACAACGATACGCTGTTGTTGTTACGGGGCTTGCGTCATGTCCTGAACGATGATTTACGCTACCTGCGTTATCCCTATGATGAACTTTTCTCCCGTATCGGCATGCACCATACATGGATGGAAACCGATCACCAGGGTAATTTCATCGGTTCCAGTCAGGTATATACAACCGCCCGTGACCTCTCCCGATTGGGACTGCTCTACCTTAACGACGGCATCTGGCAGGGGAAACGCCTGCTGCCAAAAGGCTGGTCAGATTTTGTAGCCACAGCCGCTCCCAGTCTGCCCCGTGAAAAAGGTCGACGTGGATACGGCGCACAATTCTGGCTGCTGGATGAAATGCCCGGGGTGCCGAAAGGCACTTACACCACCGCGGGTAACAAGGGTCAGTACGCGACAGTCGTACCGCAGTACAATATGGTCGTGGTACGGACCGGCGTTGATCCCATCGGCTCCCGCTGGGCACAGGATCAACTGGTAGTCGATATTATCAAAGCGTTTGGTAACCGTAGTTCATGAGTTGGGCCCTTCGTCTGGGATACGGAATCGGCCAATTGCCCGAGGGCATCAAGAGCGCTGCTTTTGGCTTCTACCTGCTGTTTTACTTCAATCAGGTGCTCGGTTTATCCGGGACGCTCGTCGGCGCTGCACTATTTATCGCCCTTTGCATTGATGCCATCACTGACCCCCTGGTTGGATCCTGGTCTGATTCATATAAGTCAAAGTTCGGCCGACGCCACCCATTCATGTACATCGCTGCAGTGCCATTTGCGATCAGTTTCTACTTTCTGTTTGTGCCGCCAGAAAACCTCGGCACGACAGGCCTGTTCTTCTGGGTCTTGAGCTTTTCAGTGCTGACCCGTTCGACCATGACTCTGTATTCAGTGCCTTATATGGCACTGGGAGCAGAGCTGACCAGTGACTACGACGAAAGGACCTTGTTGTCTGCGCTTCGCACCATCTTTCAATTGTTTGGCATGTTCCTGGTACTTATCATCGCAAATCAACTTTTCTTTGCCGCAACGCAAGCCTATCCGAGCGGGCGACTGAATCCTCAATCCTATCGTGATTTCGCCCTGGCCTCCGTACCGGTAATGATTCTCGGCATCCTCTTCGCCGCCGGAGCCACCCACGCTCAAATACCCAAGTTACGCAAACCGGACGCCCAGCCGTTTTCCCTGGGACGGGTCGTCAAGGAAGTCAGAACAGCCTTTCAGATTCCATCTTTCGTTGCTGTGGTATGCGCCAGCGTGGTTTTTGGCATTACGCAGGGCATGGTGCAAGCGTTAATCCTCTATACCGGCACTTACTTTTTCGAATTGACCCAGGGACAAATGACTTTGCTGTTTGGCGTGGCAATTATCGGGATAGTTGCAGGCAGCTCGATCAGTCGTTCGATGTTCTATTTTATCAGGGAAAAGAAAACCCTCTTTATCGCAGGTTTGACCTGGTACGCGTTTTTTACCTCTTCAGTGATTATCCTGAAGCTCTTTGGTTGGCTGCCCGTCAGCGAACCCGGTGACATTGCGCTGCTTTACATCGCGAGCGGCCTGACGTCGGCAGTGGGCCTGGGAGTCGCAATTCCATTGATCGGATCCATGATTGCCGATATCACCGATGAACATGAGCGCATCCATGGGGACAGGCAAGAGGGTATCTACTATGCTGCAGCGTCTTTCGCGGGTAAGGCCGTCGGCGGTATCGGGCCTGTTTTTGCCGGAATCATCATCGACCTCGCTGGCATCACACCGGGCACCGCACCTGAAGATGTCGCACCGGAAGCAATTATCCGCTTCGGCTGGGCCCAGGGACCCAGTGTTATCCTGCTAACGGCAATTTCGGTATTCGCCATCACTTTCTACACCATCAGTCGTGATCGTCATGATGAAACTTTGGAAGTGGTAGCGGCAAAGTCCAGGGAATAATTGATGCTGCTATAGCCGAACGCCCTCAACAATCAGTTCAACTTCGACATCACCTACCCATTCCGGCAAACCAAAGTCTTTCGCACTGAGCACCACATTACCCTGGAATCCGCTCCGGTACCCACCCCAGGGATCTTTGCCTTCACCGATCTGAGTGACATCAAGCACAACGGATTTGGTAACACCATGCAATGAAAGGTTACCGGTGAGTTTCCCTGCATTTGCGCCGCCTGAATATGCAACACTCTCAAAAGTAATGGTCGGATACTTGTCTACATCGAGAAAGTCAGCGCCTCGCAGATGCTTGTCACGTTCTGCATGGTTAGTGTCCAGGCTCCCGGTCTCAATTGTCACGCTGGCTTTTGAGTTTCCCGGATTTTTGGCGTCATGACTGAAGCTGCCTTCGAAACTTTCGAAGTGCCCAATAATATACGAAAAACCAAGGTGACTCGCCTTGAAAGTGACGAAGGCATGTTGGCCTTGCTTGTCGATCACATAGTCTGCACCTGTCGCAAAAGCCGGTAAAAGCCCGAAGCAGATCAAAGCCCCTAATGTCGTTTTTATCTTCATTGTGAAATCTCCTGGGTGATTACCGGGGCTTAACACCTAACATTCGTCGCAGCGTATCATCCCTGTCAACAAAATGGTGTTTTAATGCAGCGCCCGCATGGACAAGTGTTACACCTATTACCAGGTACGCCGTGATCTTGTGAATCAAACCTGCGAGGTCTTCCTGTTCAGGTATGGTTGTGATGGTTGCCGGTACTGAAAACCAATCAAATACACTGATCCCTGAACCCCCCGACGTGGGTATCAGGTAGCCGGAAATCACAATCACAACCGTTAACAGATACAACATCCAGTGCGCCAGTTTCGCCCCGAGAATCTCAAACGAACGATGGCTCGTTAATGGTATCAGGGCTGGATTGAACGGCTTCCAGATCAACCTGAGAAGCAGCAACCCGCATAACAGGATTCCAATACTCTTGTGAATAAAGGGCAGCTTATTGTAGAGGGCGTCATAATAGGTCAGCTCCACCATGTACAGCCCCAGGATGAACAACCCAATGATCGTGAGCGCCGTAACCCAATGAAACAGCAAGGTGACTAACCCGAAACGAGTCGCTGAGTCGAACATTTTTCCGTTCGTCTTTGCTGCTACCTCAAACCGAAGTCGAAGGTGCCTCCATCGGCATAGGTTTTCAGGATCCGTCTACCTGTTGTCATAACATGCACTTCATCCGCACCATCATAAATACGGGCAAAACGTGCATGGCGATACATGCGCTCGAGAGGCGTATCTTCCGTAACGCCTAACGCGCCATGAACCTGGATTGCACGATCAATGGCATTGTGCAACATGGTAGCGCCGTACACCTTGATCAACCCAATTTCGATTCTGGCTTCATCGCCCTGGTCAATTTTTTGCGCCGCGTGGAGTGTCAGCAATCTTGATGCCTGAATTTCGGCAGCGGTATCAAAAATAAACTTCTGTATCTGCTGGTGCTCACCTAAACGCTTACCGAAAGCAACCCGTTCGTTGGCACGTTTACACATCAGGTCAAAAGCCCGCTGCGCCTGGCCGAGCCAGCGCATGCAATGAAAGATTCTTCCCGGTCCCAGTCGATCCTGGGCAATCTTGAACCCCTGCCCACGGGGCCCTAACAAGTTCTCTTTGGGGACACGGACATTGTCGTAGTCAACTTCGTAATGGCCGTCATAGTCACCCATGACCCGAACATCCCTGAGAATGTTGTAGCCTTCGGTATCGGTTGGCACCACGATCATTGAAAACGCAGCGTGATCAGGTGCATCCGGCTCCGTACGTACCATGGCAGTCGTATAGGCCGCATTACCTGCACCAGAGGTAAACCATTTTCTGCCATTGATTACCCACTCATCACCATCCAGTTTCGCGCTGGTTTGTAACTGGGTCGGATCAGAGCTCGCAACCGCAGGTTCGGTCATGCCAAAACTCGGGAATACTTCACCATCGACCAATGGCTTTAAATATTTGTCACGCCACTCATCGTTGGCATAACGATTCAGCATGATGGAGTCCTGCAGCGAATGGGTTCCAAGTGCCACCGTAGCCGCTTCCGAGCGTCCAACCACTTCGTTGATAAAAACGTAATCCATAAAGGGTAAACCACCACCACCGATTTCTTCCGGATGTCCCAACGCCCACAAGCCCTGATCCTTGGCTTTCTGCATAAGCCCTCGCATCACCTCGCCACGGCGCTCCCCCACCTTGTTTTCAAGAAGTGTGGATTCCATGGGATAAACTTCATGCTCGATAAAATCGAGAACTTTTTGCCGCAACGGCTCGATATGGCTTGGGATGGATAGGTTCAACATGACAGGCTCCTGGCTTTGGGAGTTAACAGAATATGTTTTTTACTTCTGGTCGGCAACTACGGGTATTAAGGTACTATATCGAACCGGGGATCACAGTATTTTTCAAGTTAGGGATGCCATGAAAGGACATTGGGGTTTCGTTCTCGCCCGTTGTTTCGATGCCAGTGGCAAAACACTTTATTCGGTGTCTGTCGAAGGATCGATACTCGCCTGGAACGTCCACACCAGTGCCATTCAGCAATCCTGGAAGTGCCATAAGGGACCGATAAACGCACTCGCTTACCATTGCCGCACTAAGGAATCCGCCGCTACTCTGGTTACGGCGGGCCATGATCAAACCGTCGCGCTGTGGGACGCCAGCGATGGCTCATTGCTTGGACGCCTGACAGGCCACAAGGCAGGCGTTCACAGCGTCGCAATATCAGACCAGTTCGTAATTTCCGGCTCTGCAGATAAACTCATCGGCATCAGGGATCGCAAGACAGGGCATCACGTCGATTGGCTACAAGGGCACGATGATGTCGTCACCGGTATTGCCTTTCTTGACGAGAATCGAATTGTCTCCGGATCAAGGGATTGCAGCCTGCGGGTCTGGGATCTATCGAAACGAACCCAGGAACTGGTGCTCGAAGGGCATACCGAATGGGTCACCAAGGTCGGCGTAGGACGAGGCAGTCAGGCAGTTTCGGTGAGTGAAGATGGCACGCTGCGCATCTGGGACTGCACCACGGGCGCTGAGTTGTGGAGCCATCAGGGCGACACCGGCCACGGGCACCCGTTATGGGGCTTGGGCATTAACCAGGCGGGAACCTTTGCTATTGTTATGGCCGCCAGATTTGTGGCCAGGGTCGACCTGGTAAAGCTCAATGTGGAACTCTCCCATAAACCTATTACCGCGACTGCTCGCGGAATCGGTGTTTCTCCGGTTGAAAACCTGGTCGCCCTTGGATGTGACAGCGGCGACGTTGACTTATATGACATCAACCGGAAATCAGTAGTTTCAACGTTGAAAAGCAATGTCGAGGCCATCGGCTCTGCAATCATCTCCGCCAGTGATTCGGTTGTCGGTAATCTTTATGGCAGAATTAAGGTAAGTGTGCAGGACAAGACCCTGATCCTAGCATCTGCCCACAATAGCTTCGTGTACTGTATTCAGCGAATAGACGAATTGCGGTTTGCCTCCGGGGCGTTCGATCATCTCATCCGGATCTGGGATTTTAAGACAGCGAGTAGTTTGATCGTACTGGATCATGGCGGCGCCGTTTTCTCCCTTTCTACACCCGACGATGTGTCCAGATTGTTAAGTGCAGGTGGTAACAGGCTGATACTATGGGATATCAACACTCAAAAGATCATCTGGCAGATGCAGGGCGTGGGTCCCGGAAGCCACAATATGGCAGCAATCAACGGCCGGGGTGATATCGTGGTTTCCGTATCCGAAGAAGCTATTCTCAAGCTCTGGCACCTGGGCGATGGCTCATCCACGGTTTTACCGTTACCACAAAAACACACTTCCGCAGTGGGATTCCTGAAAGATCAGGAGCGGGTGATCACAGGCAATGCCAACGGCGAGATTAGTGTCATTGACCTGAAAACAGGAGTTAGCACGTTGCTCCACAATCATCACGAGGATTGGGTTCGCACCTTGCGAATTTCAGCCGATGGAATTCGTATCCTGACGGTCAGTCAAAACGGCACCGCCTGCGTATTCGATATTCAACAAAACCGAATAATCTCACCAGTTTCAGATCAACCTGTCGCGGTGGCCGACTTTGATAAAAATGGCCAGGTCTATTGGGTGGACAATATGGGGCGCGTTTATTAAATGACCTACGAGTTACTTATTGGGACTTACACCCGAAAGACGTCATCGGAAGGTGTTTACGCTTATTCCATCTCTGGTGAAGGGGATAATATAACCCTGATGGCTGTTAACAGAGGTATCGACAATCCATCGTTTCTTATTCAGCATCCCTACCTGGACGTAGTATTCGCCGTTAACGAGGTCGCCGATTTCACCAGCTCGAACAGTCGTTCAGACAGCGGTGCGGTCAGCGCTTTTTCCTCTGAAAACGGCAGACTGGAAGTCCTCAACCAACGACCTTCCCTGGGGGCAGACCCCTGCCACCTGTCAATATCAGCACAAGGCAAGTGTTTGCTGGTGGCAAACTACTCAGGAGGTAGTTTCACCTCATTCCCAATTTCGGCCGACGGTTCTCTAGGTGAGTTCGTCAGCGCTGTGCAGCACAAGGGCATGGGGATCAACCCGACGCGACAGACCGGGGCTCACGTACACTCAACCACATTTGGCCCCTCTGGTGAATTTGTCTACGTCGCTGACCTTGGCACCGACCAGGTCATACAATACCCGGTAGACGACACCGGCCAGGTTGGCTCCCAGGCAAGTCATGCAATTAGCCTGAAAGCTGGTGCTGGCCCAAGGCATTTTTGTTTTTCCGGCGGCTTTGGCTATTTACTCAACGAGTTGGATAACACCGTTATTTCTTTCAGGGTGGATGTTGGAGGACAACTAAAAGTGCTTCACACCCACTCGAGTTTGCCCGATACTTATTCCAGCCCCAATGATGGCGCGCATATCGAAGCCTCAAGGGATGGGAAATATCTTTATGCAAGCAATCGGGGGCACGACAGCATTGTGGTATTTAAAATCGGTTTGCAAGGTAAACTCGAACAGGTACAGTTCCAGCCAACCCTGGGGAGACATCCCAGGCACTTTACTTTTTCACCGGATCAGGAGTTTATGTTGGTTGCCAATCGGGATACGAACAACGTGGTTGTTTTCAAGCGGGATTCATCAACCGGGTTGCTGACCGAGACCGGAAACCAGTTCGAGGTACCGTCACCGGTCTTCCTGTTGCCTATGCCTATCCCTAACCGATGCTAAGCCCAGCACAAATTCAGGAATTCCGATCTAACGGTCTCCTCGTTGTTCCTGATGTTGTGCCCGAGCGTTTACGCGCCAATGTCATTGACGCGATCATTGAATTTTCGAATATCAGCCTGGACGACAAGGCAACCTGGTACCAACCAACGTTTTCGGGTCACGGGATAGTGCCACTACACCACCACCAGGCGTTGTGGGATGTTCGCCAACTGCCACTGCTGCACGAGATTTTTGCAGAGATATACAATACAGAAAAACTCTGGGTAAGCATGGATCGTGTTTCCTACAAACCCCCTGCTTCAGCAGCCATATCAAACTGGTCTGAGTCCGCAGTGCATTGGGATTGTGATCCGTGGCGTATTTCGGGACTTAGCCTGCAAGGTCTTGTCTATTTAACCGATACCGGTGAGGACCAGGGCGCATTCGCGTGTGTGCCTTCGATATTCCAAAGTATTAAGGACTACCGTGAAAAGCACCAAAACGATGAGAACCGCAACCAGCCTGTGTTTGAAGATAATGACCTGATACCGGTGGGTGGCAAAGCAGGTAGCCTGGTCTTATGGAATCGATTAATGCCCCACACGAGCCACCTGAATTTTTCCGACCAGCATCGGTTCGTCCAGTATGTCAGCATGCAACCGGATTCATCATCGGGGTCAGAAAGGCAACAACGCATCAACGAATGGCAAACCAAGGCGCCGCCTGAGTGGGCGATTCGTCAGAGAATCAGCCACCAGCTCATACCAGAACCCGGTGCGCCCGCCAGTTTGACCACATTGGGAGAAAAGCTTGTCGGCGTTACCACCTGGTGAACGGCTGAACTGCCGCCGTGGCATCCTTATCCCCGTAGAAGTGATTCAAATTACGACGGGTTCCAGGTCTGTGGCCGTAAGACTTACTGCAATGCTGAAAACGCGCTACTATCAGCTATTTACACAGGTAAACACCGGTATTCCAGTACAGTGATTGATCGTTATGCTTAACAAGATAGTCCTTCCTGCCATCATCATCTTTGCAAGTATCGCGGTCGCGATCTGGATGTCCGCGCAACAATCCGTGCCTGATTCTGTACCAGCCCCTCCGCCAGTGATGCTGGTGGACGTTATCGAGGCTAAAATCAGTACCGAAAAAATCAGAGTGAGCGCCCAGGGCACGGTGACACCCAGGACAGAAACCACACTGATCTCCGAAGTTTCGGGGATTATTACCGAGGTCTCACCGGCGTTTGTTGCAGGTGGTTTCTTTTCCAAGGGCGACGTCATGATCCGCATCGATGACCGAAACTATCGTGCCGAACTAAAACGGGCACAAGCCAGCGTTGCCTCCGCCAGGACCATGGTAACGAGAGAAGCAGGGCTTGCCGACTATGCCGAAGCAGACTGGCAACGGGCAAAATCGCTATTGTCATCCAGCAAGGCGGCAAGTGACCTGGCCTTGCGAAAACCACAACTGGCCGAAGCAATTGCCAATCTGGATTTTTCCCAGGCTGAACTCGACAAGCGAGAAGGTGACCTTGACCGAACGGTGATACGAGCGCCCTACGATGGACTGGTGAGGCAAAAACGTGCCGATGTGGGTCAGTATGTCGCGGCTGGCACGCCATTGGCACTCACCTTTGCCGTCGATGTAGCTGAGATTCGATTACCACTACCAGACCGGGAGTTACCCTACCTGAACCTGGCCGATCTGCATGACCCGGCGTCACGACCTGAGGTTCTCCTGTCCGCCGAGATTGGTGGCACCCGTAACCTATGGAAAGGACAAATCGTTCGTACTGAGGGCGTTTTCGATGAACGCAGCAGGGTTCTTTATGTCGTCGCGCAGATAACTGACCCTTATAATCAACAGGGACCAAAATGGCCCTCGCCACTTCGTATCGGCACTTTTGTCGAGGCAAGTATCGCGGGCTTTACCGCTGAAAATATCATCAAACTACCGCGATCTGTTTTGCAGGACGCTAATTCTGTCTGGACCGTGGGTGTGAACAGCGAGTTGAAGCTGAAAACCGTAACACTGCTTCGAAGTGACGAACATTCTGTTTATATTAATGGTGGGCTGAATGCTGGCGACCTGATATGTATCACTGCCCTGGATAACCCGCTGCCCGGTACGCTGGTAAGACACGGGAAACCCATGCAACTGGCATCGAGGCTATCTGCCAATGCAGACAATTGATACCCACAAAGGCATCATAGCCTGGTTTGCGCGCAATCATGTAGCCGCTAACCTGCTAATGATCATCATCATCCTCACCGGGCTGGCGTCGGCTCTCACCATCCGAACCCAGATAATGCCTGACCTCGAGGCTGATCGCATCACCATCAATGTACCTTTTCCCGGTGCATCACCGGGTGAAGTCGAGTCCGGTGTCGTGTCTCGGGTCGAAGAAGCAATCCGTGATATCGAGGGAATCAGCGATTTGCGTTCCTTCTCACGCCAGGGCATGGCTAGCGTACAGCTTGAGCTTGAAACCGGTTACGATATTCAGATCGTGATGGACGAAGTGAAAATGGCAGTCGACCGAATCGCCAGCCTGCCTGAGTCAACCGAGAAACCCAGCATCTTTCGCAATAAACACCAAATGGGAGCGATAAACGTCCAGATTTCCGGTGACCTGACCGAAAAGTCCATGAAGAATCTCGCGAACACGGTCCGGGACGAAATACTCAGCCTACCCAGTGTCACCAAGGCAGAAACCAAGGGCGCCCGATCCTATGAGATCAGTATCGAACTCAAAGAAGCTAAACTAAGACAATATGGACTCACGCTGGATGAGGTCGCCCAGGCGATCAGGCGATCATCTTTGGACTTGCCTGCGGGTACAATCAAAACCGACTCCGGTGATATCCTGCTGCGCACCGAAGGGCAGGCTTATGAGCGCCGGCAGTTTGAAAGCATCGTTCTGATATCGCAGGGCGATGGCACGCGACTGACCCTCGGGGACATTGCAACGGTATCAGACGGATTTGTTGAGCAAGCCTTTCACGCGCTGTTCAATGGCCGACCCAGCATCGGTATTTCCATTTATGCCGTAGGGGACCAGAACCAGATTGACATCTCCGAGGAAGTGACAGAATTCGTCAAACATCGACAGACTACCTTGCCTGCAGGTATTGAAATACAGACATGGCTTGATAGTACGACATATCTCAGCAGTACCATGGGTATGATGTTGTCCAATATGTTTTTCGGCGTGATCCTGGTCCTGATTGTACTGGGCATTTTCCTGAGACTTCAACTCGCTTTCTGGGTCATGTTAGGTATGCCCATCGCATTCCTGGGTGCCTTCGCTTTATTGCCCATCAGTGGTGGCTCCATCAACCTGGTCAGTCTGTTTGGTTTTATCCTGGTGCTGGGGATTGTCGTGGACGACGCGATAATTATTGGCGAAAGCGTCCAGAGCACCACTGAGCAGGATGGCCATAATATAGATAATGTAATTCGTGGGGCAAAACGCGTGGCAACGCCAGCCACGTTTGGTGTACTGACTACCATTGTCACGTTTATTCCATTAATGCTGGTCCCGGGTACTTTCGGGGCGATGCCTGCCGCCATTGGACTGGTGGTTATTCTCTGTCTGCTGTTTTCGATAATTGAATCCAAGCTGATCCTGCCAGCGCACCTTGCAAGCATGAAACCGCTGCCGACCGATAAAGTCGCCATGTTCAATCCTTTGCGACGATTCCAGACCCGATTCGCAGCGGGGCTCCATTCTGTTGTGCACGATCACTACAAGCCACTTCTGCTGCGGGCCATCGAACAACGTTACATTACCATAGCTATTTTCATTGCGATGCTGATTCTCGCAGTTGGATTCGTTATGGGGCCCTATGTGAAGACGGTGTTTTTTCCTAATATGGCGTCAGATTACATGCGGGCGCAGGTAGAGTTAATTGAAGGTTCTTCCCCTGAGCAAGCCGTTAAAGTCGTCAAGGTGATGTCTGAAGCGCTGGTGAAACTCGATGACGCAAGGAACGAAAAAGACAAGTTCCTTCTCAACTACGCCGCATTTACTTCCAATACCAACGGCACGATCATGGTAGAGCTCAAGCGGGAGGAAGGTTCTTCCCGGGATGCCGAATCAATTGCCAGGGAATGGCGAAACAGTATTGGTGATATCGCGGGAACCAAAACCATGGAAATATCGGGCTCAGAAAAAAGCCACGGTCATGGTTATGATATCGGTTTTAAACTGGTCAGCCAGAATCGTGGCGAACTCAAGGGTGCTTCAGATTTGCTGGAGCAGACACTCAGGGGCTATGCCGGGGTTTATGATATTAATAACTCCAACAAAGGCAGTATTCCCGAGATTAACCTGAAGATTAAGCCCTCCGCTGAAGCGCTGGGTCTCACCCTGAGTGACCTTGCAAATCAGGTCCGTGGGGCGTTTTACGGGGTCGAAGCGCAACGTATTCAGAGGGGTCGCGAAGAAGTGAAAGTCATGGTGCGATACCCCAAGACCGAAAGGGAGTCTCGCGGCAACCTCGATGCCATGTTAATTCGAACTGAGGAAGGGGACGAGGTTCCGTTCACTGTGGTTGCTAATGTAGAGGAACGTACCAGCCCCTCAACTATTACCCGAACCTGGGGAAAAAGGTCTGTCCGGGTCTCTGCAAATGTTGAGAGAACAATCATACCTCCAGGAGAAGTCGTCAAGGACGTGATGCGCGGTGAATTCGCTGTCACCTTACGAGAACAATACTCTTCTGTCAGAATTGAACTGGGAGGCGCGAGCCTGGAACAGAGCGAAATGCTGGAAAGGATCATCTATACCACTGTTCTGGCATTGTTCGGCATTTACGCCTTGATGGCGATTCCTCTGAAATCCTATCTCCAACCCTTGATTATTATGGGTGTCATCCCCTTCGGCATGATAGGTGCGTTGTTTGGCCATATCATCGTAGGTATCGACTTCAGTGCCCTGTCATTGTTTGGCATCGTTGCACTAGCCGGTGTGGTGGTGAACGACAGCATTATCATGGTGCACTTTGTCAACGAGTCCGTTGAGGATGGCATGGCTATTCCAGAAGCAGCCGTTAAGGCCGGTACAGAAAGGTTCAGGGCAATCATGCTGACATCATTGACAACATTTTTCGGGTTGTTACCGATTCTGCTCGAAACCAGCTTTTCCGCTCAAATGGTCATCCCTATGGCCGTATCACTGGGCTTTGGCATCCTGTTCGCAACCGTAATCACCCTGATACTCATTCCATGCCTGTACGTTATTTTGAATGATCTAAGTTTCACCAGGGCGCAACTAACGCCGGTGACGCCTCCAGGCTAGATCAACGGGCCAGACCCTCTTTAGGGAACCTCGATGGTAAGAAATCTCTGATTAAGGTCGGTATGTACTCAATCAAGGTCGGCATGTACTCAATCAGAGTTTCCCTAAGTATATTCCTTACATGGATAATTGGTTAGCAATGTGATTCAATCATCATCCTCAGGTCTTGACGTAAAACGTCATCGACATCCAAGAATAATGAACGCTAGTCGGAAAAAAGATAGCGAACCTGTTTGGGCGGCACCCCATATAGCTTTGCTGATCATTGCCTGTGCGTTTGGATTGGTGGAGTGGCAGGTTACGCTGGGCAATCTTGACTTCGGCCACCTACCACCCGTGCTACTTGTCTTGTTGGTCTTCGCAGCAACATTTTCAAATTCCACCACGTGGATCATTCAATTCACCCTCTGCTTGTCTGCTATTACAATTGCCATCTCGATGGTCAGTGATCTGAATCAGTATGAATTCTTCGCACTAGGCCCGCTAATTGTAATCTGGTTCATGGTTGTGATTTCCCTGGGCCTGCGCCGTCAGCGCCTGTCACCCGATTCGCAGTTGAGATTGATGGAAAACATGGGGCTTAGCTCACTGATACTGGCTGAAGACTTTACAATTCTCTGGTGCAATGACGCCTGGCACAAGCTCACGGATTCTGAACAGACCAGGGGTAGAAAGCAGGATTTCCTAACCTATTTAGAACCGAGAGAACGCGAAGCAATTCAGATGACTATTCAGCGCCTCGATTCAGCTGAGACCATTCAATTGGAAAGCCTGATTCATTTCAACGGAATGAATATACCGGTGCAATTGTCTGTATCCAGAAGTGATGGTCCTGACGGCTACGAAGTGCTTTGCCAGGATCTTTCAAATATGAAGGAAACAGAAGCCGCACTACATGCGGCAGAACAACTAATCGACCAACAACTACAGGATACTCCACTTGTCCATATGCAGTGGACAGTTGATGGTCACATCAAGGGATGGAACAAAGCTGCCGAGAAAGCACTGGGTTTTACAAAAGACGAAGCCATGAGGAATCATCTGCTCGATTTGGTGGTGCCGGATTTACATAATGATGCCACCACCAGATTGAAAGCCACCCTAAACATGACCGGGGAGACTACTGGCATATCAAAATTGTTTCACAAGGATGGCAGCATTCGATATCTTAGATACCATAACAACATCGTAAAAGATTCATTCGGCAAGGTCACAGGAATTCATGGTTTTTCGGAAGATATAACCGAAGGACTGGAGCTTCGTTGCGCGATCAGGGATAGCGAAGCTAAATTTTCGTCTGTATTCCATAATTGCTCCGATGGACTTGCCCTGATTCTGATCAATGGCAAACGCATCATTAACTCAAACCCTGCCTTCATTAATATGTTGGGTTATCAACAGAACAAGCCGGACAACCCGGAATACCTGGATAGCTGGAAGCCTCTTCGCGACTATCATAAGTTTATTAGCCTGCTCAATCACCGTGAAGAAGTTAGCGAATTCGAAACAGAGTTTCCGGTCCTGGATGGTACCACACTGCCAGTACTGCTTTCCACGAACCTCCTGGAGGTCAACAA
Organism: Pseudomonadales bacterium; assembly: GCA_029941905.1. Taxonomy (GTDB): domain Bacteria; phylum Pseudomonadota; class Gammaproteobacteria; order Pseudomonadales; family Azotimanducaceae; genus JAHRVQ01. The sequence goes on along the minus strand of JAPYTQ010000016.1, from coordinate 17,297 downwards.
CCAATCCTGCATGCTCGTAGTCATCAAAGATACCAGTGCGGCAAAAAAGATGGAAAAAGAACGTCGCTCTCTCGAGGCTCAACTGGTACAGGTGCAAAAGATTGAATCCGTAGGACAGTTGGCGGGCGGCATTGCGCTTGGCTTTAACAACATGATTAGCAATATTCAGGGGTTTGCAGAACTTATACGTGATCAAACTGAAGAAGCTGATCGAAGATATGGCTACTCAAAACAAATCATATCCAGCGCCAATCGTGTCTCGGACTTAACTGAAAAACTGCTCGCTTTCTCAAGAAGTAGCGCCCTGGAAACCAAGCCAGTTGATCTAAGCGAGTGCATGGCCAATACCCTGTCTATCTTTGTAAAAACGATCGATCCGAGAATCACCGTCAATTTCTCCAGGTCTAACAAGAAATACATGGTCATGGGTGATAAGTCCCAACTGGAAAATGCGATTCTCAGCCTCTGTTTAAACGCTCGCGATGCCATGTTGGATGGTGGTGTGCTAAACATTGAAATTGATCACATTCGTTTTGATGAAACCGCTTGTCAACAAATCGAACCAGACCTGCAGGCCGGAGACTACATTCGTCTAAGTTTCAGGGACACGGGCCATGGCATCCCGAAGCACTTGCACGAGAATATTCTAATGCCCTTTTTCACCAGCAGGGAAGTCGGCAAAGGCACCGGTCTCGGCTTATCTTCGGTATATGGCACAGTGAAATCCCACAAGGGTGGTTTGACAGTTAAGTCAGAAGTTAACAACGGCAGTTGCTTCAATATCTACATACCTTCAATAAAGGCCACACCGGCTGTGGGACCCGGGCCTAACCGTGAACTCATCAAAGGTACGGGTATGGTACTGGTAATAGATGACGAATCGGGCATGCGAGCAATGATCCAGGAGTCCCTGCAACTAGCGGGTTACTCTGTGATTACTGCTGCTGACGGCGCTGAGGGCGTACGTGTATTTGCCCGGCGCCAGAAAGATATCGCGCTCGTCGTGCTGGATCTGGTTATGCCCGTCATGAACGGAGCCGACACTCTACAGGCCATCAAAGCCATCGATCCCAGGGCAAAAGTTCTGATCATGACGGGCTATGATCTAAGCAAACAGGCCGACCTGATCTCCCAGGGAGCTATGAGCCTGATGACAAAACCATTTACGCGAGCTCAGTTTTGTCAGCAGGTAGATGCTGCAATCAAAACGTTCCGGCTGGAGCATAGGAAGCAAGACGCCTGAGCAAGCAGCGATTGGCCATGGGTCTCCCAGCGATGCTACTTATCGTGCTGCTGTCTGCCTGCGCAGATAACTCCCAGGAAACTACAGCCAAAGAACTGCCGGAAACCGATATGAAATTTACCATCAAAGAGTTGCACATTTCCTACCAGAATCGAACTCTTACGGTTGTAGATGTTACACAGCACTTTTTAGATGAAATTGAAAAACAAAACCCTGAGCTTAACGCTGTAATTTCTGTCAATCCCGGTGCACTCGATGCTGCAGCGGAGCAGGACCAACAATTATCAAGAGGTGAAACGCCTGGCAGATTGTTCGGTATTCCCGTCTTGATCAAGGACAATATCGAAACAAAAGAACTACCGACAACGGCCGGGTCTCTCGCCCTGAAAAACAACGACACCCAGCGAGATGCTGAACTTGTCATCCAGTTAAGGAATGCAGGCGCCATTATCCTTGGCAAGGCAAATTTAAGTGAGTGGGCCAATTTCCGTTCGCAACGATCCTCTTCAGGGTGGAGTGCCCTGGGGGGTCAAACACGTAACCCGCACGACACCACCCGGTCGCCCTGCGGCTCGAGTTCAGGCTCGGCAGTGGCGGTTGCAGCTCAGCTCGCCATCGTCGCAGTCGGTACCGAAACAGATGGCTCGGTAGTCTGCCCGGCTTCCCTCACCGGGATAGTTGGCATAAAGCCAAGCATGGGCCTTGTCAGTCAAATCGGTATCATACCCATCGCCCATACCCAGGATACAGCCGGTCCCATGGCCAGTAATGTCGAGGATGCGGCAATTCTGCTGAATGCGATGGCTATCAATAACAAAGGGGATTTTGCTGCCGGATTTGACAGATCGGCACTGGTGGATAAGCGCATTGGCATTCTTCGTTCTTCCGCTGGATTCCATGAAGGTGTTGACGCAGTATTCGAAAATTCAATATCTGTACTGCGATCCGCAGGTTCAATCATTATCGATGACTTAAAAATTGATCTACCACAAAAGTTCAGCAGGGACAGCTATGAAGTCCTTCTCTATGAGTTCAAACACGATATCGAAGCTTATCTGACAGCTCTGCCAAACAAAGCACCAAACAACATAACAGTTTCAAATTTGCAGGATTTGATACAGTTCAACGAGGCACAAGCCGAACGTGAAATGGCCTACTTCAAGCAGGAAATCTTTGTTAAATCCGAGGCGAAGGGGTCACTAACAGACCAGGAATATATAACTGCCCTGGCAAGAATTCGCCAGGCAACCCGGGAAGATGGCCTCGACAGGCTCCTGCAGCAGAACCAGTTGGACGCGTTGGTGTCGCCAACGGCAGGCGCTGCGTGGAAAATAGACCTTATCAACGGTGACAACTGGCCAGGTGGGGGACCCAGTTCATTTCCGGCAATATCGGGCTACCCGCACATCACGGTTCCCATGGGAAACCTGCAGGGGTTGCCTCTGGGATTGTCGTTTATGGCTGGCAGCAACAGCGACAAGTTGTTGCTCGATATCGCTTTTGCGTTTGAACAGCACAGGCTGAAACCGATCCCGAATTAATCCGCCAAAGGCTTCGAATTCAATCTATGGCCGATGATCCCTGCGATCGGACGAAAACCGGATTGGAATAGAACCACAGGTCTTCCCAGGGGTTTTCCGCAGGTGGATCTTCTGCCGGTTCCAGCTCTTTTGTATTGGTACCCCGCACTCTAATGTAAGCAGCGTGTAAATAGTCCATGCTATCTAACGATATCCTGTGGGTTATGGTGAGATACGCACCTTCCTTACGCCAATCTTTTTTTGTAAATCTTTGTACTACTTTCGCCGAGTCATTTCGACTCACGCTGTAATCAGCCAACTTACCATTAACACCCCCCATAATGAGGTCAACGCGGCGTACCGTTGGGTTGTCTCCGTTTGCATTTTCGGTTTCGGGATCCCGAAACCGAATGGCTACCAGAACCTCTTTCGCCATGCCCACGTCAATTTCATCGCCAATAGAAACGGACGGCTGTGGGTTCTGCCCTTCCACTGAGACTTCAACGAAAAGCGCGTCAACCAGATCACCCGTGGTTACAAATACGTGGCCCGCACGTAAACCGGATAAAATCGCCTCGTGGCTTTTTTGCGAATACACATAGGTTTTCGAGTACTCACCCGGCCAAAAATCAAGACCGCCCTCGGTATAGTGTCGATGTGAATCTGAATTTGCAGTTATCCACCAACGCCGTCCTTCACCTAACATCGAATCCCAGAAGCCGCCCAGTTTTGCCGTCATCTGGTCGAAGCCTCCCATCGTTGGATAACCCCGATAGCCTCCGCGCAGGCGCATCCTGTCCACTATCAAGGGCGCGTTTGACAAGGCAATGGCCTGGTGTCCAGGGGCTCCGGCCATACCAACAGCAATGTCTGGTGCTGTGTCATTCCAGCGACGTAGCTCTGCTGGGTCAAATAGACCATATTCAGCATAGCCCCGTGCCGTACGGGCTGGGTGATTTACGATAACAACCGGTGGTTTCTCGAGTTTACTCATCACCTTGAGTGCGTCGATCATTTTCCCCTCGGTATCGCGAGACGGGTCATAAGGAAACACTTCACGCATATCAAATTCAGATTCGAGCATCCGCAACACGTCCACCTCGTCAGAACTGTGGGGGATAATCAAACTGGTATGTTCACCTGCCGGTGTATTTAACTCCAGGCCATAAAACTGGATGACTTCCTTAACCGCTTCACGGGACTGGATCAATTCAGGGTAGGCATGCTCCGCATTAATTTTACTATGATTCGGGCCACCATGATCTGTTGTCACCATCCAGGCTAAACCATGGTGTTTCGCCATTTCTGCGTTGGTAAGTGTCGTGTAAATTGCATCTCCGCCAAATTTGGGCGCTGGTGGCGACTTCGTGAGATCCCAGCCGACGCTGTATCGACCATGGATATGGTGGTCCCCCGCAAGCCACTGCCTGTCATCTGCTGATTCCTCTGTATCGCGTTCTGCTGTTGAGCAGCTGACCAATAGAACCAAAACGCTTAATCCCAGGAAGCCTGGTGACGAGGCATTGGCGAGTTTGTTACATTGCATTTTTATTGACTATCCTTCACAGTTTTACGTTTTGGTTCTATCTTACGCGACAAAAATAGTTAACGGCGGAATATAAAGCAGAACGGCAATCGCCGCCAGGGTCAGGGGTAGTGTGTCCGAAAGACGACCCTCGTCATTCAGACCCTGTTTTGATAGTGTGTCAGCCGCGCTAACGATGTTTAAGACAGACAAGCTATGAATAGACCGACTCTCGCTACACTTACATTACTTTTTCTTGTTCTGTTAATCAGCGGTTGTGAGGAGGACATCCCCCTCCTTCAGCGTGTGATTCCATCAGAGGTTAACGAGTCACTCCGGGAACAAAATAGAAAACTGATCTTTGATGCTGCATATAACTTTCGAGAACTCGGCGGCATCCGTAGTGCGGACGGTCGCGCTATTCACTGGGGTAAGCTTTATCGTTCCAGCAACCTGTCGATGCTGTCGGATACCGATCAGTTGTTTCTCGAAGAACTCAACATCAGACATGTCGTTGATTTCAGACTGGATAATGAACTCGCCTCGAGTGGCTATGACAGAGTCAGGCCGGACTCAGGTATTCGATTAATCCGCATGCCAATAGGCGACGCGAAGGAGTTAAAGTACACCAGGGACAACATGCTGGCAGGTGAGTTTCAAGAGGCCGACGCGCGTGAGCTGCTGAAAGCTGAATATCGGCTATACATCAAAAAGTTTACCCCTGTCTTCCGTGAATGGGCACACTCGCTGCTGGATGAAGAAAATTATCCCATGGTGTTCCATTGCAGCACGGGCAAAGATCGAACCGGGGTCGCAACTGCACTGGTATTACTCATGCTTGATGTCCCCATGAATCGTGTTATGGAAGACTACCTGGACACTAACCGGTTTATAAAGGATTGGGTATACTTCGAAATAGGCACCATGAAAACTATCGGCATGGTTGGCAAAATCGACATGGATGCCGTGAAGGTCCTGTATGGCGCAGAGAAAGAATATTTGGAAGCTGCTTTTACCGTTATGCGTGATCAGTACGGGACTATTGATAACTATATTGAGCAGGGCCTGGAAATAAGCCAACAGAACAGGGAGACGTTGAAAAGCATATTGCTGAACAGTCAAACAACTCAGTAATCGTTTCTATATAAACATGTCCTGATTGCCTTGGCACCATTATTGGGTTCCTTTTTGTGCTGAGAACAATTGATATTTTGCGCTATCATAAACCAATGGATGACGAACTCTCAGCCAGTCAAATCAAGGAACTTTCGGGGGATCTGCGTAGACTGCAGTTAAGTCTCGAAGGTTTGCTCGAACAAACCGAATCGGGCTCAAAACCGGTAAAACTCAAAGACAATGCGGGTCGTTTAAGCCGCATGGATGAAATGCACAATCAAAGCATCCTTGTCGCCAACAGAAACCTGACCAGGAACCGGCTGAAGCAGGTGATCGCCGCGCTCAAACGGATTGAACTCAACAATTATGGGTTCTGCTCACAGTGTGAAGAGTTCATTGCATTCAATCGACTGAAAGCCTACCCGGAGGCGAGTATGTGTCTTCAGTGTCAAAGTGAGATGGAAGCGTCCTGATAAATAACATACAGTAGGACTCAAATCCCAAACAGGAACTTCTCAGATGGAAACGTTTCGCGCAGAAGTGGAAAATTGGCTCGCGGAGAACTGCCCGCAGGGAGCCCGGGGTCCAGGCCAGGTACTGACGGGCAGTACCAAAATAAAAATCCATAATCCTGATTCCAGGCTCTGGCTGGATCGCATGGCAGAAAAGGGTTGGACTACGCCCATGTGGCCGACCGAATACGGTGGCGGTGGTCTTACGAAAGATCAGTACCTTGTGCTTATTGATGAGATGCGCAAAATCAACGCGAGATCTCCCCTGATGGGCATGGGGACCAGCCTGATCGGTCCTACATTACTGGACCACGGCACAGAAGAGCAAAAACAACGTCACCTGCCGAAGATTGTCCGGGGAGAAGTGGCCTGGTGTCAGGGATACAGTGAACCTGGCGCTGGCTCCGATCTCGCCAGCCTGCAAACCAAAGCCGTCCTGGAAGGCGATAACTTTATAATTAACGGTTCGAAGATCTGGACATCCGGCGCGCAATGGGCGGACTGGATGTTTATTCTGGTGCGAACCGACCCCGATGTCCCCAAACACGACGGCATCAGTTTCATGCTATTGGACATGGACCAACCGGGAGTGACGGTTAAACCTATTCAATTGATCAGTGGTGAATCACCATTCTGCGAATCTTTCTTCGATAATGCCAAAGCCGAAAGACGAGATCTGATCGGTGAGATTAATCGTGGCTGGACCGTGGGTAAGCGATTGCTCCAGCATGAGCGCTCGGGGATAACGACCTTAGCCGGGGGTGCACAGCGATCCACAGGTCCAAATTTACCCGAGTTGGCTAAAGAGTACCTGGGTGAAACTGACGGGCGCATTAGCGACGAGGATTTCCGAGCACGGATCCTGGCCCACAAGATGGATGCCCGGTCATTCCAGATCACCCAAAAACGCGTGGTTGCTGAAACAACCGACGCAAAAACACCGGGCCCGGCGACATCGATGTTCAAATATTACGGTTCCCGCAGCCAACAGGTCGCGGCAGATCTCTCAAGAGATATTCGTGGCAGTCAGGGTCTGGGATGGGACGGTGATTCGTTCACTGATTCAGACAAAACGGCACTACGGGAATTTCTTTCGACCAGGGCGGCGTCAATTTATTCAGGCTCGAACGAGATTCAGCTGAATATTATTGCGAAACGGGTTTTGGGATTACCTGACTAGGAGCCCATGGTAAAAATCAATCAATGATCGCCTGGTGGACCAGAACCTGAAAATCCTGCCTGATATTGATATGCCTGTAAGGCCGAACCTGTGTCATAAGAATACCTATCAGCTCCTGCTCAGGATCGATCCATGAGATGGTACAGTACGCACCACCCCAGTACACTGAACCTTCGGATAACGGCGTTGCCGCTTTTCCCCGATCAATCACAACTCCCCAACCCAGACCAAATCCCATACCGGGACCTGTCAGCCAAACAGGCAGATCGTCAGTATGATTGTCCAGCATCAGGCTGAGGGTTGAAGGTGACAACAACCGAACGCCATCGAGTTCCCCACCATTTAACATGGCGGACTGAAACCTCATGTAGTCGTGGGGTGTTGAAACCAGGCCTCCAGAACCACTAAACACGGTTTTGTTCTCAGCCGTAATCCATCTGCTTTCGTTCGAACCCGGATCCTGTAATACAATCCTGTTGTTGTCTTCACCCGGCGTGTACTGCGACATTAACCTGCCGCCCTGATCATCATCCAGATAGAAATGCGTATCTCGCATCTCCAGGGGGTTGAATATTCTATCTTTCATAAATTCTGCCAGTGTCTGGCCTGATATGACTTCGACCAACCTGCCAACGACACTGGTTGCGGTGGAATATTGCCAGGCTTCACCCGGTTGATAGTTAAGCGGCAGTGCGGCGAGTCGTGCTATATATTTTTCAAGGCTGTCGTCAGGGCGCCGGTCCATTTGTTCACGGTAGTACACGATATTGCCAATATAGTTGTTCGCAAGTCCGGCTGTATGGGTAAGCATATCCCTGATAGTTGCTTCCCTGTTGGCATCAACCAGTTCACCTGTTTCTCCACTCGAGTCGGCGGTGGTCGATACTTTTTGACCGGCGAATTCCGGAATAAATTTACTCACCGGATCCCGAAGTTGAAACCTGCCCTCTTCCCACAACATCATTAAGGCAACAGAGGTAATCGGTTTCGTCATCGACGCGATTCTGAAAATCGCATCCTTTCGCATGAGCTTGTTGTTTTCTACATCCATCAACCCACGTGCTTCAAAATGAACGACTTTGCCACGACGAGCTACCATGGTGACCGTGCCGGGTACCAGGTGGTCGTCAATATATTGCTGCATCACAGGTCCAATTCTATCCAGGCGTTCTGCAGACATGCCGACGGATCCCGGAGACGCCGTCGGCATGCCCGGGTCGGGTTTGGCGGCGAACGCGACAACGGCCGTCGTTAGCAACCACGCGATTAACAGGAACGCGGTTAGCTGTGGGATCGCGTTGTGCCTTAATTCATAAAGGGACATTTCAAAATTCCTGTTTACACCTCAGATAAATAGCAGGGGAACCCATCATCAGTAATATCACGGATTACGATAGAATGTTAGTGATGAACTCGACCAATCAAACACAGATCACCCTTTTGTCGGCGAACCAGTCCGGCATCGACAGTTTGATAGAAAAGTTACATGGCACTCTTTCAAAAGGTGAACTGGCTCGCGAATCCCGTATAAAGCCGCGCGCTGGGAAAAAATTGTTCGTTGCTTCCAGAATCCTGCTTCGGCACCAGCTCGGCATTCACCTGAACAGGGATCCCGCCTCAATCAAATTTGAAATGCAAACATTGGGCAAGCCGGGTTTGCGAGACCCGCAATCCATCGAATTCAATTTGTCCCATAGCAAACAACAGGTTGCACTCGCCATGGGTACAGACGTTCTCGGCGTTGACCTGGAATACCTGGCGCGTAAAAACGAGACGATGAAGATTGCCAGGCGGTACTTTACCAAACAGGAAATCAGCCAGCTAGAAGCCGCTGAAAATCCCCGGGAACTGTTTTTTTGTTTCTGGACATTAAAGGAAGCCTATATGAAAGCCCTGGGATTGGGACTAAGAAAAGGGCTTGGTACCTTCGGGTTTGACCTGACCAGAGGGATTAATCTGCAGGATGCAGCGAGAAAGAACGAGCCCGCCAGCTTTTTCTCATGCCGATTGAGAAATGATTATCGCCTCTCCCTGTGTGAATTGTCCGCTGAGAAGCACAGGCCGGGGGTTTTCGAGTTGGACTCACATCTCGTCCGTCGGCAGATTGAGCCAATCGAGTGGCTATAGCCTATTTACCCCGTAAAGGCAGTCCGGCAGTCTCATAGCATCGGTCAATCAGCTTCATTTGATTCACGGCATCATCCGGCCCAGTCAGGACGGCGCCGCCATTTTCAACCGCGTTTATAAAAGCATCTAACTGGTAACTGTAAGTGGGTCGATGGTCAAACTGCTCCTGCGTTACCTCACCGTCTATGTTCAATTCAATACTGTTGCCCATGTGCGGCGCGATGGGATTGTTGACCGTCATGGTGCCCTTCTCACCGGCGACAATGATCTCTGCTTTGAATTTCGCCGAAGTCCGCATGTCACCGGAAATACAGCCTTTGATTTGACCGGGAAAGACCAATTCTGCGGTCAGGTAGACATCAACGTCCGGAGGACCTGTCTCTGCCACTGCGGCAACTTCTTCGGGCTCTAACCCGGTCATATGTCGTACCCACGAAATCGGGTAACAACCGATATCCATTGTGACGCCACCGGCCGTGTTGTAGTTCATACGGATATCACCAGGGTCAGTCACTGGTATGTGAAAGCTCGCTGACACCAATTCGATCGCACCCAGTCGACCTGAAGTGTAAATCTCCCTGGCCCTGACAAAGATGGGATGATAGCGATAGTGAAATGCATCCATCACAACCAATCCCGTTTCTTTCGCTACGGCCGCCATTTCCATTGCCTCTTCGGCGTTGCTGGCAAACGATTTTTCACACAGGACATGCTTCCCCGCCCGCAGGGACTTGATTGTCCATTCATGGTGAGCCGTGATTGGCAAGGGAACATAGACAACATCAACATCACTATGGTTAACCACTGACGCGTAGTCCTCAACCACAACGGGTATATAGTGTTTTTTTGCAAAACCTTCTGCCCTTTCCCTGGATCGTGCGCCGACAACGGTAACCGCAGCCCGAGGGTCAGCCTCACAGGGTTTAATCAGCGCCGGTGGAGTAATTCTAGCCGCACCGAGGGTACCAAATCGAATCATCTGCAATACTGCCCTGTCCCGCTGTATTATCGTTTGGCGTTGTTAAATGTCTGTATCAGCTTGGAATAGTCAGCACCGGTGGGGCTATGCAGCATATCCCCTCGTGCCAATAACTGAGCCATCTTCTCGCCGTGGGTTTCAATTAACTCATCTGCATGGGCGTTGTAATCCTCTACCTGTCGCATCATCAGTCGCGTATACGTAATGTGGCAGACGACTCTTTCACCTTGAATAGTTCTTGGATAATTCGAGTGCCAGAGATTGCCGTCCCACATCACAACAGACCCTGGTGGGCACTCGATTGCAATGGCGCCTGCCAGTTCTGTGGTTTCCTTATCGTCCGGGTGTCGATGCAGGACATTGCTACCGGGTATCACTAACGTTGCACCGCCTTCCCGGGTATATTCATCACACGCCCAGCAGCCTGTCAGCAACATATTGTGTACAGGGAAAGGTGCCGGAAGCCAGTTATTGTCGGCGTGCAAACCAATGGCAGGTGCTCCTTTGCTCCTGACACTCGCGGCAACCTGGCTGATGAGGAATCCGCGACCGACAGAAAATTCTGCCATTGCCATCAGTTTGGGATTCATGATCGCTTCAGCAAAAACAGGATCCTTCGCCAGTAACATATTGCCTCCACCTTTAGGGCAGATTTCTATTATTTTTTCCCGGAAGGCGGTGTTGAATTCGTCGGAACTGACGTTCTCCAGTACCGTCCAACCCTGGAAGGCCAATTCTCGACAATTATCTTCGAGCCTCAGTTCCTCGATTACGGGTTTCAGCTCCTCTGAAATTAATTCGGGAGCTAACGTGTCTGTGTATCGAATGGGCGCTTTGGCACGGCTCATTTTTCTCTCCTTCGACCTTGTCGACCTCATTCTTGTCGAACTCATTATAGTTGCGCCACGATTACTGGCATGATTTTGAGTGTTTCAGAATCTGAAAGACTTTTTTATAGTAACTATATTTATGTTTGTCAAACTATCAATAGAAATATCTTAACAAATCAGTACACTGCGTTTTTTGTTTACCAACTATTGTTTATCAACTATGGACAGTGATCCGGATGACAGTAACTTATCCCCTTCGACAACAGCGCAGAAAAGCCAACCGCTGTGCATTGATTGATGCTGCCGAGTCCCTGTTTGCAGAGCACGGATTCGAGAAGACAACCATGTGTAACATCGCGGACTCCGCAGAACTGCATGTCCAGACCTTGTACAATCACTTTCCCACCAAGCAATCAATCGCAACCGCGCTGGAAGGCGAGAAACTGAGACTTGCCAGAAGCAATAGTCCACTGGATACCCTGGAATTCTGGTCCCATTGGGTAGAACTGAACGCGACTACCCAGCTTACCCAGGACGGTGGCATTGCTTTTTTTCGCTATATTCATGCCAGTGAGACAGATCCCAGGATCGCCGGTGTCCGGGCCGGTATTGCCAGGGCCTATGTTGAAGTCCTCGCTGATGGCATCGCCGAAGATTTCGGATTCAACCGCCGCGTTGATCGCCTGCCAATTGTTATCGCCTACATGCTGTGGGGGGCGAACGCTGATGCAGTGAAACGCTGGATGGACAAAGATGGAGAGGCAGACCTGCGGCAACTGGCAGTCGACGCGGCCACCGAGGTTGCCATCTACGCTCGACAATTACTGGACCATCTGCCTGAACAGCAGTCTTAACCTTCGGCTTATTCCCCTGAAATTAGACTCACAGTACCGGGTGCAATACCATCCACCTTGCGATGCTGCCACTTCCTTAGGATTGAGCCATGCCAGACCCGTCCACTGAATCCAGGCCTAGCAGAAATTCCCTGCAACCACTGCGAATGCTCGTGCCCTTTGTTTCTCCTTACAAAGGCACACTGCTTCTCGCTATTGTTGCTTTGCTGGTTTCATCCGCAGCACTGCTGGCGATGCCTATTGCCGTGCGTAACGTCATCGACCATGGTTTTTCCGTTGAAGATGCTGCCAATGTTGATCGCTACTTCTTCGTATTGTTAGTATTTGCACTGGTAATCGGCTTCTTTGGCGCCGCAAGAGCCTATTTTGTAAACTGGCTGGGTGAAAGGGTTGTCGCTGACCTGCGTGATAAAGTATTTCGACACGTTATCCGCATGGACCCGACTTTTTTTGAAATCACCAAAATCGGTGAAGTTCTGTCCCGATTGACCGCGGACACGACCCTGATTCAGTCGATTTCAGGTGTCGGAGTATCCATTGTCCTTCGATCTTCCATTCAGTTTATAGGTGCCCTGGCGTTGCTGGCCTATACAAATATTAAATTAATGGCACTGCTGCTCATCGTGCTGCCACTTGTTATCCTGCCGATTTTGCTGATCGGTCGCTGGGTGCGAAAGCTATCCCGGGACTCCCAGGATCGCGTCGCTGACGCCAGTGGCCAGGCTGCTGAAATCCTCAATGCAATAGAGACCGTACAAGCGTTTACAGCCGAAGAACTGGAAAGCCAACGTTTTGGCAAGGCGATTACGAGCAGTTTTCGTACCGCAATTCTAAGAATACAGGTCCGTGCCCTGCTTACCACGGTCGCAACCACCGGTGTTTTCGGTGCCCTGATATTTGTACTCTGGATCGGCGCCAAGGCCGTTCTGGCGGATGAGATCACTGGTGGTGAACTGGGACAGTTTGTTCTCTACGCGGTTTTTGTCGGTGCCTCAGGTGGCGCATTGATCGAATTCTGGGGTGAACTGCAACGCGCTGCGGGTGCAATGGAACGTCTGACTGAATTGCTAATGATCACACCGGCAATTCGCACACCGGCAGAACCTGCCCAATTCCCGCTACAAAGACTTGGCAGTGTTCGTTTCGAGGCGGTCTCATTCAGTTACCCATCCAGACCAGATCTCCTGTCAGTGGATAAATTTAACCTTGATGTCGCACCAGGCGAACACATTGCCTTTGTCGGTCCATCCGGTGCGGGGAAAACCACCCTCTTCCACTTGCTAATCCGTTTTTACAATCTCAGCTCCGGGCGCATTCTGATAGACAATATCGATATCGCCCACGCCAGCCCACATGACATTCGACTCAGGGTGGGTATCGTCCCCCAGGAGACGATGATATTTGGCGCAAGCGCCGTGGAGAACATACGCTTTGGGCGTCCCAATGCAACCGACAGCGAGGTCGTAGCGGCCGCGAGGGCTGCATCTGCCCATGAATTCATCGAGAAACTGCCGAACGGTTACAAAACCTATCTCGGCGAGAAGGGCGCCCGATTATCCGGTGGGCAAAAACAACGCATCGCCATCGCCCGGGCTGTGCTGAAAGACCCTCCAATCCTCCTGCTGGATGAGGCAACGAGTTCATTGGACGCAGAAAGCGAACGCCTGGTCCAGGATGCATTGCAACTTCTGCAGCAGAACCGAACAACCATGGTGATTGCCCACAGGCTATCAACTGTGCTGAAAGCTGACCGCATTGTCGTCATTAACGAGGGCAAGATAGAGGATATTGGCCGCCATGCAGAACTGCTGAAACGCAATGCCCTGTACACACGTATGGTGCAGCTACAGTTTGGAGGAGAAGTCAGCGCCATGCTGGAACCCGACAGAGTACCGGAGCCTTCTGTATAAAATAACCACGGTTGCATGAGAAGCGAAATACTTTCCTGTTTACACGGTCCTATTGATATCGAAGAAATTCAGTAAAGTACGGGATTAACCGTAATGACAGATACCAGGCATCGCACCTTCTTTTTGTTGGCAGTGGCAAATGCCCTCATGTTGCCACTCCTCACTTTGACAATGCTCACTTCAACACATGGCGCCACTGCAAAAAGTAAAAACGGATTTAACCTCGACAACGCCAGTATATCGGTCAGGGAGATACATTCCGGTGGCCCGCCAAAAGACGGTATCCCGGCGATCAATCAACCGAAATTCACCAGTATCGGTAACGCCGAATTTATGCATGATGAAGATCGTCTGCTGGGCCTGGTCATCAACGGTGAGGCACGTGCCTACCCGATTAGAATTCTGGATCACCACGAGTTGGTCAACGATGTCATCGACGATCAGCATTTCGTTGTCAGTTATTGCCCCTTGTGTGGAACGGGTATGGTTTTTTCTTCCAATATCGGCAAAGGTAACTGGTTGACTTTTGGTGTGTCCGGGCTTTTGTACAACAGTGATGTACTGCTATACGACCGGAACACCGATTCGCTCTGGTCCCAGATCATGAAACAGTCTGTCGTCGGTAAGCTGAAAGGCGCGAAGCTGCCACAACTGCCTGCCCTGCACACAACTTTTGGCCACTGGATCGAAAAGTACCCGGACTCCAAAATCCTAAGCACAGATACCGGTTTTCGCAGAAATTACCAGCGAAGTCCCTACAAGGGATACGAGAACAGCAAACGACTCTGGTTCCAGGTTTCCCACAAGGCGCCGCGAAAATACCATCCCAAGGAACAGGTACTGGGCATCGAGATCAATGGCGGATTTAAAGCCTATCCCTTCGTAGAGCTGGAAAAACAGAACACGGCATATTTTACCGATGAAGTCGGAGGAGAAAAAATCACCGTATTCTGGAATGAAGAATCAAGAACTGCATACATTGAAAGTGAGAACGAACTACTGGCCTCAACAATTGGTTTCTGGTTCGCGCGGTTCACTTTTCATCCGGAAACGGAAATATTCACCGCGCCATAGCACGCTGCAGATATTTATCTGATCATCCGGTCATCGGAAAATTTTTCAAAGTCATCGATGGTTCAATTTTAATCTCTTCCAGGAATTCGGCCGCGTGATCAATCCTCCCCGACATCGACAGATCCGCAATCGCCAATTGGTACACTGATTCAGCAATGCATTCAACGGGTTGAACCCGAGCCCGGCTCTCGTCGGTGATTAACTTATGGTGTACCACCCCTGGAGTCGCTACCAGTCCCGGGGAAATTACATTAACCGATATGTTATTTTGATACTGTTCCTGTGCCAGCCCCGTCGTGAACCGCTCCAGCGCCGCCTTACACATGCCGTATACAGTGCCTCCATGCCCGCCTGGCTGATCAGCCTGGGGATGAAATGCGGCACCGGAGGAAATGTTAATAATGTGCCCGGATTGCCTTTCAATCATGGAGGGCAGAACCAGTTGCGCCAGGTGAAAGGGTGCCTTTACCTGTACTTCCAACATCAGGTCATAGCGTTTGGCGGGGAATTCAGCAACAGGAATAAAAAAGGTGATCGCCGCATTGCTGACAAGAATGTCAACGGGACCATACTTGTCCTGGGTTTCTTTGATTAGATTCTCCCGCTCCTGTTCATAAGCGAGATTGCACTGAATCGCATGAGCTTCCCCACCACAAGCCCTGATTCTCTCTGCGGTTTCATTGATCGTGCCCTTAAATACATGATCTGCGGGGTTTGCGGTTCGCGCACTCGCCACGACACTGGCACCTTCCATGGCAAATCGATAGGCAATTGCCTCGCCAATGCCACGACTCGCACCCGTTACAACGGCCACCTTACCTTGCAGGGTTCCATTCATGTTGCATTTGTCGATCGCCATAGGTTTCTCCAGTTCTTCAAAAAAGAGTACTTCAAAAAGTTAACCCCATGAAATAGCAAGTGATCATCCAAGGCAACATACCTGTTAACAAAAAGAAGTTGACATATTGTCTATATGTTCTATTGTACTATTTAACTAGTACAATAGAACATGCAAAATCGAGATGATTAAGTTCCAACTCAATTCAACAAGTGGCGTGCCTTTTTATCGGCAAATAGTTGATCAGATACGATTTGGCATCGCGACGGATGTCCTCACGGTTGGAGAACAGTTACCGACGGTTCGCGGCCTGGCGGTGGCATTACAGATCAACCTGAACACGGTCAGCAAAGCCTACAAAGAGCTGGAAATCCAGAAAATCCTGTATACCCAGCAGGGTACAGGCACTTTTGTCGCCGCTTCAAATATCGTCCTTCCGGAAGAAGAACGAGTTGCCAAGCTCGCAGAAATAACGACTGAATTAATGAATACCGCCGCATCCTATGGCTTCAGTGCCTCAGACATCATCAAACAACTTGAACAGCTACTTGAACAATCTACTTGATCAGCTACTTGAACAGAAAAAGGAGTCATCGTCATGAATTACCTTCTTGCGAAAGAAAAAGGGCCTAGATTTAATATTGTTGCAACAACCTTCGCATTGATCGGTCTGGGCATCGACCTGCGCCTTTTCTACCTGGACTTTTACAGCATCACGACTGCCTGGGTGATCCTCATCGCCGTTTTTTATGCAGCAGCCTCCATCAAAATCGCAGACCAGTGGGAAAAAGCCATTGTTCTGCGCCTCGGCCAATACACCGGCAGCACCAAGGGGCCAGGACTGTTTTTCATCATCCCGATTATCGAACGGGTCGATACCTACATAGATCAGCGATTGCGGGTCGACGATGTCGAGGCGGAGAACTCACTCACAAAAGACACCGTGCCTGTCTTTGTTGATGCGGTGGTTTACTGGATGGTCTGGGACGCTGAAAAAGCCGCCCTGGAAGTCGAACATTACGCCAAAGCCGTGTCGTACGTCGCACGAACCGGCCTGCGGGATATCATTGGAAAAAACGAACTGGCGAATCTGCTGCAAAACAGGGACAGGATTGGAGAGGAATTACAGAAACAGCTCGATGAACAGACTAACCCCTGGGGAATAACCTGCCAGTCAGTGGGAATCAAGGATATCAATATTCCCAATGAACTGATGGAGGCCATGAGCAAGCAAGCCCAGGCTGAACGGGAACGACTGGCCCGTGTAACCCTCGGTACCGCGGAAACAGAAATAGCAGAGAAATTTGAACAAGCCAGCAAACGATATCAGAACAATCCGGTGGCGCTGCAGTTGCGTGGTATGAATATGCTATTCGAAGGCTTGAAAGAAAAAGGCTCGCTGATCATTGTACCCAGCTCGGCGCTGGACTCCATGAACCTCGGTGCAGTCGGCGGGCTCGCCGCCCTTGCACAGCAAGCCAATGAGGAGCCTAATTAAATGAGGAACGAATAGTTAGGGAACCTCTGATTAAGGTCGGTATGCCGCATCACTATTTCCGCCAAGTCGGCGTCAGGGCGGAATTCCAAAA
>JAPYTQ010000015.1:106311-109807 GCA_029941905.1 Pseudomonadales bacterium | reverse complement strand
AAACTGTACAGGCACAAGAGAACAAACAACCCTGCTCGAACCAGGAAAATAGCGGCAGTTCTGCTTCGCTGGTTTCTTCGTTCAGGAATGATAAAGGGTGCGAAGATCATCAAGCCGTGCATGATAATATCGTGAGCGGGAATGTAGAAAAATTCCAGGACTTTTACTGCTTTGAGAATGTTTGGGTAGCGGGTAAAAAATCCCTCGTAGTCGAACCAGACGACATCGTCATTGTCGACGTGATGGCGGAAATGTTTGTAACGGATATCTTCGAAAGTGCCGTAGGATGCGCCGCATATCCAGGTAAGGAATATACCCAGTCGGGCGTTGTCCTGGTTACGTTTAAACACCGTGTTATGAGCGCATTCATGGACCATGTAAGCGGCAATGGTCATGCTGTGCCCCAGCAGAATTGTTGCGCAGAAGTTTATAGCGATGTTTTCTGACGTCAGCCCTGAAATGCCACCAACGTAACCGAGCAGAAGGTAGATGACAGCGCCGCCTTGATACCGTGCAGACTGTTCGTCCTTGAATCTTATGGATAGAGCCATAAACTGCATTTACCACAGACAACATTTATCAGAGACAACTTTGGTCGACAATAAATCCAGACTAGAAATCAGCCCCGAGCTGGTTGTTGAACATCACAAACTTAACGAAGACTATCATTGTACCGTAATTGATAACTTCCTGTTACGTCCGGAAATGGCCGTGTCTATCGCAGATCATCATACCAGCGAATTCATACAGGCCGAGCGCAGTTATCCAGGCATTGTATACGCTGTGGGACAGTCAGTGCTGAGCGATATTTATCGCTTTATTCGATTTGAATTGAGCGAACCCTTCGCTTTTCTACGCGGTAACATCAAGTTCTCTGCACACTTGTCGTTGGCGACATTGCAGCCTGATCAGTTTACCTGTCTGCAACGGCTCTGCCACTCCGACCCCCGGACGGGCACGGGGCGAACCAATATCGCTGTACTGTTGTATTTGTTTGACGATCCGGCGCTCGGCGGCACCGGGTTTTATCGCTGGAAAGAGGAGGAAAAAATTCTCCATGCAACCGCTCTTGAACAGGAAGCGACCAACAAGGCAATGCCCTTTTTACAGGAGAACTTTAAGATGTTCAGCGAACCGCCATGCTACATCACTGGCTCCAACGAGGTCGCAGAGTTGATCCACAAGGTACCGGCAAAGTTTAATCGACTGGTCGTCTACCCCGGTGATATGCCCCACAGCGCCTACATTGAGCAACCTGGCTTACTGACCGACAAGGTATCTACCGGCAGATTGACGTTGAATTGTTTCGCGAGTGTGCTGGCGCGGAGTTAGCGCCACTTATCCCAATCCTTTTTAAATCAAGTTAAGTGAAACACTCTGGCCGCATTGCCATGCAGTAACTTCGCCACTACCTGTTTTGGCAGGTCTCCCAGCGCCTGTGTAGCGTAGTCGCGCGGATGCACAGCGATCGTCGCGGGTCCGGGTGACATCGATGTGGGGTGTGGAAAATCTGTTTCATACATCAGGTTATCGGGGTACAACTCAGCCGCTCTGCCAATCATTTCCCTTTCGAACCAGAAACAGGCATAGATTTGCCTGCGAAAGTACTCACTGGGTAACAATTCATATTCCGGGTGTTCGATCCCGACACCCGCGTTTTGCCATTGCCAGTCCAGCGCCTCCAGGAACGCGGGAATCCACCCGACACCGCTCTCGACAGAGATGAAATCGAGTTTCGGGAAACGATGACACACACCGCCACAGATTATTTCACTTATTCCAAGTCCGTTACCGATAAAAGCCAGTGCTGAGTAGCGTGCAAACTTGGCCTTGGTGCCCATACTTCCACCTTTCGGTGCGAACTCACCTTCTTTAACGCCCAGTTGTGCCTGTCCGCCAATGTGAAAGCTGATAGGCATGCCCAGTGACTGGGCGCAAGCCCAGATCGGGTCCCAGTAGACGGCAGACAATGCCGGTTGTTTGAAGTCCTGAGGTTGACTGGGGAAAAGTACGGATCGATGCCCCAGCTCTGCGCAACGTTGAATCTCTTTGACGGATTCATCGACATCCCAGAAAGGCAAGGCACAGACTGGCAACAGTCGGCTTGGGTCGATACTCGACCATTCAATAAGAAAGTCGTTGTAAGCGCGAACGCAGGCAAGCTTCAGCTCGGTGTCTTCCATATTCAGAAAATTCTGCGACCCAAAACCACCAACGTTGGGATAGAGCACTTGTGCATGGATGCTTTCCTGATCCATAAATTCCAGTCTCGCTTTGGCGTCATAAGTGCTTGGGTCGATGTCTTCGAATGTTGGTGGGAATTGGTTCGGGGGACGCCCGTCGTGTCCGGCGATGGACACCAGGCCTGGTGCGAGTGCTTTCTTACCGTTGATAATCCAGAAATCCCGGCCCTTAATTCGTTCGATATGGGGTACCAGACCGCTCCACTTACTCGACACGCGCGAGGTCCAGAGATCCGGTGGTTCGGTAACATGGGTGTCCACGTCAATCACCGCATTTTCAGAAAAAAGACTCACGACATTCCTCCTATTACAAAGTTGATATCGCTGTGCACCCGGATTTTTGATAAGCCCAACCGGGAAAACTGGCGAGTAGATAAATTATTCGTCGAGTGTAGGTGATATTGCCCGAGCCGACAAATATCGAGTGACTTGTTGTTTGGCTCTCCCACGGCTTTCATCGTTGTTAAATTGCCGTTTGTGTTGTCTCGCGTCGTAGAAAAAAGCATGATGATTTTCTTACCGGCAAGTGAATAGTCCGCGTAAAATTGGTTAGTGCCCATCCATAATTGATTATGTGTACTTTTCCAGTCACTGTTTGCGCTATAAAAATAGACTCAATACGATAAGCACTAGTTAGGGAGCGGTGAGCTTTGATATGAATTTTTCTCGACGAATCCTGGTGATGACTGTTTTGTGTTTTTCAGGCGGCATCATATTTTTACTGCCGTTTTTACGAGAAGTCTATTACCAGCCCATGCAGGCAGCGTTCGGTCATACCAATACCGAAATGGGTGTGCTGATGAGTGTATTTGGCGCTTTTTCACTGATTGCCTATTTTCCAGGTGGATGGTTAGCGGATCGTTTTCCACCCAGGGGATTAATCACCGGTGGTTTACTAGCAACCGGACTGGCCGGGTTTTATTTTGCAACCTTCCCTTCCTATGCCGTCAGTATTGCAATCCACGCTTTTTGGGGTGCAAACATTTCGCTGGTATTTTGGGGAGCGATGATCAAGGCAACCCGAATTTGGGGTTCGGCGTCAGGACAGGGCGCAGCATTCGGGATACTGGAAAGTGGTCGCGGCGTGGCTGAGATAGCAGCCTCGACTGTCTTTTTAGCGATATTCGCCTGGCTGGGTAGTGGTGATTATGCCTTGTCCGTGGTCATACTCATGTTTTCAGCGACCAATATCTTTCTGGCAATCACCGCCTGGTTTCTACTGACCGATGATCTACAGGAGGAGCCTTCAGCGG
>JAPYTQ010000015.1:0-106211 GCA_029941905.1 Pseudomonadales bacterium | reverse complement strand
GAGGAGCCTTCAGCGGTTCTTGCTCTCAATGAGGAGCCTTCAGCGGTTCTTAACAAAGAGGCAGACCGGATCAAAATGGCCGACTTGTTGAAAGTCCTGAAAATGCCCATGGTATGGCTGATCTCACTGGTAGTGATGACGGCTTACAGTGCCTATTGGGGCACATTCTACTTTACCCCTTATGCCAGTGATGTATTTTTGATGAGCGCAGCCATGGGTGGGGCGGTGGGTGTTGGAAAGATGTGGCTGAAGCCTGTCGCAGCTGTGGTCATTGGGTTTGTGGGTGATAAACTGGGTATATCCCGAACCATTTTTTATCTGTTTATCGCCATGACATTATCTTTTCTGGTTTTTGGCCTGCTTCCCGGTGGAGCTGATTTAATGATTCCCATGCTGCTGAACGTTGCTGTGGCTTCAATCGCCATCTTCAGTATTCGGGGTGTCTATTTTGCACTGCTGGAAGAAACCGGAATTCCAATCGCGTTTACTGGGATCGCAACGGGCATTGTTTCCGTTATCGGCTTTTCACCTGATATTTTCATGCCGCTGCTAGGCGGTGTGTTATTGGATGCGTACCCAGGGGTGAAAGGCTATTCCTATTTGTACTTTTCCATCGCCGGATTCGGTCTTGTGGGGATCCTCGCAATTTGGCTGATCATGGTAAGAACGGCTGAAGTTGATTCCGGCGAATCCGGTGAAAAGGAGTTGAAGATTGCCTGAACTTGAGGAAAGCCTGCCGTCGAGCTGGTATCTGGACGACGCCATTTATGCCCTGGAAAAAGAGGCCATTTTCTGCAAGGAATGGCTTTGTGTAGCACGTGAGGAACAGGTCCCTGACAAAGCGGACTCGATGGTGCTCGATGTCATGGGTGAGAGCGTCATACTGGTCCGGAACAATGCCCGTGAATTGCGGGCATTTTACAATGTGTGTCGCCATCGTGGCTCCCGGTTGTGCCGACCGGCTAGAGAAACCAGCAAAGCAGACGACGAGATGATACTCAGGGGCGGTGTCAGGCGAAATGGGACGATTAATTGCCCCTACCATGCCTGGTCCTATGATCTTGATGGCTGGCTGATCAAAGCCCCACACATGACCCGCGAGATGGGTTTTAGCAAAGAAGAAATTCGACTTCATCAGGTTGCACTACGAACCTGGGGAGGGTTTGTATTTTTATGCCTGGCTGATGAGCAACCCTCCTTCGAAACGCATGTGCAGCGCGTAAAGGATCTTTTTGGACGCTATCCGTTATCCGCGTTGCGTATTGGCCAATCGATTCGCTATGAGGCTGATGCGAACTGGAAGGTACTGTGCGAGAACTACAATGAGTGCTATCACTGCGGCCCGGTTCACCCTGAACTTTGCAAGGTGGTGCCTGCATACAGAGATAAGGGTGGCGCGAATCTTGACTGGGACAGGGGAATACCACATCGCCAGGGTGCTAACACATTCACGGCAACAGGTAGAACCAGCAGACGAGCTTTCCCGGGCTTAAACCAGGACGAACAGGAACGACACAAGGGTGAACTGCTTTACCCGAATCTTTTCCTGAGTCTGGCCAGGGACCATGTGGCAGCTTTTATATTGCAGCCAGTGGCTGCAGGGCATACCCGGCTGGATTGCTATTTCCTGTTTGAACCTTTCGAGATGAACCAGGAGGACTTTGATCCATCGGATGTGGTCGAATTCTGGGATCTGATAAATCGCCAGGATTGGGCAATCTGCGAGGAGGTCCAATCGGGAATGTCCTCGCGAGTGCATCACAAGGGTCTGTATTCACCCATGGAAGACTGGAACCTGGACATTCGCCGCTACGTGACGGATCGCATAGGGCACCTGGTTAATTCCTGACCTGTACCACTATTGTGGCTGATTTCCTCCCCAGAGCGGCAATATTCCAAGCCGGTTCTTAAACGCCACAACCTCTCCATCACTGTTCAGCAATGGTTTTGGCGGGTCTGTTTTTTGTGTTTAGGGCGTGACTATCCCAATGGTGACCAATCCAGCCAACAGGCCCAGCAAGTCTCCCGGCATCTCCGGCGCAAGCATGACTGTTGTAAACCATGTTAGAAATCCCATTGCCATTGACGCCAGCGCGCCGGTCCGATTTGCCGACGGCCACCAGACCCCGACGATGAATGGTACGGTCACACAGACCAGTATGACGGAATTGGCATCCAGGATCAGGTTGTAGACCACCTGTACCCGCAGGGCGACATAGCAATCGAGCCAAATACAGGGATCGCGATGCGCGTCGCAAGGAGTCGACGCTGGTCCGAAACCTGCGGTTTGAACAGGGGCAGAATATTGGTGGAAAATACACTCGCTGCCGCAAGTAAAGCGCTATCGGCACTGCTCATGATGGCGGCAAGCAGTGCGCCAACAAAAATCGCGATAGCAACGGGATGCAGATATGCCAGCGCCATTTGGGGGACGACCGTTTCAGGATCCGTAAGCCCGGGCATAGTTACGCTGGCGATGATGCCCATTTCTACCGGCACACCGGTGAGTGTCTGGAAGACAAAGCCGAAGGCAACCAGCAGTGCGCCGGTCCATCCGATATTAGAGGAAATAGAGCCCACGGCGGCAATGGTTGCGGCTGTCTTACCGTAGCGGTTGTCAAAGAAATCGATAAAAGTCAGCAAACGTAGCCGGCGAAAAATTCGCACGAAGAAAAACCCCACCAGGAAAAGACAAAGTGCACCGCCAAAAGGGTCTGCAATAACCCCCAGCAATCCTTTTTCATAGGAGGCACCCGCTGCGCCCATCATGGTGCCGACGCCAATAAATATAATGGTTGCATTGCTCATAGGGCTGCCGTGTTCAACAACTCACGGCAATCCAACCTCCTTGCCTATAAGATTGGAAGTGGTAAACGCCAGTGTTCATGCGCTTTTTATGCGTATAGGCTGGGAGGAATTGGGGTAATGCAATGCATAGTCTCAATGGATTCTTGAACCCGGTTGAGGAGTATTAAGTGAGTCATTACGACTCAATTATCATTGGAGCTGGGCACAATGGTTTAATTTGCGCCAATTACCTGGCCCGAAGTGGCCAACATGTGTTGGTGCTGGAATCGTCAGAAAATACAGGCGGGTTAGCTTCCACTTGTGAATTCTATCCCGGTTTCAAATCTTCCATCGCCCACACGATAAATAACTTCTCCGGAAAAATTGCTCGTGATCTGGATCTTGAATCCCACGGCTTTAAGACAGACGCAGAATCAGTACCCTCAGTGGGTTTATCTGTTGATGGTAATCATGTCGTCCTGCACGGCGATGATCTGTCGGGTGTCTCTGTAGAGGATGTAACAGCCTACCGAAGTTACCTGGGCTCCATGCGTCGTTTCGCAGATATGCTGAAGCCATTCTGGCTTAAGACAGTACCGCGCATCGGCAATAACAGTCTCGCGGAAGTTTGGTCGTTTGCATCCCTGGGCCTGAACCTTCGGTTGTTGGGTAAAACTGCGATGCGAGAGTTTCTTCGCGTTGTCACGCTGCCGATGCGTGATCTGATGGATGAGAATTTTGACAATGACCTGCTGAAGACCTTGCTGAGCTGGGATGGACTTATTGGGTCAAAGCTCGCGCCGCGGTCTCCTAACAACTCCGTCCTGACCTTGCTCTATAGAATGTCAGGGGAGCATTGTGGTTCACATCATGTGCCAGCGAAGGGTCTGAGCGGTTTGATTGGTGCTTTACACGCCTCTGCCACGGCAGCCGGTGTTGAAATACGCACCGGGAAACCTGTCCAGAGAATCCTTATCGGCGAGAATGAAACCGGTCTGGCAGCAACTGGCGTACAACTGAGTGATCTTGAAGAAATCACTGCCTCCAGGGTAATTTCCTCTGCCGATCCGCGGAGTACGTTTCTCGATCTGGTGGGTGTAGAACATCTCGAGATCGGGTTCACGAATAGAGTGCGTCGACTACGCTGCGATGGATTTGTGGCGAAACTCCATCTTGCGCTTGATGGTTTGCCAGACTTCTCCGGACTAACGAGACCAGATGGTCGCATGATTGTCGCGCCGAACCTGGACGCGATAGAGTTTGCGTTCGACGATTCAAAATATGGCGAATATTCAGAACAACCGGTGATGGAGATTGTGATCCCCAGCCTGTTTGACGATAGCCTCGCACCCGCCGGGCAACATGTGCTTTCAGCTCATGTTATGTATGTACCCTATCAATTGAAGAATGGTTGGGATCAGGAAAGCCGGGAGAAATTTTGTGAGCTTGCCATCGACGTTATTGAGCAATATGCACCCGCCATACGGTCGCTTATTTTACACAAGGAAATTTTGACGCCCGTTGACCTGGAACAGAAGTACGGTGTCAGTGGCGGCCATTGGCATCATACTGAATTTGCACTGGACCAGCTCTTCATGATGCGTCCGACCTATGGGGCTGCACAATATTCTACCCCGATTTCAGGGCTTTACCTTTGCGGAGCGGGAAGTCATCCGGGTGGTGGCCTGACAGGTAGGCCAGGACATAATGCAGCACGCGAGATTTTAAAGTAGAACACAGTCGGTGAATGCAACCTGTGACGATTTATGAAAAGCGATCTATGAAAAGTGATTTATGAAAAGCTATGACGCCATAATCATTGGAGCCGGTCACAATGGCTTAACCAATGCGGCTTATCTGGCCAAGGCCGGTCTTGATGTTGTGGTCGTTGAAAAAAATGACTACATCGGTGGTGCAGCTGTGTCCAGGGAGTTACACGAGGGCTGGACCTACTCAAACTGCTCCTATGTTTGCAGCTTGATGAGACAATCCCTGCACAGAGATCTCGATTTGAGTCGACATGGCCTGCTGCTGGTGCCTTATTTAGGCGCGGTCAGTTTTGCGGACGATGGACGTACCCTGGTTTCATACCACGATGCAGAAGCAGCCTTCCTGGAGCTCAAACGGCACTCCGCACACGACGCGGACTCAATGAGCCGGTTTCAGGCAGATCTGGCGCGATATTCACAACTTATTCGCAAGACATTATTAAGAACACCGCCAGATCCGACCTCGTTTCGTCCCAGGGATATCCTCGAGCTATTGTTTTTGGCCAGGCAGTTCTGGTCACTCGGGGAAAAGGAAATATATGAGTATGTCCGTTTCTTTACGATGAGTGCAGCCGAATTTCTCGACGACTACTTCGAACATGATCTCATCAAAGCAGCGATGGCCAGCCCAGGTATTATTGGCACCGCCCTGGGGGTCTATTCACCGGGCTCATCGTACATCCTTTTACACCATGTAATGGGTGATGTTGACGGCAGTATCGGCGCCTGGGGATTGGCGCGCGGGGGTATGGGTGCCATTTCGAATGCCATAGCGGGTGCCCTGCAGGAACATGGCGGTGAAATTCGGACCAGTGCCGGTGTCGAGCAAATACTCGTAAAAAACGGTAAAGCGATCGGCGTAGCGCTGGAGAGTGGTGAAGAAATAAATGCCGCTATCGTCGTCTCAAACCTTGATGCCAAAAGAACCTTCACAAAAATCATGGACAAAAATGATCTTCCTGAAGGGATCTATGAGAAAGCGGAGAACTTCAAGATTCGCGGCTCTTCCGGGAAAGTAAATATCGCCTTGTCAGGGTTGCCGAAGTTTACCGGTGTTCCGGACAACCCTTACATTAACCGTGGCGCGCAGACATTTACGGGCTCACTGGAAACCATGGAAAGGGCCTATGACTGCTGGAAGCGGGGCAGATGGTCTGATGATCCGTTTATTGAATCTGTTATCCCTTCAGCCTGGGATCCCACCGTGGCGCCACCAGGTCAGCATTGGATGTCGAATTTCGTCCAGTACTGTCCTGCAGAACTCGCTGATGGTCCCTGGACCCCTGAAAAACGTGACCAGTTCGGCCAGACGGTTATCGACAAGATCGAGCGTTACAGTCCCGGCTTCAAAGAGCTGATCGTGCATATGGAAGTTCGTACCCCCTTTGAGATCGAAAACGAAACGGGATTGACCGAGGGAAATATATTCCAGGGAGAATTGACCATCGATCAACTGCTGTTTAATCGACCCTTCCCTGGTTATGCGCAATACAGAATGCCCATTGGCAACATGTATATGTGTGGTTCATCCACTCATCCTGGAGGTGGCGTTTCCGCAGCCTGTGGTGCTAACTCGGCGAGAGAGATCCTGATTGATCTAAAACGCCCCAATACTGTTCCCGAAGATGACTGTTATGACGAATAATTCTGCAGCATTTGCGGGTGAACGACTGAAAGAATCTCATTTTCACCCGCGCCTGGAAATGCTAAACGTACGAGACGCCTGGTCTTCCTGGAATGGGTACAAGTTCGCTAATTACTATTATGACGCTGAGTATGAATACTTTTGCGTGCGTAACACCTGCGCAACCTATGACATCTGTCCGATGCAGAAATATATCATCACGGGATCTGATGCTGAAACGATGTTAAACCGCATGGTAACCAGGGACATTTCAAAGCAGCGGCTGAATCGGGTCTCCTATGTGGTCTGGTGCACCGACGAGGGTCGACTGGTTGATGATGGGACTATATTTCGTTTGGCAACGGACGAGTTCATGTTGACCTGCGGCAGCCCTTGCAGTGCCTGGCTTGAGAAAAGTGCTTTTGGGTTCAAGGATGTATCGATCACTGACATGAGTGATGGGATAGCTGCCCTGGCTCTACAGGGGCCGACCTCTTGTGCTGTTTTAAGACGTATGGGGCTCGAAGGTATTGAAACTGCGAAGCCCTTTAATATTCGTCACTTTGACTTTCTTGGTGATAGGTTAATGGTGTCGCGAACTGGATTCAGTGGAGATCTGGGTTATGAGCTCTGGATTAAACCTGAATTGGCACTGGAACTGTGGGATGCCCTTTATAAGGCCGGTGCCGATTATGGTATCCATCCCTATGGGGAGACGGCTACCAATATGGTGAGAATCGAAGCAGGTTTCATCATGCCTGGGTTTGAGTTTAATGAAGCGCTTAAGACGGTGCATTTTGAACATGACCAGACACCCTTCGAGTTAAATCTTGGCTGGTTGGTTGATTTTAAGAAGAGCCATTTTAACGGCAGGCGTGCGTTGCTGCTGGAACAAAAGAAAGGTCCTAAATATACGTTAACCAAACTCGATATTGAGGGTAACAAACCAGCGGAAGGCGCCTATGTATACAGCAACAAACGATGTTCCCGGGAGATCGGCTATGTGACCTCTGCCATGTGGTCACCGTCCGTCAAAGCCAATATTGCATTGGCGATGATCAAGACCGAGCATTTGCAAGGTGAACTATGGACCGAGATCTATTATGAAAAAGAGCTGCGTCAATATAGCAAAATTGTGCGATGCACAATCAGATCCAAACCTTTCTGGGCACCTGCAAGAGCACGCTTGACCCCGCCTCTGGACAATTGAGCTTCTTCATCGGACTTACATTCTGTTGATTGAACAACTTTGGTTCAATCTGGTATCGTGTGATGGTCGATTAATCAAAGAAAATCAAAGGAAAAAGAAAGGAAGCCTTTTTATTTGATTGAATTTCCAGTTTCGACGGGAGGAGCCAGTATGCGAGCAGTAGAATTTGTAGAAAGCTATTTCGACGCGTGGAACCATCGGGATGCACAGTCAGTTGGCGATCATTTGAGTAAAGATGGCAAGTACTTTGATATTCCGGATCAGACACTGCTCACACATGATGAGCTGGTAAAGACCCTGGCAGACTCCTTTTATCACGAAAACAACCACTATGAACTCGTTGGGGAAATTGCGACGGGCGAGAACACAGTTGCTTTTCAATACAAGGTTTCTTCAGCCAATCCCGACATAGATGAGGGAATAAAGGCGCCCTGGTTTGGGGCGGAATTTATCGTCCTGGATGGTGATTTCGCCATTAGAATTGATGATTATTATGAGATCTCCGGTAGTGGACAAGCCGGCCCCTCAAAGGCAATCCAGCAGAAGTATGCAAAATCGGGATTAAGTGATGAGCAGTTGGAGAGATACAAAAATCAACTCACGTCGCTGATGCAATCGGAGCAAGCGTATCTTAATCCTGATCTGACACTGCCAAAATTGGCTCTGCTTGTCGAATGCCCTGTTAATCATCTGTCTCAGGTAATCAATTCAGGTTTCAATATGAGCTTCTTTGATTATCTGAATCATTACCGGATTAAAGACGCGAAAAAATTGCTGTGCCTCGAAGATGGTCAGTTGCAAGCGATACTAAGTATCGCTTTTGAAGTTGGCTTTAACTCCAACTCGGCGTTTTATGCGGCATTTAAAAAGTCTTGTGGTCGGACCCCAGCACAGTTTCGGCAAGCTCAAGCCGGTGAAATCTAACATGTCGTTCAGAAATTGTATGAGGGCTGAATGATGGTAACCAAAGAAGCAACGCTGGTTTCTGTTCATATTGGTACTCGTGATGATATGAGTAAACAAGCCTGCGCCTCGGTTGAGGTGAAGCTGGACGGCTTTGATGGCGACAAACATCGTGGACACTCTCGGGTCTGTTATGAAGGAGATACAGAGCCTGAGGGTACCGTGCGAAGAAACAATCGACAATGGTCCGGTATGTCCCAGCAGGAGCTGGAGGAGATACGGCAGGCGCTGGATCTGGAGCGGCCCCTGGCTCCTGAGGATCTGGGTGTGAATATCTGCATATCCGGTGTCGAACTATTTTCCAACCTTGCCAAAGGTACCAGGCTGGAATTTCCGTCCGGCGCCGTACTGACCGTCGAAGACTACAATCCCCCCTGCACAGAAATGGCAGACAAGATCGCAGGGATTTACCGGACCCGATCAGGAGAATCAATTACCAGAAGACAATTTCTCATTGAAGCGAAAAGAAAACGCGGCGTTGTCGGTGTTGTTGATGTGCCTGGTGTTATCAACACCGGTGATAGAATTTTTGTAAAAACATACACGGCACCGGATCTTTACAAGAACGTCTCCTGACAACAAGGTCGCTAAGTGGCGTCAGCCTCCTAGCATCAAGATGTGATAACGGCAATGAACTGACCGTCGCTCATTATGGCATTTTTCAATGTACTCAATGAGGAGTAAACTTAGCCGAAATAGAGCTGCACAAGCATGGTAGGTTTAATGCGCACTGGACCGAGACGCGTGGAAGTTCCCATAGTAAACCGCATCGCTGGGTCGCGAACTGATGTAGTGACTGTAGAAGAACCGTTAGAGATATGGGTTGCTTATACAGACGAGCAGAATGAACCCGTTGAGCTCTCCCTCTCAATCACGATGCGGACGCCGGGAGATGACAAAGCCCTTGCGGCGGGTTTTCTGTTTGCAGAAGGTATCATTTCTGATTATGCAGATATCTCCAAAATAGAATTTTTTGGGCCGGTAACGGAACCTTTGTCAATCCAGAACCAGTTAAAAGTACATCTGAAGTCTGGCACGGGGCTGGAAAACAAAAACTTTCAGCGCTACTTCTATTCCAACAGTAGCTGCGGCGTCTGTGGCAAGTCTTCAATCCAGGCGTTACAGATGCTCCACCAGCCGAAGATCGAAGAAAACAGTTTTGTAATTCGTGAACAGAGATTGAGAGAACTGCCGGTATGCCTGCGTTCGGCGCAGAGTGAGTTTGACCGCACCGGTGGTTTGCATGGCATTGCCCTTGTTGATTGTCATGGAGAGATAATGCTGACAAAGGAAGATATTGGTCGTCACAACGCAATGGATAAACTCATCGGGCACCTGTTGATAGAAGGGGAGTTGGCAACCAGGGACAAGATGGTTCTCGTTAGTGGGCGGGCGAGTTATGAGCTGGTACAGAAAGCACTGATGGCAGATATTTCTTTTTTTGCCGCGATCGGGGCCCCATCTTCGGCAGCAGTTGATCTGGCAACAACATTTGGCATGACTCTGGTGGGGTTCCTGCGTGACGATGGCTACAACATTTATCATAAGTCGCACCGAATAGTGCAGTAGCTGGTTCCTGTCCGGAAAGTGCTAAAATTGAACAAAAACGCAGAACTGAGATATCGTTAGATGACTGAGAACGTTCAGCACTGGATCAACATTGCAAGCAGGATTGCCACAGCATTGATGGATAAGCCTGGCGTGCTCTTGCCGGTGCTGCATGGAATTCAGGACGAATTGGGATACATCCCAGCCCAGGTGATACCGGCTGTTGCGAAAGTGTTAAACCTGTCCCGTGCCGAAGTACATGGTGTCGTTAGCTTTTACCATTTGTTTCGTACTGAGCCCAGGGGTAAAAAAATAATCTATATCTGCCGGGCAGAGTCCTGCCAGGCCATGGGCGGTCGCAAGCTCGAACTTCATGTTAAGGAGCGTCTGGGGATTGGCTACCATGAAACGACAACGGATGGCGAGATAAGCCTTGAACCTGTTTACTGTGTCGGCAACTGTGCGTGCTCACCAGCGATTATGGTAGACGAGCATGTACACAGCCGGGTAACCCCTGCTGTTTTTGATCAGATGCTTGACGAGATGATTGACGAGGAGGCTCGGGCGACGTTTGTCGGGAGTACCAAAAGCGCCACGACGAGAGTTTTCGTACCATCAGACAGCACTGCTCGTTCGTTAGGCGCCGATAGGGTAGCTGCTGCTGTTGTTGCGTTAGATGCAACCCTGAATCTGGACATTGAACTGGTACGTACGGGTTCACGCGGGTTGTACGGGCTGGAACCGTTACTCGAAATAGAAACGGAACGTGGACGTGTCGGCTTCAGTAATGTCGATTCCGAAACTGTTAAGAGGTTGTTTTCTCAGGGTATTCCAACAATCGATCATAGAGAATGCCTCGGGTTGATGGAAGAACATCCCTGGTTAAAACAACCACGCCTGACCTGCGCTCGACTTGGTGTCATTGACCCCTTGTCGGTAGATGATTATCGCGCCCATGAAGGTTTTGCGGGGCTTGAAGCAGCGCTCCAGCTGAGCCCTCAAGCTATCGTTAGCACGATTGCAGATTCCGGCTTGCGTGGCCGGGGTGGTGCTGCATTTCCCGCAGGTATCAAATGGCAGACTGTGCTGGATGCCGGGTCTGAACAAAAATACGTCATTTGCAATGCAGATGAAGGGGATTCAGGTACGTTCATCGATCGTATGATTATGGAAGGTGATCCCTTTATGCTTATCGAGGGGATGACGATTGCAGCACTCGCGGTGGGTGCAACACAAGCGTATATCTATATCAGGGCTGAGTATCCTCAGGCGATTAAGACAATGGAAAAAGCCCTCGATATTGCGTATATCACAAATCATATTGGTAAAGACATACTGGGTTCAGGCAGAGACTTTGATATTGAAATTCGCAAAGCAGCCGGTGCGTACATCTGTGGTGAAGAGACATCCATGTTGGAAAGCCTTGAAGGTAAAAGAGGCCAGGTAAGATTTCGGCCTCCACTACCGGCGATTGAAGGGTTGTTTGGCCAACCGACACTAGTAAACAATCTCGTCAGTCTGGCGTCGGTACCGGACATTCTCGTTAAAGGTGCAGATTACTATCGGCAGATCGGGACAGGTAAATCCCGGGGCACACTGACGGTTCAACTGGCTGGTAACATCAAGCACGGCGGGTTAGTCGAAGTACCATTCGGGATTTCGCTACGGGAGATACTCGAGGACTTTGGCGGTGGTAGCGCCAGCGGCCGACCGATCAAGGCGGTACAGGCTGGTGGACCATTGGGTGCCTATATACCCGTATCGGAGTTTGATACACCGCTAGATTATGAATCGTTCAAGGAAATAGACTCGATGCTGGGTCATGGAGGCATTGTCGCGTTTGATGACACGACAGATTTAGGAGAAATGGCCCGTTTTGCTATGGAATTTTGCTCGATAGAGTCCTGCGGTAAGTGCACCCCCTGTCGAATCGGGTCTGTACGCGGGGTTGAGGTTATTGATCGTATCCGGGCTGGTGAAAACCCGCACGAAAATCGCATTCTTCTTCAGGATCTGTGCGATACAATGATAGATGGCTCGCTGTGTGCGCTTGGAGGTATGGCGCCGTTCCCGGTTCTCAGCGTGATGAGGAAGTTTCCAGATGAACTGTAAGTATGGTTTCGGAGGAATTGTAAACAGATGGCTTCAGTGGTGAACTATTATCGCGTCGGAGCGGAGGTTGATTTAGGTACTCCTGGTGCCAGTTCGTCCGAGCAGATAACATTAACGATTGACGGCGCTGCCATTACCGTAGCAAAAGGCACCTCAATCATGCGAGCCGCCGCGATAGCGGGGACGAACATACCAAAATTGTGTGCTTCCGAAGACCTGGAACCTTTTGGCTCCTGTCGGTTATGTCTGGTTGAAATTGAAGGTCGAAATGGTTACCCGGCCTCCTGTACAACCCAGGTTGAAGCGGGGATGCAAGTTCAAACCCAGACCGATCATCTGGCAAAACTACGTCGTAACGTCATGGAACTCTATATATCTGATCATCCCCTTGACTGCCTGACGTGCCCTGCCAATGGTAATTGTGAATTACAGGACATGGCAGGGGTGGTGGGCCTGCGGGATGTCCGTTACGGATATGACGGTGCGAATCACCTGGATGCTCCAAAGGACGAAACCGCACTCTACTTCACGTTCGATCCCGGCAAATGCATCGTGTGTTCTCGATGTGTACGTGCCTGTGAAGAGCAACAGGGTACTTTTGCCTTGACCATTGATGGCCGAGGTTTCGATTCAAAGATAGCGGCAAGTCAAAACGAGGATTTCCTCGGTTCTGAATGTGTTTCCTGCGGAGCCTGCGTTAAAGCCTGCCCCACGGCAACCTTGTCAGAAAAGTCGATCATTAAATTGGGCCAGCCAGACAAGGCGACAGTGACCACGTGTGCGTATTGCGGGGTTGGTTGTTCGTTTCGGGCCGAAATGCAGGGAGATCAGTTGGTGCGTATGGTGCCCAATCGAGACGGGCATGCGAATCATGGCCACGCCTGTGTTAAGGGGCGTTTTGCTTTCGGTTACGCGACGCATAAGGATCGAATTACAGCGCCATTGATTCGGGATTCAATTCATGATGAATGGCGCCCCGCCAGTTGGGAAGAGGCGATTACTTTTGCGGCAACCCGACTCAAAGCGCTACAACAAAAATACGGCCGCAAATCGATAGGCGGTATTACGTCTTCTCGTTGTACCAACGAGGAAGTGTTTGTGGTACAGAAATTTATCCGCACGGCAGTGGGAAACAACAATGTCGACACCTGCGCCCGGGTTTGCCATTCACCGACGGGGTACGGCTTGAAGACAACGCTGGGTGAATCTGCCGGAACCCAGACATTTGATTCGGTCATGATGGCAGACGCCATCATTATCATTGGCGCGAATCCAACTGACGCACACCCGGTTTTTGCATCACAAATGAAACGTCGCCTGAGACAAGGCGCATCCCTGATCATTGCCGATCCAAGGGCGATTGATCTGGTTGACTCTCCCCATACCCGGGCAGACTATCACCTGCAATTACGACCAGGTACGAATGTTGCGCTCATCAACGCGTTGGCACATACCATCATTGACGAAGGGCTGGAACATAAACAGTTCATTTCTGATCGTTGTGAAACTCAACCTTTTAAAGTTTGGAAAGCTTTTATCAGCGAGCAGCGCAACTCGCCGGAGGCGTTAGAAGAAGTGACGGGTGTAGCGGCGGCAGAGGTGCGGGCAGCTGCTCGGGTATATGCCAACGCCCGCAATGGGGCTATTTATTATGGCCTCGGAGTCACAGAACATAGCCAGGGTTCAACCATGGTGATGGGTATTGCCAACCTGGCCATGGTGACGGGAAATCTCGGTCGTGAAGGTGTCGGCGTTAATCCATTGCGGGGCCAGAATAATGTACAGGGTAGTTGCGATATGGGCAGTTTCCCCCATGAGCTACCCGGTTATCGGCATCTGTCAGATACGGCGGCGCGGGCCTTGTTTGAAGAAGAATGGCAGGTGGAACTGGACTCTGAACCCGGTTATCGAATACCCAACATGTTTGACGCTGCCATTGATGGAGAATTCAAGGGTTTGTACATACAGGGGGAAGATATTGCCCAATCTGACCCTGATACCCAGCATGTCTACGCGGCACTGTCGGCAATGGAATGTGTGATCGTGCAGGACCTGTTTCTCAACGAAACAGCCAAGTTTGCTCATGTCTTTTTACCCGGTTCGTCATTTCTTGAAAAAGACGGCACCTTTACCAATGCAGAACGGCGAATTTCTCCAGTGAGAATGGTAATGCAACCGAAATCCGGCATGTCGGAGTGGGAGATTACCTGCGCTTTGTCCACTGCCATGGGTTATGCAATGTCCTATGAGCACCCTCGCCAGATTATGGAGGAGATTGCCAGGCTTACACCCACTTTTCAGGGCGTCAGTTACGAGAAGCTTGATGCGCTTGGTTCCATTCAGTGGCCATGCAATGATCAGTCTCCCAATGGCACTCCCTTTATGCATGTCGGTGAATTTGTGCGGGGTAAAGGTTATTTTGCGCCCACCCCCTATGTCGCCACTGACGAGAGAAGCAACAGCAGGTATCCGCTGCTGCTGACCACGGGTCGAATTTTGTCGCAGTACAATGTTGGTGCTCAGACCCGTCGAACCGAAAATCTTAAATACCATGCTGAAGACCAGCTCGAAATTCACCCCGATGATGCAGAATTGCGTGGCATTGTTGATGGCAGTTGGGTGGGTATCAAGAGCCGGGCTGGTGAAACCGTGTTGCGGGCTTGTGTCACCGACAGGGTTCAACCGGGTGTTATCTACACGACTTTCCACCATCCCGAGTCAGGGGCCAATGTAGTGACAACTGATAACTCTGACTGGGCGACGAACTGTCCGGAATACAAAGTGACGGCCGTGCAGGCGTATCCGGTGAGTCATCCCTCACAGTGGCAGGAGATGTTCCAGCGTTTCAATCGTGAGCAGCAGCAGTTGCTGGCAGCGGGTCGAGAAAAGGACCCTGCCAGAGAACGATTCGATAAAATCAAATAGTGACGGTTAATGTTAACAAGCTGGTGAAAATGGCTGAAGATATAGCGGCTAACATGTCTTATACAGATGATCAGGAAATTGTCTCAAGAAAGATCGCAGATCATCTCGATCGATTCTGGGACCCCCGGATGAAACAGGCCATCAGCGACTACGCTGCTGACCCGGATAGCGAACTAACGGAATCATTACGTCTGGCTGTCTCCAGACTGTCTCTGGCAGAGGGTTGAACGATTTCGTTAACCTGGCTATGTCCGGTGAGTATAAGCCTTTGCCAGGCTTTCTATATGTGCAGGGCCAATACCGCAACAGCCGCCAATCAGGGTTGCACCATGGTCAATCCAACCACCGACCACTTCAACATAGTCGCGGGGGCTTAGATCGTCATTCTTTGTGATGGCACCGGTATCCAGTGTCCATTCTTTTGGCACCTTGTTAAAAGAGTTGGCATAGCCGCCAATGGGTTTGTCAGTAAGCTGCGCTAGAGCCTTCAAGGCTGAATCGATCGCCAGGGGGTGGCTGCAGTTAAACAGAAACCCAGCTATTTCAAGGTGCTTAACGGCACTCAACGCCTGCTCCACGGATTCCCCACTGCGAAGCCCGGAGCCTGGTTCTTCATTGAGGGTCCAGGATACATAGACTGGCAGGTTGCGTTTCTGCGCGGCTTCTGTGGCCGCTGTGGCAGCGGTTCTCGCCTCGGTTGCAGAAGACATGGTTTCGCAAACAAATCCGTCGACAAAGGGCTCCAGTGTGTTTGCAAGGTGTCGATAGATTGGCAGCGTGGTCGTCTCGTCCGGTACCAGGTCTGCACGATAGCTTTCAGACATGGGGGGCAGAGAACCGTTAACGCTGATCTTTGTTTGGCTCTCATCAGCAGCCTGACGGGCCAATTGCCCTGCCAGGGCGGTGAATTCGAGGTAACGGTCTGCAAGATCTTCCTTGGCCAGATAGGAGGGAATGGTCGAATAACTATTAGTGGTAATAACGTCGGACCCGGCAGAAATATAATCCCTGTGCACGTCCAGCACCACAGACGGTGCTTCAATCAGTGCGCGTGCTGACCAGAGATCCGTGTAGTTGCTCGCACCACGCCGCGCCAGTTCATTGCCCATACCGCCGTCCCACAGGGTTATCATTTCTGGCTCCGGTAGTTCCTTTTGAAGAACCCAGTTTATGACGATTTAAACGTTGCGTACAGTTCCCACAACTTCACCGATATCCTTCCTGTCGTTAGTGGAGTGTCCTATAAAGATAGTGATTTAAGTGGTTCGCACTTTTTGTCACAGGAAGTGACACAGCAAGGCCCAATCTTTTCACAGAAAGTCGTAGAAAATGTAGGTACCTATTCAAGAAATACAACGCGGCCGTGGTTTGCTTAAAGTGCTATCCATATAGGACACTCCACTTGGCTGGACGATCCAAACAGATCTTGTCTGTGAACAGATTTGATAGTGGTATATCGCCTCGGTCCCTTCTATGACCGACTGGTTTCCCCAACGGAGTTTGGTGCACGGATTCGGAAGCATCACTTAACTTTGACTAAAAACGCCTACTTGCTTCCTTTATTACTTTTCTTAGGTACGTTTCTCGTGTCCGTGACAGTTTTCGCATCGCCTGAACCCAGGGCAGCGTCGGGGGTTATTGACTTGAGTGAGTGGTCATTTGAGCATGATGGGCACATAGCGCTCACAGGTGATTATGAGTTCTATTGGGAAGAATTTGTCGATCCGGTTGTGAGCAGTCACACAACGGAAATCTACCAGGCTGTACCGGGTACCTGGAATGGGTCGCACATTGACTCCACAACATTTCCAGCGCACGGATATGCATCGTATCGGTTAACTGTGCGGCTCAACCAAATCGAACCGCTGACACTGAAGTTCTTTGACGCGGCGACCAGTTATCGGGCGTTTGTGGATGGACAGCTAGTGGCATCGAACGGAAGTCCTGGAGTGGATGCGTCTGTTACCGAACCAGGATCTTATCCTCTGCTGACTGATTTTGTTCCAACCAGTAAAGACTTTGTGCTCGTACTGCATATCGCCAATTTTGATTACCAAAAAGGTGGGGCCTGGGAGAAAATCACCCTCGGTACCGGCGACCAGACCAGGTTCGACAACAGAACGATACCTGATTCAACTGGTTCCCCAACTGGATTGGGAGTACCTGATCACGTTGGCGTATCTATCATTCTACTTGGCAGTTCTACTGTTCTGCCTGTTTTTATTTAACGCTTTCAAAGAGGATTACGATCGCCTGGTTCTGCGGATCATAGTTTTCGTAGGATTTGGATCCAGTTTACTTGTCGTTGTGACGCACCCGGTTATCTTTACCTACACCTTGATCCCCCACCATAAACTATCCGGAAATGATTTTGAGAGACTTGCCGGACGATTTACCGGACCAGCAAAGGCAGCATAAGAGACTTGAATACATTCGTGATTCCGGCTTACAGGCAGCGGCTGTGGTGCAGGACTTACTGGCGCTGGCAAGGCGCGGTATTACCAAGCAACAGGCGACTAATCTTAACGATATTGTGGCGAGTTATTTTGACAGCCCCGAATACTATGCCCTGGTGAGTTCCCGCGGGGATATCACCATGGATCTTGATATTCGGCCTCCCCTTCCAAATATTGCTGGGTCCCCTGCCCATATAAATAATGTCATTATGAATCTGATTATCAACAGTGTGGAAGCACAGCCTGAAGCCGATGGAAAAAAGTGGTTCCGGATTAGGTATGACTGTTGTATGGGGTGTTGTGCATGATCATGGTGGTTACATCAACATTGAATCCGAGCCTGGCAAAGGTAGTTTCGTTGAATGTAATTTTCCCGTCACGGGACAGGAGATCGATCCTGTCGTGCCACAGGCACCCGTAAACCGTCAGCAGGGGTGAGCGAATTCTTGTCATAGATGATGTACTTGAGCAGCGTCAGGTCGCGCGAGACATGTTGTAACATATGGGGTATTCCGTCATATTGTGCGCGGACGGAGAATCTGCGCTTCGCCTGCTGAGGAAAGAAAATTACGACCTGATCATGCTGGATATGATCATGCCATCCGGTCTGGATGGGCTCGACACATATAAGGAAATTCTAAAGATCCAGGTTGAGGCAAGGACGGTGATTATCAGTGGTTATGCCGATACGGACCGTGTTAAGAAAGCGTTGCAACTGGGAGTAAGGCAGGTTTTGAGGAAACCTTATACATTAAATGAATTGAGTGAACTGCTGAAATCTGAATTTCAAGACGCAATGTAAATGGCTGATTCGAAAAGATGAATTATCAGTTAATCCCGGCGATACAGGAAAAGCACAGGGAAATTTTCAGTAATCTCTTATCGCTGTACTTGTATGACCTCTCTGAGTTTTTTGACATGGAGCCTGAGGAAGGTCGATATAACTACGAATATCAATGGACAGATTTGTGTAAGAACCCGTTCCTGGTTTACAAAGGTGCCATTCCAGTGGGATTTGCGATTGTGACTACAGTCGAAGAGAAGAACTTTAGTCCCAGTGGTGAAAAGAACGACTGGGATATGGAGGAGTTTTTCGTGATCCGGTCTGAACGAAGAGAAGGCCTGGGGCTCTGGTTAGCCCATGAAATGTATCGCAAATTTCCTGGAAAATGGCAGATCAGAATCGGCGAAAAGAATCTAGGGGCACTGTCCTTCTGGAGGAATAGCCTTAAGGGGATCGGTTGCACGAATATGGAAGAAATTTACATCGAGGGACAATTCGGTTTTTTTCATTGCATCAATGTTTCTATTCCAGTGTCCGCTTAAACGTTTCCTGAACAATTAGTGCATCGTAACTTGCGCGGTGACGTTCCGGGTTCATTTCCTGGAGTACCTTGTCCCGGGTTTCGTGCCAGCGGGCTTTTTGCGGTGCTGAAAGGATCATCTCTAACGAAGCGACATCAAATTTCATCTCGACTCCGGCTGTGTTGAACAGGGTGGTTAACCAGGGCTTGTCGACACCCCAACCCTCTGTGTACACCGTCTTGCCTTCGAGCAACTGGTTGAGTTTTTCAGCAACTTCCTGCAATGGTTTACCATAGGTTTCGAGGACATCCCGCGGCACACGATGGACCTTCTCGGCTTCATCGTCCCAGTCAGTCCAATCCGGTGCCGGCATAATGAGGGTGCAGAATTTGTATCCATCGCTCATGGCAAGTCCCACTTCAATGGGGTAGCTCATGGCACCAAATCCGGATGTTTCCACATCAATAATCAGCGGGGGTTCTTCTCTGGTCATAATCACCTTTTTTACAATTGATTGGGTCTCATTATTGAACCTATATAGCCGAATCTTGAACCAGATATCAAATCAAAACAGTTGTGGCAGATGGCACAAAAAATGCATATTAGTACCCGCCTGCCGGGGTGTTTAAGCGAAATGGCTCACAACCCTGGAAAACCGGCGTGCATGGTTCAACAATCTGATCCAGGGTTGTGACAAAGCTGTCAACTTAGCATGACACGTTCCCTAGCGACTACCCTGACGAGCCGACCTTTTGTCAGCTCGTAAGTGGATTGAAATCATTGGGTTCACCGGGATATTGGGCTATGCTGCTGCCTCGTGGTTCATGCATGGAGAGCGAAGGTGGGTAGTTGCACAGGTCCAAAACACTAAGAAGAATGTCGTTTTACCGGCTTGTTGAATCCGGATGCTGGATTACTGGCCTCTCTCTGCTCGCTGTATTCGCGAGCAATATTGCACTGGGTGAACTTCAGAGACAACAAGATATTTTATCCTACAGTGCACAGCTTGAACAAAGTGCACAGCTTGAACAAAGTGCACAGCTTGAATCAATAATTAACCTGGAAGCCGAGATTGATGGACCCGACCAGAGCCTCTGGTCAGAATCAAGAAAGCTCGCCTACCGCGCACTCCCCAAAACTCCAGAGAGTAAAATTCTCGGGATTCTTAGAATTCCAAATGTCGGTCTTGAGGTTCCGATCTATGATGGTGCCAGTAATTTGAATATGGACCGGGGTGTTGCCCGAATAGAAGGAACGCCATTACCCAATCAAGGCGGCAATAGCGGGATAGCAGGCCATCGAGATGGCTATTTTAGAGTTTTACAGGATGTAGAGGTTGGTGAGTTAATTAGTGTGAAAAACCGGAAGGGAGAACTTACCTATCGCATTTCAGAGATTTTGATTGTTGAACCGGACCAGGTAGAAGTCTTGGCGAACACTGAAGATAGTGTGTTGACACTTGTTACCTGCTATCCATTTTACTTTGTCGGCCATGCGCCAAAACGGTATATCGTCAAAGCGGTACGCCTCACATAATGATGAAACTCAAGATCCAGGGAAGAGTTAATATGAATATTAAAAACAAGATATTAATCGGTACCGCAATTGCGTTGTTAAGCGTCAGCGTCAATGCAGCAAGCGCGTCGTGTTCGGATATGCACTTCACTGATGAAATGATGGGACGTTTCCCGGACCTGAATGAAGCTTGTATGGAAGTGATTGAACATGAGGGCAAGAACTTCGCCAAGATAGAGATGGAAGTGGTACGCGCATCCAACCGTACGTTGAGGTTTAAGTTACATCACAGGGATGGCGGCAGCAGTGATGTCTATGAAGTCAGACCTGATAGTGATTTGCGCATTAATCTTTCTGGCCAGTCAACTCGCATTCGGGATTTGACCCGCGGTCAGGTTCTCAGCGTCTATTTACCTGACGATCGTTTTACGATCGGGGATCCCAGGACAGAGGAATATATGGATGTCACCTTTCTGGTGGTAGAAATCGTACGGGTACCGATGTTGCCAACGACCTCCAGCCCTCTGTTTTTGTTCGCACTGTTCGGTGTTTTGTTAACGCTGGCAGGTGGTGCCCTGACAACCTTGCGTCGTCGCCGCAAAGAATAAAATATTCTGTGGGAGGCCGGACACTCCACTAAATCCTACGACCGGTATCTTGCCAGTACTTGTCTCGCAGCAATCGCTTCAGCAGTTTCCCGGTTGGATATCGTGGCATTGCATCGACAAAGTCTATGGATCTTGGCGCTTTAAAATTAGCCAGATTCTGTTTGCAATGGCTGATCAGTTCTTCTGCCAGTTCTGCACTGCCACTGATGCCATCAATGAGTTCCACGGCACCTTTGACTTCTTCACCAAATTCTTCGTTGGGAATACCAAAAACAGCCGCATCGATTATTTTTGGATGATTGATCAAAACTGCTTCGATTTCTGCGGGATATATATTCACACCCCCTGAGATGATCATATCTATCTTTCGGTCGCTCATGTACAAATAACCTTCTTCGTCCAGGTATCCGATGTCCCCGAAGGTAAAGACGCCTGGCTCAAGGTGAGCGCTGGATGTTTTATCAGGATCGTTGTGGTATTCGAAATCGCTACCCATAAGGTTCTTCACGTACAGGGTGCCAGACTCGCCGGTTTTTGCTTCTGACCCATCTTCCTTGATGACTAACACTTGCATAATGGCGACGGGTTTACCCAGCGTGCCTGGTTTATCGAGCCATTCCCGGGAGTTAACCGTGGTGACAATAGATCCTTCTGTTGAACCATAATATTCTGAAATTTTTGGCCCCCACCACTCAATCATGCTGCGTTTCACATCGGGAGGACAAGGCGCCGCTCCGTGCCAGACGATCTCGAGGCTGTCGCCTCTGAAATCCGCTTTGCCAGCCTCGTCCAGACGCAACATGCGAATAAACTGGGTTGGTACCAGGTGAATATTGGTAATCTGGTGGGCGTCTATCAGATCCAGTGTCTCTTTGGCATCGTATTTGTGACGCATCACGACACTACTACCCGCGATCAGCGGTAAAAATGAAAATGCCCATTGAGCTGAGTGATAAACAGGTCCCACCAGGAGGGTTGTTCCGCCGTTAGGCATACTCAGCATGCCCGACAACCCTTCGCCAATCATTTTCATCGTCTCAATCGGTGCGCCGGTTTGGGACATGCCACTCTTGACACCCTTTGGCTTTCCGGTTGTACCAGAAGTGTAAAACATAGGTCCACCCAGACTTTGATTATCTGGCTCGGTTTCGCTCTGTCCTTTGAGAAACTCATCGTATTGATCAAATCCGGCGACAGCCTCACCAAACATCAGGCAGGAGGTCAGTTCGGGACTATCTTGATGCATCACTGAGGCCAGACCCAATTCCAAGAATCGCTGGTCTACCAGTAGTGCTTTTGACGCGGAGTCTCTCAAAACATAGGCAACTTCGGCAGATACCAGGTGCCAGTTAATCGGTACGAGTAACCAACCTGCATGAGTAGCCGCAGCGTAGGCTTCAAAATACTCTCTTCGATTGCCACTGAGCACAGAGATAGTGTCACCGGTTTGCAATCCGGCAGCCCTTAAAGCGTGTATCAACTGGTTCACACGACCATTGAAATCCTGCCAACTGGTACTGCCAAACTCATCAGTGAGTGCAGCTTGATCAGGTTTTACATCAGCATGGGGTTGTATCAAGGTGGCCATCGGCTTTGTTTCCACGGTTAATTCGTAATCGGACAATATAGCAAAACTTTGCTATGGCAAAACGATTAGGCTTTAGCATATGACGAACCATCATGAATTGCTTGATTTGGCATATCCGTTGGGTTTAGTGTCGAGGCAACAAAGTCATGGATATGAAATATGGAATTCAATGAGAAAGTCGCCAACTCGTTTATGCGTGATCCCAAAGATGGGTTACCGGCGATGTTAGGGTTTAAAATTACGGGCGCGTCTCCGGGGAAAATGACGGCGTGTTTTGATGTCAAGGAAGAATTGATTACGCAATTCGGCAGCATGCACGGCGGCGTCTTGTCTGCGTTCTGTGACCATTTGCTGGGTTGTGTTTGCTACCCAGCGATGAAACGTGGTCAATGGGCAGCCACGACCGAGTTCAAGATAAATCTGACCCGCCCGGTTTCAGGTGGTCGGGTTGAAGGCAACGCAGAAATTATTAACCTGGGCAGGACCCAGGCGGTTGTACGCATCGATGTGTATAACAATGAAAAGCTGGCAGCAACCGCCCAGGGAACAGTAACGATTCGAGATCCACAATAACTAGGGGAGTGCCATCTATATAGGACACTCCACTAGTGAACAGGAACACAGTATCCAGCTAAACAAACCAGAAGGAGAGAAGACATGGGATTCAAAGGTGTAGACCACATAGTTATTCGGGTAAAAGATATTGACGCCGGTATCGCGACCTGGCGGGATAAGTTCGGAATGGAACTGGAAAGAACGGCAGAATCTGATGCCCTTGGTATCAAGCAGGCATTCTTTCAACTGGACAATGGCGGGTTTATTGAAATAGTTGCCCCAACTTCCGCTGAGTCGGCCGTGGGTCGTGCCATTGAGTCACGTGGTGAAGGCATGCACACCATGGCACTCGAAGTTGATGACATTGATGAAACGGTTAAACACCTGGAGGAAAGTGGCGTGCAACTCATTGGTGTGGGTGGGCCCCAGGTA
Source organism: Pseudomonadales bacterium (assembly GCA_029941905.1). Classification (GTDB taxonomy): domain Bacteria; phylum Pseudomonadota; class Gammaproteobacteria; order Pseudomonadales; family Azotimanducaceae; genus JAHRVQ01. Next base: position 82,814 of record JAPYTQ010000015.1, on the reverse strand, counting down.
TTTATCCATCCTAAATCTGCCAATGGCATACTGGTACAGTTATCACCGAAGCGCTGATTAACGACATCCATCGTTAGCTGTCTCGGCCAGCCACAGTTGATGGAGCACATTGATCCCGAATCCGTTGGCTGGGATTCGTCCGGGCTGGCACTGGCGGTTGAATTCGCCGAAAGCTGCCAGGCAGCGCAGTTGGTGGTTTGCCACCGGCAAGGAATACTCGCGCAAGCCGTGTTTGACCCTGACCCGGTGGATGTGTATGCGGTGCAAAAGGGTTTACTTTACGTTTTAGTCGCCATTGCCGAAGAAAAATACCTGCTGGAAATATCCGATCCTGTTAACCATCATCTTGACCCGGAGTGGACCAACCTGTCGCCCTGGGACGAGGCCAGCCTGACGATAGAAACCCTGTTGTCGATGACCACGGGTATGGATGATGAATTAAACGCTCTGGGGATCGTCGGTGAAACCTGGCGCTATAACAATACAGCCTACAACTACCTTAAAAAAATCCTATCCATACAGTCCGGGCTGGATTTGAATGAACTAACCCGAACATGGCTGCTGGAGCCCCTGGGTATGAGTGAGACCCGTTGGGTTGAACGAAATGCCCGATTACCTGACGGAACACCATTTACCGGGTTGTCCTCGACGGCGGCTGATCTAACCAGACTCGGATTGATGGTGCTGAAAGATGGCGATGGAATCATCCCGAAGTACTATCTTGACCAGATGTCCCGGCCAGGCTCAAAAGAAAACCCGGCCTGGGGTTTGTGTTGGTGGAACAACCACCAGGAATTTTTCAAGGTACCCATGAGAGAAGAAAAGACACATTCCGGTGCCCTTATCCCGGACGCCCCTGCTGACTTAATCGCGGCACGGGGAGCGCAGGAAAATTATCTTTACGTTGTACCTGGTCTTGATCTCGTGGTCGCTAAAACAACGCGTGTTTCGGGTGAAGGACAAAGACCGCCACGCTTTGAACGCGAGTTCTGGTCACTGCTGATGCGCGCCAGGCTTGCTTAAAAGACTACCATACCCTTATGATCGTTAAACCACCCCATACCTGTCTAACGGATTGTTCAGCTTCAAACTCCCGGGTCCGCCCCCTGACGACGAAACTTGCCTGCCAGCCGTTTGAAAAAGCCGCTCCGGCACCAATCCAGGCTTCCCCAATCAGCGGGTTAAGATCCGAATAGGCGTAGGTCACCTCACTGTGCCTGAATTGGCCCTGGAGCAATACGTTGTAAATCCGCAGGCGTGCATTCACACCGGCGAGAAAAAACATTTCACTATCCCGCTTTCCTTCGTGGGTAATCAATGGGGCGTAGGCGGCTGTAAAATAGTCTGATGGATCCGGTAATGAATACCAGCCGAGGGCATGGATTTTCCCAATGCGCAACGACAACCCGGCATTAATGTCGGTGGTGTAACCTGCGTTCCCCTCCAGAGTTGTGCTGATATCATAGGCCGTAAAGGCCTTGTTGTAATTCGATTTCAGAAAGCGGGTCTTAGACAGGCTATAACGAAAGGTGGGTTCCCCGCCATCAGAAATCTGGTTGTCCCAACCGTTGGCTTCCTCTACGTCGATCAGGCTGTGCAGACCGGACTGAATCATTTTGGCGGTGTTGGTTCCGAACAGGCCCAGTAGCAGCATCGATCGAGATACACTGTTTTTGTCTTCGGACAACCACTGTCTGGAGTTTGCCAGGAAAATCAGATTGGAATAGGGATGATCATCGAAGATGGGTTCTTTCTTACTGATGCGCTCAGGGGTAAAGACCACTAAACCGAACTGCATGCTATGTCGAGTGTTCGTAAATGTGTTGTCGCCGATGTTAAACAGGCTATCGAAACGTCCCAGCCAGCCGTCTAACGAGAAAACCCGCTCCGCGGCACGTCTGCCTGATTGTGCAAAGGTGATACCACCTGTGTAATTACGATCCCTGACGGTAGATACCAGCGCATCGTTGTCCGTTCGCAGTTGCCAGTCGCTGGCATAAGCTTCGAGCTCGCTTTTTGAAAAACATAAGGGAATCTGAAAAGAGCAACAAAGGAAGACTGTTAGTGAGGTGCGTAGTGGGTTCAGCATGAATTCTAGCTGGGATTCTTGTTAGCAGTGGACATTCTATCGGCATCGGACATTCAATCGCTAATGTTTTCCCGTGAGCGGTAGCTCCTATACTTCTCACGAGTAGCAACACCCCATAGACAACCTGTATGCTTTGGCAAAGTCTAGCAGGCTGCTGAAAAATCCCCTGTTAGCACAATGCGGCGTTGAAAATTGCTTCAAGATGCTCATTTACGGCGTGTAAACTCCGCTCTTTCAGCAAATTTCGCCTTGCCTTGCATCTAACAGGGACTTTTCAGCAGCCTGCTAGGATTCGACGGGAGAAAATTGTGGTTGAAAAATTACTGATCGCGAATCGGGGCGAAATTGCTATCCGTATCATGCGAAGTGCAGCGAACCTTGGTATTCGAACGGTGAGTATCTACTCAAGTGATGACAGTGATTCATTGCATGCATACCGTGCCGATGAATCCATTGCATTGGACGGGACTGGTGCAGCGGCTTATCTGGACGTTGATAACATCGTCGCGATTGCCAGGGAAAACAACTGCGATGCCATCCACCCGGGCTATGGATTTCTCAGTGAAAATGCACGCTTCGCATTGGCCTGTGAAGAACAAGGTATCAAGTTTGTAGGCCCGTCAGCGGAAACCCTGGCATTATTTGGTGACAAGGCGGAGGCCAGGAAGTTTGCCATCGACCATGGTATCCCCGTGCTGTCGGGAACCGATGAACCCACCAGCCTGGATGAAGCGCGCGATTTTTTCCAAAGCCTGGATTCTCGAGCCATGATGATTAAAGCCATCGCCGGTGGTGGTGGCCGGGGTGTACGCATTGTTTCCGATATCCTTGAGCTTGAATCGGCTTACTCCCAAAGCGCACGCGAAGCCAACAGTGCGTTTGGCAATGACGCGCTGTACGTCGAAGAGTACATGTCCCGGGCCCGCCATATTGAGGTGCAAATATTTGGCGATCAGTCTGGAGAAGTTGTCGATCTTGGTGAGCGGGATTGCTCGCTCCAAAGACGGCATCAAAAAATTATTGAGATTGCCCCGGCGCCTTTTCTGAACCCTGATCTCAGGAAAAAGATCATAGATGCGGCAACAACTCTCGCCCGGTCGGCCAGATACTCAAGTGCCGGAACCGTTGAATTTCTCGTGGATACCAGCAGTGGACGATTTGTGTTTATCGAGGTCAATGCCCGGTTGCAGGTTGAACACACGATCACTGAAGAGATTTTTAAAGTAGACCTGGTAGAAGCCCAGTTACGCGTCGCAAACGGTGAAGCTCTAGCTGATATTGGGCTGCAGGGGATTTCCGCCAGGGGGATCGCCATCCAGCTGCGGATTAATATGGAAACTATGCAGGCTGATGGCACCACGAGGCCCAGCGGCGGAACATTACGCGCTTTTAATCCCCCCAGCGGTCCGGGTATCCGGTTGGATACGTATGCCTATACGAATTACACGACCAATCCCCGATTTGATTCCCTGTTGGCAAAACTGATCGTTCATCACAGTCAGGATGATTATCGCGGTGCGCTGGTGAACGCCTACCGAACCTTATGTGAGTTTCAAATTGAAGGCGTTGCGACAAATATATCGTTTTTACAGAGCATACTGGTTGACGACCGTGTCGCCGAAGTGGATTTTTACACCCGGTTTATAGATGACAATGTCGGTAGGCTCTTGAGCGACAGCTCTCACCAACAACATTACCGTGTCTCGAATGAGGTTGTTACGGCCAGGCAGGCTGGAGCAACCGTCGACAATAGTGATCCGCTGGCCGTATTGGAATTCGGGCTGCAGAAAGACCGGGCATTGAACGTTGAAGTGGAAGCGCTGGACGATTCGTGGGTTCTTTCACCGATGCAGGGCACCATTATTGAAGTGTTAGTTGCCACAGGAGATGAGGTGAGTACCGGTGAAACCCTGGTGGTTATGGACTCAATGAAAATGGAACATGAAATCAATGCGCACTATAGCGGTGTTGTGGATTCGGTGAGTGCCGTTGTCGGCGATACTCTTTATGAACGCCAACCGATGCTTTCCCTGATCGCGAAGGAAGTGGAGAAGGCCGGAGCCGATGACGAAGAGGATATCGATCTGGATTATATCCGTCCGGATCTGGAAGAGGTTGTCAACCGTCGAGCGACAACCATTGATGCGAATCGGCCCCAGGCTGTCGCAAGACGCCGCAAAACAGGGCAGAGAACGGCGAGGGAGAATATTGAACATCTCTGTGATGACAACACCTTTGTCGAGTATGGTCAGCTCGTACTGGCTGCCCAGCGGCGCCGCAGAAGCGTCGAGGAACTGATTGAAAAGAGTCCCGCCGACGGCATGATTACCGGGGTGGGTGCCATTAATGGTGATCTGTTCGATGAGCCTGACAATCGTTGTGTGGTGATGTCTTATGACTACACGGTATTTGCTGGCACCCAGGGCGGGCAAAACCATCGCAAGACTGACCGGATGATTGGCGTTGCGGAAAATGGTCGTATGCCAATGGTGTTATTCGCCGAAGGTGGCGGCGGCAGGCCCGGCGATACAGATGGCCTCGGTGGTGAAGGGACGACAACATTTGCCCGGTTTGCTCAGTTGAGCGCCCTCGTACCCATGGTGGGGATTACGTCGGGACGCTGTTTTGCAGGCAATGCGTCCCTGCTCGGATGCTGCGACGTCATTATTGCGACAGAGGATTCCAATATTGGTATGGGTGGTCCAGCCATGATTGAGGGTGGGGGTCTGGGTATTTTCACGCCTGAAGAAATTGGACCCATGTCGGTGCAGGTCAAGAGTGGCGTGGTTGATCTGCTCGTCAAGGATGAAGCAGATGCAGTATTGACTGCCAAAAAGTACCTGTCCTATTTCCAGGGCAAGATAAAACGGTGGCAGGTACCGGACCAGCGATTGATGCGTCGTATTGTTCCTGAAAATCGTTTACGTGCATACGACGTCCGCGCCGTCATCAAAACGCTGGCAGATAAAGATTCAGTTTTGGATCTGCGTCCCGGTTTTGGTATTGGCAGTATCACGTCGTTGATTCGGGTGGAAGGAATGCCAATTGGAGTGATTGCCAATAACCCTTCCCATCTCGGAGGGGCGATTGATTCTGACGGGGCAGATAAGGCGGCGAGGTTTATGCAACTTATGGATGCTTTTGATATCCCTATTCTTTATCTCTGTGATACGCCAGGCATCATGGTTGGGCCGGAGATTGAGAAAACGGCGCTGGTGCGGCACTCCAGCCGAATGTTCTTAACGGGTGCTAACCTGTCCGTGCCATTTTTCACTATCGTGTTAAGGAAAGCGTATGGTTTAGGAGCCATTGCCATGGCAGGTGGATCATATAAAACACCCTTCTTTACGGTCTCGTGGCCCACAGGAGAGTACGGCGGCATGGGTCTCGAGGGCAGTGTCAAGCTGGGTTATCGAGCAGAACTTGCGGCAGTTGAAGATTCAGAAGATCGAAAGAAGATGTATGAAGATATGGTTGCCCGCGCCTATGAGCGGGGTAAAGCGCTGAACTACGCCTCTCTCTTTAGTGTTGATGACACGATCGACCCTGCTGATTCCAGGTTCTGGGTTGCGAATCTGATGAAATCGGTCAGAAGACATAATCTGAGGGACGGAAAAAAACGCCCTGCCATTGATGCCTGGTAAGGGAATTGGCACAGGCTATTTTTGAGATACTCGATCTGCTAATCAGGTTGAAAAAGAATTGTGTGCAGGGCCTGATAAGTTTTGTCGGCGTGAATCTTTGGAAAGTCAGATTCGAGCCGGGCCATGATACCGCGAGCTTTCTCGAAGTCATCAAGATCATGGGCAATGAAATGTGCAGCCAATAGCAACATCTCGGCTGTTTTTGGGTGGTTGGGAAAGTCCTCTTCAAAATGTTCCAGCAGGTGAGCCATGATGGTTTTCTGCTTGAATGTTTCAGCCAGGCCCGCCAATGTAATGACGGAATTGGCGGAAGTTAGCTTGTACTGGTTGTGATTGGCTTCGAAACAGAATTCCAGCACATGCCAGCTGGTTCGAATGTCCTGCGCTGCCACCAGCCGATCAAGAAATCCTCGTCCGGCGCTGATCGCCAGGGCTGGATTTTCCCACCCCCTGATTCGACCAAACAGGTCAGGTTCAGTGATGTAGCCATCGTCTTCGAGGCGTTGGTTGAGCATTTCCCGTGCTTTTTCTGTTTTCCCGGCACCGCTAAGACTGTACAACGAAGCCGTGAACTCTGATAGTTCCTGATCCCTGGCGCGTTGAGTCTGTTCCTCTTCAATCACGGGTCCATAAACAACCTCGAGCCCAAGGGATTCGGCATTGCTGTGCAGAACCACGCCGAGGCAGCGAAACGCGGTCATGGAAACCGTAAGAAAGGCCATCATCGTCAAGATGTTGAACCAGCCAAGATTCACAAAGAGTGCGACATACCCGGTGAGCAACATACTAAATTGCAAAATCAGGAACTGGCCAAATCTGGCATCTGCCTCGATGTTCTTCAGGGCTGCGAACCAGTTCAAAGGGTTCAGGGCAGAAATCAGTCTGCCTTCCATTATCAGAACCGACATCGCAACCGGTATAAGTAACAGGCTCGTGATAGTCAGGAAGGTTTGCCAGAAGGGATCGGTAACAAAGAAAATGGCGGATAAGAAGAAACTCACTAGTACGGTAGCCTTCACTAATCGGCCACGCTCATTAAACAGTAAATCGGCGGATAAGCGCGGTATTTCCTGAAATCCGAGGGAGGTGTACTCGAAAATGACGAAAAGGTACCCAAAGAAGAAACTGAAGCTGACGTAAGCGAGGGTAATTGTGACAATAAAACCGATCATACCCAGGAACAGTGTTGCGCCCAACACATAGGAGAAGGTCAGGGTGAACAAAAAGAGAATTAGAATGTTGCTGATTCTAAAAGGAAACGAATAAATCGACAGTTCGTCGAATTTATCGATCCAGATTGGCTTTGATGGCATCAACAGGCCCCATGTTTTGGTACATCACGCAAACTAATACTATTCCGACCCCGCTTCCAATTGCTATTAAAGGTGAGATAATTGTATTGTTATCCCACTTAGGATCCCAGAAGGTAGTTAATGAAGTCTTATAACAGTACCCGGCTATTTATAATTTCAATGCTTGTTTTTTTGGCATCCATTTCACAAGCGGCAGATTACAAGGCATCACGAGGTCCCGGAGGCAAACATCCGGATCTGAACGGCATCTGGCAGGCCATGAATGAAGCGAACTATGACCTGGAAATTCATATGGCCAGAGCAGCGATGCAACTCAGGGCAGGCCCGCAGGGGCCGGTACCGGCAAAGAATGTGCTGGCGCTGGGTGCGGTAGGATCGGTTCCCCCGGGTCTCGGCGTGGTTGAAGGCGGCAAGATCCCTTACAAACCTGAGGCAAGAGCCAAAAAAGAAGAAAATCAGGCCATGTGGGCTGACCGGGACCCGGAGGTTAAGTGTTATCTGCCGGGTGTGCCGAGAGCAACCTATATGCCCTATCCGTTTCAGATCTTCCAGGGAGAAAACAACTTATTTATCTCCTATACGTACGCAGGCGCAGTTCGGGATATTTTTAGCAGCGATCCGGGACCGGCACCGATTGATTCATGGATGGGGCAGACTGTGGCCAGTTGGGATGGTGATACACTGGTATTGACGGTTACTGGACTGAATGCTGAGACCTGGTTGGATCGGTCAGGCAGTCACCATACAGAGATGATGACGGTGGTTGAACGTTACACCCCGATGGGGCCAAACCATTTACACTATGAAGCGACGATTACCGACCCTGAGGTGTTCACAGAACCCTGGAAAATCAGCATGCCGCTTTATCGCCGAATGGAGGCGAATGCACAATTGCTGGACTTTAAGTGTGTTGAGTTTGTTGAAGAGATGATGTACGGCGAGTGGAGGCGTAATCCACTTGATTAGCAGTCAACTACCAATGATCACACCGGGAGCTCGGATGACTGACTCTATATGGCACCTTCCTGTTTCAGGCACCATGAACGGGCTGAAAACAGCGCTGTTTGTGGGTTTGTGGGTGCTGTTACTCCCCTTTACCGTACAAGCTGGCAAGGACAACGTACCGGACCTGAGCGGTAACTACAATGTTGCGACCCTGACACCGTTGGAACGACCCAAGATGTTTGGCGACAATCTTTACCTCACTAAAGAAGCAGCCGAGAAAATCGCCAGTGATAAGGCAGATGCTATAGAAGCCAGTTCGCAGGTGAGTGACCCGAATCGAGAGGCACCACCCGACGGTGGCGATGGGTCCCGGGGTGCGGCAGGTAATGTGGGTGGTTACAATTCCTTCTGGATTGATAATGGCGATGACGCGTTCGAGATTGATGGTAGGTTTCGTACCTCGATTATCTATGATCCTGCAGATGGCAGGCGTCAGCGAACTGAAGAAGCTGCGAAGGTACGTATTAAGCTGTTTGCACAATTTGCCAAACCAAACAAGGGTGAAGCCTGGTGGCTTAAAACCGGGGACCGGGGACCCTATGACGACCCGGAGTTGCGACCCCTGGCAGAACGCTGCCTGTTGGGTTTTGGGTCCACTGCCGGGCCGCCGATGTTGCCGGTGCTTTACAACAATTTAAAAAGAATCGTACAAACACCAGATCATATTATGATTCTGAATGAGATGGTGCACGATGCACGGATCGTTCGTCTAAACAGTGAACATCTGCCTGATGATGTTCGCAAATGGATGGGTGATTCGATAGGTCACTGGGACGGAGACACGTTGGTAGTCGATACAACAAACTTCAAAGTGACCTCTTCTTTTGGCGGGGCTGGTAAAGACCTTCATGTAGTCGAGCGGTTTACTCGTAAGGATGACAAAACAATAATATACAACTTCACGGTGGAGGATCCTGCCGTTTGGGAGAAACCCTGGAGTGGCGAGTATCCCTGGCCACGAACTGACGACACGGTATTTGAATATGCCTGTCATGAAGGAAATTATGCCCTTGGAAATATTTTAAGGGGCGCAAGATTGTTAGAAGCTGAAACGGAATCTGTGAGTAGTGAATAGATTTCAGATGCTTGAACACCAAACCAAATGGGGTAATTAATATGTCTATTAAACAAATCGCCACAGTCGCAGGGATCGCGCTCGCACTGTGCACGCCTGTACAGCTTAGCGCGCACCATGCTTTTGGTGCTGAGTTCGACCCGAACCGTCCGTTGATTCTGCGGGGTCCGGTAACCAAAGTGGAGTGGGTTAATCCCCATGCCTGGATTCATCTTGAAATCACCAAAGAAGACGGCACAAAAGAAAGCTGGATGGTTGAAGGTGGTACGCCCAATACCTTGTTGAGGCGCGGAATTAACAAGAATTCACTGAAGCCGGGTACTTTTATTGTTGTCGATGGCTATCAGAGCAAGGACCGATCCAATCGAGCCAACGGCAGGGATATTACATTCGCCGATGGTCGCAAGCTGTTTATGGGATCGTCCGGAACTGGCGCGCCAGAAGATGGCCGCGACCCTAATTAGTGCCTATCCAAAAATGATTATGTGTGCTTTTCCAGTCACGTTTTGTGCTATTAAAATAGACTCAATATGCGTAAAGTAGGGTGCTGAAGTCGAAATTCACCTATTTATGGATAAGCACTAATTAGCGATAGTTAATAACATGCCGTCAATTGAAACCTCTATTAATACCTGTGTTTTAACGCTATTGGCTGTCCTGGTGTTGGGTGGTTGCGCCCGACCCGAGGCAGCCAAACCGGTTCCTTTTAAACCCACGGGTGATGTTAAACATATTATGGATTTTGTCCTGGATCCCGCTGCTGATGTGATCTGGGCCTCTGCCGGGGCGATTATTACCGTTGAGGGTACGCAGGACTTGCAACCCACGACCGATGAAGGCTGGCTGGCGGTGGAGCAGAGCGCGGTCGTGGTGGCAGAATCGGGGAACCTGTTAATGATGCCGAGTCGCGCCAGGGATGATAAGGATTGGATAGAAATATCCCAGGGGCTGGTGGATGTGGGGCTAAGGGCCAAAGCAGCCGCCAGGGCTCATAACGCTGATGATCTATTTGAGGCGGGTGGTCAAATCTATAGGGTCTGCTCATCCTGTCATCAATTGTATATTCAAGGCGAAGAGAAACCGGACCCGCTCAATAACTGAGTAAGCGTTCGTTGACAAAGCCATCCCGAAATTCGAGGGTTGCGCTATAAAAGCCTGATGTTGTTAACTTCACGGTGACTGCGTCGGCACCTCTGTTTTCCCAGAACCAGCCATGAATACCCGTGAATGGGGCAAAGAAAGAACCGTTTTCCGCAAGACCTTTACCAATACTATAGCTTTCTGCGAATCCTTCCGGTCCGTCATCAGGTTCGCCATGAAAATCAAAGGTGACACTATCTGATGCATGCCAGGCATAGACCAGCGTACTGTCGCTGTTCATACGGTATTTATATTCCACGGATTCGAAGGGTTGCAGAACATACTCGACGCTGTCTGAGAGGTAGACCTTTCCCTCTTTGAATACTGTCGGCGTCTCCGTGGTGCTCGATAACCCGAAGATACCCAGAGCCTGGCCCGTGCCTAAAGGATCAATATCAAATTCCGCCGGGAGAACAAGGGTAAAGAGAATCACCAGCGATGTCGCAAATGCGGCAGCGGTGGCGATCAGAATTCTGTAAGTTTCTTGCTTCATAACTTTACTCGCTGCTTATCGGCCGTTTTGTCCGGTAGTACCGACTTTATTACGCCCACATGTATCCTGCTATTTGATAGCCTGTCAGAACGAATCCGGCGGTCATTAGTAGCGTGTTGGCAATGAACGCATGATTTTGAAAGCTATCACGCTGCCGCCAGTGTAAAAGTACAATGAGAATCAGAGCCAGTGCGATCGCCTGGCCAATCTCCACGCCGACGTTAAAACTAACGATGTTAGTCACCAGCCCATCACTTGAGATGGCGAATTCCTGTAGTTTGGTGGCAAGCCCGAGGCCGTGAAAAAGGCCAAAGATAAAAACTGCCAGGCGCGCATTTAACTGCAGGCCAAAGACCTGTTTGAAACCGTCAATGTTCTCAAATGCCTTGTAAACAACGGACAAGCCTATAATGGCATCGATCAGGTAGGCGTTGACATTGACTTGCAGCAGTACCCCACTCATCAGGGTAATGCTGTGTCCAAGAGTAAAAAGTGTCACGAAGAGCAGAATGTCCCGCGCCCGAAACAGGAAGAAGATCACTCCCAACAGGAACAACAGGTGGTCATAGCCTGTGACCATATGCTTGGCACCAAGATACATAAACGGCACGATCGCCGGACCTGAAATGCCTTCAACGAAACGAGCATTGCTCTCTGAAATGTTATGCGCCATACCCATAAGAGGCAATACCAGCAGGCAAATCACCGGTAATACTGATAGAACCAGAAAGCGCGTAGTTAACATCAAAATGGGGTTATCGAAGGATTTTGATTGAGCTGAAGCCTTAGTATATATAGCTTGTAGCAATTACCAAAAATTGTACAATATGTTCTTAGGAAGTGCAATGACTCTGTTGCTGGCAGGTATCAAAGATGAACAATGGCTCTTGTTTGTGTGGTGACATCACCTGGAAGATAGAAGGCACGCCTTTCATGATGTCGAACTGCCACTGTTCGATGTGCCGTAAATTACATGGCAGCGCCTGCGGTACCTATGTTGGTGTCTTGCCTGACGCGTTTTGCTGGACTGGCGGGGTTGACAAGATAAGGATCTATACATCATCTGCAGCTGGTCATCGTTCTTTCTGTCCCCGCTGTGGCTCAAAAGTTGCTGCGGCCATGGGTGATGGCCAGAGTGTCTTTATGCCAGCTGGAAATCTTGATGGAAAAATCAACCGAAAACTGGACAGCCATGTATTTGTTGCCTCCAAAGCAGTGTGGTTCGAGATTACTGACGATGTGGAACAGTTTGAAGCTTATCCGGAGATGGCTGGTATTGTCGGTATTGAAAACCCCGAGCGACAACCTGAGACAGCTGGCGCCATTGGAGGGAGTTGCTTGTGCGGTAAAGTCCTGTTTGAGTTTGATGAGACTCTGGGAAGGATGGGCTACTGTCATTGTTCGCGATGTCGCAAGTCACGATCTGCTGCACACTCTGTACAAACGTTTGTAGAGGTCGACAAATTCCGCTGGGTGAGTGGAGAAAGTCTGGTCGAGAACTTCAAACTGCCTGATTCGGAGTCCTTTTTTTCTTCCTTCTGCCGGGATTGTGGTTCAATGATGCCAACGGTACATGAGGATCGTGGCATTGCAATGGTACCAATGGGTGCCGTCGATCAGGATCCGGGTATCCGACCCCAGGCGCACATCTATACTGGCTCCAAGGCATCCTGGTTTGAAATCACCGACGACCTGCCTCAATATCAAGCCATGCCATGATTTTGCCTGCGAACAGACCCTTGGGAGCCTTTCATGCCACCAGTTGATCAAGCCAGCCGAATCGAATCCCTGGATGTCCTTAGAGGCTTTGCCTTGCTGGGGATACTGCTGTTAAACATCATTGGGTTTGGCTTGCACTCGGCTGCGTACTCGAATCCAGGTTTCGACCTGACGAATCAGTCCGGTTTGGATCTCGCCGCCTGGGTCAGCGTTGAGTTGTTCGCGGAAGGTGCAATGCGCTGCTTGTTCTCGATGCTGTTTGGTGCAGGGGTCGTATTGTTTACCACGGGTAAGAAGAGTAAAAGTGGCGCTGAGCATTACAAGCGAACTTTCTGGCTGTTGATCTTTGGATTGTTTGATGCCTATGTCCTGTTGTGGAATGGAGACATTCTGGTGACCTATGCCATTGCAGGTGCTCTGTTGTACTGGTTTCGGGACTATAGTGTAAGAAAACTGTTGATTATCGCAGGAGTGATTATCGGGCTGATGTCAGCCTTACACCTCGCTCTGGGATTCGTTCTAGGGGAAGCGAGTCGCTCTGCAGAAATAATGGCAAATACAAAAAACCAGGCTGGTCTAAGTAGTTATGTCATAGAAACAGCGGCAGTCTGGGATGAATTCGTCGTTGACTTTGCCCCAACCGACGAAGCGGTGGCTGAAGAAATGGCACAGCGTCGGGACAGTTACTGGTCTGCTTTTTTTTGGAATGCTGGGAAATCGACCCACATGATTACCGAGATTTTGCCGATGTTCCTGATTTGGGATGCCCTGGCGATGATGATCATAGGGATGGCACTGTACAAAGCGGGTGTCTTGCAAGGCGAGTGTTCGAGTCGATTTTACGTCAGACTGATGGTCATTGGGTTCACAATTGGGCTGCTGACTAATGCCTATGAAGTGTTGTTGGCGCTCAGGAATAATTTCAATCTTCTCAGTATCTTTGCACAGACGCAGCCTACTTATCATATCGGCAGGCTTGGGATGTGCCTCGGGTACATCGGATTGATAGTCTGGCTGACCCGCGAAGATGTCATCGCCAGCGTTCGCCATCTGCTCGCTGGTGTGGGCCGGATGGCGCTTACTAATTATCTGATGCAGTCACTGATATGCGCGATTGTCTTCACGGGGCTGGGTTTTTCACAGGTAGGTGAGTTGAGTCGAGTGGCTCTTTATCCTGTGGTATTTGGTATCTGGGTGTTCCAGTTATTTTTCAGCCAGTGGTGGCTAAAACGCTATCGATTTGGACCGATAGAATGGCTGTGGCGTGCGTTTACCTATGGTGAAAGACCACCTTTTGTAGTCTGAACTGTTTAGCCATCCTCTAGAATTTTCATTAACTCATCCGCCCGCTTACTGAGTTCTGGATCTGAATCGTCGTCAAGTATCCGGTACATGGCAAGGGCGCGTTTGGCTTTTGTGCTATCACCGACAATGTATGAAGAGAACGCGAAGAGATAGTAGTGAAGAAGTTTTGGATTTTGATCGCTGTAGAGTTTTATGGCTGCAGTGAACAGCTCATATGCCTTTGTATGATCTTCGATATGAAAATAGCATTCTGCCATTAGCTGTTGTGCGAGGTGCGGCTCGACCGATAGATCAATGGAGGCGTTGTAATGTTGAATTGCACGGGGATAGTCTCCTTCATTGTGGGCTATCTTCGCGAGGTAGAATTGCAGTTTTTCGTTTTTAGCATCGTATTCCAGCAATGAACTGGCATGAATCTTTGCCTCTTCCATCTTACCTGCTTCTACCAGGTAACCAAGCAGGGTGAGTTTTACTTCAGGTATATTGTCCGTCACGTTTAGCATGCGTTCTATTTCTTTGATGGCGGGATGGGCCTGACCTGGTTTCAAACCGTCCGGCTTGTAGGGATTGATGTGCTTGAGCAGGTATTTTTCCTTGATCCGGGGATACTTGACACCATTGATATACAGAACCATTAAGTGATCAAAGAAAATCGGCACGTAAGGGGAATTCTTGCCCAGTAATGTCGGGAACTTATCGAACGTTTTTCGTACCCCGATTAAATCTGGCTTGTACTTTTCGACAAAGTGTTGATGCGCTGGTTTGCTAAGCATCGACTTGTGGATCTCGAAGAAGTCCAATTCATGAAAGGGGGGAAACTGCATATCGGAGTGAATTTGAATATCGGGACTTAAACGCCATTCTATGTATCCCGCATAACTTGGGGCGAGAGCATACTTACCCTTGATCTTCATGGCTTCGATAAAGTCGGATGTACCCAAGGGGAGCGAGTTTTCGTTGAACGGATAATTTTTGCTATCGCTGTTCTTCCACCAGGAGTATCCGAGGAGCAAGAGCAATGACAACAGGATGAGGACGCCTTTCCACTCAAATTCCCGCTCTGTAGCGGCAGGTTTTTTGCTCGAAACTAATTGAAGACCCACCGTAAACAGGGGCGTCGAGAGCAGCAGTCACTCCCAGATGAAACGTGCCCCGCGTGACAGTAGAATAAGCCCCCGACCGCCAGCAAAATAGTGAATATATACTGTTCAAACTGGCGACCTGCTTGTATCAGGGAAAATATTCCGAGTGGAAACAGCAGGAGAAAAACGTTATCCGTCGTCAGGCCCGGGGCGAAGCTGATGGAGGTTGCGAATTGAAGTTTGGTCAGTTCTGAAACAAATTCATACACCCCTGATGGGGTGATAAAAGGGGCAAGGAACAGGTATATCCCCTCAGGATTTACGAGAACCGCGGGTAGGCAAGCCACTACCCATAGTGAAGATCTCAGGCTTTGAATGTCTCGATTCTTCATATAGGCGAAACTTCGTTGCAACACATAACTACCGCAGATTAGTCCGCCGATTACCCATTCAACACCATGGATGTTTACCCAAAGAATGGTTGCCAGCGGTAAAATGCGGAACCATTTTCCTCGATACATCAGGGTGTAAATGAAAAATGCTGTGAAAAAGTAAGAAAACACATGGGGTCTGAAAGAGAAACGGGTACTCAAAAGAAATACAATCAACGACAGCAGCACGAGTTGCCAAAAACCTGCCTGGGAGAATCTCTTGTCCATCACCACGATTTTGGCCAGGAACCAGGCAGTACCAAGGGTGAGCGACGCTTTGGTAACAATCATGCCCAGATAACCGGAAACATCCCAAATGCTGAAAGCGATGGCCTGAAAGCCCCAGAAGTAGTTGAGGAACTCTCGCCTGGGCTCGATAAAGGACTTATCCAGCGGGTTGGCTAATTGGCCAGTTTCAAACAGAAAACGCCCCCCGGTTAAGTGATACCAGAGATCGGTGTCAGTCATCCGAATGGACATACTTAACAGGAACACGAGAAGCATCAACAACACACTGCAGACGTAAAGCAGTGAAATTACCCCGCTTTTGTTCCTAAGCAAGAGTTGTAGTTGATCGTGAAATTTCTGAATTAGCATCTAGGAATCTGTGGGACAGTTTGAACCTCCCCCAGTTTGACTGACACTTTAATATGGTGACAATAGTCACTACAAGGAGTGTTTTTATGTCGAACAAAGGAAAAACATACAGTGCTGAATTTAACAGAGAAGCGGTTCGTTTACTTGAGAAGGGCGACAAAAAAGTTGCGGTGCTAGCGCGGGAACTAGGTGTTGCTAGAAACAAACTTTATCTTTGGCAGGGAAAAATCGCTTTGCATGGCGATGAAGCTTTTGACCGAAAACCAGGGCGCCCAGTCGGTATTGCGGCAGAAAATGTTCGCCTCAAACACGAACTCGCAGTCGCTAACGAAGAGATCCTTATCCTAAAAAAGGCTCAAGCGTTCTTTGCGAAAAAGCACAGCTAAAGTACGAGTTTGTTCATTCGCATCGAACGCAGTTTAAGATAATACACATGTGTCGGGTTCTTGATGTATCACGCGGCGGTTACTACGACTGGCGTCACAGGCCCAATAGTAAACGGGCAAAACGCCACAAAGATCTGGTCTCAAAAATTGAAACCATCCATGAAGATAACAAAGATATATATGGCTCCCCTAACTTTCTGACCTTCTCTCCTTTTACCCGACACTTGCTCACTACGAGCGCCTGCAAGTACTTTCATGCGTATAGGATCGGCGACGGCAATGTCGGTTGCCAGTACTTCTTCAACTCGTTCACATGTCGGGGAAGCTGTATCTCTTAGAAACTCGATCCATGCAGAGGTATCGATAAGTATCATGTAAATCTATTGGTTCGCATTTCATCCAGGTCGCCTTCCCAACCGGTTCCACACAGGTTTCGTGCTTCGCTCAGGGGTTCTGCAGCAAGAGATCGGAGGGCAAAGTTGACAGCTTCTCGTTTAGTGACAAACTGGTACCTTTTCATTACCTCGGCACAGGCTTTTTCGTCTATGTCGATATTTGTGCGTGACATACACCATTGATACACCGCTAAATATCCAAGTCAAACCAAATCAGAATCAGGGAATCCGGGGATAAGTTCACTTATATAAGTAAACTGTCCCGGGCTACCGGGAAACGGTATTTAGCGTAGCAACTCGAAGGCGTTTAAGCTGTCCAATGAACGAAGGCTGTTCGCGAGCAGGGTTTTAGCCATTTTCTGTCCACGTTCGTTAGACAGGTCGAGTGTCCCGGCGATGACGACGGCATAGCACAAAAGATACAAGGCGCAGACGGTAAATCGTTCGCGGCATTGGTCGATGGGATACTCAATCCCCAGACGTGTTAATTCGTCGTGGTACACCTTTACCCAGTCCTTTGCTTCATAGACATCCTGCTTCAGACTCTGGGTCAGGAAGTAAGCAACATCATGCTCCGGTGCAGATGCTGAAATTGCCTGCCAATCAATAATCACCACTTCGTCGTCACCAAAGAAGATATTGTCCAGGCGAGAGTCCCCTTGTGAAACGCAAACAGGGTCCTGACACATTGCGTCTAACAATTTGGGTATGGCCCCAGGCATTTTGTCGCCAATGTTCCTGGCAGACTCCGGGACCAGGTCAGAAAACTGATGAAGAACAACAGGCCAGCCCATCTCGAAACCGCCAATCATGCCATCACGCTGCATGGGGTTATTGTGTGACACCAGGTGGTCGAAGTTGTCCGGTTGCCAGGTACTGGCATGCAGTGAAGCGAGGGCTTTAAGAACAAGTTCAGTTTCATGGGCGTTGCAGCCTTCGATCTGGTCGCCGATCCGGTAGGTATCCAGGTCTTCCAGTAACAAGACGAAATCCTGATTGTCAGGATTGTAGGATGCATGAAAACAATCAGGTATGCGCAGTGGAATGGACGGCGCGATATCCGTGTAAAAGCGATACTCGCGACCATACATGTCATAGAGCTCTCCAACGCCTCTGTTTTCAGGTACCTGGGACGGGAATTTGGCGATGATTGATGTCGGACCCGATGCCGAGGTGATAAAAACCCGTGTCACCAGACCAATGACGCCAATGCCCTCACCCAATATCTCCGCCCTGAATTCAGTCACTGGATAGCCGAGTGCTTCCGAGAGCCATTCAGAACTTAACTCGGACATGGTTTTGGGGAAGCTGTTCATGGTAGTTGCCTTAAAAAATTCAATGGTTGACTCATTCTGCCTGTGATCAAGGTTTACGAAGCTACTTCATGGGAGAGAACGATGATATAAAGGCATTATCAATATACAGTCAAGCTTGACTGTTTTTTATCTTCTCGTATTATCCGTGTTTCTGTTTATCTTTTCTTTTTTCAATTGTCGGCTTTGCATAAGTAGAAGAAATGAGAGAAGGTGGAGTCAAGACGCGCCCGAAGGGTTCAAACATCGCTGCTGCAGCGTGAGAAAAGCAAACAAAAGAGGTGAACGGTGGCAAAGCAACCGACGAATAAGGTACTTCAGGAACTACATTTAAAAATGGTGCGCATTCGACGCTTTGAGGAAGAAGCAGGGCGAATGATGGAAGCAAGCAAGATACCCGGTGCACTTCACTTATACGTAGGCCAGGAAGCCGTCGCGTCAGGGGTTATGCAACACCTGTCGAATGAAGACCAGATTACCAGTACCCATCGGGGTCACGGTCATCTGGTCGCAAAAGGGGGTGCATTTGACCTGATGTTCGCAGAGTTGTTTGGTCGCTCAACCGGCTATTGCAAAGGTAAAGGCGGCAGCATGCATATTTCCAATATGGGGTTGGGGATGCTGGGTGCCAATGGCATCGTCGGCGGAGGACCACCGATAGCTATGGGTGCCGCTTTCGCCAACAAATTCCTAAAGTCGAATCGCGTCGCCGTGGCCTTTTTCGGTGATGGCGCCTCAAATGAGGGTAGCTTTCATGAGGCGGTCAACATGGCGTCCTTATACAAGTTACCTTGTGTTTTTGTTTGCGAGAACAATGGTTATGGGGAATACACACCACAGGCCAATCACCAGGCGATTGTTGATGTTGCAGATCGGGCAGCAGGTTACGGTATCCCCGGCGTCATAGTCGATGGCATGGATGTAATCGCTGTGTACGAGGCAGCCGGTGAGGCCATTGCACGGGCACGCAAAGGCGATGGGCCAACCTTGCTGGAGTGCAAGACCTACCGTTTCTACGATCATGTGGGAGTTCGTGGCATGGGGTTGACCTATCGTACCGATGAAGAACTGGAAATCTGGAAGAAACGCGACTCAATCCAATCGTTTGAAACGAGCCTGATCGAACTTAAAGTAATGACGCGAAAGAAAATAGACAAGATCTATAGCGACATCAATAAGGAACTCGAGGAAGCGATCCAGTTCGGAGAGGACAGCCCCTTTCCTGATCCGTCGAATCTACTCGATGATGTATACAGCACGGCGGGAGTTTGATATGTCGCAAGCAGCAGAAAAAACACAACAGGAAGCAAGAACCCTACCGTATGTTTCGGCCATCACCGAAGGAGTGAGGGAGGTACTACTGGAACAGGAAAACGCATTCGTTGCCGGTGAAGATGTAGGGCAGGCCGGTAGCGTTTTTGGCTACTATGCGGGATTATTCGCTGAGTTTGGTGCGGATAGGATTATTGACACACCTATTTCTGAAAAAGGTATTGTCGGGCTGGGTGTTGGTGCAGCGGCCACCGGGTGCAGGCCCATCATCGATATCATGTTTATGGATTTTATAGGTGAGTGCATGGACGAGATTGCCAATCAAATGGCGAAGATGCGTTATATGTTTGGTGGTGGCGTGACCTTACCGGTGACGGTATTGACCATGTCCGGGGCAGGCTTGAGTATGGCTGCGCAACATTCCCAGAGTCTTGAAGTCTGGCTGGCTCATTTACCCGGGGTAAAGGTCGTGATGCCTTCAAACCCGTATGATGCCAAAGGATTGATCATTGCTGCCAGCCGCGACAACAATCCAGTTTTTGTGGTTCTGAACAAGGCGTCCCTGGGGTTAAAAGGTGAGGTACCTGAAGGACCCTATGAAGTTGAAATCGGTAAAGCAGCGGTGGTCCGGGAGGGTACCAATTTTACCATTGTGGCCGTTAGCAGAATGGTACATGAAGCGTTAAAAGCCGCGGAAGAATTGAAAGAGCATGGACTTGATGTTGAAGTGATCGACGCCCGCAGCATTCAGCCATTCGATACCGATACCGTTATCACTTCTATTAAGAAAACCCACCGTGCCCTCGTGGTGCACGAAGCGGTTCAGTTTGGTGGAATTGGCGGCGAGATTGTCGCCCAGATTCAGGAGCTTGCTTTTGATTATCTGGATGCTCCGGTTGTCAGGGTGGGCGCCCCGTTTTCTCCGGTCCCTTTTAGTCCGGCTCTGGAGAAGATATACGTCCCTGATGCATCACGAATTGTTGAGAAGATTCGGCAAACTCTGGCGCTATAGTTATTGAGCAGGAGTTATCGAGCAGGGCGGCAAAAAATTGTGACTCAATCAACCATCGGTATTCTGGCGAATCCGGCGTCCGGCAAAGACGTCCGGCGATTGGTTGCACGCGCCTCAATTTTTGACAATCGGGAGAAGAGCGCAATTATTGGCCGCGCTGTCGTTGGCGCGGTGAGTGCAGGTGCCACATCATTTGCCTATGTTGATGACAGCCACAACATAGCCCACAGCATCATGCAGGAACTACCCGCTGACTGTGCAGTGACGAAAGTTAACAGTCCCAAAACTGCCAGCAGCCTGGATACCGAATGGGGCGCCAGTGAACTGGCACAGCTGAATTGTGTAGCGACATTGATACTTGGCGGTGATGGCACTTCCCGCGCTTTTGTTAAAGGGTGGAGAAGTGCGTTGTTGCTCCCCTTGTCTACCGGAACCAACAACGTATTTCCCCGTTTCAAAGAGGCAACCATCGCCGGTGCAGCCCTGGGGGTGTTGGCGTCAGGTGGAGTGCAAGCCGATGAAGTGACCGTAGCTGTAAAAATTATCGATATTGAAATCGAAAATGAAGAACCCGATATCGCGCTAATCGACGCAGTGGTTACCAATGACCGCTTCATTGGTAGCCGTGCATTGTTGGATGCCGATGCAATCCAGCAAGTTCTCCTCACCCGTGCAGAACCTTCAGATGTGGGTATGACATCCCTGGGTGGTTTGATCAAGCCCGTCTCGGAAGAAACAGACAAAGGGTTGCATTTGGTAATGGGTAAGAAAGGTATGAGAATTAGCGCGCCCATTGCACCGGGAATGTTCCGGGCGATCGATGTGGAAAGCAGCCGCATTGTTTCGTTTTATGAACAGATTAACCTCAAAGGTCCCTGTGTTTTGGCCTTTGATGGGGAAAGAGAGCGGGTGATAAAACCGGGGCAGAAAGTCAGCATGCGGTTGTCCCGTTCAGGACCCGCAATCCTGAATATTGAGAAGACCATGCAACTGGCGGCCTGTCGGCAACTTTTTACTACCAGTCGTTAGCCATTTTACTAAACCATTTACAAAACCTAATTACAAAAAACATAGTAAGAACAAGAATCGGAGTGATCGATGCCAAAAGAAATTTATTTGGTGAAAGTAGGAATGACCATGACAGAAGGCATGGTTTCAGAATGGTATATACCGGATGGAGAACAGGTAAGAAAAGGTGAGATGCTCTATGCCCTCGAAACCGAAAAAATAAACATGGACATTGATGCGGAAGCCTCAGGTACTGTGAAGCATCTGGTAGAAATCGGTGTGAACCTCGAGCCCGGCACCGTGGTTGGCTTCGTGTTTGAAGAAGGTGAGGACATTCCTTCGAACTTGTCCGTTGCACCTGCCTCTACAGCACCAGCGACGATAGAAGCAGAAGTCGGACCGTCGGAAACGGTCGAGCCTCAGAAATCACAAATGCGCAAACCAGATGATGGCCGCATCAAGTCATCGCCTGCGGCTCGCCGACTGGCGAAAGAACTCGGGCTCGACTATTTAAGTGTGACAGGCACAGGGCCCGGTGGCCGTATTGTTGAGGCAGACGTCCAGGCCGCCAAAGACGATGTGCCGCAGCCCGTAGCGCCGCAGCCCATAAGAGCGGCAGCAAAAGCATCGCCATTGGCGAAGCGATTAGCCCGCGAAAAGGGCGTCGATATCAACCAGGTTATAGGTTCCGGTCCTGGTGGGAGAATTGTTCAGGCAGATATCGATGCCGCCGCTCAAAAAGGTGCCGCGCCGCAAACAGTGGTTCCGCAGGCAACTGATGCTGCGCCTGGTTCAATAAAGATCACGGGCATGCGCAAAACTATTGCCCGGCGTATGTTCAGCAGCCTGCAGAATTCAGCCCAGTTGACCATGGATATGGAAGCGGACATGGACGATGGCGTGAAGTTGCGGGAATCGCTGATTGAAGAATGGAAAGACGAAGGGATAAGGCCAACCTATACGGACCTGGTTATCAGAGCGGTGGCGAAAGCACTGGTGAGGCATCCGTTAATGAACAGCCAGTTTGGCGAAACTGAGATCACTTTACTGCCTGATGTGCATATGGGTATTGCAGTTGCATTACCCGAGGGACTGGTAGTTCCGGTAGTCCGCCATGCGGACAGGCTCTCTCTTAAAGAAATTGCCGTAGAGAGTTCTCGTCTGGCGCTGGCAGCCAGGGAAGGAACTTTAGGTCTAGACGACTATGCTGAGGGGTCGTTTACCATCACCGCCTTGGGTATGTATGGCGTCGACTCGTTTACCCCAATCATCAATGAGCCCCAGGCAGGTATCCTTGGCATTAATCGCATATTCGATGGGGTTAACTGGAGAGGTGATACCCCGGTTAAATGTAAAAAGATGAACCTTTCCCTGACCTGGGACCATCGCGTGATTGATGGTGCACCTGCCGCGGAATTCCTCGTCGAAGTGCGGGAGTTACTGGCTAACCCATACCGGCTCCTGGTTTAGAGCAGACACTAACGGAAAAAGAAATGGCAGATCAGGAATTCGAGATAGTAATCATAGGTGGTGGTCCCGGCGGCTATACTGCGGCGATTCGAGCGGCCCAGCTGGGCTTCAGCGTTGGCCTGGTGGAAAGGGCGGAGTTAGGTGGCGTCTGTCTGAACTGGGGCTGTATTCCAACCAAGTCTCTGCTGCATGCAGCTGACCTTTATCGCGAGATTGGAGCGGCAGCTGAGTTTGGTATAGAAGTATCGTCGCCAAAAATAAATCTCGCAAAAATGATTGAACGTTCGCGGCAGGTGGCGTCCCAGCTCAGCAAAGGTGTTCAGCATCTTATGCGCAAGAATGCCATCACTGTAATCAAAGGTGAAGCACGGTTTGTGGATAAGAACCGGGTTTGTGTAGAACGAGAAGATACTAACGACGCTTATGTGGTTGCCGATAACTTCATTATCGCCACAGGTGCCAGCGCAAAAAACCTGCCACATATCCAGGTAGACCACGAACGGATATGGGATGCCAGATCTGCCATGACCCCATCATTTATACCACAGCGGTTGCTGATCATTGGTGCAGGTGCTATTGGTGTTGAGTTTGCCAGCTTTTATGCCACGTTAGGCGCGAATGTCACCCTGGTTGAGATGTTGCCGCAGATCTTACCCGCCGAAGATGCCGAAATTGCAGCACTGGCCCGGCAAGCGTTTAAACAACAGGGTATCGAAGTGCTCACTGAAACTGCGATTGATGCTTTAAGGATGGGTAAGGAGAATCTGGTCGCAACGATTAACGGCGCGGAGAAGGAATTTAACGCGGCCATTTTGTCCGTTGGCGTGGCGGGTAACATCAGTTCGTTGATGCTGGACGACATCGGTGTCGAGACTGACAACGGATTCATAGTGGTGGACCCATTTCTGCAGACTAACATTCGAGGCATATATGCCATTGGCGATGTCGCCGGGGTTCCTTGTCTGGCCCACAAGGCGAGCCATGAGGCTGTGATCGCGGTTGAGGCCATCGCTGGTAAACGTCCGGATGAATTGAATCGGCTGCACGTACCAGGCTGCACATACAGTCATCCGCAGGTGGCCAGCATTGGCCTTACAGAAGAGGCAGCGTCGGCACTGGGCAGTATTCGAGTTGGACGATTTCCTCTTATTGCGAATGGTAAGGCCATTGCGATTAACGATGCGGATGGCATGGTGAAGACGATATTTGACCATTCAACGGGGGAGTTACTGGGCGCACATTTGATAGGCTCCGGTGTTACCGAGATGATTCAGGGATTTGCAATTGCCATGGGTTTAGAAACCACAGAGGCTGAATTAATTGAGACCATCTTCCCTCATCCGACACTATCAGAAGCGATACATGAATCCGTGCTCGACGCATTTGACCGGGCGATTAACTTCTAACTGGCCCAGGGCTTGAAACTTCCAAAATCAAGAATCATTCATTACCTGGACACATGGCCAGTCGCCATGCTCGCCACCATTAATACTGATGGGACACCGCACCAGGTGCCCATCGTCTTCGTCAACGACGACAACCACAGAATCTGGTCTCCTATCGACGGTAAACCTAAGAGCGCGAATGTGCTTAAGAGGGTTAGGAATGCAGAGAACAATCCCATGGCGAGCCTGTTGCTCGATCATTATGACGAAGACTGGGCTTTGCTTTGGTGGATAAGAATAGAAATAGAGCTGCGAATTATCAAACTGGGACAAAACCCGCCGGAATTAAACGATGCCAATCGGGCCATTGGTGCACTGCGACAGAAATACCCGCAATACAAAACAACCCCAGTCCTACAAGAGCCTTTTACTCTCATTTGTATGACAGCTCGAAGTACCTCTAGCTGGTGTGCAACCAACACAGCGTAACCCTTCACAGAACTCGGTAAGTCTTGGGTCACCTGTTCCGGTGAAAGTGATTGCTACAGTTATCGACGGTCGAATTTCCCGGACGAATGCGCCTGGTCATCGATAGAACGTGAACAACAGCACAGAATAATTTCCGCTTCCTTGTAGACTGCATCAAACAGACAAATTGTCAAAATTATACAAGCCTGATTGAATGGAGTGTCTATGCAAATTACAGACTTAGGTAGCTGGTTGGGAGACCAACCGGCTATCAGTTTAATTCTTATTGCCTTGGGGGCAGTAGTGCTGCTGTATTTCGGAAGAAGTACTGCCCATGCTTTATCCGATAGCATATTCCTTGGGCTTTACCGGTTTTTTCGAATTGCCTCTGCTTCCGTTGCGAGTGGTGAGAAAAAACTGCAGGAAAGAAATCGTGTGGTACTGCTCGAACATGGCCGTGAGACAGTTGAGCGTGAGATCGAGCGGGAGTTCAGACGAGTACATACCATCGTCGAACGAGACCTGTCCGGCTACCCGATGCTGCAACGAGAAATCACAGAACAGATCAGCTCCATTGAAGAGGATTACAAGCTATCTGAAGCGGTACCACCACCTGGTCCTGACTGGATCCATGCTATTGAAGCAGTGGCAAAACTTACCAAGAAGCCCAATGGCGAAACCATTAGTGCCAAGGTGCT
Organism: Pseudomonadales bacterium; assembly: GCA_029941905.1. Classification (GTDB taxonomy): domain Bacteria; phylum Pseudomonadota; class Gammaproteobacteria; order Pseudomonadales; family Azotimanducaceae; genus JAHRVQ01. Next base: position 57,514 of record JAPYTQ010000015.1, on the reverse strand, counting down.
GGAGCAAATCCACAAGGCATCGGTACAGCAGCATGGTGAAATTCTGGATGCTTATCGCGAACAGGTCCGGGAACGTCACCTGAAACTGGATGGCATAAAAGCCTATTGGCGAAAACTGACTAACACCATTGACGAGGTTGGCACAGTTGTTCAAAGCCTGCTGGATCGGTCTCGTGATATCGACATGCGGATGAAGCAGTATGAAGAAATCGTGGCGGCTACCGACCAGGCTGAGCGTACCCTGAAAGCATCGTCTCTGACCCAGTTCCTGATCTCTATCATCGTGGTTGGCATCGCTGTCGGCGGTGCCTTTATCAACTTCCATTTGATTGCCCTGCCCATGTCTGAAACCGTCAGTTCCGCAGGTCGAGTTGCCGGTATGCCGGTCTCTGATGTGGCCGGTTTGTTTGTGATTTTGCTGGAAGCAACATTTGGCCTCATGCTGATGGAGTCTTTGCGTATTACACGATTGTTCCCAACCATTGCTGCACTTGACGACAAGGTACTGAAGCGAATGGCGATAATGTTTTTTGTATTCCTGTTAGCCTTTGCCTTTGTTGAAGCGGCTCTTGCGTTCATGAGGGACCAGATTGCAGCAGATAACGCTGCCCTGCGGCATTCATTGACTGGTACAGTTATAGCGGTTGAAGACACCCCAATCAACGCCTGGATACCCATGGCTGGTCAGATGATTATGGGCTTCGTCCTGCCCTTTGCATTGGCTTTTGTCGCGATCCCCCTGGAATCTCTGCTTCACTCGGGACGTACCACCGTTGGACACCTTTTGGGATTGGCGATGCGAATGCTGTCTACGGCTTTACGCATGATGGCGATGTTAAGTCGACAGGCTGGAAAGGCGTTAAACAGTTTTTACGATCTGACGGTCATCCCGTTGATATGGGCAGAGGACATTTTCGCCAAACGTCCCAAGAAGACGGTCGATAATGAGTACGACCAGGATTCTACCCTGGTTGAACGTTCCTCTGTTGCCAACCAGTATTAGGAGTTTGAAATGAACCGAATACGCTCAACTATCCTGATTGGCATGTGCCTTTGGCTTAATGCCTGCTCAGAACAGGAAAACTACAATACGGCCGTCTATCTGTTGCTGGATTCGTCCGGCACCTACACTAAAGAGCTGAGCAAGGCACAGCTCGTAATTAACTACATGCTGGGCAACCTACACGCAGGTGACAGTTTTGCAGTGGCGCGGATCGACAGCGCCAGCTTCAGCGAGAAGGACATCATAGCCAAAGCAACATTTGACGCCAGGCCTTCAACCTCTAACAAACAGAAACGGGACTTTTCGATTGCCATTGATCAGTTTGTGAAGACGGTAAAAAGTAGTGCTTACACCGACATTACCGGCGGTATGTTGCAGGGGATAGAGTATCTTGATGAGACCAGAGCGCATTCAAAATATATCCTGATATACTCTGATCTAAGAGAAGAACTGCCAGAAGGATACACCCGGGATTTTGAACTGGCGTTGAATGGCTATTCTGTGTTGGCCCTGAACGTAACCAAGTTGCGTGCGGACAATAAAGATCCCAAAGAATATATGCAGCGGGTTGCTGACTGGGAGTCGAAAATCACTTCGGGTGGTGGTAGCTGGCATGTCGTTAATGATTTCGAAAAAGATGGTGCATTGGACCTGTCAATGTACTAACGGGCTGTTTTCAGACCGAGTACGTGCAAGATCAAGGTTCTAGCAAGTTAGCCATGACTTGTCCCACCAAATTTCTATCGGTCTACCATCCAGTCTGTGTAAACTTGCAGTTCACGCAAGACCAGACAATGAGTTGAACGTACGTTGAAGCTTTCAGTCATCATTCCTATCTATAACGAGTACAACAACATTGATGAGGTAATCAAGCGCATCAATGCTGTTGAACTGCCTGCTGAAGTGACGGGTATTGAGATGGTGCTGGTGGATGATGGCTCCGAGGATGGCACGACATCCAAACTGGAGAAGTACAAAAACGACAAAACTATGATCGTACATGAGTCTCGAATGAACTTTGGCAAAGGTACGGCGACACGCATAGGGCTCACCTATGTCACAGGCGATGTAGTGCTTATCCAGGATGATGATCTGGAATACGACCCGGCGACTACATGAAACTGCTGGCACCGATGCTTCAGCAGAATGCAGATATTGTTTATGGCTCTCGGTTCCTGGGTCGGTCATCAGGACTGGAAGGTATGGCATTGAAAAACTGGCTGATTAACGTCCTGCTTCGTGTCATGACCAACCTGATGTATGGTGCGAGCTTAACGGATGAAGCTACGGCTTATAAGATGTTTAAAACCGATATTCTTAAGCAGTTGAATCTGACTTCGAAGCGCTTTGAGTTTTGCCCGGAGGTGACTGCAAAGGCACTAAAAGGTGGGTATGAAATCACAGAAGTGCCTATCAGTTATAAAGGCAGAACGGTAGAAGAGGGTAAGAAGATTCGCTGGTACGACGGTGTTGAGGCCATATGGACTTTGATCAAGTACAGATTTGTTGACTAGCAGGCTGCTGAAATAGCCTCTGTTAGCACAATTCAGCGTTGAAAATTGCTCCTTCGCGAGTCCAAATACTTATTTACTCCGTGTAAACTCCGCTCTTTCAGCAATTTTCGCGTTGGCTTGCATCTAACAGGAACTTTTTTAGCGGCCTATTCGGGAGCAGGTATCACTCACACCTCCGGTTCTGTGTTAAGGAGAACTAAAGAATGATAAAAGTTGGAATACTGAGCGCCACGGGATACATGGGTGGGGAGGTGCTGCGGGTTCTGTTGGATCACCCGGAGGTTGAAATCGTCTGGCTTTCAGGCCGGTCGGGCGGCCAGTTATCTGACTATCACCCCAATTTGTTTGGCCTCGATCTGCCCCTTATCCATCCTTCTGAAGTGACTCCCTGCGACGTGGTATTCCTCACGGTACCCACATCTGCGACCCTGGAGACAATTGATACTCTACTGAACCAGGGCGCCAGGGTGATTGATCTCGGTTCCGCTTTTCGTTTGAAAGACAGACAAACCTGGGAGAGAGTGTACGGCCAGCAACATACACACTGGCATCTGGTGGAAGAAGCGGTTTATGGAATAACGGAACTGCATGGTCGTGAGGTTGCGAAGGCGCGAATCGTTGCCAATCCGGGTTGTTTTTCCTCTGCTGCGATTCTGGGGTTGGCGCCTTTGATTAAGCACGAGTTGATCGATCTGGATCACTTACTGGTTGATGCTTTGTCCGGCACAACCGGTGCCGGTGCAGAGCTTGCCAAACCGGCTCATCATCCTGAGATTGGCAACAATATTGTGCCCTACAATGTCGTTGATCATCGCCATACCTACGAAATGGAGCAGGAACTTGGGCTCCTGGCGGGCACAGACGTCCAGGTACACTTTTCCCCCGTCTATGTACCCATCACGCGCGGTGTCCTCGATATTTGCCACACATTCCCCCGGGAAAAAACGACCCGCGAAGATATACTCAACGTTTATCGACAGTTCTATCGAGATCATGAGTTCATCAAAGTTTATGATCAGGAGAAGGAAGTCGGAGTCAGCTGGCAGTATCGACCCTACCCCTGGGTCAGTGCTATCAATGGTACCAACTACTGTCAGATTGGCCTCGATTACGATGAGAGGCGAAACCGTCTGGTGATTTACTCTGCGTTAGACAACGTGGGTAAGGGTGGTGCCCAAGTTGGTATTGAGAATATGAACCTGATGTTCGGATTGGACCGCGGCCTTGGATTGAGACGCAAAGGCCTGCATCCTGGCTAAGCTAGTGGGCAAAGTACTGCTCTGATACTCCCATGCAGGTCAGCTTTTCTCTCGATTGGCTGAGCTGCACTTCTCCGGCAGTTATATCACCTAGTGGGTCCTGCATTTCCAGCCTGGCCTGTGCAAGTTCACATAACGCCGCTTCGAATGGGCTGTTTATTCTTTCTGCTATTTCAGTTGCGCGGCTTATATACTGTCTCGCTTCACTGAACTTGCCTTGTAATGCAGCCAGCTGTCCCAGTTGCCGTGGTATGAAATTTACCCAGCCCAATGAAAAAAGAAGCTTGTTCTGCATGGCATGCTGAAGTAGTTCTTCGGTAGTCCCGGCATTGACTGGGCTGCCACTTAAAGCCTGTAGCTCCAGGTTGATGGCGATGTTTGTCATACTGCCGGGCCGAATTTGATTTTTTTGTCCACTCTGTGGTGTCAGTGATATTGGCTGGCTGTCGGGTGTGAATCGAGCATTGATAACCGACTTGATATTGTTGTGCAGGTCCTGGTATGGCGCCGTGTTTTCGAAGATCTCCCCTGTGACCAGTTGTTCCAGAATGTCGAATGCTTCAACAGTTTTACCCTGGAGCGTATAGGTCTGCGCTAGTGCCGGAATGATCGCGGTGGCTGCCCAGGGGTAGCGGGTCATTTTTACGATCTCAAGGGCTTCTTCACCTTTCTCGACAGCTTCAGGGAAATTCCCGCGTAAGATGTTAACCATAATTTCGATGGATAAGGGAATTGTTAACTCGGCAATATTGTTCGTATCTTGCCCAAACTGGTAGGCAACCCGGCACAAACGCAGGGCTTCTTCCAACTCACCAAGATAGAAAAGGGTCAACGGCAACCTTTGGGAGTGATAGCCATCGGCGAGGTCTAAATTCGCCTTTTTTGCGTTTGCTACGCCGTCCCGCCACAAATCTCTGGCGGCTTCTATCTGGAATTGATCCAGTTTTGTCAATGCTAGTGAGGAGACGGGCACACAACAAAGTCGAAGGTCTCCGCTGGCTTCGGCAATTTCCATGGCTGTTGAGGCATATGATTCGGCGTTGGATATGTTGCCCGCGTAATAATGGGCAGTGGCCAGACTGTCCAGTGAATTAACCAGGGTTTCCTGGTTGGTTATTGACTCGATGATGGACTCCAGCGGATTAACGTCGGCGAGCTCTCCATGAGAGATTTTTCCTGCAGAAGTGTCGTAGCGTAGTTTGTGCTCCAAAGCTGCTGCGAGGCCGTTGACATCCTCTGTCTTTGTAAAGTAGTCGATTGAGGTTAGCAGATGCTGGATCCCCTGGGCTAAATCAGAAGACAATCCATAGGATAGCCCGATACTGAGGTGTAGTTGTGCGAGTGTATGAGCATCGTCACTATGCTTTAGGGCCTGACAGCTGTATTCGAAAAATCTTCGTGCTCTCTCAAACGAAAATAACTTCAGTGCCTTGTTTCCGGCATCGGTGGAAAACCGGGTGAACTCCTGACTATGCAGTAAATGCCCTGAACGCACGATGTGGTGAGCAATTTCGATGGAATGTGACATGACTGTATCGGTGTAATGAAGAATGAGTTTTTCAGCGATATTGGCGTGTGCTTTCTCTCGACGCGGTGCACTGGGTCTTGTGAGGAAATGATTGCGTACCAGAGGATGGGTAAATTCGAACTCATAGCCGGTCATGCGAATGACATCGTTCTGCTCTGCGCTGTCTTTAATAAGTAGCCATTGTGCGTCGGGCAGCTCAAGTATTGTCTGAAGTACTCCAGGGTCAAAAATCTCGCCGAGTAACGCGGCATAGGTCATCGCCCGCTGGCATTCGTCTGAAAGATGATTTAAGCGGTTTGCCAATGCGGCGACCAGGTTGGCTGGCAAGTCGAGCGCATCAATCTCGACGGTCACCTGCAGGCTCCCTGCGATGATATCGAATTGACTCGTTTTGCGGATATGCTTTATCAATTCGAGGGTAAACAGGGGATTACCCATACTTGTTTTTTTAATGGCAGTGACGAGTTGAACTGATGGTGTCGCATTGAATTCTGAGGTCAACAATGCACTGATATCAGCAGATTTTAGTCCGTCGAGGCAAATTCGGTGGGCATTAACCAGGTGCAGGTCGTCTATAAACATTGCCAGATCCTCTTCCAGCTCGTCCGGCCGGTAACCCAGTATGACGGTGGGTCCGGTGGCTTTATTTCGTGTCAGGCGCAGGATCAGTTGCTGGAGCAAATTCAACGAAGTTTCATCAGCCCAGTGAATGTCATCGAAAACCAGAATGTCGTTCTCATTGCATAAATGGTCAATGATGGTGGTTGCGAAATTCCTGAATTCGGGTTCGTGGAAACGAGTGTCTGATTTTTCGATTTTGATCAAAAAATCGGGGCCAAGGTCATTCAAACAGGTTTTAAACAGCGATAGCGGCTCGACCATTTGTGCCGATGCTTTCTCGCACACCACTCGGACTGTACTTTGTGTAGTGGACAGGAATGTTTCTATCAGAGTTGATTTACCCATGCCTGCAGCGCCATCAATCAGGATTAACCGGGGCCGATTTCTATTGGCGTCACGCAACAGTGAGTTAAAGGTCTGGCGCTGGTCCTGATAACCCCAGATGGGTGATCTGGCTGTTTTATTGCTATGGATTAGTTCCTCGATGACAGCCACTAAACGCTGTTCAAGCTGTTGCATGTCGTCTGGTCGACGGGTTGGCTCAAACGCCATTAATGAGGTGAGCAGGTTTGCGACCGGCGTACTGAAGTGGTTACTGGTTGGAGGTGAGAATGCTGGGTCGACCTTCGAGGCATAAATTGCCCGCGGTTCACCAACAAAAGCCGCTGTTCCTGTCATCATCTCGAACATCAGGCATCCGAGGGAGTAGATATCCACGGTGGGCGCAGCTGAGGCCCTTAGCAGTTGCTCCGGTGCCATATATCCCACCGACCCGCCTGTCATCGATGTTGGGATATCAAGGCTGATCCACTCGGCAGTTTTTGATGCACCAAAGTCACATAAATAAGGCAGCCCTGCGCGATCAAACAAAATGTTCTCTGGCTTTAAATCCGAGTGGATAAACCCCTCTTTGTGAGTATCTTTTAGTATGCGGGTGAGTTGCAGGCTGCACTCTAATGCTTCCAGCTCGGACAGCGGCGAGTTGGTGATGCGATCTCTCAGATTCTTGCCTTCAAGATACTGCTGGATAATGTAGGTTGTGTGCGGGTGGTTTATGACATCATAAATCGTCACTACCTGCGGGTGATCAGCGATTGAAGCCCAGGTCACTATCTCGTTGTTTAAGTCGTCTGGAGGATTCTCAATGACAGCAACCGCCACCAGGCGATTGACCAGCGTATCAAGCGCCAGATGAACCTGCTTTGCACTCCCCGCGCCGATGAGTTCCCGGTGCGAGAAACGGTCCGCAATTGGCCCGAGCGGCGTGGACTGTCTTGTCTCAGACATTTGTTTACACACCTATTGAAAAATGCGCTTTCCCGTTACTGTTTAGAAAGTAGACAGAGCATAAAGCATCCAACTTTTTTAGCAAATTGATGAAATCACCATTGTCTTGACTAACTTGAGCTGGAATCAGCTGACTGACGCGTCGAATAGATGGCAGGATACTTGTGCCCCATCCTTGCCCTCTCCCCGAAGGACCGGTGTTTGTTTTGTGCAAACTGGCATGGCGTCCGGGCATCTGGGGTGAAATCTACAGCCAGATGGTGGGTTGCGCACACTCGGCACTTCGCCAACAATCAGCTTGTGGGGTCGTTCGGCTTCAAGATCCGGGTTGGCGACGGGGACTGCGTCGAGCAACATTTGGGTATAAGGGTGCTTTGGATTTGAAAATAGCTGGTCGCGGTCAGCAACTTCGACGATACGTCCGAGATACATGACGGCAACCCGATTGCTGATATGCCTTACCACAGACAGGTCATGGGCGATAAACAGGTAAGTCAGCCCCAGGCGTTGCTGCAGTTCCATCAGCAGGTTGATGACCTGGGCCTGAATCGAGACATCCAGTGCGGATACAGCTTCGTCACAGATTATCAGTTCCGGATCAAGCGCCAACGCCCTGGCAATACAGATACGTTGGCGCTGGCCGCCGGAGAACTCATGAGGATATCGATCTGCCATGTCGGGTAATAGTCCGACCAGATTCATCAACTCCTTGATTCTGGACTGCAGCTTTTCCTTGTCTGATGCCAGACCATGGACACGCAAGGGCTCTCCAATGATGTTACCGACTTTCATCCTGGGATTGAGTGAACCAAATGGGTCCTGATACACCATTTGCATGCTTCGCCGAATCGGCCGCAATTCCCTCGCCGAGTGATGGGTAATATCCTGACCATTGAAGATGATCTGGCCGGAAGTTGCTGCCTGCATGCGTAGCACAGCCAGAGCGGTTGTTGATTTGCCACAGCCGCTCTCCCCCACCAGGCTGAAGGTTTCGCCTCTTGTTATAGAAAACGATACCCCATCAACAGCGGCGAGGTGACCTACGGTACGCCGGAACAGTCCCGCAGTAATCGGGAAGTGCACCTTCAGGTCCTGTACTTCAACGATATGGTTACTAGTAGCGTCACTCATAACCAAAACAGGCGCTTTGATGTTTTTCTGTGACATGTTCAAGTTCAGGTTTTTCTGACAAACACTGATCTTTTGCATAGGGGCAGCGAGGTGCAAAAGCACAACCCGGGGGGAGGTTGGCCAGATCTGGTGGCTGCCCCTCAATCGTTTTCAGGCGTTCGCCGGGGGTTCCATCAAGTGATGGCACAGAAGCCATCAGGCCCTTTGTGTAGGGATGCCTGGGGTTGTTGTAGAGTTCGCGAGCGGGTGCTGTTTCTACTACCCTGCCGCCATACATGACCGCGACCCGGTCGGCGTAGCGTGCTACTACACCAAGATCATGGGTAATCAGAATCAGCGATGTGTTCAGTTCCTGTGTCAGGTGTTTCAGCATCGATAGTATTTGTGCCTGCACAGTGACGTCCAGCGCTGTTGTTGGCTCGTCGGCGATGATCAGTTTTGGTTCACAGGCCAGGGCCATTGCAATCATGACGCGCTGGCGCATACCGCCGGAGAATTGATGCGGGTAGTCTCCGAGGCGATCAACGGCATCGGGTATAGCGACACGACGGAGTAGTTCAGCAGCTTGCTCAGCGGCATGACTCCAGGATAGTTGGCGGTGCAGCCAGATTGGCTCAGCGACCTGTTTACCAATAGTCAGAACCGGATTGAGGGATGACATGGGTTCCTGAAATATCATGGCAATTCGATCGCCGCGAATTGAACGGATAGACTTGTTATCAAGGGTCAGCAGGTCAACACCGGCGAACAATATCTTGCCGCTGTTGATTTCCCCGGCGTCGTCGAGTAAGCGCAAGATCGAAAGTGCTGTGACGCTCTTTCCTGAGCCACTCTCGCCGACGATTGCCAGTGTCTCGCCTTCGTCCACATGCAGAGAAACCCTGTCAATAGCAGGAACAAGGCCTCGTTCTGTTTGAAAGGATACCGACAAATCGGAGATCTGGAGCAAGGGACTAGTCGTCAAAACCAAGCTCCTTCTTCAACGCCTGGTCAATCCAGATTCGTGCATAGATTGGTCCGGGTCTGACCGCACCAGCTCGAAGCTCGCCACCGTAATTTTTTACCCATGGCCACCAGGCTGTATAGACATAGGGTGTTGGCAGCCAAATGTAAGGTGCCTTGTCCAGCATTTCGACGGTCAGTTCGCGAATCATTTTGATGCGAACATTCTCGTCGCGGGTTAGATGCAGCTCGCGTATTTTTGCATCAAACACTGGGTCGGAATACATCGACGGATTCCACGTCTGAGCCGTGACAAAACTCTTGCGCAGTGATGTCGTGGGGTTTACATGACCACTACCCATCAGGTACCCCGGTGTATGGGTTCGGGTTGTCATCGCCGAAAGGAACGAGGCGTATTCCATCGGTTTGATCTTGATTGAGACGCCTACATCGGCCAGATAACTCTCCAGCAACGGAATTAGATCCATATTGCCGGGGCTACAGCTGCAAACCTGTACTTCAATTTCAAAACCATCGGCATAACCCGCTTCTGCGAGTAACTGCCGTGCCTTGTCCGGGTTAAACGAAAACAATTCTTTAACCGAATCCGGCATTTCTTCCAGGGGCTGAAAATATTCACCGAAGCCCGGGTGTTGCGGATAGGCCATCAGTTCGGCATGACCGCCATAAAAAAGCTCGACAATTTCCTGTTGGTTCACAGCCAGGTTCAGTGCCCGCCTGACCCTGATGTCACCAAATGGTGCCCTGTCGACGCGAAGCGCCATAAAGTTGCCGCCTGTGGCCAACCACCGATTCCACTTCAGCTCAGGTGTTGTCTCCTTCAGGTGATCAACTGCGATCCAGCGGATCGCTTCGAGAATATCTATTTGACCGGTGCGCAGCGCAGTCAGGTAGGTTGCCTCGTCCTTGATTATCCGGTAAGAGAGACGATCAACAAAGGGAATCGGGTAACTTTTCTCGCCTATCTGCTCCTTGTCCCAGTAGGCGTCATTTTTGGCATATGTCTGTGCGTTAGCCTGAATATATCGTTCGAGCACAAAGGGCCCCGTTCCCGTGACTGTGCGCCATCGTTTGGCATCAACATCCGCCATCTCCCTTGGGAAAATACCCGAGTAATATCCATATCCGAATCGGTAGGCCCATTCCGCATTGTATTCGCTGAAGTAGAAAACAACGGTATGGGGGTCCCTGGCAACAACGTCATTGATATGATCGAAATAGGTCGGTATTTTTTTTGGACTGTCTCGCAGCGTCTCGTAGGTATAAACGACATCAGCCGCGACGAGTTCACGGGATTTCATCACGCCGGGTCTATCGGTGAACATGACGCCATGGCGAAGTTGAATCACCAGGGTAAGTGGGTCTTCCCAGGTCCATTGTTTCGCCAGTTCGCCCCTCATCGCGTCAGAGGGTAGATAGGCGTCTGCGATAAACGAGAATGGACCACCCTTGCGAACACTCTTGTCGAGATCACCCGCAAACAATTGTTCCCGCACCATACCGGTGTCGTGATTACTCTTCCACACCCAGTCCACCGGGTCCCAGGAAAGCGGTGAAAGCGTCACGTTGACTGTGCCAATATCGAGTGAGCCGCCATATTGTGGTTGATCTTCTGCCAGCGCCTGGGGGTGGGTGAGTGGCACTAACAAGAGAAGTATTAAGAAAATCAGTATTGAAAATCGGCCCGTAATCACCGGCTCCCCCTCATTCGCGGATCCAGCAGGTCACGCAGCGCATCGCCGAAGACATTGATTGCATAGACCACCATGGTTAAACACACGCCTGGTGCAAGGGCCAGCCAGGGGCCAAGGTACATATAGGTTCGCCCGGTACCGCTGAGCATGCTACCCCAGGTTGGAGCAGGCGGCGGCACACCTAAACCCAGGAAAGACAAACCAGCCTCGGCGAGAATCACGGCGCCGACGCGGGTGGTGAACAGCACAATCACCACAGGCAGAATATTAGGCAGAATGTGATACCAGAGAATATGCAACGTGCTTGCTCCCATTGACTGGGCAGCGTGGGTATACATGTTCTCGCGAACTGTCATGACAGAGCCGCGAACGATTCGCGAACCTGCTATGCCATACAGCAGTCCAAGAATAATGATGATTTGCGGAACGCCCGGACCGACGATCGAGATAACCACAATTAACAACACCAGGTCGGGGAATGTCATCCAGGCATCAACGAAACGCTGAATCAGCATGTCGGTACGACCACCCGCGTATCCTGATATGACGCCCAATACAATTGAAATGACAGTTGCAAGGCTGGCGGTAACAAATCCAACGATCATTGAAAGCTGCGCACCAATCAATACACGGGAGAAGACGTCACGACCGAGATGATCAGTGCCCATGATATGGGTTAAGGACGGCGCCTGCAGACGAACCAGCATATTGGTCTCGTTCATACCATAGGGAGCCAACAGATCTGCGAAAACACCGCAGAACAGGAACAGGATAAATATTGCACCACCTGCGGCGCCCAGGCGTTTTGTTCGAATCATTCTCCGCGCCAGTGCAATAACCGGGTGGTAGTCCGGTGGCGTCATGATCGTACTGTCCAAGTTCACAGCACTGGTAGTTGAGGACAGGGCGCTCATTAATGTCGAACCTTTGGATCGAGAAATCCGTAGGTGAGATCAACAATCAGGTTGATCACTAAAATCGCCATCCCGACCACAAGAAAAACACCGGTTACGACAGGGTAATCTCGTTGGAAAACCGCTTCCAGCAGCAGTAGCCCCATGCCTGGCACCACGAATATTTGTTCCAGTATCACAGCGCCACCAATGAGCAACGGTGCTTGCAGCCCAATTAAAGTTATCACCGGAATTAACCCGTTACGCAGGGCGTGCCTCAGAATGACGATATGTTCTCCCAGCCCCTTTGCCCTGGCGGTACGAATGTAATCCTGGCGTAACACTTCGAGCATCATGGTGCGGGTCATTCGCATGGTGACAGCAGACATGGAGAGTCCGAGCAAAATCGCCGGAATCAACATATGGGCAAGGTTCTTAACCGGGTCTTCGAAAAAAGGCACGAACTCCAGCGGGGGTGCCCAGCGCCACCAGACAGACGGGAACACCATCACCAGGGTGCCCAACCAGAAACTGGGGATCGCCAGCATCAACAGTGAGAACGAACGTGAGATATAATCCCCTGTCGTATCCTGCCGTATCGCGGAATAGATACCGATTGGAATTGCAACGGTTAAAGCAACGATTAATGCCAGCAATCCAAGCTCGAAGGTGATCGGTAATGTGGCCGCCAGCTGTTCTGTGACGGGGACGTTTTGCCAGAGTGAGCGACCCAGATCGCCCTGCATGGCATTCCAGACCCAGTTGAAATATTGAATATGGATAGGCTGGTCAAGACCCAGTGCAGCTTCTATAAGTGCCCGATCCTGGCCCGTGGAGATATCATTCTGGGCCAGCATCAAGTCGATTACGTCGCCGGGGATCATATGGATCGAGGCGAAAACAATAATACTTGTAAACAATAGGGTCGGAATCAGCGCTAACAATCGCCTGATTACAAATGCCTGCATGGGAATACCATTGGGTGCTGGTCTTTTCTAGAGAACCATAATGTGGTGGCTACCTCAAGCTGGACAACCGTCGAGAATCAACCTTAATCTGTGAGCTGAATAGTCAGCTGGTGACAGGTTAGGTACACTTCTGGCATTAACACCTGGTTGGTACCACCGGAGGAAATACGATGTCGACCCCAAACACGCCGATCCTGGTTGGGATTGGTCAGCTTCTGCAACGCACCGATGTACTCGAAGATGCAAAAGAGCCGATAGACATGATGCTTGGGGCGGTGAAGCTGGCTGAGCAGGACACAGGGGTCAATGGACTGCTGCCACAAGTCCAGTCGGTTCGTGTTATTCGTGGGATCTGGAGTTATCAGAATCCGGCGCGTTATATCGCCGAAATGATAGGTTCTCCCCATGCTGAAACCGCAGGTACTTTATTTGGTGGTAATCAGATTCAATCGGTAGTGAATCATACCGCTGCTTCGATTCTTGCCGGAGATCTTGATCTGGTTCTTATCACGGGTGCAGAGAATGGCCGAAGTGCAGCGAAAGCGCGCAAGGCCGGTATCAAGATGAGCTGGAAGGACGCGCCAGGTACTTATGACCGGGTCTTTGGCGCACAAAAGTCGGAGCATCACGAATACGAAATTGCCCGGGGCATCAGCCGCGCCATTCAGATTTACCCGATGTACGACAATGCACGTCGCTACCAGCGTGGTGAATCGCTACAGGAGCATATTATTCGCATCTCGGAACTCTGGGCCAGGTTCAGTGAAGTCGCCACGTCTAATCCCCACGCCTGGATACGAGACAAGGTCAGTGCAGAAGAAATTCGCACGTCATCCCCTCAGAATCGCCCTATCAGCTTTCCCTATACGAAACTGATGAACTCCAACATGTCGGTAGATATGGCCGGTGCGCTAATCATGTGTTCCGTAGGTAAGGCAAAAAAATTGGGTATCGCCGAAGATCTCTGGGTGTATCCCTGGTCCGGGGTCGAAGGCCAGGATCATTTTTGCGCCTCTGTAAGGGATAATTTCTACACCTCTCCGGGTGTTCGCCTGGTTGGGCAATGTCTGCTTGATCATGCCCGACTCGGGATTGAGGATCTGGACTACGTCGATCTGTACAGCTGTTTTCCGTCAGCGGTACAGATCGCCGCTGAGGAGTTGGGCCTGAAGGAAACAGATCAGTTGACCGTGACTGGTGGATTAACGTTCGGTGGCGGTCCACTGAACAACTATGTCATGCATAGTATTGCCCGCATGGTCGAGTTGCTTCGCGACAAACCGGGATCCAAAGGTTTAATAACAGCCAATGGAGGCAATCTGTACAAGCACGCGCATTGTATATATTCAGCGGAACCACCGGTGCAGGATTTCGTCCACGACAACGCACAATCGAAAATTGATGAACTGCCCTCACGCGTGGTAATCCCGGAATACTCAGGCAGTGTGGAAATCGAATCCTATACCGTGATGTATACCGGGAATGAACCGAACGTGGGGCATTTCGCGTGTCTGACACCAAAAGGGGAGCGCACCTGGATTAACACCACTGACAAGGATCTGATGCAGTCCATGACACGGGAAGAATTTTGTGGTCGGCCTGCCAGAATAAACAACAACGTTGTTACCGTAGGAGGGGGTTAAATGGTTGCATTGGATGATCGGTCGATAGGCTGGCTTCGCTACCTGTACAGAAAAGCGACGACCCCGGACAACTGGGACCGTGATGGCGAACCTCACCCCCACTGGGATACAACAACCGGAGAGCCGATGACGTCATGGCATCGATTTGATCTCATTGATTCGAGTTATGCCGTGGCGCTGATGAGTGATCGGACGCCCGCCTGGCGTGAGGTCTTCAGCACCATCCTTGATAACCTGGTGGAACGACACACAAGTTGGTGGTCCGCAGCAGACTGGATGACACAATTTGGTAACGATCCTGAGAGGGGGGCATACCCCGATAGATATCGTCCCCTGGTTCCAGAAGCGCATTGGGGTAACTATGACGTGCCTGGCTGGACCGCCAATGGTATTCAGCCCTACGGCGTTCAACCGGATCCCGTTGCGGCTGACGGCATGCTGTTTTACAAGGGTTTTTTTACGCTACTGATGAGTTTGCACCGTTACGTTTCAGGTGACGATAAATGGGACAAGCCGTTTAAGATGATTCGTGACGACGCCAATACCTTTACCTGGAGCCACTCGGCGGTGGCCTCCCACCTGGCCGGGCAATGGCACAATAGCCAGGTGGGCTGCCATTGCGAAAACACCAAGGTCTGGCCCTACTGACTAAGCGGCGCCGGTCTCGGTCTGAGACTCTACGATCAAATATTCAAGACCAGTCACCACAGTGCGTTCGACAAGTGGTGGGAATATGCAGCAGATAACTATGTATCCTGGGATGATGGAAAGCCTGTCTCGGTCGATTTGTATTACGACCCTGTCGTCAATGAACATGTTGGCCGAGGTCCAATGGGCATTATAGCGCCTGCCTGGTACTTTGCGCCGCAAAGAAACCAGGTAGCCGAGGCCGGATGGAAAACCGCTGCACTGGGAAGTGGCGTGTTCGGCGATGGTTCGATTGCAGGCCTCGACCAACCTGCAATGGCAACAATGCTGTTGCAGCTTGCCGGTGAATTTGCAGACCCTGAAACGAAACAGCGAATATGGGATGCAGCAGATGAACACATAGAACCCACCTGGAACCATGATACCGGTGAGTTCACACTTGGCCTGGGTTTAAACGAAGCGCACCCTCGCGGCCAATGGAATGCGCGCATGATGGCGGGTTGGGTTTGTACGCAAGGCGCCTGGTCAGGTATTTTCAATGAACCTAATCTCACGAAATTCAGCGAGCCCACCGTAGAAGGCGTGGATTTCCCGCGCATTGCGTTGAGTGAAGCAAAATGGGATGGGCAGGTTTTACATCTTGCCGCCCATCCTCAGAACACGGCGATCGAGGGAACCAGCACTATGGTGAAGCTGAGGAATGTCGATTCAACTGACGGCTGGAATATGACACAGTCAAACGGCGAGAAGGTTCAACTTGTAGGAAAAGGTGATCATGTAGAGATTGAACTGGTTGCGGATAATAGGGTAGTCACCGTGTACAGAAGCACCATGACTCCTTCTCGCACCTAGCAGATTCTGATGTCATGCAGATTATCCAGTCAATGGTTCTATGTGTTATGTGTCTCTCTTCTCAATTGGGTGCTCTGGCTGTCGCTTGACACTATCCTCACTCGGACTGATGTAGAGGATGTTCACGTTGTCGGTAGCCGTCAGTTGATGCCACTTACATCGGGGTACAACAAAAAGTGAGCCTTCCATCAGGTGCTCAATCAACGACTCACCGGAATCTTCCAGGACTTCGATTCTTACTTCACCATCCGTTACGTAGAGTAGTTCGTC
Organism: Pseudomonadales bacterium; assembly: GCA_029941905.1. GTDB lineage: Bacteria > Pseudomonadota > Gammaproteobacteria > Pseudomonadales > Azotimanducaceae > JAHRVQ01. The sequence goes on along the minus strand of JAPYTQ010000015.1, from coordinate 41,240 downwards.
TCCTTTGTTATGTTTTTCCCAGGGCGAGCTTCCGGGAACGTACATGCCCATACCGATCAAACTCTCATCAAAGGAACCCAGTGATTCATTCGCCCGCTTGGCCAGTGTGGAAAACCCATCGCTAATCGCTGTCACATTGTGTGCTTTCATAGGATCAAAACCTCTATTGGCGTATAACGCCTGTAGTGAGTGGCTTAGCTTTGTTGCGGTAGAGCAGGCGCTACATGCACAATTTCTGAATCCATTTGTTCTGAAATTCGTTTGATAACCAATGCTTCTTCATGGCCTAAACTGAAGCGCCCGTGGCACCAGCCGTGCAGGTTGTGATACCACCTTAAACGCTGTTTCAACCCACTCGCAAATATAACGGCGGGTATCTCTTGGGTCGATCATCTCTTCAATCTGGAATTTGTTTAAGGGCCCGACCGGACCTCGCGCAGTTTCGATACGGGCATAGAGTTCTGCGCGCAGTGCGACCGGATCTTCTGCCTCAGCCAGCTGACGCTTGTAAGCCGCTTCGATGCCGCCCTCGGGTGGAATGCCCCCCACATCAGCTGCGGGCCATGCAACACGCACGGATGGTTTTGATCGGGGTGTTGCGTAGTTGTTACCTGCAACGCCAAAGCTGCGTCGCATCACCACGGTGAAGATGGGTACGACCACCTGGGCAAAGGCAACCATCCACTCCCCGCCTTTGCGAATCGTACCGGCAATTTCATGTTCCAACCCGACTGCAAACCCGGGGTTATCGATCAGGTTTAACATGGGTAGATGAAACAGGTCGCACAGATCCAGGTGTCGTTTTAGTTTGTCACAACCGTCAGCAGTCAGGGCGCCGCCATTGACGTGTTGGCTGTCTGAAGCGATAACACCCATTGGATAACCGTTAAATCTTACGAATCCTGTTATCTGGTCGGTGCCCCACAGAGGTCCGATCTCGAAAAAGGAATCTTTATCAGCCATCAGCCTGATTGCCTGACGAACATCAAATGTGGTCGTGCGCTTGCGGGATATCAATGTGAACAATTCGTCTTCCCTGCGATCAATGGGATCATTGGATTCTGTTACCGGCGGCACTTCATAAGCGCTCGAGGGCAGGTATGAAAGAAACTGGCGCGTCATGACGACGGCCTCTTCCTCGGTTTCTGCAAGATTGTCGACGGACCCGTTGGTGCAGTGGATATGCCAGCCGCCGAGTTCTTCTTTGGTGATGTCGTAACCCATTGCATGGGAAACAACGGGAGGACCGGCAACAAAAAGCTGGGCGACGTCTCGTACCATCACTGAAAAGTGACCCAGCACGGCTTTGGCTGCACCAATACCAACCACACTGCCCAGTAGCAGATTAACGACAGGTACCGTCGAGAGCTGTTCTGTATACATGGAACTGCCCAGATGACCGGGCAGGAAAGATCCACCGCCGCCAGATACTCTTGGCCGACCTGCCTTGATTGCCCCTGAACTTTCCTTTGCCTTGCTTTCACCTTCTTTTTTCTGGGCCGGGACCATCGCCGCAACGCTGCCGCCTCCGGAAGAACCATCGAGCATTCTGATTGACGGAATACGCATCTCTATAGCCAGACGATCGAGGTAACCACTTTTCGCGGCGATTGCGCCATCAGCATGCCCCCCTCGTGAGGTAAAGTCATCGGCACAGACAATGGTGGTTCGACTGTTTATTTTCCCCCACCCACCAATACTGTTAGCCGGGGTAAAACCCGATATTGCACCGTCTTCATCGTATGACGCAAACCCTGCAATGCTGCCGACTTCGCGAAAACTACCATCATCCAACAGCAGCAGAATGCGTTCCCGGCAGGTGAGTTTGTTGCGAGAGCGTTGGCGGACAACACCCGGATCATCGGACCCGGGTGCCAGTCTTTGTTTCGCCAGCGTTTGCAGGGTGTCTACTTCGTTCAGAACTGATCCCCAGGTCTGGTCTGCACTCCGTGGTTCGGCGGTCTGGTCAGTGCCGTTTTCTGATGGGGTGATGCCAATCAGCACCTGCCCCGCTGCGAGGATATCGCCCACCGCGAGTGATTGCATCGACGAAACAATTCCCGAACATGGCGCGGTTATCAACGTCTCCATCTTCATTGCGGTAACTACTAATAGTGTGTCACCGAAGGCCACCGCGTCAGCTTCGTTCACATTGACTTCTATGACTGAACTGTCCATGGGGCATTTAACTGCCTGTTGATCGCCATCGAGGTTTAACAGCGGTTTTGGCGTTGCAATGGTTCGTGTAGCAGCAACCAGGCCAGGGTTAGATTGCGGAGCTTGTTGTTCAAACAGGCTGAGCGAACCACTTTTGGAATTTGGGATAGTTGCCGTGATCGTGCTGGGTGTCAATTCCGGTGCTTCTGCGAGTAATGAAGTTCTTGCGTCACCTGCATGGATGTCAGGATGTGACAATATTGCGTGCAATTGAGGCAGGTTGGTTTGCAGACCACCGATATGGAAGTTTTCCAGGGCATCAAGGGTTCGGTTGATTACCGAAGGGAACGCAGAACCTTCGGTCTGCAGAGAACTGGAAGAACAAATTACTTTTGCGAGCAGGGGATCGAACTGTGGCGGTGGGCTATAGCCAAGATAACCACAGGCATCAACCCTGAGACCAACTCCTGACGGCTCTTTGTAGGCCGTGATCTTACCGGTGGATTGAGCGACAACCCTGGCTTGAATGGCAAACCCCCTGGGTGAGCCTACCGCCTGTTGGTCTCCCAGACCCAACGATGAAAGAGAGGCGCCACCGGCAATATGGAACTGGGCTTCAACGATATCGATGCCAGTGATTTGCTCGGTGATCGTATGTTCTACCTGAATCCTCGGATTGCATTCTATGAAAAAGTATTCACCCGTCTCGGGTGATACCAGGAATTCGACCGTGCCCGCATTAACGTAAGATGCCGTTTCAGCAAGCTTGATTGCGCTCGCAAGAATCCGCTCACGAACGTCGGTGTCTAAACCAGGCGCAGGCGCAATCTCAAGTACTTTCTGGTTTCGCAATTGTACCGAGCAGTCCCGCTCGTGGAGATGCACCAGGTTCCCCTGTGTGTCAGCGAGAATTTGTACCTCGATATGTCTAGGTCGTTCGACCAGCTTTTCCATGAACATGGCACCATTACCAAAGGCGCTTTCCGCTTCACTCACGCATCGCTCGAATGCCGAGGCCATTTTCTCGGCGTGTTCAACTGCCCGCATGCCACGTCCACCACCACCTGCTGAGGCTTTGAGCATTACCGGGTATCCCAGTCTGGATGCCATTTCTGTTGCATCGTGTACCGAAGCCAAAGCAGTTTCTGCGCCAGGCACCACGGGGATGTCCAACGATTCAGCCAGGGCGCGAGAACGAACTTTGTCTCCGAACAACGAAAGTGCCTCGGGAGTGGGTCCGATAAAAGTGATCCCTTTAGTGGCACAAGCTTCGGCGAACGCCGCATTCTCTGATAAAAAACCATAGCCAGGATGTATACAGTCACAGTTATTGTCCAAGGCAATCTGTAGCAGGGATTCTGCGTCAAGGTAGGCTGCGACGGAATCCGTTGGGTCGCCGGTTTCGACGCTTTGTGTTGTGAAGCGGGTGTGCAGTGAAAGTGAATCTGTCGGCGCGTACACCGACACGGACTCCATGCCCAGGGAGGTTGCCGCTTTCGCAATACGAATGGCGATCTCGCCGCGGTTAGCTATAAGGACTCTCTTGTGCACGGTTGTTTCCTTTTGCGTTTGTTCTTGATAGTGATTTTATTCAGCGGTTAATAATGCCATGAATTTTTGACGAGGGTCAGTTTCCATTCGAGGATTCAAATCAATAACCATGGTTGATCGCTCGGCGGATGTGTACGGTGACCACTGTGGTATCGCGTCGCTGTTTGGATTACCGCTTCTGGCAAACGCTAACCAGCTCTCGGACATCATGTCGGCAATTAGTTGCTGATCGTCACCGAGACCCGCCATGGATTCTGACTTTGCGACATTGTCAAATACGAAGCCAATTTCCAACGCGTGCATTGCTTTCCACTTGCCATCGTCCACAGGAGAGTCCCAGTTGAATAAATAGAAGTAGACCGGTGCGCCGCCCTGATCTGCTTTGCGATCTGCCAGGGTAAGGCTGCGCCGCAGGAATCCATTGTCCGTAATTGCGGTGAAGTACAGCTCCGGGGCCTGCATCTCCGGGTTTAATTTTCTGTATCCGGCAGTGACAGTTGTCGCATCCATGCCTGGCAGGCCCTGTTCGAGAGCCGCGGGTAATGTCTCCCAGGTGAGGTCGAATAATTCCGGTCGCCTGGCACCAGCGAGTAATGTCATTTCTGTCCTGGTGGTGCCGATGAGCAATGGGATGTCCCTGGACTGAGAGGGTGCACCCGGATTAAAAGGTTGTCTGGTGAAGTTCTTCTGGTCAAATACCGGACCCAACCGGAACGGCCCCGCGTCTGCCATCGCATCCCTGGTTGCCTGCTCAATATCTTGCGCTGGTATAGATAGTATCTGATCAATATTGTCTTCAGACAGTCCTAGCTGATCCACCACTGTTTTGGCCGATGCAGCCGCCACTATGCTTTGCAGGTTGTCCAATTGAGGCCCGCTTTGAATAACAGCGCGATGAAACAGTCCTTTTGCGGCCTCCATGGCGAGCAGAACGCTCACTTTCATACCGCCGCCGGACTCGCCGAATATCATGACATTGTCGGGGTCGCCACCGAATTCAGCGATATTGTCGCGAACCCATTCCAGGGACTGAATGATATCCAGGATGCCCGTGTTTCCAGAATCAGTAAATTTCTCACCATATTCGGCCAGGTAAAGATGTCCGAAAACATTCAGGCGGTGGTTAATGGAGACAACCACCACATCACCCCGTTTGACCAGGCGAACGCCGTCGTAGGCATTACTTGAGCCTGACCCGGTGGAAAATCCGCCACCATGTAACCAGACCATCACGGGCCGCTTGCTATTGTCAGGTTCTCCATCGACAGAGAGTGCGGGTGTCCAGACATTCAGGAACAGGCAGTCCTCGCTGGTAGCGGGTGCAGGGTCTGTTCGCCATGATGAAAACAATCCGAGACCATTGGCCTGCCTTTGTCGAGTTGAATTTCCATAAGCTATAGCGTCCTTCACATCACTCCAGGGTTCAGGTAGCTTTGGTGGCATAAATCTGTTGGAAGCAGTATCGGCGCCGTATCTGATTCCTTTAAACACCAGCACACCGTCTTCCTCAAAACCCTTGACCTGTCCATGCCGGGTCGTGGCCACGAGGTTTATTTCAGCTTTTTCTTCGGTCGCAGCGACTCCGGTCTGTGTTTCTGTTTCACTGCATCCGGCAACGCACAAGCCCAGGAAAATGCCCGGAATAATCCAACGAGTGGTTTTCATGTTTTTGTCTCTTCTGGTTTGATTAAAGGCAATATAGCATCACTTGTCGTGTTAACCGTTATTTCTTCAAACCGGCGTCGAATTCCAGCAGGCGTTGGGAGATAACTTCAACCTGAGACCTGGTTATTTCCCTGGGATCAATGAGCAGGTAACCGTCGTTGATGTGATGGTTTCGAGTTCTAATACTCGGTGTACTGTCCTTGAGGAAGGAGACCAGTTGTTTGATGTCGCCCCGGTTAACTCGAATGGCAGTCCGCGAAAATGGGCGTCCGGCTTCATCCGGCATCAAACTGGATTGCAGGTGTTTACAGCTAACCAGTTTGGTACTCAACTGATTGTTTAATTGTTCATAGTGATCCAGACGATCCTGTTCACTCCCTAATACGTATTCGTCGAGCGCCAGGGCGAGTCCGGCGATGGTTTCCTTGCCAACTTTCATGGTTCTGGCGATTCCCAGGGACTGCATCTCACAGGACTCAATCAGATCCGATCTGCCAACTATAAAGCCGCTTGTCGGGCCGCAGAATGCTTTGCCACCCGAGTAGGTCACAAGATCTGCACCGGCGCTGATATAGCGCGTCAAATCTTCTTCCGCCGCCGCATCGATGATGAGGGGGATATTATGCAAATGGCACACTTGGAGGCAACGCTGCAGCGAAATCTGGTTTGTCTGGACACAATGGTGAGACTTCACGTACACCATTGCAGCGAATTCTTCGTTTTGCAGGGCATCTGTCAGCGCCTGCTCGGGCACATGGTTTGCACTTCCCAGCAAGCGGGGTCTGCCGCCGCCAAGGCGAATCATTTGTGTTATGGGGGCGCCAAAGTTGATCGCGTGTCCAGCCTGCAGCAATATTTTGTTGTTGACATCTACATCAGGTAACTGGTGGATAAGATCCAGATTTGTACCGGTCAGGATTGACGCAACACTGATGCTGATACCTGCGGCGGCACCGCTGGTGATGCAGGCAGCTTCGGCACCCGTCAGTTGTGCGATTTTTTCTGCGACTAGCTGCCTTTGTTCCGCCAGGTCTACATGCTGCTGCGCAGCCTCTGCCACCGCGTTTGCTACGGTTTCGGATTGTACCGAGCCACCCAGGGCGGTCAGCTTACCAGCAGCATTGATGATGGGTGTTAGCTCTGCCATGATCAGAGTTCTTCACAAGTTTCAAAGCAGGTACCATTCACCATACTCCATCTGGGTTGGATCCAGTTCGATGAAACCCGTACATTTCCTTCTGCATCTTCCATCTCGACGGCTTGTGGGGTTTCTTCAAAGACGGTGATATTCGCCGGTTTACCGGGTTCGAGTGTGCCGAATCCTCTCTGTGTCAGGTTGAGTGCCTTTGCCGGGGTCACGGTGACGGCTTTTATCACATCTTCCAGAGACAGCCCAAGACTGCGAAATTTACTCATGGTTCGTGCCAGGGAAACCACGTATCGGTCAATATTGCCTTTGTGCAGGTCACTGCTAATCGTATGAATCGGCATACCCTGGTTAAGTGCCTTCTCGCATGTGTCGTAAGAAAATGAGGAACGGCCGTGCGCAATATCAACGATAACACCCCGATCCACGGCGGCCTTGAATTGAGGAATCACTTTATCTTTATATCCCAGCACGCCGCCAATTTTGCCATGATAAGCATGGGTAACGATATCACCGGGGCGCATCAGATCCAATACATCGTCGATCACCGGTGGTGCGTTTCCCAGATGTACCATCAAAGGGGTACCGGTAATCTCTGCTGCTTTTCTGCCGATTTTAACCGCTTCGAGCCCCATCAAACCGGTATGTGTGGATGAAGCCAGAACTTTCACGCCGAGAATCCAATCCGGGTTGTTTTCGATGGCTTTGACTGTACCGCTGAGGGAGATAAGTTCCGGTTTCGCTGAGTGACCACCGTCAACTCCGGGCATCCCGGGTGAGCCTATGTTGCACAGTGCAAAGCAATGCGTGTGCTGGGTGTCGATAACGTATTCCTTAAACGAATCGATCATGCCGGGTCCTGCGCTGCCGGTGTCTATCAGGCAAGAGACGCCTTGTTTTACGCCAATGCGATCAGCGGGCAACCGACCGGTTTTAAATAGTGAATGGTCGAATATGTGGCAATGCATGTCGACAAAACCGGGGGCAACATACATGTTGGTGGCATCAATGGTATTGTCAGTTTGTTCTTCGGCGATCGCCTTGGTGCCAATTTGACTAACAACACCGTCGACGACCAACACATTGGCAGTGTCAAAAACATTCCGTTCCGTAGAGTAAACCCGGCCATTTTTGATCAGTGTGCGTGTCATGCTATTCACCTGGATATTCTTGCCTGAACAACCGCATCGTGAAACAACCCGCGGGCTTCAAAAGATGAACGTTGCAGAACAAAACTAAGGACCTTTATAACATTTTTTGAGAATGTAAATGTGATTGTTAATATCCAGGACACTCCACTAGGTCTCCTGTTTTGCAACCTGCTCGTTTAACCGTTGCCATTTAGTAAACAGTTCTCTATAGATCCCGGTTTTCAACGGATCTGGCGAAACAACCTTCGAGACTTTAACCATCTGCTTGATGGCCTGGTCAAGAGAGTCATATTCCCCCATCGCCAGTGCAGCAAAAACAGCAGCGCCTCGTCCTTCCGAGGCGGCGTCCGTGACCTGGAGATCCGAATTCAGAATATTTGCCAGTATTTGAACCCATACCAGACTGTTAGCCCCACTGCCGGTGACACTGATAATGTTCGGTGGGTTCGTCCACTTTGTCACTTGATCAAACGATTCAGCAATGGCGAAGCTGGCACCTTCCAGCACCGCCTGATACCTGGAAAACTGGCTGCTGGTATTGCCGCTGTTGTGAAACGTTGCCTGGCGTGAGCGGTTGAGCGTAGGTGAGATCTGGCCAGACAGGTAAGGGAAAAAGGAGATGCCCGCTGCGCCTGGCGCTGCCTTTTCAACAAAGGCATCCATGTCATGGAATAACACTGACCTGACTTGTAATTGATCCGTTGTCTGATCCAGAAACCAGTCCAGGCTTCTGCCTGCCATTAACGCGTTGGCACCGATGACATGTTTGTCCGGCGGGTAGCAATAAAAGCGGTTTGCTTCGACCGGTGGTTCGTTCTGTAACACGGTACGGGTAACGCCATGTGTGCCCAGAGTGAGGGCAAACTCACCTTCTTCGATAACACCTGCGCCGGTATTTGCACAGATACCGTCGTGCGCCCCAACGGTTACCGGTAGTCCCTCTGGCAAACCCAAGGAGTGTGCCGCACTGTGTGTAAGTGCGCCTGCGATGTCCCAGGGAAGCATGGGTTGCGGAAGCAGGTCCTGGTCAATGCCCAGGGATCGCAGTACTTCTTCGGGCCAATTTAAAGCATCTGGACCAGAGCTGGGGTCCGTGATGCTATTACCTGTAAGCTTGTAAACCAGGTAATCCTTTGCGTACATTGCGAAACGTAGTTTGTTGTAAACCGTAATGTCGTTATCCCGAACCCACTGAATTTTGGCGAGTAGCGTTGCTGCGTATAATGGTAAATCGCTGAAGTCTTTGAGAAGGTGATTCAACTGCGTGGCATGGCGTTGGTCGAGCCAGGGCTGGTAGATGACATTGTCGTTTGCATCAACGAAAACACCAGCGCCTGCCCGTCCAGTGACAGAACAAATTACAACCCGTGCAGGGTCGATACTGTTTTTGTGGAGTAGTTCCCGGCAGGCGGATGTAGCGCCCTGCCACCAGCTGACCGCAGATTGCCAGCGACCGTGGCTGTCAGAGAACTCTTCGTTCCGCGTAGTAACCTGGTCAATGTTCTCACCCGTCAGCGTAAACAAGGCAACCTTGCTGCGCGTTGTACCCTGATCAAATGTGAGAATAAGACTGTCGTTACTCATATAACAGTAAGTCCTGCTGGCAAGGGACTATCCTCTCCAGGGCTGGTTTTCAGGTAAGAATCTTACCTTCTTAAGTCTGAGTTGCATTGATATCACTCCCAGGGTCTCAGGGAGCTGTCTTTTTATTTAGTATCGTAGTAGCTGACCCCCATCCCAGTTTTGAGATGCATCTTTAACCATCGTGTAAAAGCCAGTTAGCGCATCATGTCCAACATATATTTCCAGCATGTGGCCCATGGTTTTTGTAGCGTCAAGAAAGGCAAACTCCACCTTTCCCTGCTTTGTAACAGCCCGTGTTGCCAGCGGAATGTCCAGCTCTGCGTAGTGGTTGATAGCTGATTCTATGGAGTCTACAAACATGGCGGTATGATGTAACCCTTCTTCCCCGGGTGCGTACATGTCCCGAAATGGGGAGGCACCAATAGAATCCTGCTGTACCAGTTCCAGCATAATATTTCCCCATTGGCCAAACGCCGACGAATGAACAAAGTCACATGGCTGACCGCGATGGTTACAGGATACCAGCGCTATTTCTTTTGAAACAAAAAAAGGACCTGCGCCGAATTGCTGATACATCTGCCTGGCACTGTCCTCAATGTCAGTAACGAAATAAGCGACCTGGACGACCGGATAGAATTTGCCCATCTGACTAGTCCCTCAGGGATCAGTACTGAGAGGAGCCGCCATCGACGCTGATGGATGTACCGGTTATGCCTGCACCGATGTCGCTCGCCAACAGAACTGCTACAGCAGCGACTTCCTCAACGGTATTTGTTCGCTCAATGGCTGACTCCTTGGCAAACATGGCTACCATTTCGTCAAAGCTCATGCCCATTGCTTCTGCTGTGGCGGGTCCATTGTCCCTGACAATATCGGTAATAATCAGACCGGGGCAGATCGAGTTTACCGTCACGCCCTGGGTGCCAACTTCTCGTGCCGTTGATTTTGTCATACCGACCACCGCATGTTTGGCCGCGGTGTAAGCGGTCATTACCGGTTTACCGTGTTTGCCTTCGACCGAGGCGATGTTAATAATCCGACCCCATTGTTGTTCGAGCATGGTTTTAAGCGCCCTGCGCGTCGCCCAGAACGTCGAGTACACATTCCACTTCATGGCGAGGTCAAATGATTCATCAGACAACATCACCGTGGGTTGCAGGTCTCCCGCGCCACCCGCGTTGTTCACCAGGATGTCGATTTTTCCGAATTTAGAGACTGTCTCATCGACGAAGTTCTCGATGTCTGCCTGGCTGGTTGCATCCCCCTGAATAAATACCAGGTTTTCTCCAGCGCCAATCTCTGCAAGCGCCTTGTCAGCCTTGTCTTTGTTGCGCGCCATAATAGTAACGTTTGCACCTTCAGCGAGATATGCTTCTGCGATACCCCGGCCAATGCCCGCACTCCCGCCGGTAATGGCGGCAATCTTGTTCTCCAATTTCATACTGGTTCTCTGCTTTGTTATTCGACTTTAAGTCAGGTTATACTTTTATAATACCGTCAAGCTTGATTGTTTTAAAAGGGGAATTTACATGTCTGAAGAAAGCACTAAAGAAATGACTGCTATCCGATACGAAGGGGTGACCAATGGGGTTGCGCGAATCGTGCTGGCACGGGAAAAGGCACGCAACGCACAGGACAAAACCATGCTCTATGAGCTGAACGATGCGTTCGATATGGCTGCTCAGGACAACGAGGCCAAAGTTATAGTTTTAGCGGCTGATGGACCACATTTCTCATCAGGGCACGATCTGCGAGATCGTTCAAAAATGAGCGACTTTTCGGCGGTCAGCACCTGGGGTGGGTTCGATCTGCCCGGGGCAGAAGGCTATATGGCACAGGAGCAGGAAATATACCTCGGGTTCTGTTGGCGCTGGAGAAACCTGCCAAAGCCCACAATTGCTGAGGTACAGGGCAAGGTGATTGCTGGTGGACTCATGTTGGTGTGGGTGTGTGACATGATCGTGGCAAGTGAGAATGCAGCATTCTCGGATCCTGTGGTTGCTTTTGGCGTTAACGGTGTGGAGTACTTCGCCCATCCCTGGGAAGTAGGTGTGCGCAAAGCGAAAGAAATGCTCTTCACCGGCGAAGCAATATCAGCGGAGGAAGCGAAGTCCCTGGGAATGGTGAATCATGTTGTTCCTGATGATGAACTCACCAGTTTTACCACGTCTATGGCAGAACATATCGCCAAGCGACCCAGCATGGGGCTCAAACTGGCGAAACAGTCTGTCAACCAAATGCAGGATAGTCAGGGTTTGTGGACAGCGCTTCAGGCGGCGATGTCGTTGCAGCAGTTGGGCCACTCCCATAATAATCAGGTCCACGGTATGGGTGTAGACCCGGCCGGGGCGGAGATTATCCGTGATCAGGCGAAGAAGTCTAAAGTATAGCTTAGTCCTCGTGTGACTCCTTGGTTCTGTAATCACCGAACTTGCCGTCTCGCTTGCTTAGCGCATCCGTTAAACCTGCCGCCAGCTCCTTGAAGTGAGCCCGGGTAGATTTGGTGTGAAATGCCAGTGCCTGGATTTCGGTTCCAGCGCGAATGGCGGCCCGGATACCCATTGAATCCATTTGTCGATGGACCGCTCGTTTGTTGATCTGTTGCAGGTCCGGCGGAACCTTGGCAATTCGTTCTGCGATCTCCAGGACTGCTGATTCGAGTTGATCTACCGGGTAGGCGCGATTGGCAAAGCCATACTCGGCGGCTTCTATGCCGGTAATGGCAGTACCTGTGAGCATCATTTCCATTGCGTTGCGCATCCCCACCATCCAGGGAAAAAACTGGTTATCCGGAGGACTCATGGAACGCACCACCGGGTAACCGATGCTGGCGTCTTCAGCGACATAGACGAGGTCACAGGATGTGGCAAGTTCGGTACCACCGGCCAGACAGTAGCCGTGTACCTGGGCAATCACCGGTTTTGCAAGGTCCCAGACTCGTAGAAAGCCATCGACCACATGCCTGGCCCAGCTGCCATCACCACCTGCGGTATGGAAGGGCTGGTTCTCTGCATTGTTGGCTTTCAGATCGTACCCGGCACAAAACGCCTTGCCTGCACCCCGGATTATGGTCACCCGCACATCAGGATCACGATCATTCGCCTCCAGTGTTCCATAGAGCTCACCGCGAAGAATATTGTTCAGCGCATTTCTGCTCTCTGGGCGATTGAGCGTGATCCTTGAGACGCCTTCCAGGGGTCGGTCGACAACGATGTGTTTGAAATCAGTCATGGGATTTTCCTTTTCAGATCGTACAGTTCAACTGCAGTTGCTGTCTTAAAGATTTCTGCGTTTGATTTCCCGCGCCAGGCGCACGGTATCAGCTTCCAGTGGTTCCGCGAGCTCCGATTCATCCAGCTTTCCGGCACTATGGGCCCACATCTTGACGCCGTCGTAGGTAATCAGTTTTTCAGGGACGATTTCGAGTACGATTCGCAACGGTGAATCGAGCATCTCTTCGAACGACCTGGCAGCCGCAGTGTCAGGGTAGAGCGCACCGGCGAATTCCGGGTAGAACCAGTCCTTGGTTTCTCTGTCTTCGTGAATGATACATTTACCTTTCAGTGTAATGGTTTTGCCTCCCCCGAGATCGGTACCCGTGGATGTCACAACGACGGAAACTTTAGGGTTGCGTTTGACGGCAGAAATTCGATGTCGATGCGCCCCAGCCGTCAGCCAGATGCGCTCCTTGCGCCAGATGTAAGACATGATGACACCCATTGGCCACTCGTCCTTTGTGCACCAGTTGAATACGCATTCCCGCTGGGTCAGTAGCAGTTTTTCCTGGTCATCAGGATTCAATTGATAGATTGATACCAGTTCGTAGTTGTCAGGTTGTTCAGCCAAGTTATTTTCCTCTATTGTGTAATTTGTTATCCAAAATCTGGTACCACCCCCGTGGTGATGGTCATTGTGTTATCCACTTTCATCGCTGCACCGTTCACAAACATTGATTCATCAGACGCCAGGTAGAGCGCCATATAGGCGATATCAATTGGCTGGCCTAGTCTGCTGCCTCTCGCCCCGGCAGAATCCCCGGATGTGGCGGCTGGCCGGCTGCGCTGCATATTTGCTTCTGCCATCTTCTGCCCCATGCTCGCAACCATTGGAGTATCAATCCCGGCGGGGTGAATCGAGTTACAGCGAATGCCGTTGTTTTCCTGTGTGCCCCAGCAGGCAATGGCGCGGGTGATCGCTTCAACGGCACCTTTCGCCGCGCAGTAGGCGGTGACGTAGTGTTCGCCTTGCATAGACGCGATTGACGCCATATTGACGATCGAGCCACCGCCGCTTTCGATCATCAATGGGATAGACGCACGGCAGCCAAAAAAGGTACCGTCGGAGCTCACGGCATTGACCCGACGCCAGGCGTCAGTACTGGTTGTGAGGATGTTCCCGACTTCAACGATACCCGCGTTGTTGACGAGAATATCGAGTCTGCCGAATTGTCCTTTGATGGTTTCTATTACGCCAGCCCATTGTTCTTCACTGGTTACATCGAGGGGGATATAGGTAGCGTCTATTTCTTTGGCAACATTTTCGCCTGCTTCGGCATTGATATCGGCAATCACAACCTGAGCTCCTTCAGATTTGAATAGCCTGGCATCCGCTTCCCCCAGGCCCATTGAGCCCCCGGTGATTAGTGCCACTTTCCCGTCTAGTCTGCCCATCGTGAATTCCTTCTATACTGTTTGCAAATTGGTGTCGTTGAATTAATTGCTAGCCGGTCTCGAACAGTTTGTTCAGGTCAGCGCAATCGGTTTCCAAAATAGTATCAACCCAGCGGTGAAAATTGTGGCCACCACCCTCGTTGCGGCCGAACAGGACATGATCCTTTACGCCTGTTTCCAGGTTTCGTTGCTGCTTTAAACCGGTGGCGTAGTCTTCTTCCTGGACCACATATTTGAGGAACTCAAACTGCTCAGTGGCAGCCCTGGCTCTTTCTTCATCGGGCTCATTTTCCAGCATATAGTTCTGGATGGTATAGGACTCGCCGGGGTGTTCCCCGGGGAACAACTGGGAAATCAGTACCCCGCGCCCACCGTTATCAAAACTGGCAATTGAAACATGGGGGAAGATCGTCCAGACCCCGTTCATCAGTACATCCGTTGGCCATTCGTCTTCGTCCTTGCCCTCATACTTTGCCAGTGTGTGGTCAGGGCCGGATACTCGCTGATGTGGGCCAAAGGGGTAATACAGGGCCTTGTTGGGGTAGTCAGACCCGAATGTGTCCTTATGCAAAATGGGTAAGTGATACAAATCCAGGTAGCCGTCATAGGCTATTTTCCAGTTTGGTCCCGCTATCTTTCGGCTGTCGAAATAGTACCAGTTCTCGAAACCAAACAGCGCCAGCAACGCGTCGTAACCTGACAGGAATGCGTTGATGTCGACTGTCGATTTTGGATCTGTAATGACCCAGATCAGTCCTGCTTTTTCAAGACAGGGCAGGCTGATAAGGCCGTAACAGCTCTTATCGATGTCACCGAAATCCTTGTTGGACAAGATGCCGTACAATTCGCCGTCCTGATTGTAACTCCATGCGTGATAAGGGCAGGTGAATCGCTCGCTGTTGCCTCGACCATCTTCCATAATCTGGGCACCGCGATGGCTGCACATGTTCAGGTAGGCTTTGATACCTTGTTCGGTGCGGGTAATAAGAACCGGGACATTTCCAGCCGTCATGGCCTTGTAGTCTCTCACCGACTTCAGTTCCGCGGTCATCGCCAGCATTAAGGGCAGATGGCGAAAAACCTTGTTAACTTCCTGTCGCCAACGTGATTCATCATAGTAATTGTTAGCGGGTACTTTCAGTACATCTGCAGTCTGGTCGATGGTACCGGCTTTACCATGTTCGATTCCATGACGTGCCATCTCGATTAATTGTGCTTTAGACATCCAATCTCCCTATTACTGATCGTTTCAACTGAAGGGTTGACTCACGTTGTAAGATCAGTTTTTAATAACAGTCAAGCCTGACGGTTTCTTGAAAGATAACAAATTTGAATAGGATAATGAATAAGTGAGCAATGAATTATTTGACTTAAGTGGTGAAGTCGCTGTGGTAACCGGCGCCGGTCGTGGTATCGGTGAAGGTATTGCTAAAGTACTAGCGGGTGCGGGAGCAAAAGTCGTCTGCGCAGCACGAAGAACCAACGAAATTGAGCGGGTAGCCAGCGAAATCAATGCCACCGGCGGAGAAGCAATAGCCTGTACGACTGATGTCACAGACGAATCGGCGGTGGAAGCCCTGGCACAGGCAGCCGTCAGCAATTTCGGTGGCCTGCATATGTGGGTCAACAACGCCGGGGGCTCACCGGTCCAGTCGCCTCTTTTGGAATTGCCCCTTGAAGAATGGGAGAACACTTTCAGGTTGAATCTAACCGCAATCTGGCAATCCATTCGTATTGCCGCTAAAACCATGGACAAGGGTCGAATACTGAATATTTCCTCTATTGCCGCAGAGGACGTGATACCCGGGAGTGGGCATTATTCGGCAGCAAAAGCGGGGGTGAATATGCTGACCCGGACATTCGCAAAAGAGCTCGGCCCCCGCATTCGAGTCAATTGCATTATGCCGGGCGCTGTCCCGACCGAAATCATGATGAATGCGCTGAACCTGAAAGACGAAGACCTGCCGGGTCTGGAAAAGATGTTACGCCTGCCTGCAGGCCGACTGGGAACGCCCAAGGACCTGGGGGCTGCCGCGCTGTTTCTGTTGTCACCAGCCTCAGAGTGGGTTACCGGTCAGAATATTCGAATCTCTGGAGGCGCATGATGGATCTCAGGAATAGAAAAGTTGTTCTGGCTAAACGGCCAGACGGTGAACCCAAAGAATCTGATTTTCAGATAGTTGACGAGTCCGTCGATGAGTTACTTGATGACGAAGTCGTGGTTGCGGTTGAACACCTGTCTATTGACGCCTTCATCCGTACCACGCTGAATGTTGACGGCTTGCATGGCCAGGCTGAATTGGGTGCACCGGTCATCGCACTGGGTACAGGACGTGTGGTGCAAAGCAAATTTTCCGGCTTGAACCAGGGCGACGTCGTATTTGGACCCATGGGTGCACAGCGGTACGCCAAGGTGCATGGTATGGCGTACAGAAAAATAGACAATGATGCGGTTCCCTCCCAGGCTTACCTGGGGGTGCTGGGAATGACTACCGGATTGACAGCCTATGCGGGGATGATAATCGTCGGTGAGGTTCAGCAAGGTGATACCGTTGTGGTTTCTGCGGCCGCAGGTGCCGTTGGGACCGTGGCGTGCCAGTTGGCGAAAATTAAGGGTGCCAGAGTGATTGGTATCGCAGGTGGGCCGGAAAAGGTGGAATACCTGGCTGAAATTGGCTGTGACGGTGCGATAGATTATAAAAATGATGACATCGAGGCGAAACTGAAAGAATTGGCACCGGAGGGCGTTAACGTATTTTTCGATAATGTCGGTGGGGACCTGCTTGATCAGGTGCTGGATCAGCTTGCGATGGGCGCCCGGGTCGTTATCTGTGGTGCGATCTCGCAGTACCATCACATGGAAAAGATTCAGGGGCCCGCACTGTATCTGCGTATTGCAGAGAGAAATGCGAGCATGCGCGGATTTACGGTTGATCACTTTTCAGATCAGTTCAGCGAGATGGAAGCCGACCTGTCCGGCTGGATGGCAGCAGGTCAATTGCAGTTAGCTGAACATGTGGAGGAGGGAGTTGATAACTTCCCCAAGGCACTGGTGATGCTGTTTAACGGTGGTCATAAGGGAAAGTTGTTGGTTACACCGTGATACCCGAGTTTAAGAAAAAAACGAATCGAGAAAAACGAACTGCTAGAGTTTCAATATGCCCCTAATAAAAGAAACCGCTGAACAAAACGAGTTCAGGGAATTTGCTCGCCACTGGCTAGAAGAAAACCGCCCGCCCGCGACGAAAATGCAACTCCCCCAGGCTGCCTATGAGGTCATGTCAGAAGACCATCGCAGCTACTTGTGTGACTGGCAGGCCAAATGTTACGAGGCTGGTCTGATTGCGTCGGATGTCGATAAGCGCTACGGCGGACATGGCCATGACGGGTTCCAACAGATTGCCAGTACAGAAATACGTCGGGCCAATGTGCCTTACTTCATCAACTGGATCGGACTCGGAATGACGGTTCCAACCCTGCTGGTCCACGGCACAGAAGAGCAGAAGCAAACCTATTTTCCGAAGATCTTTTCCGGTGAGGAAATCTGGTGCCAGGGATTCAGTGAACCCGGAGCCGGTTCTGATCTGGCTTCACTGCAGACCAGTGCGGTTCGCGATGGTGACAACTGGATAATCAATGGTCGCAAGGTATGGACGAGCCTGGCACATTTTGCCAGCCATATCCTACTGCTGGCGCGAACCGACAAGGACAACAAGCACGGCGGAATCACCTATTTTGTGGCGCCGATGGATCGGGACAACGGCGTCACTGTCACGCCAATCCACAAGATGACCGGCGAATCCGGCTTCAACGAGGTCACATTCGATGACCTGGTGATTCCGGACAGCATGCGAATTGATGAGGTAGGCAATGGCTGGAAGGTTGCCATGTCGACGTTGACCAGCGAACGTGGCGCTGGTGTGGGGGTGGGTGCTGTAGCGGGTGAATCACCACAGGAAAGAATAAATCACCTGATTGCGCTCGCGAAAACAACCATAAGAAATGGCAAGCCGGTCTGGGAGGATGCTGTCACCCGGGATCGAATTCTTAAACTGCTGGTTCGGGTTGAAGGCTCGGGCCAGAATATGCGTCGTACCCGTGTAAAAGCGTTAGCTGACCATCCCATGAGAATCCCTTTGCAGGGCAAGCTGGTTGGCAGCGAGATTGGACAGGAATTGTACGAGGTCGCATTGAGTGTGTTAGGTATGCAGTCCAGCCTGTATGTGGGTGATCCGAACTCGATAGAAGATGGTAAATGGCCATTGGGTTACATGAATTCCTACACTGGCACCATTTCTGGTGGCAGCAGTGAGGTTCAACGAAACATTTTAGGTGAGCGGGTGCTCGGCCTGCCGAAAACGAAGTAGGAGTGGAAGAATGAGTTCGCCTAAAAATACACAACCCCGTGATTTTGGCTTCGATGAAGATCAGGCAATGTTCAAGGATTCGATTCGTCGGTTTCTGGATGAGAATAACGGCAGAAGTCTACTGAGAAAAGACACGGCAGGTACCGAAGATCCATACTATGGCAAAAAAAGAACCGGTAGCTTCGATCAGTCCATATGGCAAAAGATGGTCGAACTGGGTTGGACCGCGCTAACCGTGCCAGAAGCCGAAGGCGGGGGAGGAATGAACCTTGTGACCGCCGCCTCATTGTGTGAGGAGTTGGGTCGGGCTGCGATCGCAACACCATTAACCATGACATTGCACACGACTTTTGTACTACGGGAGGCAAACACCGATGCGGCGAATCACTGGCTGGGGAAAATAGCCGAGGGTAGAAGCGGCACGTTGGCCATTCAGGACAGCGTCGGGAGTTTTGATATCAGTGATACAGATGTCAGTGCAGTCACCGGCGCAACGGGCTCGACGGTGCTGCATGGCACGGCCTGTTTTGTTCAGGATGCGCAGAAGGTTGACTTTGTGGTTATTGCTGCCTGCAGCGAGAAAGGAACCGGGTTGTACGTTGTCGATATCAACTCAGAAGGTCTGGTCATCGAACCGGATACGATTGTTGATTTGACAAGAGACCAGGCGCGGATTCAGTTTCGAAACGTGGTGGCTGAAGAGATCGTGGTACCGGGAGGTGCGCGCAATGTGATGGAGCGTGCAATACCCGCGCTGCTTACAATGGTTGCTGCGGATATTGCCGGTGCATCAGAATGGCAACTTCAGACGACCACTGAGTATGCCAAGCTCAGGGTCCAGTTCGAAAGGCCGATTGGTTTTTTTCAGGCGGTTAAACATCCCATTGTCGATATGATGATTTGCACTGACGAGTCACGTTCCCTGGTTTACAACGCTGCCTGTGCTTATGACACTACCCCGGACGATGCGGACCGATGCGCGCGATTGGCGAAATCCAGTGCGTCGGACACGGCCTCTTTTTGTTCCAACCGATCCGTGCAGTTACACGGTGGTATCGGATTTACCTGGGAAGCTGACGTTCAGATTTACTTTAAACGGCAAAAACATAATCAGTTCTTGTATGGCGATGGTGCCTGGCAGAGACAAAAACTGGCTGAGCTCGTCTAGTATCTAGTAATAGAAAGGAAAGGAAAGGTAGGAATGCGAACATGGAACTAAAAAACAAAATCGCCGTCGTCACTGGTTCCAGCAAAGGGATCGGCAAAGGCATCGCCCTTGCCCTCGGTGAAAACGGCTGTACGGTTTACATTACAGGTCGTACGACGGGTGATGGTGACCGATCAATTGATACCACCGCGTCAATGGTGACGGAACTCGGTGGAGAGGGTCGGGCAATCCAGTGTGACCATGGCATCGACCAGGAAGTCGAGGCGGTGTTTAAACAGATTGAGAAGGAAGCGGGGAAGATCGATATCCTTGTCAACAATGTTTACAAGATACCCGATCCCCCCGCCTGGGGCGGTGGCTTCTGGGATCATCCCTTGCAGATATGGGATGACCAGGTAGGCATCGGCTTGCGATCACACTATGTCGCGAGTTGGTATGCGGCTCCCCTGATGTTCAAGAGTGAAGCAGCAGTGATGGTGAATGTGTCTTCACCGGGTGGTCAGGGTTATATCTATTCAAGTTCCTACGGCGCAGGGAAAGCAGGCCTGGACCGATTAACGGCAGATATGGCGATAGAACTGGAACCCAAGGGTATTCCGGCCATTGTCTTGTATCCCGGGTCGGTGGCAACAGAATTTATCCAGGACGCAGCCAAAGAGCAGAAGATGGATCTGTCAAAATCCCAGACGCCATTATTTGTTGGCAGGACCGTGACTGCCATGTTGCAGTCGCCGGACCTAAAAGAAAGATCCGGCTCTATTCAGTGGGTCGAGGATCTGGGAGAAGAATTCGATGTTCTGGATGAAAACGGCAAGCGCCCGCCGGGTTATCGAAATCAATAGGACTCCTTCACAGCAAGGGGTATAGACATGACCGAAACAATAACCTACGAGGGAAGCTGCCATTGCGGCGATGAAACCCTGGCTAACTATCAATTCGAACCGAAAATGGTGAATCACTATTATTGCAGTCGGTGTGGCATCTACCCGTTTCACAATGGCGTGGAGTCACCCGGTAAGTATCGGGTTGACTTGTGTTGCGTGGATGAGATTGAAGCTCATGAACTGGAGATTCGGGTGTTTGACGGTCGGGATTCCTGGAAGTTTTTAACGACCTGAATGCGAATCCCTGGAACTGGCGTAAGGGAGGCAAGCCTCCCGTTCGGCATTTACTACGCTGCATGCCGTTCCAGCACGGTCGCCAATTCGGATTTTGAGACGGCACCCACCAGTGTCTCTTTTACTTCCCCATCCCTGAACACCATCAGCGTCGGAATACCGCGAACCCCGTATCTACCGGCCAGCGCCTGATTGGCATCCACGTCGAGTTTGCGGACTTCAGCTCTACCCTGGTAGTCAGTGGCTAACTCTTCTACAACCGGCGCAATCGCTTTACAGGGTCCACACCAATCTGCGTAAAAGTCGACCAGTACCGGTCCTTCGGCGTTGATCACTTCACTTTCAAAATTTTCACTGTTTACTGCTTTTACTTTTGACATTTTCAGTTCTCCACTGATGTATTAGATATAGGCGTTTGCCAGGTGGCGGGTTAAGCCATTGTTGGTGCGTGCTCATTGTTTGTGAAATAGGATGACCATCGGTCCTTGCGATCAATCTCAAACAGATCGTCTGATCCGCCGATATGTTCGTCGTTAATGTAGATCTGCGGCACTGAAGTGTGATGGGTCCGGACTTGCATCTCAGTTTCCAACTCCCTGTCATCTGTCACGTCGTACTCAACATAGTCAAACCCCTTTTCATCGAGCAGCGCTTTCGCACGGTGGCAAAAAGGGCACCAGCTTTTAGTGTAAATTTCAATCTTAGGCATCTTTTTCAACTCCTTTCCCTGTTTGACGGTGTATGCTAATTTAGCACCAACTGAAAACTTTACTATGGCAGTAAATATATAATATATGACTATAACGCCAGATTGTGATGATATTTATGGAGATACACTAAGTGTTCTCCTTCGTCATATTGAACTTCGAGCCCGGGTTTACCTGAGAGCTGAATTCTGTGGTAAATGGGCGCTGGACGGCAGCGGTCAGCATCGTGCCCCCTTCCACCTCATCACCCGGGGTAGTGGCTGGTTGCACATCGAGGGTCAGCCGCCGCAGCAACTCACCGGGGGTGAATTGGTCATCTTTCCCAGAGACACACCGCACACCATCAGTCACAGCGAATTGCCAGCGGACCCGACTGAAATTAACCAACCGCCACCTGATGTGCTGACAGGACCGGTTACCGGCCTGATGTGCGGCTACTTTGAATTTGATCAACGGGCCGCTGAATTGTTGCTGCGACACCTGCCGTCTGCGGTCGTGATGGATCTAAGGAACTCGGCTAGTCATCGGGATACTGCTGCGCTCATTCAGTTATGGATTAACGAGTGTGCGACGGAATCCCCGGGCGTTGGATTTGCGATCGATCAGCTTGCCTATGTGGTGTTTGTGCATATGCTGCGAGAACAAATCGCGTCAGGGAGACTACAGGGACCACTGGGTGCGCTTTCTGATCCCAGACTCGGGCCTGTACTTCACCAGATTCATATGAATCCCGGTGCTGATCACAACGTCGACCGGCTAGCTGATCTTGCAGGCATGAGTCGTTCTTCCTTTTCGCAGCACTTCAAGCACAAGACCGGCATTACTCCGGCGCAATATGTCATGCACTGGCGGATGCAGCAGGCAACCCGATTGCTTCGCTCTGCAGAGGATTCCATCACCGCGATCGCAGAGATCGTGGGTTATCAGTCAGAAGTTGCGTTCCGAAAAGCCTACCGGTCCTTCACTGGCAAACCACCAGGCAAGGTAAGACGCGAGGGTTTGTAAATAGCTATGCTAGAACTTCATCAAGCAACTTCTCGAACGCGTTCACGCGTCCTTCGAGAGATTTGACGGTTTCCTGCCAGAATGCGGGCTCGATCAGATTTACATCCAGGTGTTTGCGGGCAATCTCTTCTGCCGTCATTCTGCCTGTATCTCGCAACAGGTCAATATAGCGGCCGTAGAACTTGTCCCCCATTGACTGCCGTTTGGCGTAGACGCCGAGACTGAACAGGTATCCGAACAGATAAGGGAAGTTGTAAAAACTCAGGCCGGAAATGTAAAAGTGCAACTTACTGGCCCAGAACAGCGGGTCCGGTTCAGCCAGTGCATCACCGTACCAGGTGCGCCAGGCACTGCTCATCATGTCTTTGAGTTCGGCAGGTCTCAGGGGTCTGTCAGCCCTTGCTTCATAGAGGTTTTTCTCAAATTCAAATCGGGTGGGAATATTCAGCATAAAAGCAGTTAATGCAGACATTTCTTCCCACATGATATCCAGGCGTTCCTGTGGCGAGTCGGATCGTGCCAGCAATGCATCCCTGACCAATGTTTCACCAAAGGTGCTTGCTGTTTCGGCCAGAGACATACCGTAACTGGTCTGGCTCTGCGGTAAGTCTCTCATCACCCAGGAATGAAGCGCGTGGCCCAGCTCATGGGCCAGTGTAATGACATCACTCTGACCCCCGGTATAGGTCATATAGACGCGAGGTGTGCGTGTTTTCTGGAATCCCGTGCAGTATGCACCGGGTCTTTTATTTGGCCCGACCGTCCCCTCTACCCAGTGGTTAGCGACCATCATTCTAACGAAATCTTCCATATCCTGATCTACCTGACCATAGGCAGAGGCGATGATATCAACCGCAGTCTCGAATGGGATCGGTTCTTCCGAGGCTGGTGTCAACTGGGGCGCAGGTGCCCTGAGATCCCAGGGGCCAAATCGGTCTTTACCGTAAGCCCTCGCCTGAAGTTTCGCCGCCCGTTGGGCCAGGGGTTTAAATGTTTCTGCGACACCCAGCAATGTGTCGAGAGTTTCTCTGCTAATGCGGTTCATATGCACCGGCGCATCCAGAAAATGGACATTTTTTTCACGGCTGCGTTGCTGGCACATCTCCAGCCGCCAACCGGCAATTGCATTAATGCTCGCAGCGCAAGCTTCTTCGTGGACCTGCCATGCCGTATTAATCCCGGTCCATGCGTCCTGACGTTGTTTATCCTGTGAACTCATCATGTGGCCACTGGCTTCAGCAATGCCGATCTGCTGAACTTCATTATCAACAAGCACCTCGCACTTCAGGCTGCCAGAAAGCTGATCGTACAAATCACCCCAGGCGTGGATGCCATCCTGTGACAGGCCATTGACCAGGCTCTCTTCATCAAGTGTGAGGTTTTCATGGCGACATTCGCGGCCATGACGAACCAGGAAGGCGGATGGTGCCACTTCCGGGTCGGACAGGTAGTTGTCTATTACCTCGGCATCCGCGGAGTCTTGAAACTGGGATAATGGCTTGAACAGGTCGCCAAACCGCTTGCGATGGGATTGAAGTTTTCCATTTAAGTGCTGTGCTGGCTCGTCCTGGCTATCGACGGACAACAGGCAACTGGCGAAGGTTGAGACATTGCTGAGCAGTGTCGACGCCTGTATGGAAAGTTTGTAGACCTGTTGTGCAGTATCGACATTGTCTGCTGACAGGCTCTCATTGAGTTTTTCGACCTTGTCGAAAATCCCGGTGAGACTGTCCAGGTCCGTGGATATCAACTCGTCGTTAACGTCAGAGTATTCAGAAGTAAGGTTCCAGGCTGGCCCCATGGTTTTCATATTGAGTAATTCGGCAGGTGATTTTGAGACACGTATTAGAACCCATTAGCGGGTCTCTCACCAGAGGGCTACTTCATGAAACGCCCACAGAACCATCCTCATGGTCCACCTGATGACGGTTAGATAGCTTCTCAAGGTTCTCACTATGGATATTCCTGTCGATCTTGTAGCGGGAGACAATAATCAGACCCGTCATATAGAGCCCGCAGTACAGCGGCAGGAAGAAGGAGGCGAGATCGAATCGGATTTGATCGGTGACCATTTCCAGGCTGGTGACACCATCCAGACCCACGATGGAGATGATGGTACCCGCACCGATAATACCGCCTGCTGACACAGCTTTTAACGAGAAACCCCGGGCGGCATAAAACAGACCTTCAGAACGCCGCGCCGTCGAAACCTCGCTGTCTTCCACCACGTCAGCCATCATTGAATCCAGCAGGACGTTACCGATGATACTGCAGATAACCTCCAGGACAATAAACGCCGAGTAGATATAGAGTCCAAGCCAACTGCCCAGACCTGGCCAGTAGCCTGACAGTAACAGAATATAAGGGATTGGATACAGGGCAACGTTGACGAAAATTGCGCCTATTGCGGCGTTCTTCTTGCCATATTTCTTGCCGAGAATAGGCGTAATCGCATAGGCGATAAGCGGCGCTGCAAATACGCAGAGGCCGGTAAATGCGATCTGGGGTCCGCTGAAGCCGAAGAAATAAGTGGTGTTGTAGATGTACAGTGCCATACCCAGTCCGCTGGCGATACCAATCGTCAAGCCGTAGAAGAACAAGGCGGCAAAGTTCTTGTTCTTGATGGATTGGAAAATCTGCCCCACTTCACGGGCAATCTCTCTTAGTTTGAACGTTTCCTTTGGCCGCGGGATGGCGGAGGCGACTTTCTGTGTCCCCAGGGCCGAGACAATGATGACCGTGGCGATTACCAGTGCACCTACCGTGCCATAGATGGAATACCCTTGCTGCACCGCAACGCCGTATGCACCGACCCAGAAGGCAAAGTTGATGGTATGGATGCCGTTGCCACCGTACCAGCCAAATGAATAGCGCAATCCGAGCCATTTATTGCGACGATCATAGTCGGACTCAAGATCTGGCAACAAAGCCGTGCTGGGGACTTCAAACAAAGTGGTGCCTGTTCTGATCAGGATTGCCATCACCAGCACATACATGAATGTATTGTCTTCATTGAGTTCGATAAACGGATTGAACAATCCATAGAAGGTAATGGGCAGCAGGAAGAAAGCGGCGTACATAAACGGGTGACGCCTGCCGAGACGGGAACTGGTCTTGTCTGACCAATGCCCTAACAGCAGGTCAGAGACCGCATCCCATAACATGGCGCAGGCCAGGGCAAGAGAAGCGAGATAGCCCGGTAAACCCAGGACCTGGTTTGCGTAGATCAATAGCAGGTAACTAAATGCGTTGTTCTTGATTCCGTACGCCATTGAGGCGGAACCGTAAAACCAGAATATTGGTTTTTTCTCGAGGATGCCTGTTGTGATGATCTTTGCCTTCTTCAACTTCAAGAAGGCTATAAATAGCAGAAGTTCCCTTGAATGGAAAGCGTCGTCAATCGGCCTGGTGATTTACCTGGGAAAGAAGGGAGTCCAACTGGTCAGCATTGGTTTCCTCTATCAGCGCTAATTGCTCCAATTCAGAAGAAAATTGCGGATAAGCTTCCACCAGACCTCGCCACGCGGCTGCGCCTTGCCGTTCGGCGTTCGCCTGGATTGTGATTTGCTGAATGGCCGTGAGTCCGTCGAAGACGCTCAAATAGGTTTTTTTCGCTTGCGGCGCTATTGCTTCGACAATTTCCTGATTGTCATCACTGATTGGGAATAACTGCTCAACCCGATAGGCAATATCGTCCTCGCGGTCAGCCGAAGCAAGAATGTCATCACTAAAATCCGGAAGCTCGGATGCCCATTGGCGATAGCGTTCAGCCGAGCCACGTTCGAGGTTAGCGAGTAATACAGGCAAGGCCTCTGCTGGCAGCTCGCCCAGATGCTCGGCAAGCAGTTCACCGAAATTGGGTATTGTGACTTCAGACATGGGATAAACGCCTGTTCGTTAACGGGTTAAATCAATCATCACCTTACACTGGGCGCCTGGTGATCGTAAAGATTCAAAAATCTGCGGCACGTCGTTCAGGGACACCACCTCAGTCACCATGGCAGAGGCATTGATACGACCGGCAACCATCATGTCGATGGTGAATTCAAAATCTTCCTTCTCGTATCCCACAGCCCATTGGATCCTCAGTTCCTTGACGAAAGCCACCAAGGGCATAATCGTATCAGGGTTGTCACAGACACCGATGCCCATAATCAATCCTTGCTTCGGTGCACGGGCAATGCATTCCTGCATGAGGCCGGTTGCGCCAACACATTCAAATTGGATTTCCGGCTCACCATCGGCGATTGTGGAATACTCTGCCGCGATGTCTCCCGCAGGGTCGACAAAGTCAGAAAATCCGAATTGTCGTGCCATATCCAGCCGGGCAGGTGACATTTCACTCAATACGATATTCTTAGCGCCAAAAAAACGACACCAGATGGCACATGAGAGCCCGATAGGACCCGCACCAATGATCAGAATGTTCTTCTCGCTGACACCACCTGCCATCTTGACGGAGTGTAAACCGACTGCTAACGGCTCAACAAGGGCGCCGGTCTGGTCGTCCAGTGCATCGGGGAGTTTCACTACCAGTTCGTGCCCGACTTTGACGAATTCTGAGTAGGCGCCGGTTATCTGTCCGAGCCCGATAGTGGCATCGCCAATAAAAGGCAATGAAGTCACCCGTTCACCGATTTCGAATCCCTTGCCTACCAGGTCTTTGCCAATCTCGACAATAACCCCGGAGAACTCATGTCCGAAAATTGTATTCTCCGGTGCCATGAACGGTCCTTCCCGTGACGCATGGATATCGGTACCGCATATACCACAGCGTTTTACCTGGACCAGCATTTCATTGGTTGCGATCGTGGGTTTGTCCACTTCCTGAATGGTGAGGGGCTCACCGGGTTTTGAAAAAACGGCCGCTTTCATTAACTTTCTCCATACAGGTAGGGAACCAGGGTAACTTCTTCAAGATCG
This sequence comes from Pseudomonadales bacterium, assembly GCA_029941905.1. Taxonomy (GTDB): domain Bacteria; phylum Pseudomonadota; class Gammaproteobacteria; order Pseudomonadales; family Azotimanducaceae; genus JAHRVQ01. The sequence goes on along the minus strand of JAPYTQ010000015.1, from coordinate 14,027 downwards.
TCGAAGTCGGTCGTCATTGAGTAAATATCCTCGCCGATAATCTTGCCGGAAGAATCGAAAGGCCAGAACGTAACAGTGCGACCGCGTGTGGCATAAGTTGAGCCTTCATCAACGCCATCGATACCCATTTGTAACAGCATTGAACCGCTGAAAGGAATGCGGATGGACCCTTCTGTCACCAGCGTATCATCTCCAATCACAATGCGTTCAATATTGAACTCGAAACGATTAGCACCCGAGCCGATCAGGCCACTGTAAAATTCTTTCAGGGCATCATATCCTTTGGGACCGGAGTCGTCAGTCGCTGTCCAATTATGGAACACAGGTTCATCGACCATCGTATTCAGCAGGGCATCCAGATTGCCACCGCACTCCGCCTGCATATGTGTTTTCAACGCTTCCAGCATGGTTCGGCGCCAGGAGTCTGTTTCGTGTGTCAGCAGTTCATCGACCAGGCGCCAGTTATTTCTTGAGTCTACGGTTGGTTTTGCACTCATCGCTTATCAAACTCAATATTCAGATCAACAGGGCCGTGGAGCAGCAAGCTCGGCAGGAACTTCAGTTCTTCATCACCTTCAGGCAATCTGAAGTTTGTCAGTCGTTGAAGGATAACTTCAAATCCAACGGTTAGCTCTTGCTGGGCCAGTGGCGCCCCGAGGCAACGATGCACACCCTGGCCAAAGGCAATCTGGGTTTTTACATTGTCCCGTTTCACGTTAAAGCTGTCTCCCTGGGAGAATTGCATCTCATCCCGGTTAGCGGAACCAAACTTGATCATCAGCGTTGAGCCTGAAGGGATCTGCACGCCGTTTAACTCTGTATCCTGCGTGCACACGCGCCACATTTGAGTTGTTGGGGTAGATAATCGTAGCATTTCGTCGACCATATTGGGTAACAGCGACATGTCATTCTGAACAAGAGCGAGCTGGTCAGGGTGTTTTGCCAGCAGGTACATGCCCTCCGCAAAGGTGGCTGTTGTCGTCTCGTTTCCGGCAACCAGTAACTGCGAAAGGACCGACAAACATTCCTCGACGTTCATGGGCTTTTCGCCATCGGCGCTGGAGTTGACGATCTCGGACAAGACATCATCGGCCGGCTGTTTTTTTCGGGCTTCAATTTTTTCTGCGAAGTAGTGCTGGAAGTCGACCACATCCTGAGCTGCTGCAAGCAGACCGTCACGGGTTTGACCAGCGGCAAACTGGTACACGTTTGAATCGGACCATCTCTTGAACAGGGCCATATCGGTGAGGGGGACACCAAGAATGTAGGCAATCATCCGGACCGGCATCGGCACCGCAAAAGCCTCCATCCAGTTACATTTGCCATCTTCAATAATATCATCGACAAGCTCATTAGCGAGATTGCGAATATAGGGCTGTATTTTTTTGACACTGCTGACAGAGAAGGGTTTATTGCATAGTGCCCGGTAGCGTCTTTGTTCAGGTGGGTCCTGGGTCAGCATGGTGTTTACCGGTGGAAATCCCTTGCTTCGAATGGCATCCAGTTCCGGGTCTTGCTGGACTTCTCCAGCACCTGCTTGAATCATGGCAAATTTGTTCGAGAATACTTTCTCGTTTTTAGCAACCCGGGTGACCAGGTCAAATGTCGATACAAAGAACACGCCGGTTTTGGGGCATTGATAGACGGGTGCCTGTTCCCTGAGCTGCTGGTTAAAGTCATAGGGGCAAGAGAGTGTCTCAGGGTCGAACGGATTGTAGTCTGTCAGTGCCTTTGTATTCACTTTGGGGTTCTCCCTTTTTTTGCTGATCGGTGTTTGCTGATCGGTTTTTTTTCCGGTATCCAGAATGCTTGCTCTCTAACAGAGTGCTAGAACTTGCTCCTGAACCAGGCAGCTAACTTCATAAATGGTATTAAGTAAGGCAGTGCGCGCAGCAGATTAGTGATCTTCCAATCTAACAGGGCGACATCGAGTCGTGCGTACATGACATGAAGCACGGCCCTTGAGCGCTCATCCGACTTGTCCAGGTCGTCCATGGTGTTGGAAAACATCAACAGCAGGACGACGAGATTCAATTGATAGTCCTGTTTTAATTGTTTGAAACTGTAGCCCGTCACGCCGTACTCGACGATGCGTTGATGGTAAAGTTTAAGCAAATCCATTTCGGTTTCCCGCCGCTGCTCAACGGTAATGCTCTGGGTAAACCAGCGAGCCAGGTCATTGGCTGGCTGGTTAACACCGGATAATTGCCAGTCAATAAGGGAATACTTGCCTCCGGCATCGGTGGGACAAAAGACATTGTCCGAACGTAAATCGCCATGACAAAGTGTGTTGGGGAAAGGTGGTGGTGGATCCATAGCGAACAGGGGTGGTAACAGCTTCATCAGCCGTTTTATTTCCGGGTAAGCATCGAAGGCGTCGGTGGTTTCGGCTCTCTCGATGGCCTCGTTGATCATAGCCAGGCCCTGTTCCATTGGCATGGAATTAAATATTGGTTGTGCCCAGTCGTAACTGGCAAGCAACTCACTGTTCCACCACTTCGCATGTAGTTTTGCAATGGTCTCAATTACCCAGGTACTGTCTTGCTTGCTGGTTCCCTTGACCTGGTCGCTGGCGATCGCGGGTGCCATGTCCTCAAGCAGGAGAACAAAATGGTTGGAATCTTCCAGGTATTTTAAGAAGTAACATTCAGCCACCGGCACGCCGACATCATTGCCGATATCCCGGTAGAAGCCGATTTCGCGCTGGTACAAACCCTGGTCTTTTGCCATGTCACGCGTGGCCGAATTAGTCGCCGCAAACTTGGCGATGATACTTTCAGGCAGATGGTGCCCAACCCCCTCGGCGCCGTCAGTTTCGGTGCTGCCAGCATAGTCAAGTGTCAGCCGTGCCAACTGGCCCATGAAGCCTTCACCGACGCCGATAATCTCGCTGCTGAACGCTGTGACAGGCGTGACTTTGATGGAATCTTCAGCCCTGTACTTTTCGCTGAAGTACGGCATCAATGCCTGGTTCAACCACCCAACGGTTAACTCATCGACCGTTAAAGGTGTATCACTTTCTGATGTTGTTATCTGCTCTGTTTGGGTCAACTCTCAGATGCTCCGGTAGATGATCGTGGGAATTAAAGTGCTCCATACTCGCCTGGGGGGTGAAGGCGATTTCTGTCACGGCACTGTTGTGCATAATGTACTGGTATCCGAAAACAGGTTTGGTGCCCAACAAGGTAGATATGGCGTGGGCGATGGCAGCACCATGACTGACGATGATGATATTGTCATCACTGTGGCTAGCGCGTATTTCAGTAATGGCATTCGTCATTCTTGCTGCCAGCTGGTTCGGGGATTCACCGTTGTGGCCACTGAAATCGTCATCCTTGATAGAGCGTTTTGCGAATCCAACCTCTCCTAACTGCCGGTAGGTAATACCTTCCCAGTCACCCAGAAATCCTTCCTGTAATCCATGATGGGTATGAATGGGCAGGTTCAATGCGTCGCGAATATGGCTGGCTGTATCAAACGCCCGGGTCAGGGGACTCGCATAGATCCGTTGGTATTCACGATGCCAGCCCTTGAGCATTTGCGCGGTACTCTGCGCCTGGGCGATTCCCCGCTCATTCAATGGTGATTCTGATTGACCGTGGGCAATTTCTTCCGAATTGCCGACGGTTTCACCATGCCGAATAAACATCAGGTACCTTACTTTCATAGAGAAGCTCATAGAGAAGTTTTCATCGAGAAGTCTTCATGCAGAAGCTTTCATAGGGATTATGAACCGACCGCGGCCACTTCGGGTACATGACGTACGTTGACCGGAATGGCGCTCATCCTTGGCATGCCGGTTATCCTGTCGTAGGTCCGGTTATCGTCGACGAGTCTGTTGGTACTGGAGCCCTTGGTGCGAACGTCGCCCCAGTTGTCCGGGATGTCACCCCAGGCATGCGCCATCGAGATAACACCGGGTTTTACATCCTTTGCTGCTTCAACTACGCCCACCAGCATACCCGCTGCGGACTCGATTTCTATCAGGTCTCCCGGCTTGACCCCAAGGTCCGTCAGGTCCTGCGGATTCATATAAGCGTTGTTGGTGGTGCCTTTTTTTTGCAGCCCTTCTAGCTGCTGGCCGGATGAATTAAACACATGCTTCAATCTGCGACTGATTAGAAGGTGAGTGAACTCCCGGTTGTCGTCGATAATTTTCCCGTCGCGCCAGATGTTCTCTGTAAGAACTTCCTTTAATTCTTCAGCGACACCCTCCGGTAAAAGTTGAAATTGAGAATCGTGATCACTGCGGCCGGGTTCAACCGTTACCTGTACTTCATCAAAGATGTGCCCCTTGCCTTTGGACGCGATTTCCTTCAGCGGAATACGAGAACCCGGGGTGAGTTTCTCCAGCACGTCATACTTCGTGGGTCGTTGGTCCGGTGATAGTTGGCCGCCGGGCAAATCTATGGGAATCCCGCTGCGTTTTGAAATTTCCCAGTACACTTCCCACTCTTCCCGGCTTTGCGGGTTCGGTGGCAGCACCGCCCGGGTGTAGTGAACGTAGGGTTCGTCATACCAGATGTCCGTCAGCATTGTGACATCGTCACGTTCCAGCGTTAACGTGGGCGCAATAATGTAGTTGGCCAGTTTTGCCGTGGCAGACTTGTAAAGATCCACGCAGACCAGTAGTTCAAGTTTTTCCATCGCGAGTTTGGTTTTGTCCTGGTCAGGAAATGCGACCATGGGGTTGCCGCCGAGGCAGATGAGTGCTTTTATTTGCCCCTCGCCTTCCATCAGAATTTCATCGTTCAGTGTGGCGGTTGGCATTTCACCGAATATCTCTCCCAGCCCCCTGACGCGTGACTTGGGACCGTAATTAAAGGCTGGTTGGGCCGCATGAACTTCGGCCCGGCGCGGAACGCTGGGCCGCAGCAACCCCGGGTTCGGTACCCGCTCGCCTTCCTTGTTGACCCGGCCGCAAATCGTATTGAGGACAATAATAAGGTGCTCGGTCAGAACGCCTCTTGGCGACATGTCCGGCCCGGTGCCTGCAACAGCCACGCCCCTGGGCCCGGCTGCGAAAATGCGCGCTGCAGATTCGATCTGCGCAGCGTCAACGCCGCACCTTTGGGCTGCGTACCGGGCAGTATAAGGTTTAACCAGTTCTCTAAGATCTTCTAATCCTTCAACATAGTGGGCACAAAAATCTGCGTCATTTAACTCCTCGGACAGAATGACATTGATAATGGCCGACAATAACGTCGGGTCTTCTCCCGGATTTACCTGAAGATGCAGCGTTGCGCGATTGGCAACCTCGGTCTTTCTTGGGTCGATGACAATAACTTTCATACCAGCCTTCATGGCATCCCTGAGGCGGGCATAGGGGCTGAAAGGGGGTATGCCGCCGAAAGCTGAATATTGGGAAACCACTGGGTTGTTGCCGATGATAAGGCAAACATCAGAACCGGTGAATGCGTGGGTGCCGCCACCCCAGGTACCAAAGCGTGAACCGGCGATAAATTTGGCAGGCTGATCGATGGTCACCGATGTGTAGTAGGAAGTTGAGCCGATACTCTGGTGCCAGGCCTTGGATATGGTGAGGGCAGCGGAATTCTGGAACCCGTAGGAGCCGACATAAGTCGCAACAGACCGGGGTCCGTGATCTTTGATCAATTGCTGTATTTTTGCAGCGATCTCGTCCATTGCCTGATCGGTATCAACCTCAACGAGATCTCCAGCGGCGTTCTTCTTGAGGGAATTGCGGACCCTTTTTGGGGTTGCGTACTGTTCAGGTAACTGCCTGCCTTTAATACAGGTATAACCGCCGTACATGGGATCTTCAGCGTCGCCTCGTATGGCAATGGGTTTTCCATCCTCGACGTCGACTTCAATGGCGCAATACGCATGACAAAACCTGCAAAACGTTTTATGGGTCGTCACGAATGCTTTTATAGGTGCTTTAACAGACATGTCTTTGGCCGCTGTGTATTTTCAGAAGTGCTAAGGTAACCAGAACGATGGAAAACCGTCAAGCATGATTTTTTCTTATGCTTGCGATGCAGTTCTCTATACAGCTATGCAGGAAGATGACCCATATGTTGCCCGCCGGACAAATCAATGAGTTGGCCCGTAACAAACCCTGAAGCGGACTCATCAGCTAACCAGAGCGCCGCATTCGCTATATCCTCTGGAGTACCCATCCGTTTTAAGGGGATCTCTTTGATAAACCGGGTTTCTGTCGCTGGATCCTGGAACATGGCGTCGGTCATATCGGTTTGGATCAAGCCTGCTGCCAGCGAATTAAAACGGATTTTCTGGGGGCCATACTCCAGCGCGGCGACCCGGACGGCATAGTCGATACCTGCTCGCGCTGCTGAGTAAACCCCAAGTGCCGGTCCAGGTAACCGGGCGGTAAGGGAGGAAATTGTTATTATTGAGCCTCCCTTATCCATGGCTTCTGCGGCGTAGCGGAAGAACAGCAATGTGCCGGTAAAGCTCACATCCAGGGTCGGTTGAATAAGTTCCTTGTTTAACATGGCGATCGGCGCTGCCGCCAGGGAGCCGGAGGAGTTGACAGCAATATCAAGAGATCCCATTTCCCGCGCCTGTGTAAACAACGCCTGAATCTGCTGCTCATCGGTGATATCGCACTGCACAGCGACACCGTCAATTTCCTTTGCCAATTGCTGCAGGGGTTCAAGTCTTCTTGCCGCTACGATGACCCTGGCGCCAGCCCCGGCAAATTTTCGCGCGATTGAAACGCCAAAACTGTTTTGCCCTGATGCGCCCAGGACGACGGCTATTTTATTTTTTAGATTTGTCATATCTATCTCCAAGATGATTAACTGTAGACACTAAACAGTAAGATCCAAAACAGTAAGATCCAAAACACTAAGATCCAAAACTGTAAGGTCAAAAATAATGGGATTCAATAAAAGATCAACCGCTGAGCAGGTAACCGAAGGGGTGGACCTTTCAGGCAAGGTTGCCCTGGTGACCGGTTGCAACTCTGGTATTGGCGCAGAAACAGTTCGCGTGCTCGCCAAACGTGGTGCCCATGTCATTGGAACCGCCCGGTCCCTCGCAAAGGCTTCTGAAGCCTGTGCTGAATTATTCGATACTGACACGAAATCTATCACTCCTTTAGCCTGTGAGTTGACGGATCACGATTCGATTCGATCTGCTGCAGCTGAAATCGACCGTCAGTTTGAGAAACTGGATATCGTTGTTTGCAACGCCGGGATTATGGCATTGCCGAAGTTCGAATCCGTCGCGGGACTTGAGAAGCAGTTTATGACGAATCATATCGGCCATTTTCTGTTAGTGAATTTGTTGATGGACAAGATTGTGGCGTCTCCCGCTGCGAGAATAGTCAATGTGAGCAGCGCAGCGCACATGCAGGCCCCGGCGGTTGGAATCGACTTCGAAAACCTTGGATCTGATAAGGGCTATTCTGCATTTCGAACCTATGGCCGTTCCAAGCTCGCTAATGTGCTGTTTGCCAATCAGTTGGCAAGGCAGTTCGAGGGCACCCCGCATACCGCTAACTCGCTCCATCCGGGCATTATTGCAACTAACCTGGGCAGGCATATGAACCCCTTGATAGGTCTGGCATTTGGGCTATTTGGATTCTGGGCAATGAAATCAATTGCCCAGGGTGCGGCGACCAGTTGTTATCTTGCCGCTAACCCGGATGTTGAGGGCGTTTCCGGCGAATACTTTGCAGATTCTCAAGTGGCAAAAGCCCTGCCCGTTTCGAATGACGAATCCCTGGCAATACGACTGTGGAACGAGTCCGAAATAATTATTGCCACTATTGCCTCTGGTTCAAAAACCTGAGATAACCTCGTTGCACTGGCACATTAATCTTCATTAACCCATTTATCTAACAGGTAGTGAAAGTGACGTACCTTGGTTTCCTGATAGCGGGCGAATACGGGTTCTTCAAATTGCGCAGCATGCAATCCCAATTGAACATTGGGCAGGTTCATTGAATCCTGATTAAACACCCGACCCAACATGCCGAGTTCCGCTGCATCTGTCCAGTCCTGGTCTTCATCCAGCCAAGTTGATTCAGCGGGTTCAGGTCTTTCGCCTTTGAAGGGTGACAGGTAATAACATTCCATAATGGATGTGTTCGGGTCGTCACCATAGGGCCGGAATCGATACTGAATGCGATTGAAAATACACCAGGGGTGAAAGTTCGGAAAAACCGAATAGTAAATACTGTCTGCCAGTTCAGCGTCCGAAACCTCGCGGTCTACGACACCGTCCAGCATCGCCCTGGCACCTGCTGCCGACATTGAACGCGCTGTCATTCCGTCGGGAACTTCCGCGATGGGGGGCGCGTCCATTCTTCGATCTGACACTGCGTCAAACATATCCTGTTGACTGGGCACGTAGTTGATATGCGGGCTCGGGGTACCGTTTGGTGTAATTGCCCGGGATATATTGCCCCAGACATCATACTGTGAATTTTCATCACCAATACCAGGTAGTAACTGCGGATGGGTCATGATGACGTGGAAGGCTTCCATAAATGCTTCCTGCACCACTTTCCAGTTTGCCTTCATGATTTTGCCGACATGGGCACTGATATAGCAGTTCTCTGGTTCCCATATTTTAAAATGTTCCGGCAGTATGCCAAGGAAATCCATTAAAGGTTCGGGTTCTTCTTTCGACATGTTAATAAAGACCCAACCGCCCCAGGTGCCCACGTGAGCGCCAGGCAGGCAGAACTTTTCGTCATTGATATCGGGGAAATCCCAGCGGGACGGAATGTGCTTGAGGGAACCATCGAGGTTCCAGGTAAAGCCGTGGAATGCGCAGGTGAACTGCCCGACACTACCATCACGGTCTCTCAGGCGACGGCCACGATGCAGGCAGGCGTTGTGGTGCGCCTTTATTCCATCGTCTGTGCGTACCACAATAACGGAGTACTTGCCGATCTCATAGATAATATGATCACCGACCTCGGGAATTTCTTCTTCCCTGCAAGCCATCTGCCATACCCTGGGCCAAAGCTTTTCCATTTCAAGGTCATGGAATTCCTGGCTGGTGAATTGTGTTACCGGCACCTTGACGTCTGGCAGATCAATCGGGCTTTGCAGCTTCAGGACCTCTGGCGCCTTAACAACATCCGTTGCGATCAGGTCCTGGTAACTAATGCCGGAGGAATGGGCAGTAATTTTATGGGCTTCGCTCATTTCGTTTTCCCGTTGCTCGTTTTTGAACCAAAAGCGCTATGTTACGACTCATCTTTACTGAGATGGCCTGCTGCGTGCCTGTTTGCAGCTGCAGGGGTCTGCGTGCCACCCAGCCAGCCGAGTAAATGCAGATCGGCATGTTTAAGATCGCCTCGTTCAAATTGGCCATCTTTGTGAAAGTAGCCAATTTTTCCGTTGTCGTTAACTTCAATCAGGCCATCGTCTAGAAGTGAGTACACGGCTCCTGTCAATGGGTGTTTCAACATTGGCATTGTCAGTTCCTTAAAGTTGTTTTGTTTTGGCCAGTTGCATAAAAAAACAATCACGCTTGACTGTTATTGTGCCCAGCGAAGGCCTTTGATGTCAATCCTTGTTGATTTTCTGCCAAGTGCCTCGCCTGGTTACGATATCAGGACCCTGTTAGCCGAGCTACCACAGGGGCAAAAGCGTCCATAACATCTTCGCCGATGGTGAAGTATGAAATGCCGAAGTGTTCCCGTCGACGAATCAGTTCTTCACAAATACTGTCAACCGAACCGAATAATGCATGGGGGTAGGCCAGCATTTCATCCTCAGTGAAGCCATACATACCGGCAAAAGTTTCAACCATTGGTTTGGCGTCATCCATAACAAAGGTGAAATAGGCGCCAATCTCGATTTCTATGTCATCAAACCGGTCACCTGCACCTTCTCGAATCCAGCCTATCTTTTTTTCGGTCTCGCTGGCCGAAGACGACTGTACGCCATCGGGGCCAATGATCCCCGCACGATTGTTGAAGTTGAGGCTGACAATATCTGCTTCTCGACCGCCCAGTCTCAACACCCTGGGGGAACCACCACCGACCATGATGGGTGGATGCGGTTGTTGCAGGGGCTTGGGGACACCCTCAAACTCTTTCCAGTTCAGCGTGTTGTTTTGAATGTTCAGTTCATCCGCGGAACAATAGGCCTTGGCCCCGGCGATAACATCAGCCAGTCGATCTATCCGGGTTCCCGGGGAGTCCATGGTGAGTCCAAGGGCGGCATATTCTTCTGTAATCCAACCGGCGCCTAGTCCTAATTCGAGTCTGCCACCGGACAACATGTCAATGGTCATGGCTTCTTTGATCAGTACCGCAGGATTGTGATAATCAACGCAGAAAACCCGGCAGCCGATCCGAATGGTGCTGGTTACCGCTGCGGCGTATGCCATGGCAGGCACGGCCGCGAGCCCCTGAATAGGGTGATTGGTTCGCTGCAGTGCCGGACCGGGGCCAATGATATGATCGGCAAGGTGAAATGCAGAATAGCCAAGCGCCTCCGCTTTACATACCTTGTCGCGCCAGTCCGCTCCGCTGTCTGCATTGAAAGACTGGACTGCGAAGCGAAACTTATGGGTGCTGCTCATGCGCTGATCTCGCAGCAGTATCTGATGCCACGACGCAGTAGTTCGTAGTATTGTGGTTTTTCCCAGGAGCCTCGTTCAACGTTGGGGTAGTAGTCCATTAACGGTTTCATGTCGTAATGGCCACGGCAATGCCCGAGGTTCAGATACAACACTTCACCGGCTCCCAGTCGATTAATGTAGTAAAGCGGTCGGGGATCATCGTTGTACCAGTCTTTTTCGATGAACCCGGCGGCTTCACCGTTGTAGTCGGCGTACAATAATTGATGGATGTCGCCGTGAATCCGGCTCAAATAGAGCTCATCATCGGTTTCAAATTCACCAACGCCCTTAACGAGTTCATGTTCCGGGTCGGCGGTTTTTACCGTAAAGGGTTGTATGGGAGGGTGGGCGATAAACTGGGTGCCAAGTGTCTGCATAAAAACCGGGGCTATCTCAGGTGTTTTGACGCCGCCCTCAGCAAGGAACTCAAGAATTGAGTTGGTACCGTGTAACGCGAACCATTTACCGCCGCCCTTTACCCAATCCTGCAACGCCGTCTGTTGTTCGACGGTGGGAATCACATTGCAGGTATAGGTTATCAGTGCGGTCGAATTGGCTATAGCCTCGGTATCGGCATAGCTGTCGGCGACTTTGACCTTGATGTTCTCATGCTCTGCGAGCAACTTCAGCAACTCCAGGCGGGCAAAATCAATATCATGGAACTGGCCTGCTGCCACAAGATAGACCGAAATAGACTCAGCCATAGGTATTTCTCCCGACGTTACACTAGTATTGGATACGTTTCGTCAGTCCGCCATCAATTACAACATTGGTACCTGTGGTGAATGCCGCAAGAGGACTGGCCAGCAGCGCAACCTGTGCCGCGACTTCGTCTGCTGTACCCATTCTTCCCAGGGGAATATTCTTCACGGTTGAATCATAAAATGGGGTCATTTTTTCTTTGATCATGTCCCATGAACCGCCTTCGATGAAGATGGGCCCCGGGCTGATCGCGTTAACACGAATTCCTTTGGTGCCAAGTTCCTGAGACAGTGCACCTGAATAGTTCAACAGTCCGGCTTTCATAGCGTTGTAAGCACCCGCATTCATAAAGTGTTCCAACGCAGCGGTAGTTGAAATCATCACGACATTACCATTGTCGGATTTTTCCAGGTGAGGCAGGCACGCTTCCACACCATGTACTGCAGACATCACGTTGTATTCAAACTGTGACTTCCAGCCTTCGTCACCCGGGGCGTTGGCACCACTGACATTGGAGACAAAAATATCCAGACGACCCATTTCCTCGGCGACGTCGCCGATCCAGGCTTTGAACGCATCGCCGTCTGCCACATCCAGCGCTCTGCCAGTGGCTTTTACACCTTTACTGGCCAGACTATCGACGGCAGCATTCACTGCGTCCTCGTTACGGGCGCAGATGGCGATGTTACAACCTTCAGTGGCAAGGGTTTCCGCGATTGCGCGACCAATACCTTTGGTGGCTCCTGTAATTAGTGCTGTTTGGCCTTTTAATTTGAGGTCCATGTGGTGCTCCTGTTGCGATTTAGGTTAGTAGTTAGATTGATAGTTAGGTCGTATCTGGAAAATTCCAGGCTAATTGTTAATGACATTTTTCTCCATGACGGGATTTCATCGAGTTAAACCTCATGCTGATTGCATAACGCCGCCGTCAATTACCAGGCCGTGACCGGTAATGAACGCCGCATCTTCAGAGAGTAAAAAATTGATACCGTTGGCGATATCTTCCGGTTTACCCATTCGTCCCACAGCACTCTTGTTGATCCAGAATGTTTCGAAGGCAGGGTCGGCCGCCATTGCCGGTCTGGTGATACCCGTTATGATTGCGCCAGGCAGAATGTAATTGGCAGTAATGCCATCGCTGCCCAGTTCCAGGGCCAGTGTCTTGGTAATACCGGCAATGGCGTGCTTTGACGCGGTATATGCACCCATACCCACACCGGCGAGGTGGGACATGATGGAGCCGATATTGACAATCCGGCCACGGGTGCTCTTTTTTAACTGGGGAATCGCCTGCTGACACAAACAGAATACCGAATTGAGGTTGATGTTAAGCACACGCTGCCAATCCTGTAGCGACTGGGATTCAATCTTCGAATTTTGCGCCGCAACCACACCGGCGATATTTACCAGGAAGTCGATGCCGGATAGTTTAGACAATGCTTCTTCACAGATACGCGATGCCGCCTGTTCTGTGGAAACATCCTGGACCAGTATATGAATACCCGGATTCTCGGCCTGCAGGGACTCGAGCCCAGCTGGATTTACGTCCACCGCAAGTACTTGCGCTCCCTCGGCAACGAGTCGTGCTGAGGTTGCCCGGCCGATACCGTCGGCCGCGCCGGTCACAATGGCTTTTTTTGCTTCGTGTAACAACGTGTCATTTCCCTGATAACAGGAGGACAAGCCTAATGCAGGAGAAAAGAGTCAGTCAAGACTGTTTGCTTGTTTTGTGTAATACAGCGGCACATTTTTACTTGACGTGTGCATGCCCCAAAGACGAATCTGATCAGAAAATGTTGGCTGGGTCAGCCACCCAGCGGATTGCATTTTCCAGCAATTGACGATAATTTGGATTTTGATAGGCCACGGGATCATCGCCGCCTTGTACGTAGACGAGGGGGCTTTTGCCGTAGTATTTGGTCCAGCCGACGAGATTGGACCCATCCGGATGGTGCCAGTTTTCATTATCGAACATCTTGCCTTCTTTCACCGCTTTCGTTGCCGAATAGAAATTTTCCTCTACGAAGGCATAGTTGCTTTGAAGTAAGGGTGTGATGCTATCCGTAAAAACTTCAGCCAGATACAGTTCGTCTGTCATCTCGAAGCTCGATGGTAGTCCATGGGTGATGGGGTGATCCGCTACCGCGGAAACTGTGTGGGTTACGCCATGACGATAGCCTGAGTCCTGGCAATCCTTGCCCCTTAACGAATCTGGCAAGTAGAGGAAGCGGCCGCCAACAATTTCGGCATACTCCGGCCAGGCAGGCCACCCGGCAAGTGCATGATGCATGAACAGCATACCTTTACCTGAGTCCAGCAGATCCAGAAAGCCCTGCTTGAACGCCTCGGAAGGTTTTTCAAAGTCCGGCCCGGATGGTGTGAACGCAAGACCAGGCATATCGTAGAAAACGAAAGCGTCATAATCCTGTGCCAAAGTCGTATCGAAGAACACGCGGGCGGCTGGTTGCTCAACATGGGTCCAGTTCACATCCAGTGCATCAAACATCTCGAAAAATGCGGTGCGATCAAAGGGATGGCCTTTCGTAATCAGAAGAATATTGACCTGTGTCATGGTATTTCCGTTGGCCGTTGAGGACTATTGCATCATGCCTTATTAAGCATGAGATACCCAAATTGAGCAACGCTTACGTACCAGTCACGACAGATAAAAAATCCTGGCAACAGACAAAAAGCGAGAACACACGTAGTGTGATATTGGATGCCGCGATCCAGTGCTTTTACGATCTAGG
>JAPYTQ010000014.1:14628-110038 GCA_029941905.1 Pseudomonadales bacterium | reverse complement strand
TCATGAAAAAGGATTCCGACGCCTTCCTTCATTTCCTGGACGAAGTTCGTAACGGAGCTGGAAGTCGAATCAGAAGACCGGCTCAGTTCTCTTTGGGGTATAAAAAACAGCGCAACTGTTGAGGCCACCGATGCAAGAATACAGATCAACAATATCAACGGAGGAAAAAAGTACTTTGCCAGCAACCCGGCCAACGCGGGTGCCAGAATCTTGATACCCGCCGTCGTCACCTGGAGCCTGGCGTTACCAGCCACAAGATGATGCCGCTTGATTAGTTCCGGCAACAGACTCGTGTAGCAAAGATCAAGTACCAGTTTCGCGACACCAAGCGCCGCCGCAAACCCATACAGCAGATAAATTGATGAATGAAGATTCAGCAGAAACAGTGCAAAAATCAGTAACAGGGTCTGGACCAAAGAGACAAAAATTAACACCAGCCTCAAGTCACGTCTGTCCAGCCATACACCGACAAACAGACTAAGAAGAAACACCGGCAACTCCTGGAACACGACCAATAGGCCTGCCTGGATCGCTGTTGCATGGAGTACAACCACTGCAATAACAGCGAGTACAAACGTCGTCGTAACGGAGGCAAACATATAGAATGACTCTGGGATCCAGAATCTTAAGAAGGTTTGGCTGATGATCACCTTGTCAATCCGTTCCCGACTATACTCTCGAATCATCGCTTGTTTTACTTCATCTCTGTCAAGTTCAACCTATTTTTTGTATTGTACCTGTAGATCTACACCAGTTCAGGAAGCAGGTGTCCTATGACAACGATCGATCAGTTTGAAAGTGTTTTCAAATCTGCAATAAAGCCACTGTATCGACATAAACCAGATTCAATAAGCCACGCACTCATCGTTACTGACCTTACGCAAGATGCAGCGAGCCAGTTTACAAACCAGGTACAACAGCTTCTGGATCCCCAGCAGATTGTAAATTGGGAAGTTATCACAGGTGATCAGTACAGCAGTACAATGGACCTGCTGAATCTGCTCGACGGCAAGGCTGCAGATCTTATCTGCTGTTATCGAAACCTGCACAGTCAGGCATGGCAGCACCCGCACAGCCTGGGCTCGCACCTGGATGTGCTTATCCAGAAGACATCAGCCGCAATACTGATTCTACCCCACCCGGAAGCCGAATACGCTGACAACCATGCCTACGACCATGAACGTCGCGTACTTGCGATGACAGACCACATGACCGACGACAATAAACTGGTCAGCCTGGCAGCTGAATTCGCCGGATCACAGGGACACCTTTATCTGGCACATATCGAAGATGAAACCACATTCAAACGATATATGGATGCCATCAGCAAGATCGAGACTATCGACACAGCCAATGCAAGAACAACCATTAGACATCAATTGCTGAAATACCCGTCGGAGTACGCAGATTCCTGCCGCATGGCTTTAGCAGATGTGTTTCCTTCACTGTCGGTCGATACGATTGTGGCCTTTGGTCAGAGGCTATCGGACTACACAAAATATATCGACGAACTGAAAATCAACCTGCTGGTCATGCACGGCAAAGACGATGATCAGTTAGCGATGCATGGCTTGTCATATCCCTTGGCTATTGAAATCCGCCAAATCCCCTTGCTGATTATCTAGGGAAGCTCTGATTAAGTAGATATTTTCGTCAGGGCAGCGAAGGGAGGAATGAAGATAAGTTGTTAACATGCTTTACGTTATCAACTTTTTGGAATTCCGCCGTGACGCCGACATGGCGGAAATAAACCTTAATCTGAGATTTCTAACGGATTTACTATGGAACACGCCGCGCACGAAGTGAGTCAAGGGGTAACTGTTTTCTTTAGCATCATTTTATTTCTGATGGTTGTGTCACTGGCACTCGAAGAAAAAATTCATGCCCAAAAATCAGTGATCGTCAGCGTCTTCGCCGTCATCTGCCTGATAGCCAGCACAGCACTTGGGCTGCTCCCTTTTGGAGCTGTCACATTGCCCGATGGTCATCACATACCTATTCCTGTCTATATCCCGGCGGTTGATTGGGGTGTTATCGCAATCATTTTAGGATCCAGTATTTTTGTCGATGTGACTTCCCGCTCCGGGTTATTTTCCTGGGTCGCCATTAAGTTGACTAAAGCATCCGGCGGTGACTCCCTAAAATTATTGTGGTATTACGGCTTGTTAACAGTCGTTTTCTCAGCCCTACTGAACAATGTAACCGCGATGATCATCGTGGGTTCGTTAACCGCCGTGTCGTTGAAGAAACTGGGCCAGACCGACAAACTGCTTGGATTTCTGCTGATTGAAGGATTGTTGACCAATATCGGCGGTCTCATGACCCTGATAAGTTCGGTGCCGAATATTATTGTCGGCAACGCAGCGAAGATCACCTTCATAGAGTTTTTTATTACATCCAGCCCCTATGTGGTGGTCGCCACGATCGTAACCATCATCATGGGCGCAAAATTATTCTCTATAAAAAGCCCGACAAACGAAGCGGAAATAGCCGCATCTCGTGAACTTATTGAAACCTTTGATGAAAACGATGGTATTGAGAGTCAGGGGTTCTTCTGGTTTGGCGCAGGCATGTTGGTGTTGTTTATTCTCACAATAGCAACAACATCCATCTTGCCGGTCGCCAGGGAACTGGGCATGGGATTCGTTGCACTCTCATTCGCCGTTGTTATGCTGCTACGTTATAAATCATCGGTAGACCAGTTTTATCGGTCAATTGATTGGGATCTGCTCACCTTCTTTATCACCTTGTTTGTCGTCATTAACGTGATGGAACATGCCATGGTTCTTGACCTCATCGGCAAAGGCATTTCCCTGGTTGTGGGAAAGGAAGAATCCATGTTTGGTACCGGCGCACTACTGGTCCTATCGGCAGGTTTCAGCTCCGTCACCGACAACATTCCGCTCGCCGCCATGCTCGCAAAGATCCTCGGTGCTGCGAATACAAGCCCTGAATCTGCATTGTGGTGGGCCGTTGTATTCGGCGCAAACCTGGGGGGAAATCTGACACCGATTGGCAGTGCATCGACGCTGGTAGCCGTCACGATCATGCACAAAAACGACATAAAGTTAACGTTCGCCGGTTTTGTGAAGGTGGCCATCCCATTTGCCATCGTGCAAATACTGCTTGCATTGGCTTATGTGCTGTTTTTCCTCTACTAAGTACCTAGAAGAATCACTAGACCGGGCTTCTTTTGAAAAGATACCTCAAGACTGGAACCAGACTGTACGAACTGAGGATAAACAGCCGTAGTTATCTCTGATTTCTGTGTAGGAAACATCGAATATTTTCGAAGTAACCCAGACTCTATCGAGTAACAAAGTTATAATCTTCGTATGACGCAGGCTTTAAAAATTCTCAAAAACACCTTTGGCTTTGAGCAGTTTCGGACTCCACAAGATGATGTGATTGCCACGATAGTTGACGGTGGTGACGCGCTGGTACTGATGCCCACGGGAGGCGGGAAATCTCTTTGCTACCAGATCCCGGCTATGTTGCGTCACGGGTGCGGCGTAGTGATATCACCCTTGATCGCGCTGATGCAGGATCAGGTAAACGCACTACAGGAACTGGGGGTCCAGGCGGATTTTCTCAACTCGACACTGGACCACATCAAGGTACAGGATATCGAACATTCCCTGCGGGAGGGTGACCTTGACCTGTTGTATATTGCACCGGAGAGACTCATACAAGAGCGCACTCTCAACCTTCTGAAAGAACTGGACATCAGCCTCTTCGCCATTGATGAAGCCCATTGTGTTTCTCAGTGGGGTCACGACTTCAGGGCTGACTATCTCCGGCTTGATCTGTTGCATCGCGAATTTCCCAAAGTGCCGAGAATTGCATTGACCGCAACAGCCGATGCCAGAACGCGAAAAGAAATCGTCTCCCGGCTCGATCTGCACGAAGCAAGACAATTTTTCGTCGGCTTTGACCGCCCCAATATCCGCTACCAGATTACCCTTAAAAACAACCCGAGGAATCAACTGCACCGTTTTCTGCAAAATGAACACCCCAGGGACGCGGGTATTGTCTATTGTCTGTCCCGGAAGAAAACTGAAGAAACAGCAGGCTGGCTGGTCAGGCAAGGATTCCCAGCCTTGCCGTACCATGCAGGACTATCGGCAGATATCCGATCTGATCACCAGTCAAGGTTTCTCAGGGAGGAAGGCATTATTATTGTTGCCACCATCGCTTTCGGGATGGGGATCGACAAACCCGATGTTCGGTTCGTCGCCCATCTGGATCTGCCGAAAACCATTGAGGCCTACTACCAGGAAACCGGGCGCGCAGGCCGTGATGGATTGCCCGCTGACGCATGGATGGTGTATGGCCTGCAGGATGTCATCAAGCTACGTCAGTTGATGGATGGTTCCGAGGGTAGTGAGGAGCACAAACGTGCGGAGCAGCACCGGTTAAACGCAATGCTGGGCTTGTGTGAGGTCACGACCTGTCGTCGGCATGCCATGTTGCGTTACTTTGATGAAAATTCGCCGGAGCATTGTGGTAACTGCGACAATTGCCAGACGCCGGCGGAAACCTGGGATGGCACAGAGGCCGCGCGAAAGGCACTGAGCGCAATATACAGGACGGGGCAACGATTCGGGGTCAATCATCTGGTCGATGTTTTACGCGGCACGAGTACCGACAAAATTTTTCAATTCGACCATCATCAGTTGGCAATATATCACCTGGGACAGGATCTTGACGAGAATCAGTGGAAATCAGTTTTTAGACAATTGGTGGCACGGGGCTTTGTCAGCGTCGACCTTGATCGATTTGGTGCCTTGAAGCTGGAAGAAAAATGCCGCCCTCTGTTAAAGGGCCAGGAATCGGTTGAGTTAAGAAAAGATATAAAGCAGAAAACAGCCCGCAAACAAACCAAAACGCCATTACCCGATGACCTTGATATCGGCCTGTGGGAAGCCCTGAGAGAATGTCGGCGGACTATGGCGGAGGAACAGGGGGTGCCACCCTTTATTATCTTCCATGACAGCACGTTACATGCGATGGTCGAGATGATGCCAACCACCCTCGACGAATTCTCCCGGTTGTCCGGCGTCGGGGATCGAAAAAGGGATAAATATGGCCCGGCTTTTCTTGAGGTCCTGTCGGCGGGGCCTGGTTGATACTCTTCTACTGCTTCGAGAGATAATCCTCCAAAACCGGATTCAGGTATTCAAAAAACTTTTCCGGGTTTTCACTCATGGGGAAGTGTCCCATGCCATGCATTTTTTTAAAGTACGCACCCGGAATACGCTGCGCTATTTCTTCAGCACCTGCGGCGGGCGCCGACCAGTCGTACTCGCCGGAAAGCAAGTACACGGGACATTTTTTGGTATCAATGACAAGGGGCTGATTTCTTAGATCACCGTCATAAGCGTAGAAGTAAAGATCGCCCTTAAATACCCCAGGACCGCCAGAAGCATAGTGCCACAGGGTTTCCCAACGATGATTATCAGGGCTCTGAGGCGCAATTAATGCAGCCATCCAGGCAGCCGCAGAGTACCCCGCATGCACATCATGCCGATGAAAATGGCTGAACGCCTGGGGATCGTAATCATCCGCCCCGGCGTCCAATCCCGATTGCAGGCCAATGATTCCGCCAATTTTTTCCTGATGCTGCAATGCCAGGTGCAAGACCACTCGACCACCAATTGAACACCCCATCACCAGAGGTTGCCGCAATTCCAGTGCAGACATAAATGCGACGATGTAGCGGAGATAATCATCGGTGGACAATTGGTATTCTTTTTCCTGCCATCCGGCGGGTGGGGATGACTTGCCGTGCCATGGCATGTCGGGGACGATAACCCGATACTGTCGGGTGATGGATTCATTTCTGAGCACTTCGCGATACTGTCGACCATCAGCACCCGCAGTGTGCAGGCACAGTAATGGAATCCCGGTTCCTGCTTCCTCAAAATAGATGTTAACTGTCTCATCTGAAAGGGTCAGCTGTACATAGCGCCCCTTTACTTCATCAAATACGGCATTCATTGAGCGCTCCCCCGTTGATCCTCCCGCCAGATTTCAAGCAATCGGCGGACATACATAAAGTTACTCTCCATCGCCTGAATATCACCTTGTCGTTGCAAATGGCCGGAGGCCAGCAATGCACCCAGTTCGTGATATTCAGGGGGTGGAACCGGCTGACAAAATTTCGCCCAGGATTCAGGATCGGCAATGAGAGAAAACCCCTGTACTGCCGAATCATCGGTTTCGGCTTTTGATACCTGTCCCTTGTCAATATTGAAACGATACTCCATATCACCCGATACGATGGTGATTTGAGTTGAGTAATATTGGCCCTGGCGGAACAACACCTTATCTTTATTCAATCGTCCAACAAGCGCATCCATGTTCCTCAGCCTCCGGGAAATTTCAATCACCTGATGCTATCAGTGTCTCGGACGACAATAAAGCACTGCGACGCATCCAATCGATTGAAATTCTGCAACAGCAAGCGTCTAATGAATTTGCTCATCACCGGATCAGGACGAAAGTTGGCACCCAATGAAACTCGTCGAAATTGACAATGAAACGGAAGACACTTTCTTCAAGTGCCTTCATGACGAACTTCCAACTGACTCCCGGGTAATGAGTATGCGTCGTGAGTGGCGCGATCTGTACCGGCGCTGGTTGCCACCTCTGCATGATGGTCAGGGACGCCGTCGAAGATATCCCGGACGAGGTCGAACTGACCCAAATCTACGCCCACGAAAAAACTGACCTGCTTACGCAGGGTGAAAGTTTTGATGTTGTTTATATCGACGGCATTTCTTTTCGCCCTGATGGACCACCGGCGAACAAGGAAGAATTAAAACAGGCAATTCTTCAACGCCATAGTCAGAAAAATCTGAACTAGCTAGAAAGTAGTCTTTTTTACTGCGAGCAGTCTCGCGGACAGCATGCCTGCCAATAAACCAAACAGGTGGCCTTCCCAGGAGACAAATTTGTCTGTGGGCAAAATCCCCAGGATCATACCGCCGTAATAGACAACCGTGAAGGATGCAATGGCAAAAGTCGCGATACTCCGCTCGTAAATCGCCAGAGTAATCAGGAATCCAAAGAACCCAAATACGAGCCCACTGGCGCCAATGTGGTATGCAGGGCGACCAAACAACCATACACCAAGTCCTCCGATGACGAGAATCAGCAGGACGCTTTTAAAGAAGATCCACCAACCACGCAGCGCAACAAAAAATCCCATCACCAGCAATGGCGTCGTGTTCATAATTAAGTGGTGTATGCTGCCGTGCAAGAATGGCCAGAGCAAAATGCCTGGTAACGCTTCGACATTCCTCGGGTAAATACCATAGGCGCCGAGACGATGACCAAGAAAATTGTTGATGATCTCAATACCCCAGATCAATATCACAAGAGTCAAAATCAGTTTAAGCGCTGAGATCCAATTTTCGGCAACGTCCTGCATATGGTCTTGTTAGTCCTTTTCAGAGACACAGTGCTCGACAACCTTACCTTCAGGGATGCTGTCATGATTGACCATCAGGAAAATCGCACGACCAGTAACGATAGTATCAGAATTCGGGTTAGTGATAATCTTGTCCGACTGATCCACGTAACCCAGAGGTGTACCCAGACCTCTCATCACTATTCGAGCAGCTAGTTTCCCCCAGGGCTGTGCTTCGATCTGCAGTTCGTAGCGCCTTGGGTGAACCCCCTCGTGCTTAAACAGATCTTCCAGTATGGTCTCAGTACCTGGAGCTGCCATTGCGCGCACCATCAGTTCCGGATAAGCCCGCACAGGCCTTAACACTGCATCGGCACCATGGGCACGTAATCTGTCCCTGTTTTCATCCTGGACACATTCGGCGATAACATAAGCAGGCGTATCATATTGTTTCAGTTGATCCAATATATCCAAAGTTATGCTGTCGGAACGGTATTCTGAAACATCAACTGACAAGACAATGATGAAAGCAGCATGTCCAACATCAACCTCCGCCATTTCTGACCGTCCTTCCGGATGACCCTGGCGTAGCACTACCCCCAGGCTTGCCAACTCCTCAGGCAAGCCTTCAGGGAAGTTCCGGGAAAATATTTGAATGGGATATTCCTCGAGGCTGGTGGATTTACGAATCTGCTCCACCAGGGTCTGCAGATATCTCGACCCGTCCTTTTCCGGCGTGTTTATGATGACGATGTGATTTTTCATTTCCCAACTCCACAATCCTTTACGCATTTTTTCGCGTTGATATATTCTATAGTCAATTAACTCACCTGCTATTTGTGCCAACAGAAAGATGCCAATCAGGTACATCATCAGCACCGTCGACAATCGTCCGAGTGGCGATGCTGCGGACATATCACCGTAACCCACGGTGGTCATGGTGGTCATGGTAAGCCAGGCCGCGTCTCCCCAACTCAACCCTTCGAACACCTTCATGGCAATCACATGAACAACGCCAAGCCCAGCCAGGAGCGCAAAAAGTTCGAACAACTTTCGTTTTCTATTGGTTATTGAGAGGTGTGAGTACTGATTGTGACGTCGTCGACGCCAAAAGTCGGACCTGATTTTTATCATTTATTATTCGGTATCCCGGGTCTGATCCAGGTGTTGAATGAGTTTCTCTGCGGCAATCTGGCGAATCTTCAATCGGTCTGACGCATCTACACCGTACAAGTCAGCCAACATGGCAAAGTCATCGTGAGTCAAGGAGATGGAAAGTCGCGGCCGAACCGGTTTGCTGTTGACGGGTAAACCAAGAATCTCACGAATACGATCAGGAGGATTAATCCCTTTTTGAAGGGCTTCAAAGCGAATATGGTGGCTGAATTCCTGGCCCAGGTCAAAAGCGATTTGCACCGCTTTGACCGCTTTCTTCTCTTTTTCCCATTTGTCGCCAGTAGACATTGATAAATTCTAACTCTTCGAGTCCTTGGTAGAAGCGGGCCAAAGCTCCTTTATATCATCAATTGGTCGATACAGTGTCAACGAAACTTCAGTTTCCCCACCATCATAGACCTCTATTTCGATTCCATGATTACCGTCCCCACTTTCCAGATAATAGTAGTCGAAAGGTTCACCCAAACCTTCGAAAGCCGGTGGACGGCTGGCACGATAATCACTTTCGTAATGATAACCACGTTCTCCCCGGGATTCCTGATGGTAAGAATCTGCAAGCCAGGCTTCCATATCCAGGGTGTCGCGAGGAGAGAGTTGCGCCGGGTCATCACCATCAAATATGCAGGCAAATTCATCGAGATCGAATATCTGCTCGACGATCGATCGATCAATAGCGAGAGAAAAAGCAGCGGTTTCTCGACCACCATCTTTGTTGATAGTCAGGTCAATAAAATCGTTGTTAAGCCCCTCAAGGCTGAAGCTGGTCGAGAACTGGTGCTCAAATTGATAGGTCGAGATGCCGATGACTTTAAACGTCTGGTCTCTCAAGCGGGGTGGTAAGCCGAAGCCATCAGAGAGCCGGATCAGGTCCCCGATCAAAAGATCGGTGGGATGATCCAGCGCCCTGGCTTCAGGCTCCTTCTTTGTTCGACTCCAGATACCCTTTACGAAAGATTTCATGATTTATGACTGTTTCGCTTTAATTCTATCGAGTACTGAGCTGGCAGATGCAGACTGTGCTCCAATCCCTGCCTCCTGCATCCTTGCTTCAAGTCCCTTATCGGAACCCTCATCCTCTAGCTGCTCGGCTGCCTCCAGTCGGTCAAAGTTATCCTGCTGGCGTTTCTTAATCCGCTCAAGAGAATCCTTGGCTGACAATACCTTGGAACTGCTTGAAGCAAAATTGTCGGTAATCGCCGCACTCGCTTTTTGCACACTCTCGGTGGTTTTTACCATGCTCAGTTGACGCTGGTAATCCTTGATTAGTTTCTCGGATTTCCTTACGAGGTCTTTCAGCCGGGTAACATGACCAGTGAACGTAGACTCTACCTGTTGTTGCTCTGCCAGGTCTGTGTCCAGCCTGGAAATTTTCTCGGCAATTTCCAGTGCCAGCGTTTCATCACCTTTTTCCAGGGCCTGGACCGTATAACCTTCGTGTTCTGCAATATCACTGTTCAGACTCTTTACCTGCCGAGAGGCTTGCATTTGTTTGGCCATGACATCTGTCAAATCGTGCTTTGCCTTACGCATATGATGCTCAGCATCCTTGATTTCCTGCTCGAATATTCGCGTTCCATTTGCATCAACAACCAGTTCACCAACTTCCCGTGCACCGCCTCTTACCGCAGTCATGATTTTTCGCAATATACTCATCGTTCAAACTCCTCGCGAGTTAACTCGCCTAGACTAGATACACTTCCAACGCATCGATAGATTCAACGGCGTTTTCAGTCAATGTGATTATCTCGTGACATATGTCTTCGATACTCGAGCTGATAGACAAGGCACCAAAGACCACATATCGATCGCCTATTTTAGAAAAAGACGATAACGGCATGGGAATATTAAGCTCCAGCATTTCCTCAAGCAGGTCGCTACGACTCTCGGTTTTCACCTCATCTTCGGTAAACAGATAAGTAATACAAAGAATCTGGCTGTCGGTAACGGAAACAAAACAAGGTAACTCCTCGTATTCCCACAAGGTAATCTGTAGGACTTCCATTTCTCCCGGAATAGGCTGGCATTCAAACTCAAAACCTTCGAAACTCGACAAATCTGATATCCTTAGTGCCAAATCTCTTGTGTTCATTGCTAACTCCTTAGATGTTTACCAGTCACTGACATAATATGTCGACTAGTGGGCAGTTTAGTCTGTTGACATAATATGTCAACCCAATTTTCACCCCCCCCGAAAAAGCTGACGAAGTGTGGTGTTAGTCCTTGTAAATCCCCAGATCTCCACGCCATGCCTGGTCATGGTAGCGATAGATGGTATGTGAACCCAGGCGATTAGCTTCTATCGAATCCCTGGATTCAAAGTAATTATTTGGAAACTCAAAAGCCGCGATCAGCAAATCCCTCGTGAGCCATTGATGTTTAACGGGTAATTCGTCAAATTGGACAATCAACTGGCGAACAGGAATTGGCTGGTGAGTGGCGACAGTCCAGCCCCATTCACCGAATGTCGGGATGTTCTGCCGGTACTGCTCGACTTGCATGAATCCTGCCGCTTCAATCGTTTTGCCAATACTGATAAATGCGTCTTTCGCATGATAAGGACTGGTGGATTGAACCACCATTGCACCGCTGAATGCGAGCAGTTTGCTCAACCGAGCGTAAAAATTGTCCGAATAAAGGCGATCCAGATCTGGATGACTGGGATCAGGCAGATCAACAATGATGGCGTCAAATAGATCACCTGCCTCCAACAAGGTATTAATTTCCACGAATGCATCGCCATTAATCACTTCCACCCTGGAATCGCTGAATGCACGGTGGTTTAACGACACGAGTGTGCGTTGATAGTTCGGCATCGCTTCCGATTCCGTGAAAAGGGCCACCAGTTCCGCATCAAGGTCAATCAGCTTAACGGAACCCGGATCAAACCTCAGCACATCTCGTAGCGCCAATCCATCACCACCACCAATGATCAGCACGCGGTCTGGTCTGGCTGAAGCCAGCATCGCGGGGTAGACGAGCATGGCATGATAAATATGCTCGTCCTGGCTGGAAAATTGCAATCGACCATTAATGTAAAATCCATAGACTGGCTCCGGTCGACTGGAAATATGACGTTCGGTAATCGTGAAATGCTGGTAGTGACTTGAGCCGGTAAAAACCACCTCATCTTCAAACAGGAGATTGGACATGCGGGTCGACCAGTCATTGCCAAATTGGTAAACCACTAACGCAATCACCATTACAAAGCCATGCATTGCAATCAGGGCGACCACGCGATTGATTCTGGTTCGGTAATAAAAAAGGAATAGCAGACCCGCCACCAGGTTAGCCAGAGCTGTCAGTACCGCAGCTTTGGTAACATCTATCGACAACATGACCAGTACCCAAATCGCAGCCCCGACTCCGGCACCTAAATAGTCCGCTCCATAGATAGTGCCGGTATTGTGCTCCAGATGTTCGCCATAAACTGCTTCCCGAACCCGAGCAATCAGGGGTATCTCCATGCCGATCAGGAAACCGATCAAGGTCCCAAAAAAATAGGGCGTGTAGAACGATATCCTGTGCACCACAGCAATCAAACCGCCACGGGGCATCAAATCAGGAGGTAGGTTAAACGTCTCTGCAATCACTTCGGGTAGAACCGTACTAAACGATACGGCAGACGCGATCAACAGGATACAGGTGACACCCAGCAGGGCGATGATAGACTCCAACCAGGCAAAAGCAGTGAAGGGATCCTTGAGGGTTTTAGCAGCGAAGGAACCCAGACCCATGCTGACAATCATCAGGCCGATCATGATGTAAATAGTTGACTCAACTACCCCCAGAATACGGCCAGCATAGTGAGACAAAAGGTATTCATAGATCAGACCGCAGGCCGCCAATACTGCCATAATGCCGATGAGGACAATGTCATGGAGCAGCATGGAATTACGAGGTGACGCAATGTTCACCGGTGATTCTCTAAGGACCTGGCGGACAGAATGTGCCGTAACAGGCTGCTGAGACTGTTATGCAAATAACGCCGTAAAAAACAGACCGATCGAAATATAAATCGATGCTTCAATGGCAGCAACGCCAATATTATTCTGCTCATTAACTTCTTCGACCACGTTGACACCCATCAGAATGATACTTCTTGCGGCTATCGAAATCAGCGATACCAGTACGGCGAACAACAAGGTCACACCAGACCATAGCACCAGAGCCATCACCAGGTTTTCGACGTCATAAGCGATAACACCCGAAGCCGCCGTGATTGCGAGTGCAACACCAAGCAGGTGGCCAAAGTAACGAACGGCAAGTGCAACTTTACCCCGCTTGAATACTTCCTGGAGACTTTCACCGGATCTTCTCGCATAGACTACCAGGCGATATTTGGAAACAATGGCCAGCATAAACTGGGTAATGACGAACGATGCGAGGACCGCAAAAAGACCATTTAAGGTATCGCTCTCAACCCATAACATGACAGCTCGAAGCACCAGGCCCGTGGCAATGGTATTGCCAGCATCAACCAAAGCCGCTGCAAGATTGCCATTTTTTATTTCCTGCTGGATTTCAATCCCCGTAAACAGCAATTTATCCTGTGCAATTCTGCCGACCTTGATTAACACCAGTCCCAGAACACCGTAGGACAAAACACTAACCACTTCCTTGAGGTAGGTTGAGCCCGGTTCCCCGGACACCGCTCCGGTTAGCATCAATGCCAATGAAATCACTCCCGCCGCCATGGCAATGCCAAATGCATAGTTGTCACGGGACGCCAATTCCTCCGCACTGTCCACATTCGCCACCACACCGGAAATAAATCGCAAAGCTGAGATCATCAGCACCGCGATCACAAGATCGATTAACAGTATCTGGTAAATGTAGGTATCCACTTCACTAAAATTGAACAGATCCATCGATTTATTCCTTGTTATTTGCCTCTTGAGGTACCACGAGAAGTTCTAAAGCCACTGTTCCTGGTACTGCTTTGATATTTACTGGTTGATGCCGTACTCTTCGAATAAGGGCTCTTAAAAGCTGACTTCTGCTGGGCTGAACTTGCCTTGCTCATGCCGGTGGCACCGGTTCTTGATTTCGAATAGGGGCTCTTGAAATTGCCACTCGAACCGAACTGCTTCTTGGCCCTGCTCGCGACATCCCGCTGACCCGCCCTTTGTGAGCGGGAAGTGTAACTATTACGGCCAATGTCTGAATAGTAGGAATAGCCCCTGCGACCAGCCCAGTCATTGTAGTAGTAACGGTTATTGCCAAACATGCTGCCAAAAAAACGGTATTGGCCATACCAGGCCCAATATGAACCTCCGGAACCGTGAGACCAATGACCATAATGCGGGTTACCCATGTACTGGCTGCCTGCACCAAAATCTTTACTCTCGTTCATGGACAACTCAGTTTTTTTCGACACCGCATTAACGCGGGCCAGTTCACCCTTGGATAAGTCCGCAATGACATTTACCGTGTCTGAAAGGGCATCGTTGTAAGCGCCTAGGTCGGCCGCGGATTGAATCCGCTTTAATTCTTCAACTTTCTCCACCCAGGAATCAAAACTCTCTGTCTCATCCCTGATCACCTTGTAGCGATCCTGCAGGCTCTGGTAAAGAGGATTGCTGGTTGATGCTTCTTTTTCCAATTCAATGAGCAAAGGCTTCAATTCCGGACGACTTTTTTGTAACAGGCGGGAATATTGCTTGATCATGCTGGCATTTCTGAGGGAGCCACCTTCAATGGCACTGGTCAGATCCTTGAGACGTCTTTCGGTGGAAAACAGTTCCCCTTCCAGTTGCGCATCACCTGAACTACAAGCTGCCAATATCGCAAGCAATGCTAGAACAAAGCATGTTTGATACTTTTTCTGTATTGGGTTCTGCATTATGCCCTCACTGACTGACCGGTCTCATGAATATTGACATAATATGTCGACGGTTCAAAAAACTCAACGCCTGATTCTTCTAATTGGTACTACCCACTATAACCCGCAAGACCATACAGCACATCGGAGTTTACTGCTAAACGAGTCTTCAGAAAGTTATAATGACCTTTATGGCTGATATTAACATCGAGAATTTTTACCGACACATTGCCCGGATTCTGAGCATTCTGTATACCAACTTCCCCACCAAGGCGGCGATTTATGTTGACGAGGTGGCGGGGGTTGATGAACCAGATGAATACGGCTTGCACAGTCCCACATACACCGCCGGTTTCTACACGCTGCTTTGGCTCGAAGAAGAAGGCTATATGAGATACGCAGATGTGATCCGGCAGGATGGCGTGGACCAGGCCAGCCTGACCAAGAAGGCATTTCTCAGACTGACGGAAGTCGCTAACCCCATCTACTCTGAACCCTCAATCGAGGTACAGGAGTCCAACAACATTATCAGTCTGCAGCCAATGGAAGAACCAAGCCCTTCAATCCTCGAGGAACGGATGCTGGTGATCAACCAATTACGAACGGCCCTTCGCAACGGTTCTTCGATCGCGATTACAAAGATCGTGCACCATGTTTTGCGGAACTGTTGATCAGGAATCAACAGGACACAAAACCGCATCCTCGTAACCAGTAATGACCTTGATATAGCCAGATAACGCCTGGTCCAGTTCGAGGTCCCCGGTATCCACTTTTAACTGGTTATGCAGACCCTCCAGCTTTGATTTACTGGCAATCACGATCAGGTTTTTCAATCCGACGTTTCTCAGGACTCGCGGGCTCAATTGCTGGTTGCCCCGACCCAATACATGACCCTGGCCGCCGATCACGGAAACAACAATGCAGCAGTCACCCTGGCGGGAATACTCGAACAGCTGGCGCTCATGCGCATCGCTCAGGAGTGACTTCTTATCCCGAATCACATCCACACCCAGCAGGGTATTCTCTAGACCCAGCTGATTCATGATACTCGCCGTAGTCGAGCCGGAACCAATAAAATAGGTCACATTCGGATGCATTTGCTCCATGATTTCCGCAGCAATGTCTTCCACCACCAGGGCTTCAACTTCTCTGCCGCCATCTTTCACCTGTTGCATATAACGCAATTCTTCCGGGACCAGAAGTTCACCGTAGTATCGGGTTCGCACGACACCTTCACGAAAAAAACCCTCGTCGATATCTCGAACCTCGCCCTGCATTACGGTGACAAGTTGGCCCCTGGCCATTTGCTGTATTATTTTTGCCGCACTTGCAGGGCTGTTGGCAAATACGCCGGAATGCATTTTTACGCCGCAAGGAATGCCGAGCACCGCCTGATCCTTGTCTGCCACATCAAACACATCCCGGGCTGTCCCGTCACCCCCGGCAAAGACCAGCAGATCGATTCCCAGTTGTTGCATCTGTCTGACTGCCTGGCGAGTATGCTCGGCCGTTGACCCTGGTTGGTCTTCACTGTCAGTCGGCAAGTCGATCTCAACTACTCTCGCTGACCAACCCAGCGCGCTGCAAACATCCGACCCCATTTTGCCTGTCACGGTTGTCAGCTCAACATTGTTTTTTACCGACTCCAGGGCCCGCAAAGTTATCTCTACCCGCTTTGCAACATTACTGACAGACCCCCTCGCCAGCGCTTGCTTAATAATCTGTTCACCGTCAGATCCTTTTAATCCCGCGGGGCCGCCAAGACCAGCGAGGGGATTAAGTACCAGAGCCAAACGTAAAACCATTAAGCAACAACTCCCAATATGCGTTGCTGCATGCGATTGCCAAAGCCCATGTTTTGGCAAAATTTACTGATCGCGCTCTCATCAACTCTGCCAGGGTGGACATCGTCTTGTTGCACTTCCATCGGCACATCACACTTGATCCCCGTGATGCGGCGGTAGAGTCGCAGTTTGTCCCCATGTTCAGTCAAGGTCGCTTGCAGCCTGACTGCGCCACGAATTTTAGTATCTGGAATTCGTGCCAGATTGTTGAGCAGGTTTTCCAGGCTGTGAAAATGCGACAGCAGTCTCGCCGCTGTTTTCGCGCCAATGCCCGGCGCGCCTGGTATGTTGTCGACAGTGTCACCGGCCAATGCGAGGAAATCGGCGATCTGTTCGCAGGAAACACCGAATTTATCAAATACACCAGCAGGATCCGTGTACTGATCAGCAGCAAAATCCCACATTACGTCACCGGGCTTCAGCAGCTGACCAAGGTCTTTGTCTCTCGAGATGATGACGACTGGTGATGTTTTAGCTAGTAGTTTCGCGAGAGTCCCAATGATGTCATCTGCCTCATAATGCTTTAAGCAGAGTGAATGGAAACCCAACAGTCGCGTAATTTCCTGACATTGAGAAAACTGAAACTTCAGGTTCGGGTCAGGAAGCTCCCGATTTGCCTTGTACGCCGGGTAGATATCATTCCGATAACAAGTCGTGAGGCTTTCATCAAAAGCAACGGAAACCAGTGCCGGTTTTTTCGACTCGATAAAATCAAGCAAGAAGCTGGTGTAACCATAGACAGCATTAACAAGATTTCCGTTGGGATCAAAGAAGTTCGCCGGGATCGAGTAGTAGGCCCGAAATACATAGATGGAAGCGTCAATCAGGTAAAGCGGTGTCTGGCTCATTTAACTTCTCAGGCGCTTCACGACGGAACTGAATGTCACCACTGTCTCATCCCCGACGAAAATCCTGCCGGTCAGAAAGACCATGGACCCTGTTTTTCGACTGACGTTCACATTACACTCTACAATCGCACCAATCTCGGCCGCCGAAACGAACTCGCAGCTGTAGCTGACAGTGATACAGCTTTCATCCTGGTAGTGGTCTGTCGCCTGCATGCATAAACAATAATCTGCGAATGTCATCAACACACCGCCATGCACAATACCGTGGGTATTGCAGTTATGTTGACTCGCCTCAAAAGCATAGTGCAGTTGATGGTTTTCATCGGTGAAATAGAAAGGCCCAATATGATCCTCAGCGGGATCAAATCCCGGATCAGTTTTATATTTGGCAGGTAGCATTAAACAGTTAACCCCTCATAGTGACGCCGCTGAGTGTAGTCCACCTCCAATCCGGCTAACGCGTTCGCGAATAATCTGGCTCTCGGTGGCAAGCCCTGCAGCAGAAATTTGTCCACGTGTCTCTTCACCTGGCGTCCAAAATCAGACAGATCGTGATCTTTCAATGTCAGATTGTCGGCACTAAGGCGAAACGAAACACCCGCCGCGACGCTGAATATCCATTCCAGCGCTTGCGGTCTGGCTTCCACAGCCTCAAACTTCAACTGATTTGCCTTGTCCCGATCAGCGCTATACCAGTATCCATAGTCGTTAACCGCTCTTCTCGATGGACCTGCAAGACACCAGTGCGACACTTCATGGAGCGCGCTGGCGACAAAATCTTCGCGGAAAAAAATCCCGTGTTCGTTCTCGCCACCGACACGGTAAAACGGTTCTGTCTCACCCCCTGTCAATGCGGTGATATGAGATTCCTGAAACAGGTCATTGAAGATAGAGACAACCCTGTCTGCCTTCACGTCACGACCCTCACGGGTCGGGTTCCAATTCAGAATCCGGCAGGCAAACTGTTCCAGCCAGTTGTTCTACATAATCAGCGGAAAGAAACTCACACCCGGACAAAAGATGATTTAGATACCAACTCGCCGGTTTTAAGCCTTCCTCGATAAAATCCGGGTTGGCAACATACACCCAAACATCAATGAACCCGTTGACTGTTTTCACCGGGGCGAGAACTCGATTGTAGCGGACTGGATAACCCTCGAACGGGTCCATTTTTGTAATCTGATGCCTGTCCGTCAGATGGTAGACTACCCCTTCAACATGACTGTCCCGGTGTTCGACAACATTCGCCGAAGCCGCGCCGGGGTATTTCACCGAACGTTTGTTGAATGCCAGCTTGTAACCGGACAAGGTACCGGACTCGCACAAGGTGTAACCCATTTTACGGCGCACAACCCTGGCGGGGTTCATATTGCTGCCATAGGCAAAATAGAAGTGACTCCTCACGCTGTTTTAGCCCTTACGAATCCAAAACCGGTATTCTTTTTCATCTTCTTCTTTGCACAGGAGTTCATGATTTAGAAATTTACAAAACTTCGGAAAATCCCAGGTCGTAGAAGGATCTGTGGCAACAACCTTTATCACCTGACCTGACGTCATATCCATCATTTTGTTCCGAACAATCATAAGAGGTTCGGGGCATCTGAGCCCTTTCGTATCCACAGTAACATCGACTTTCTTATCCATAGTGGTATTTTAATGACTTTTCATGAGGAATTTCCGATTTTTAGTCGAACATATTCCTAAAAGGTGATGATAGAACTTCACATTATCAGTGCCGTGAGTATAATTCGCTGCTATTTTTCAGCACAGCAACATCAGACATGATACGCGTACTTATAGAAAGAAACATCGCCGAAGGCCTGGAACACTACTACGACTGCACAATAAAGCGTACCGTGAGTACAGTAATCACTGCACCCGGGTGTATTTCTGGCGAGTCCCTGAGGGACCCAAGCAATACCAGCCGTCGGATCGTCATGTCCAAATGGGAATCCAGGGAAGACTGGGACAATTGGTTTCACTCTTTTGAACGCCGGAACGTGATTTCCGAAATCTCCCCCATGTTGGAAGGTAAGGAGAAGATCACGATGTTGGAGTTAACCAACTAGGTTTTTCGTCGAATAAGTCTGTACGGGTTTCCCGGCGGGAAACCTGAATCTTCAAGAATGTTGAGACGAGAAATGGTAGCCCTGGTCTCCCATTATTCGGCATCATCTTGCTGGACAGCCGAAAGTCAGGCCCCGCGGATGGGTGGGGACGCCGAGTCTCATGCCGGTACGGAAAGCACACACCCGACCAGGGAATCCGAACAGACTGTATTCGAACAGTACATTCTCAGTTATTTTTACCTTCGAGCCGACCAGTTAGTGAGCTTGCATGGATTCATCACAATGAGCCAACTACGCTCAGTGATACCGTAAATTAGTGCGCGAATGGAGGACAATAATACTATTATGAAATAAATATTGTCAGATCAAGCCTAGTTTCAATACAATCACTATCAGTTGTATCTTAAATCTTCCTTCAACCGGTGTGCCTCGGAAATAACATATCCCTGGATTGCGCTGACATCATAATCGGTCAGAACGTCCTTGAAGCCCACCATACCGTTGTCCTTCAGCAAACCATCAATAACGATTTCCTTAAATGCGAGGTGTTTCGCTGCTGGCATATGCCGCAGATCCGGCAATACACCGCCACCATGTAATCCGGGGCCATGACAAACGCCGCAATAGTTGTGATATACCGCCTTGCCGTGGGCGATCTGTTCAGCAGATGCCGTTAATTCCGGTGGTGCCGGTATTGGGCCCGATGGTGCAATCGGTGGCAGATGCTCGCTCCCCCCCAGCTTAAACGTCAGAATTCGACCGCGATTTTTCTGGTTTAACTTTTCTGCCGCGCCACCGGCTGCCAAAGCAAACGCGCCACCCCAACCTGCAACGACGGTGATGTACTGTTCTCCATCTACCGTAAAGGTCACGGGAGGTGCAATAACGCCCGTCTGCGCAGGTGCCGACCAGAGTTCTTCACCACTGTCCGCGCGATACGCTTTCACGTCACCCGCTGATGTACCCTGGAAAATCAGGTTACCCGCAGTAGAAAGCATGCCGCCATTCCAGGAACCCGCGTGCTGGATGCGCCAGACTTCCTCCTGTTTTACCGGGTCCCAGGCTGAAACATAGCCACGCAACATGCCGTCAATCCTGTTCTCAACGGCCCGGTCACCCACTGGTGCATTTAATTGCCAGTCAATTGAAAGATTCCAGCGACCTTCTTCATAATGAAATTGAGGTTCGTTGCCGTACGAAAACGGAATGTCCAGCGCGGGAATATAAACAAGCCCTGTGTCAGGACTATATGACATCGGATGCCAGTTATGACCGCCATAAGGAGAGGGTTTGGCAAACGCTGCTTCCAGTTGATCGTCACTCAATCCATTGATAGCGGCAATTTTTTCTTCATCGTTCATCGTCTGGAATGGATTGTTAGCCTGATAACGGGCATTTTCGGTTTCGACGGGACGGCCGGTTTCAGGGTCGATATGCGTCGCCCAGCTTATTGGAACATAGGGTTTTGCAGAGATGAATTCACCAGTGGCTCGATCCAGCACATAGAAGAAACCGTTTTTCGGTGCCTGCATGATGACCTTGCGGACCTCCCCATTGATGGTGAGTTCGGTCAGGATCATATGTTGAGTTGCTGTATAATCCCAGGTGTCACCAGGCGACGTCTGGTAATGCCAGACGTACTCGCCAGTATCAGGGTTCAGCGCAACAATGCTCGAAAGGTATAAATTGTCCCCTCCACCGGGGCTTCTTACCACGTGATTCCAGGGTGAACCATTGCCAACACCGACATAGAGTAAATTCAGCTCTGGATCAAAAGCAAATGAATCCCAAGCTGTACCACCGCCGCCCACCTTCCACCATTCACCGGTCCAGGTTTTTGCCGCAGCTTCCATCGCCGCATTTTCAAAGCCATCGGCAGGATTCCCCGGCACCGTATAAAAACGCCATGCCTGTTCACCGGTTTCAGCACTGTAGGCGGTTACATAACCTCGTACCCCGTATTCAGCCCCGCCATTCCCAATAATCACCTTGTCCTTGATCACCCGGGGTGCGCCGGTAATCGTATAGGGTCGAGTGCGATCAATGGTGTTGACGTCCCAGGCTTCTTCGCCGGTTGCGGCATCAATTGAAATCAACCTGCCATCAATCGTACCGACGTAAACCTTGCCTTTCCAGACTGCAACGCCGCGATTAACAACATCACAGCATGCATTAGCGCCCCAGGACCGGGGAACTTTCGGATCATACCTCCAGATCAGTTCACCGGTTTTCGCGTTGTGGGCAAATACCACGCTCCAGGAGGCAGTCGTATACATCACCCCATCAACAACAATCGGAGATGCCTCGAGGCCTCTGTTGGTTCCGGTATCGAAATACCACGCAAGACCCAGTTGATTGACATTGTCCGCATTGATCTTTGCGAGAGGGCTGTATCGGCTTTCATCGTAAGTTCGGCCATGGGCCAGCCAGTTACCCGGTTCTGTATCTGCGTTGTTAATTCGAGCACCATCTACGGTGCCCGTCACCTCCCGAATGTGGTCGGCAAAAGATGAGACTTCGACCACAGATTCCGGACCTGGGGCGACTTCTTTGTTGAACACAAAATAGGCGATTCCCCCGACAACTACTAACCCAATGAGAATGGCCACTGTCTTGTTCATATCGATCTCGCTTTTTTGTTGTTATTCGCTGAAACGGATGCTACTTCAGCGGGACAAGCCCTGCAAGCACAGCTATTGAGGGTCGCATCAGTTAAATTGAAGCGGAATATACGAGGGCTTATGACCTAACGATTTAACAATCCCATCATGCTTTTTGCAGTGTGTTGATCAAATTTGACACGATACTTAAGAAACACGCCTTTAGCGGTGTACTCACTGCCACTAAAGTCATCGTCCTTGAACCCGGTGAAGTTGTAACCCAATGACATCCAGATGTTTCTGGCCATGTTGTAGCCAACTGAGACGCCATAGGAATGGTCGGACATGTCTGAATTGTAAGTGTTGTACATGCTCCCCTGGAATCCGATGTCCCATTTGGATCCCATATCACGCCTGACTTCCATGCCATAGAGATCCGTTAAACCGCTATATTCATCACCATCGAAGTTGTCGATAACATACTTCAGACCATACTGAAATGCGACCTGGGTTTTGTCGCCCCACAGATAATTTGCGTTAAGGTTATTAATAATCTTCTGGCTGCGAACGTCAAAGCCTGAGCCCTGAATTGAGCTCTGTTGAAGATCCAATCGGTTAAACAAACTCCAGCGGCTTTTTTCCGGCCTGAGTGAATAACCCAGTTGGGTTATCGCAATTATCATAGAATTCTAATGAAGTATAATGCTTAACTGCTCTTTGCTCTATGGATAAGTCTGGCAGTCTCACTTTCCAAAACACGGAAGACCAGGAGAGCTCACCCATCGGATCAAAAATACGGGACGCAACTTCACCAATTGGTAATTATAGGAGTACGAAGGCGGAATGTTGCTTACATAGGGTCAGCGGGTATTTATTGATGACAGGTGGCTTTCCTGGCTTGACCACTTTAAGTACTCACTAGCCCAGGCGAGTCACAGGTACTATCGAACAGGAATCGGTTTGTGAGTCAAATACAATAGCCACCTCATTTTTTTGTAGTTGATGGCGTACCTGTGTCACCTTTTCTGCCATCGAAATTTCATAGGTACCATATTCTGTCCCCTCCCGGCTGACAAAGTCCTCGATTACTCCACGCAGGGCATCATCCGATAGAGATTGCCAGGGGATTGTCATCTGCTGATCCATTTTCCCGTGCTCCACAACACTTCAGAACGCCTTATACGCTATGATATAAAGCAGTCACGCATTGTGCTTCTCAACCATTGCCCTGATAAACTAATGTCCGGTACAGGAATACCGCTTTTATGACGCAACAACCGACCAATTTACTGATAGTTGAAGATGAGCCTATAACCCGGGCGCAATTGGCAGCACATTTTGAAAAGGAAGGCTATCACGTATTTACGAAGGAAGATGCAAACGGGGTTGCGACGCTGGTATCTGAACAGGATATTGAATTGTGCCTGGTGGATATCAACCTGCCAGGCAAAGACGGATTGACGTTAACCCGCGAACTTCGCAGCAATTCAGATGTAGGTATTATCCTCGTCACCGGCAAGGATGAGCAAATCGATCGCATCGTCGGGCTTGAAAGTGGTGCTGATGACTATGTCACCAAACCTTGTGACATGAGGGAACTCTTGTCTCGGGTAAAAAACCTGATCCGGAGAGTTAGAGCCCAGGAAAAACAAAAACAAAAAAACTTCAACAGAGTATTCGACGGCTGGTCACTGGACTTGAACAAGCGAGAATTGATGACGCCAGAGGGTGAAATTCAGCCACTTTCTGCAGGTGAGTTCCATCTATTGCTGGCCCTGATTGAAAATGCCGGAAAAGTCCTCACCCGGGACGAGCTAATGAACAAGATCCGGAACCGGGAATGGTATCCGGACGACCGCTATATTGACGTGCTGGTTGGCCAGGTACGCAGGAAATTTCGCAAGCATGCACCGGACATAACGTTTATTAGTACGATTCATGGTACCGGATACCTGTTTGCACCGACCGTTCATTGATTTGTTGTCCTGATTTAGCTGTCGCCGGGTGTAATATGGCCCAATATCATTTCACTAGGCCAGTCTATGATTTCTGTTGCGGGTTACGGCAATCTGCATATTATCCACCAGAGCGCTGAAACAGTAGTCTATTCGGCGACACGTTCGGATGATGCGAAACCCGTCGTACTCAAGCAGTTACGCCCAGAGATCGCCTCACCTGATCTGGTAGCCAGCTATGGGAAAGAGTTCGAGTTTCTTGACTCACTGGATTCCGAACTGGTCATCAAAGTCTACGAGTTGATCGAGCACAACAGTACACCAATTCTGGTGATGGAAAACTCTGGTGGGCACTCTCTGCAGCAGCTTCTGGAGAAAAAACGTTTATCCATCCTTGAATCCGTGAAATTCACCTGGGCCATTGCAGACGCATTGGACTATCTGCACGCCAATAACATCATCCACAAGAATATTAACCAGTCCAACATTCTCTGCGACGACGATATGCAGCGGATAAAACTGATCGACTTCAGAATTGCCAGCTACCAGAGCACATCGGTGACCGCTGGCTCCGACAGAATCATGCAGGGTACGCTGGACTACATCTCGCCAGAACAAACAGGCCGAATGAATCGATCGGTCGACTATCGATCCGACCTGTATTCGCTTGGTGCACTATTCTATGAATTGCTCACGGGGCAACCCCCCTTTCCCACCAGGGATTCTCTGCAACTGGTTTACCATCATCTTGCGCGGCAACCGACTTCACCGAAGGAAATTAACCCGGATGTGCCTGATGCACTCTGCCGGGTAGTCCTGAAGCTTCTGGAGAAGATGCCAGAAGACAGATACCAGAGCACCTATTCCATTAGACAGGATTTATCTCTTTGCATTGGTGCGCTCGAGGATTCCAGCGCCGACAATGACAAAATAGATCGGCTACTTGATTTCGAGGTGGCGCTAGACGATATTCCGGAACAATTGAACATTTCCGAGCGTCTACTGGAGCGTGAGGATGCCCAGTTCGAACTTCGCCGGGCCCTGACAAATGTGAGTAAGGGTGGAGTTGAAGTTATTATTTGTACCGGTGACGCAGGCGTCGGGAAATCAGCCCTGATTCGTGAACTTCAAAAGGACGTATCTTCTCGCCGTGGCTATCTCGCCACTGGCCGCCATAATGTGATCAACGCCGAAGTTCCCTACAGTGGTTTATCGGCAGCTTTTGACGATCTGTCCAGGCAATTGTTAATCCAGGAAAATCTGCCCACCATCCGACAACGCCTCAGGGAGGCCCTTATAGGCAACCTTGGCCTTTTGACCACCATGGCGCCTGGCCTAAAGCGAATTGTTGGTGACATTCCGGCCAACGAACACCGGCCACGGACCCCCTTGGAAGTGAAAAACAGACTCGCCAAGAGCGTTGTGGATTTTATCAGTGCTCTGGCTCACGATGGCAAAGTTTTCGTCCTGTTTATCGACAATCTGCAATGGATCGATCAGGCATCACTCGAGTTATTTGAAGCCGTCCTGATACAACATAGGCCGACCCATTTCATGTTGATCTGCGCTTTTCGCAATCAGGAGCTGGCGGAAGATGATCCGACGTTAGTGATGTTCAGCCGTATCCGCGCGAAGATTCCGGAAATGAAGTTTATCAATATTCATAACCTTTCGGCTCCGAGCATCGCATCCATGTTATCGGACTCCCTGTTTCGATCTGTCGAGGAGTCCCTGGTGCTGGCTGAGGTGATTCATTCAAAAACCAACGGCAATCCCCTGGCGGTTCGGGAATTTCTAATGGACGTCAACCGCAAAGAACTGGTGTTTTTTGATCGGCAACACCGTGATTGGGATTGGGATATCGATCAGGTTTCAAGGGAACCTCCCACTGAAAATGTCAGCAGCGTGCTGGCAGAAAAAATAATTCACCTGGAACCTCCTACAGCCCAACTGTTGAAAATCGCCTCCTGCGTCGGCAACGAATTTGCTCTGGACACCGTAAAAAACGTATCGGGCTTGTCTTTTTCCGAGACTTCTACACGACTGTTGCAGGCGGTTCGTGAAGGCTATCTGCTCTACAGCCCATCATCGGGGCAGCAGGATAAAAGCGCCTATTACCAGTTCTCCCACGAAGGCATCCAGCAGGCAGCCTATTCTCTATTGAACAACGATGAGCGTCGCCAGATTCACACGGACATAGGACGAACGCTGCTTCAACATCAGCCTGGCGATCAACACTACAATGTGTTTGATATTGTAAACCAGTTAAACAATAGCCTTGAAAGTCCCGATCTCAACGAGCAGGACAAGAAAAGCCTGGCAGAATTGAACCTGGCGGCCGGTAAAAAAGCCAAACGCGCAGCAGCTTATCAGGCGTCATTTAGGTATTTTCGAACCGCCATCGCGTTGCATGGAATAAACGTTTGGGATCAATATGAGACCAGTCTGGAAATGCATCTCGAAGCCGCAGAAACAGCATATCTTTGTGGAGATCAGGAGCAACTGGATTTACTTCTGGAATCTACATTGCAACATGCCAGAGACCCCCTCGACCAAAGCCGTGCCTTCGAGATCCGGTTACGAGCACTGGTTGCCTACAACAACCTGGAGGAAGCTATTGGGCTCGGGCATGAAGTGCTTTCCCTGTTAGGCGTTCCCCTTACCCGGGACGTTAATTCCACCCATCGCTTTGGTTTGATGCTGAAACTTCTCTATCTGACAGTTCGAATGAATCGTGGTAAAGACCACAACACCGTTACGATGCATGATCCGGTTTTGCGCGCGGTAATGCGTACCCTGATGATACTCTGCGAGGCGGGGTATCTTACCGGGAGTGACCTCACTTCTATATTCGTTTTGAAAATGACGGAACTCTCCTTAAAACATGGAATGGCACCAGAGTCGTCATTTGCATACCCGATGTTTGGCGCTTTACTGATCACGACATTCGGCAGTATAGACTCGGGTTACCGATTTGGCATGTTGGCCAGTGATAACCTCAATGATTCGAACCATGATCTACACTGCAGAACCCTGACCCTGGTCAACAATTTTATACTGACGTGGAAACATCATATTAAGAAGTCCCTTGAGCCACTCGCCGAGGCACATCGCCTTGGAATGGACTCCGGTGACATTGAGTTTGCCCTGGTAGCGGCTATGACCCAATCCGCCATTGAATTTTTGTTGGGGCATGATCTAAATGCTCTCGATGCCAGCTTGACCAACTACAACCAGAAAGCTCACGAGCTTAACCAGACTCCAATGCTCAGCATGGGTTCCATCTACCAGCAAGCTATCAGGAATCTGTTAACACCCAATGCAGCACCCTGGTTACTCGAAGGTGATATCTACAACGAAAACGACCTGGTCGAGTTCCACTACAGCAGCGGAGATGAAACCAACATTGCCAATCTCTACATTCTCAAGCTATTTCTCGCTGTACTGTTCAGGCATACGGAAGGCGCCCTTTCTTTCGCTGAAGAAGCACGTACGCGGGTATATTCAGTCGTTTCATCTCCTGCGATCCCGTTTTTTGTCCTGTACGAAAGCCTGGCATGCATAGCCAGTTTTGAAACGGCAAGCCCGCTTAAACTATTGGCCCTGAAGCTGCGGGTGAAACTTAATCAGCGGCGACTACGGATCTGGGCAGATCATGCTCCGGAGAATATCCTCCATGCGTACCATCTTGTAAAAGCAGAGTTGGCCAGAGTGTCCAATCACTCATCATTGGCTATTGAAAATTATGAGCTCGCCATTCAATACGCTCGCCAGAACGGATACTTGAAGGAACATGGGTTGGCTTGTGAACTGACCGGACGTTTTTACAATGAATCTGAACGACGTGAACTCGGCTTTTTTTATTTACGTCAGGCGCGGGGGAGTTATATCCGATGGGGAGCACTCACCAAGGTCAAGTCT
Organism: Pseudomonadales bacterium; assembly: GCA_029941905.1. Classification (GTDB taxonomy): domain Bacteria; phylum Pseudomonadota; class Gammaproteobacteria; order Pseudomonadales; family Azotimanducaceae; genus JAHRVQ01. The sequence goes on along the minus strand of JAPYTQ010000014.1, from coordinate 82,390 downwards.
CTTGAACTTGAATTTATTGAACTGGCTGAAGATCAGTACATTGATACCTCCACCAGTCACCCGCGGCAGAACACCACGAACCAGGGGGAAGATTACGTCCGTTATGGGAACTTTTTGGACCTTGGGTCCATACTCAAGGCATCTCAAGTATTGTCAGGGGAAATTATCCTTAGCAATCTACTTGAGAAACTGATGCAGCTAGCCCTGGAAAACGCCGGAGCACACAATGCCAGTTTGATACTTAGCAGAGCAGATGAACATTACGTCGAAATAACCAGCCGCTTTACAGGTGCAACCACTAACCACAAATTGCAAAGTGTGCCCATCAGTGATGCCAAGGATCTGCCCATTTCAATCATCCAGTATGTGGCCCGAACCCAGGAGGATCTGGTACTCAATGATGCCTTGAACGAAGATATCTTCACCCAGGACGAATATCTGATCGCAACTCAACCCAAGTCTATCCTTTGCGTACCCATTCTGAGTAAGTCACACCTGACAGGCATACTATATCTTGAAAATATGCAAAGTACCCATGCTTTCACCCAGGATCGGGTCACCATTTTGCGACTTCTGGCCTCGCAATCAGCAATCGCCATAGAAAACGCAAAACTTTATCAACAACTCAATGATTCCAGAAACAAGTACCTGTCCCTTTACCAAAATGCAATCGAAGGTATTGTCGAGATCAACATGAATGGTGAGCTTGTCACTACCAATCCTGCGGCGACTCAGTTGATCGGTTTGAAACAACCAGTAGACGGACAAGCGCTTTTCCGGTTGGAACCCCGGGAAATCTTCGTCGACGAAGATGCGGGCCGCCAATTTCTGAAAACCTTATTTGACGATCAGCGCGTGGTAGGTTTTGAAGCACAAATTTATCGAACTGACCGAACAAAACTCTGGGTAGCACTATCCGCCCAGTTGATCACCGATGAAGACAGCTCCCCGCAGCACATTGAGGCGTCAATTATTGACATTACCGAGAGAAAACTACGGGAGCAGGCTGAACAGGCGAAACGACTGGCGGAATCCGCAACCGAGACAAAAAGTCAGTTCCTCGCCAATATGAGCCATGAAATTCGAACGCCAATGAATGCCATCATTGGTTATACAGAATTGGCACTACTAACGCCGCTTAGTGAAAAACAAAGCACCTATCTCAAGACTATCAAGAATTCTTCAAGTCATTTATTGCGCGTGGTCAACGACATTCTTGACATCTCAAAGGTCGAGTCCGGAAAGCTGGAACTGCAACGGGTACCCTTCCAGTTGCAGGACGTATTTAGTGATGTCAACAACCTGTTCAGTCTCGAAGCAAGAGAAAAGGGCATCGAGTTAATTATTCCCGAGACCAGCGATGGTACGGTGTTTCTCGGTGATCCTGTGAGAATTGGACAAATCATCATCAACCTGGTGGGCAATGCATTAAAATTTACCTACCAGGGGCAGATCGTCGTTGCCCTTGAAGAGTCGAAACTTAACACGGGAGACGTGTGTTTCAACTTTACTGTGTCAGATACCGGTATTGGCATTGATGAATCCAATCTCGAAATGATCTTTGAGTCGTTTACCCAGAGCGAAGCTGTGGCCAGTGACGGAGGTACCGGTCTTGGGCTCGCCATCTGTCGTAGCCTGGTTGAAATGATGCAGGGGCATATCCATGCCAGCAGTGAAAAAGGAAAAGGGAGTCGTTTCCATTTTTCTGTCATCGTAGCGGTATCCGACGAACTTCAAACCCAAAAATCACTACGGACCAAAACGGATAAGAAGGTCCAGGTTCCTGGCCGCTCCGGCCAACGATTGTTACTGGTAGAAGACAATTTCATCAACCAGGAACTCGCCCGGGAAGTGCTGACTTCTGCCGGGTACGAGATTGTCGTCGCAAACAACGGTCAGGAAGCAATAGACCTGCTGGCGCAGAAGGAGTTTGGTGCTGTCCTGATGGACCTGAGAATGCCAGTAATGGATGGCTTCAAAGCGATGAGGCTTATCCGCGCAAATCCAGCAATCCAGCACTTGCCAGTCATTGCCCTTTCGGCTGGAGTACTACAACGCGAGGTCGATAAGGCCCTGCAAATGGGCTTTGATCATTACATCAGCAAGCCCGTTGATTTCGACAACCTATTCGACCTGTTGGGTCAGGTTCTACCCCAGTCTCCCCCGCCCAAACTTAAAAAGACCGCCCAACCGGCGCAGCGGAACATACTGGGTGTGGATTTTGGCAGTGCACTTGAACAGCATGATAACGATGAAGCTTTCTTGCTCCGCCTGGTCGACGAATTTGTTCGAATTTACGCTGACGTGGATAAACAACTATTCGCCCTGCTGGAAGAAGAAAAGCTTGAGAAGGCTGAACGACTCATGCATAACATTGCTGGCGTCGTCGGCATCTTTGGCGCGAACGATCTAATGAAGGTTGCGCGGGTACTTGAGCGGATGTTAAAACGTGGCGAGGTGCCTATACAAGTCGACACAGAGAGTTTCAGCAGAGAACTGGAAAATTTCCTCAGGGCTATCGAACAGCTTCAGTCAGAAGCAGTCCCAGAAGCTGTACCCGAAGAGAAGGCTTCAACCGGTCGTCTTCTATAAGTTAGTGACAGCGAATCTTTTTGTCGCCTTGCCGGGACCAAAATCAAACAAGTCTGTATCCAACAGATGCGAAGGCACCACATCAGTCATCGCTCGAAAAATCGTTTCCAACCGCCCGGGAAATTGTGAGTCCCAGGATTGGAGCATTGCTTTTATCATCGGGCGCTGCAAATTCTCCTGGGAACCACAGAGATTGCAGGGAATAACAGGCATCTGCGTCAAGATGGAATATTGCTCAATATCTGCTTCCTTACAGTAGGCCAAAGGTCGAATCACGACATTTTCACCGTCATCCGATATCAGTTTTGGCGGCATGGTTTTCAATTTTCCACCGTGGAACATATTCAGAAACAAGGTTTCAATAATGTCGTCACGATGATGCCCCAGTGCTATTTTCGTGAATCTGTGCTGTTTGGCATAGCGGTACAAAATTCCGCGCCTGAATCGAGAACACCAACCACAGTAAGTCTTGCCCTCCGGGACCATCTCTTTCACCAGTGAATAGGTATCTTCCTCAACAATATCGTACTCAACTCCCAGCGATTCGAAATATTCGGGCAACGTGTCTTCAGGGAAACCTGGTTGTTTCTGGTCAAGATTAACCGCAACGAGGTCGAAGGTTATCGGTGCGTGTGCTTGCAAGTGTAACAAGATATCCAGCATAGTCAGGCTATCCTTACCACCGGATATACAGACCATGACCTTGTCACCCTCCTCGATCATTGAAAAATCGTGAATTGCCTTACCGGTCTCGCGCCTGAGGCGCTTGCAGAGCTTCTTCTTCTGATATTCTGCTTTCCACTCGTCAGACAGCTGGTTCTTGTCCATATATTTTAACAACACTAGCTACAATAAAAGAGCCGCAATTCTACACTCGCTGTTGCATAATCGTCGAACAATTTCGAAAGGTCCGGTACATACCCGAATATGTGGAAATACCATCATTCTGCTTTGTTATCTTTTCTATGCCCATGGCTGCTTTTATTCCACCAGCCGGTTGTGGCTCAGGAACCGGGCGGTGTCATCCTGCAATATCATCATGTGGACAGTACTACCCCGGTAGTCACCAGTATCTCTACTGAACATTTTCAACAACACCTGGATTATCTGGCAGACAACAACTTCCAGGTCTGGTCACTACAGCAATTTGCCTATGCGTTAAGGGACAAGACAGAAATTCCCGACAAGGTCATCAGTATTACCTTTGATGATGCTTACGCAAACGTCTATGACAACGCGTGGCCTTTGCTCAGGCAACACAATTTTCCGTCCACCCTCTTCGTAACAACCGAGCTGGTCGGCAATCGGTCTTACCTTAGCTGGGACCAGTTGCGGGAAATGAAAGCCCTGGGAGTTACTATCGCGAACCATTCCCACAGTCATCCCCACATGCTTCGAAGAGCCGAAGTCGAATCTGAAGACCAATGGCTAGCGAGAATTCGATGGGAGATTAACAAGGCGCAGGAGCTGCTCCAGGCCAATCTTGGTGATATACCGAAACTGTTCGCCTTTCCATATGGCGAGTACGACCTGCAGGTCCTCGAACTGGTTGAGTCGCTAGGATATATCGGATTCGGGCAACAAAGTGGAGCCGCGGGATATACATCCAGTCTTCTCACGTTACCCAGGTTTCCACTGTCCGGTAATTACAGCGATTTCGAGACATTTAAAATCAAGTCGATGACACTACCCATGCCGCTGTCAGCATCTGTGATCGACCCTGTTTTGACTGAAAAGAACTTACCACCGGCGCTGGTTCTGAACTTCCTACACGACGATTATAGTTTCCATGCGCTGGCTTGTTATGGCCCCGGCGGAATAACCCACCTGCAACAACAGTCCCCGACGACATTTGTTGCCACAAGCAAGACTGCGCTATCTGAAGGGCTCTCGAGATACAACTGCACCATGCCCGTTGCGGGAAGCAATCGATTCTATTGGTTTAGCCAGTTGTGGATTTTACAATAATGAAGATGGGACTGGTAATCCGTACTAGGCCACCTCTCGCAGCACAATAGTGGGTGGTGTTTTGACAACCTTGTAGGTAGCGGCGGTACCGATAATACCGATTAACACCGTGCCGACAACAGGGCCGAGCAACCACAGAACAGGATTCGCGGTGTAGTCCAGTTCGAAGACCTCAACTTCCAGTGCGTACACCGTAATTTCGGCGCCGATTGAGGCAAGAATACCCGCAAACAGTCCCAGTACACAAAACTCAACAATCAGGCTGCCCATGACCAGGCGCCGCCCGGCACCGAGAGTTCTCAATATGGCATGCTGTTTGAATCGTTCATCCATGCTCGCCTGGATGCTGGCGAGTAACACCAGGGCACCTGAAATCATGATGAGACCAAGCACCAATTCGATGGCCAGGGTAACCTGTGAAATGATGGTTTTGATTTGTTCGATAATTGCATCCACTTCGATAACTGTCATCGTCGGGTAGTTTCGAAGTAATGTGTTGAGAAACACCTTATTTTCCCGTTCGAGAAAAAAACTGGTCATAAAAGTCGAAGGGAAATCCTTCAGCGCGCCCGGGGACAGGATGATGTAAAAATTAGGCTGCATGTTGTCCCAACTGACCGAGCGAATACTACTTACAGTGGTTTCAAGTTCCCGGCCCTGGATGGTAAAAACCAGTTCGTCACCAACTTTCAAAGCATTGCTTTCCGCCAGGTCTTTCTCAAGCGAGACCAGCGCCTTGCCCTGGTAATCTTCAGGCCACCAGGTACCGGCAACCACCCGATTATCATCTGGCAATGTCGCTGCATAGGTAAGGTTCCGGGTCGAGCCTGACCTCGGCCCACGATTACCATCATTAGCCCTTGACTCACTGGTGCGCTTGTCTCGCGCCTTCGCCAATTCGTCGTTCACCCTGGTAATCCGTCCTAAAATCATCGGATAGATCGGCTGAGACTCGACGCCATTGTCGTTCAACAGATTACGAATCGGTTCGACATCCTCGGGAGATATATTCATTGCGAAATGGTTCGGGGCATCGACGGGTATTTGCGATTGCCATTCGTCAATTAGCGCAGTTCGTACCAGAAACAGGATCAGCAGCAACATGATGGCAAGTCCAAACACCAGTATCTGCATGGTGTTTTCCTGGCCGCGACGCTGCAATCCAGCAAGGGCCAGTCTCCAGATGCTACCCGCCTGCATACCCAACACGCGCCCGGATTTCAACAGGCCATATGCAATCACTGACAATACCAACACGGCGACGACACCACCGGAGAAGAGCAACAACGTCAAGGTCCAGTCACCGCTATACCAACGCATCAGCCCAACAGTGCCCAGGATACCCAAACCATAAGATAATCTACTCGACACATTGGCGTCTTCAAGGTCACGCCTGATGACCCGAACAGGTTCTGTCGATCTCAGTTTTAGCAACGGTGGCAAGGCAAAGGACAACAGACAAACAAACCCGGTAACCAGCCCCAGCCATATGGGTCGGGTGCCCGGTGCGGGCAGTTCAATGGGAATAAACGGTTGCAGCAGGCTCACGATGCCCATTTGAGTAACATAACCAATCGCGCTACCGGCAAAGGTCGCAAAAATTCCCATGACGATGAAAATCACAAGAAACAAGCTGTCAATGCCATTTGGCGTTGCACCCAGGGTTTTCAGTATTGCGACATGATCATAATGTCTTAACGCGTAGCGCTGCGCCGACAAAGCGATGGCAACACCAGCGAGTATCACACCCAGTAATCCGCCCAGGAGAAGAAACCGCTCCGCCCGATCCAGTGCATTGCCTATACCCGTGGCACCTTCCTTGACACCAAAGATCCGGCTGCCTTCCAGCAGTTTTGGTTTAGCCCAGGCTTCAAATTCGTTCAGCGCATTGGTCTCCCCGGCAAACAAATAGCGATAGGAGAGTCGACTGCCCGGCTGCACAACTTCAGTCAAAGGCACATCGGCCATGTTCATCAGCACCCTGGGTCCGGTGTTGCTGAAGCCTCCCCCCTTGTCAGGCTCTTTTATCAGGGCTTTGCTGACAACAAAGGTCGCTACCCCAATGTCGATCACATCACCCGCTTTGATGTCCAGGGAAGGCAGGAGGCGACTTTCCAGCCATACCTCACCCTGCCTCGGACCATGACGGACAATTTCACCGAACTTGAACGCTTCCTCAGAAATGATCAGCTCACCCCGCAACGGATAGTCCGCTGTGACTGCTTTTACAGATGCAAACTGGGCACGATCGGCAGAAAATACCATCGAAAGAAAATTCAGGGTTTCTGCCTGATCAAGGTGTAACTGGCTAGCTTTTTGGAGTATGGCGCTGTCGATCGGGTCATTGCTGGCAATCACCCGGTCTGCAGCCAAGAACGTTGCTGATTCTTGATACAACGCCTGCTGCAAACGATCTACAAAAAGTGTGATTGTCGTCACCGTACTGACTGCAATGACCAACGATGCCAGCAACAGGGTCAGTTCGCCGGAACGCCAGTCTCGCCACAGGAGTTTTATTGCCAACGGGAAATTCATTTAACCGGCCACACTGGATGAAGGCTCCAGGGAATTTTCGGGTTCAATCATCCCGGACGAAATCTGAATAGATCGGTCGCATCGTGCTGCTATTCTTTCATCATGGGTGACAAGTACAAGGGTCGTACCGAATTCTCTATTCAGGTCAAACAACAGATCGATAATACGAGCGCCGGTTTTGGTATCGAGATTACCAGTGGGTTCATCCGCAAACAGTATATCCGCCGATGAAGCAAACGCTCTGGCGATGGCAACTCGTTGCTGCTCTCCGCCGGACAATTGTCTTGGATAGTGTTTGGTGCGATGTTCAAGGCCAACCCGCCGGAGTAATTCCATCGCCTTCTTTTCAGCATCAGGATCATTCTTGAGCTCTGCTGGCAACATAACATTTTCAATGGCAGTCAAGCTGGCTAACAACTGGAAGGTTTGAAACACAAAACCAACCATCTCGCCTCGAACCTTTGCTCGCTGCTCTTCGTCCATTGCAGTGAGTTCCCTGTCAGCCAGATAAATTTCACCGCTGCTCGGGACATCAAGTCCCGCGATCAGGCTGAGCAGGGTTGTTTTACCAGATCCTGAGGCACCCACGATCGCCACGGTTTCAGATTTCTTGATTTCGAGATCAATCCCTCTCAATATAGTTAACTGCCCTTCCGAAGTATCTACAGTTTTACCGAGGTCTACAGTTTTGATCATAGTTTCCAAATTCACGCCCTTAAATTTCCTTTACACACTGCTCTTTCTGCTCGCAGTTAATCCTGTTTTAACTGCAATTGGCAAAGAGCCAACTATACTTGTATTCGGTGACAGCGTTAGCGCTGCCTACGGTATGGACCCGGAACAAGGCTGGGTACATCTGCTTTCCGAACAATTGAAGACGGGTACACAGCCTTCCATGCCATCCTACCTGGTCATCAATGCCAGCGTTAGTGGCGAAACCACCGGCGGCGGATTGGTAAGACTACCTAAAACGCTGGAGATTCACCAACCCGACATTCTGGTGCTGGAACTTGGCGGTAATGACGGGCTCAGGGGTTACCCCATTGATAAGATCGACAGCAACCTAAGGGCGATGACGGCAATGGCGCTAACCTCCGGCGCGAAAGTTCTGCTGATAGGCATGGTTCTGCCACCCAATTACGGTCGACGATACACAGAGGCCTTTGAGTCAGTATTTAGACAGGTTGCGGCGGAATTCGATATTCAGTTTCTCCCATTCTTCCTCCAGGGTGTGGCGACACCGGAAAGTTTGATCCAGGGTGACGGGATTCATCCCCGCGCGGAAGCACAAGCGATGTTACTCGAGGATGTCTGGCCCTATCTTGAAAAGCTGCTCTAGCTAGCAGGCTAGGGAACCATCCCTTTCTCGCCCTGACGAACATATCTACTTAATCAGAGGTTCCCTAGAACAACTGAAACTGACAGGGATGAGCCAGGTTCTTACCCAGCGCCTCTTCTGATTCGCGCCAATCAGCCATCGCACGATCCAACAACTCATAGAAAGCTCTATTATGAGAGAAGTGCCTGAGATGGCAGAGTTCATGCATGATCACAAAATCAATTACCCGGACCGAGTTCTGAACCAGTAGTGTGTTCAGGCACAATTCTCCAGATTTAGTGCAGCTACCCCAGCGCGCTTTCATCTTTCGCACTCTCAACCCAGCAGGTTCAACTGCAACCGGGAATCTTTTTACACAAAGATCCAGTCGTGATTCAAAAACAGGTAAGGATTCTTTTTTGTAAAATTTTTCGAGTTGCGCCCGAACCATTGACTGGTCGCGGGGGTCCTGACACCGCACCTTTAACCTAGCATTCACCCGCTCTACCTTTCCCCTGCCCTGTTGCAATTGCAGGGCGTGAGCCTCTCCGAGGAAAAAGTGCAATTCACCTGACGTGTAAGTCACTGTGGGCGGCGGCGGCTCTTTAGCCAGCTCTTGCATTGACTCGAAGATCCAACTTGTACGGGACGCAAGAAAGCCATCAATCTCACGCCAGGGGCACTTCATCGGAACTCGAAATTCCACAGGCTTATCGCCAGGGAAAACATGAATGGCAAGTGTCTTGCGCCGCTGACGAATGATGCTCAGCTGAACTACCTTGTCCTGGAAATACAGGAGTCGAAGATTTTTTTGCTTGCTCAAACCGCTGTTTTTTCCAGGCAACCTCAATCGGTTTTTTCACCCCCGTGACAGGGCGGTGAAAGTGGCACATCTCCATGTTTCTCAAACCACTCTGCACTGGTGTAGGTATGCATCGCGAGTGCGTGGACCGAGCCCGATAACTCTGCCGAGAGAACCTGATTGATTGTTCGATGACGCTGAATCAACCGCTGACCAGAAAAATCATCGGATACCAGGATAACCTTGAAATGACTCTCTGAGCCAGCAGGGACATTGTGGTTATCGCTCTCGTTGATCACCTGCAGATGCTGCAGATCGAGACTGCTTGCCAGTTTGTCTTCGATAGTTGATTGGGTGGTCATAGTTGATTTCCTGGTTACGAGATACTGGCTACAAAGAAATGTGGTCCCGGATAGTATATCCGAAGCCAGCAGCAATCAGTAAAGCCGGGCATCTATCCTCCAGAACTATTTTCGGGATCTTCAGGAAACGGTTTGTGGATTTTAACAAGTACAACTGAAATATTGTCCTTGCCACCATTGGCGTTTGCGAGATTTACCATGTGGCCCGCCGTTTCGGTGAGGCTGGCGTCAGGTTCTGTGATTATCGTTTCGAGATCGTCATCATCAACAAGGTCCGTTAGACCATCGGAGCACATAATATAAAGGTCACCGACTTTCACGCGATGCTCATGGACTTCAACATCTACCTCCAGTGCGACTCCCAGCGCCCTGGTAACGACATTCTTTTTACTTGAAGAACGTGCCTCTTCCCTGGTGTATAAACCTTTGTCTACCAGAACCTGAACGAAACTGTGATCCCTGGTGATTTGCAGGAGTTCGCCATGTCTAAAACGGTACAGTCGTGAATCACCGATATGGCCCACCGCAACCTTGTTGTCATAGAAGAGACTCACCAGGATCGTGGTTCCCATCCCTTGACGTAGTGGATCTTTTTGGGACATTTTAAAGACGGCGTCATTTGCATTCTCGATGGCACGCTGAACCACCTGAACCGGCACAGGCTCTGCGCTTTCGTCTGTTGCCCACTCGGTCGCCGATGGTGATGAATCACGCTGAAAGGATTGTAATTCATCCATCAGAAGTCCAACCGAGACAGAACTTGCAATCTCACCTGCGTTCGAGCCACCCAGGCCATCGGCCAATACGGCAAGCCCAAGATCCGTATCACTGCTCAGACAGTCTTCGTTGTGATCTTTTATCTTGCCGACATCTGTCTGACAGACGATTTCAAGCTGGCCCCTGAATTTCATGAGCGGTGCCTTCCATTCCCGGCCTCGTTTGCCTCCACCCTTGTTCGCATGGCACTTACCTTTTCCCTATGATTTTGCCTCTTCAGCCTGGGCATGTCTATTGGCTAGCAACTGGATTATTTTGCCACTTTGTCTGCTCGCACATGCGGTCTAAATTTAGTATTCTGAGCTGCTCCCATAACTAACGTTGGTTGTTGCATGCTCACTGTCATTTCGCCCGCGAAGACACTGGACTTCGACTCAGATGCATTAACCTTAAAAAGTTCTGATGTCAGTTATCTGCGCCAGTCCCGACAACTGGTGACTCTGATGCGCAAGCAGTCGCCAAAACAACTCTCAAAGCTCATGGGTATAAGCCCAAAGTTAGCGGAGCTGAACGCGCAACGATTTGAAGACTGGCGCCCACCCACCAGTGCTAACAGCGCCAAACAGGCCATCCTGGCATTCAAGGGGGACGTGTACATTGGGCTTTCAGTCGAAGACTATAGTGCCCGGGATTTTAATTTCGCACAGAAAAACCTTCGGATTCTGTCTGGTTTGTATGGCTTGTTGAAACCCCTGGATTTGATTCAGCCTTATCGGTTGGAAATGGGTACGAAAATCCGAAACGCAAACGGTAAGGATCTTTACGAGTTCTGGGGCAATGATATTACTGATGGTATCTGCTGTGATTTATCGTCACACCGTAACAAGACACTTATTAACCTGGCTTCAATCGAGTATTTCCAATCGGTTAAGCCGTATCTCTTGCCTGGCAAACTCATCACGCCCATATTTAAAGACTACAGCAACGGTCGATTTAAAATTCTCAGCTTTTTTGCAAAGAAAGCCCGGGGATATATGGCAAGTTATATTGTCAGGAACCGCCTCAACAAGCCGGAAGATATCAAATCATTCGATGTTGATGGCTACAAGTTCGACGACAACCTCTCCTCGGAATTCGATTGGGTGTTTACCCGAAAAGCATAGATTGCGCTCGCTCAACAATGCAGGAACACTTGTGAACCGTCTTGGTATCATCGTCAACCCAATGTCCGGTCGTGATGTGCGGCGCGTCGCCGCTAAGGCAAGTATCAGCGCGCATCATGACAAGCAGCAACAACTGACTCGGCTGGTGCTCGGTGCATTAGCCCATGGCGTGGATGAAATTTATCTGGCTAACGAGCCTTTCCGGATCAATGTCGGTGCTGTCGAAAATCTGCCGGACAGAAACAAGGTCAAGATCCTTGATTTCCCGCTGACCCATAGTGACAAGGATACTGCTCTGGTGACCACTAAAATGTGGGATGAAGGCTGTCGGGTGTTCATCGTCCTTGGCGGGGATGGTACCAATCGCATCGTTGCCAAGACGCGGCCTGACGCCATTGTTTTACCCTTGTCCACAGGCACAAATAATGTATTTCCACTGTTAATGGAAGCATCTGTCGCCGGTGCAGCGGCTGGCTTGATCGCATCGAAGAGGCTGAAATTTGAAAACCATTGTCTGCGATGTAAACAACTCCACATCTCTATCAACGGTGCCATCAAAGATGTAGCGATGATTGATGCAGTTCTGCTAAAAGATGATGCGCTGGGCAGCCTTCTGCCATTTGCGCCTGAAAAACTGTCACAATTATTCCTGACCCGGGCAGATCCCGCCTCGGTCGGCATGTCGCCCATAGGCGGCTACCTGATCCCCTGTTCAGCGGAGGACAATTTTGGCGTTAGAATATCTTGCGATCAAATTGAACAAAACCAATCTGTACGCGTACCGATTTCTCCTGGCTTATATGGCGATGTGCCCATATCCGATGTTGAGAAGATGGAAATAGGCCAAACCTATCAATGCCAGGCACCCGGTATTCTCGCTTTTGACGGTGACCGCTCGATAGCAGTCACCGAAGATGATCTCGTCGAGATTACGATTCGCAGAGACGGACCCTGGATAATTGATCCTGCGAAAATAATGTTAATCGCCGCACAACACGGACTGTTAGTCAGTCCTGTTGCTAGTAGTCCTTCAAGGTGAAATTGACGGTGTACCAGTTAGTTCATTGCATTTTGGCATGAATCATCTGCTAAACTCTGAATCTATTAAATTCAATCAGATGGAACGCTGAATAGTGTCCTGTTGTCCAAAGGTAAACTGGTGATGAACCGTAACACCGGACTCCCGGTCAGTCTCGTTCTTGCCCTTATCCTATGTATATTTATGCCACTATCCCCCTCGGTGGCAGACGCCGACGAATCGAATGCAGGTATCAGAACCCTGGTCTGGCCCGATGGCACCCATTATGTAGGCGGTGTCCTGAATGGTAAGCGCTCCGGTCATGGCACTATATTCTGGAAGGACGGGACACGCTTTGTAGGCACGTTCGCCAATGATCTGAGGAATGGCCCGGGTACCATGATTTTGCCCGACGGCACAGTCTACAACGGTTATTTCAAGGACGATGTATTGGTAGATGCACAAGCAGCCACTGATAAATCACTGCTTGACCAGGTTATCGCAATTACTGAACAGGAGTTGACACCCGATGATGCGATAAAAGACTATATTCGCAGAATTCACTCACCTGGAGACTACGAGACTGACAAGTCTTTCTCCGGTGCGCCGGACACATCCCAATCACCATCTACACCCAGCCTGATCGAAGATGCGGCTGCTACCACCTCGCTTGCAACCATTGAGAAAAGTCCAGCGACCGACACAACCAAGCTGACTGTTCCGGCAACGGACATCCAGCTAGTCTCACCCGAGTTAGGCAGCGTCGACATTACAGAACTCACAACCGAGGTTCAGACGGAAGTTGAATCGATGATTGATCTCTGGGCTGCCGCATGGTCCGACCAAAATGTCGTTCAGTATCTGGCATATTATTCTGATGACTTTGATATACCTGATCGCCAGTCGCGAACAACCTGGGAGAAACTTCGCCGCTCTCGAATAACCCGCCCGCGAACGATTAGTGTTTCAGTTGACTACGAAAAGCTTGAAGTCACACAGCCCAACGTTGTTAATGTTCAACTAAACCAAAAGTATCGGTCGAATTTGTACAAAGACCGCGCCCGGAAACAAATTATCGTCAAAAAAGAAGGTGAGTTCTGGCGCATAATTTCAGAAAAAAGCCTGTAATCCCGGGCGTTGCTGTAGTTATGGTTAGTTGTGGTTACAGCAAAGCTACATCTTTTCTTCGGACAATGAGTATCCCGCATTCGCGGGAATACATAAGTACTTATCCCCCTCCCGATCTTCTATCCATGGTAATACCGAAACGATCTCGCGCTCGTCGGCCATTTTAATAGCATTTGCTACCGTATTACTCTGAGCAAGCATTTCAATATTCAATCGGGTAGGGAAAATCACCGTATACTCGCCCGTGGTTGCTCCCTCTAAAGCAGCCTGGGGTGATATCCAGGTTGAATCTACGGATTCGTGCCCATCGTGAGCCGCGAGATGATCTGCAGGGGCTCGTGCAAGATAGAAGTGAGTATCAAACCGCTTCGGCATCATTTCCGGAGTAATCCAATGGGCATAGTAGTGCAATAAATCGCAAGCCAGTTCCAGCTTTTCATTTTCCAGGAACTCACCAATTGTCAGCTCACCCCTGGCCAGCGGGTCACGATAGCGCTCAAGTTCAGCCAGACGCGAGCCATCGATAATGTCATCTGAACCCACTTCCCGCGCCAACAGAATCCCGCATTCTTCGAAGGCTTCCCGAATGGCGCCAACCTGTAATGCCAGTTGAACATCGTTTTCACTGGCACCGGCACAACGATCCCTGACTTCATCATCACCGACCGCAACCTTTCCGCCAGGGAAAACCAACGCCCCGGAGGCAAAATCAATTTGATGATGGCGCACCACCATAAAAACTTCGAGCCCATCAGAACCGTCACGCAACATCAATATTGTGGCAGCAGGAACCGGGGTTGGGGAACTGGACATAACGAAACCTCAAACGAAAGAGGATATCAAAATCCAGTAATCACCGCGAGTGAACTTAGCGACCTTGGAATTCTGGTTTCCTTTTTTCCATAAACGCCAATGGTCCTTCCCGCGCGTCCAGTGAGCGTCCCGCAAATTTCTGGTGGTACAGTTCCAACTCCAGCTGAGAATCAAAGGTGCCCTCCAATCCCCGATACAGCTCCTTACGAGTTAAAGCTATGGCGATCGGAGCCGCGTTAGCAAGCGTCGTCGCCATGATACCAACTGCATCATCCAATTCCTCCGGTACGACAACCTGATTTACCAATCCCATGTCCAGCGCTTCCTCGGCGCCCACCTGGCGCCCCGTGTAAAGAATCTCCGCTGCTCTGGCGAGACCGATAATGCGAGGTAAATAAAAAGTCATGCAAGCCTCCGGGACCAGCCCAATACGCGAGAAGGCAGCCGCAAACTTACCAGCAGTTGACGCTATTCGAATGTCGCAACACAGGGCAATTCCAAAACCAAGCCCGGCAGCCGCCCCGTTTACCGAGGCAACGGCGGGTTTTGGCATGTCCCACAGTACCCGCGCGAAAGATTCCTGGAAACCATCTCGCGGAAGATAACTGTTGGGTTCAGCTTCCCTGGGCTCTTTACGAGAAAGTTTACGAGAACGTGCACCTGATGCCAGATCAGCACCTGCACAGAAGCCTCGCCCCTCGCCCCGGAAAACAACCACGCGAATATCGTCATCGACACTGGCATCTTTGACCGCATCAAGAATTTCCACTCGCATCGGATCGGTAAGTGCATTCAGGCGGTCTGGACGGTTAAAGCTTATCGTCGCAACCTTGCTGTCTTTACGGTAGATTATGTCCTGGTAGTCCATGCCTGCATCCTGTTTTTCGTTTTGCCGGATTTGTTGGGTGAAAACTACTACAGGTTCAGGCTGGTCACAACGATAAACGTAATACTTCAGAATGATAACTTTTTTGTATTGTGATTGGAAAATTGCACATCATTAATCCCGGCTGTAACATCAACACCATATTAAGCATGGTTTAAGTGTTTATAGTACTTGCAACACCAAAAGAGACGAAAGCCAATATCGAGACTATCGATGTATTCGTATCCTATGCGTCTGCGGATCTGGATCGTGTAAGACCACTTGTCGCGGTTTTTGAGGCGCAAGGCTGGAAGGTCTGGTGAGACAGGGAGCTCGTCGTTGGTCCCAGTTATGAAGATAAGATTGAAGAGGCACTTGAGGCGGCGCGTTGCGTCGTGGTGGTGTGGTCCAACCACTCCATAAAATCCCAGTGGGTGAGAACCGAGGCACATGAAGGCCTGGAAAGAAAAATATTGGTTCCACTCCTGCTTGATGATGTGAAACCGCCATTAGCATATCGCATACGCTCCCTGTCATTGCCCGAACGTCGTCCTTTCAGTTCAAGGGAAAGAATATGACGGTGCAGAAGATTGCCAGGGAACTCAATGTGACGCATATCCTTGAGGGTAGTGTCCGTAAAGCCCGTAACAGTGTCCGCATTACCGCACAGCTTATCGATGCGGAAACCGGCGTGCATCTATGGTCCAACACATATGACCGTGAGCTTGAAAATGTCTTTGCGGTACAGGATGAAATATCGAGAGCGACTGTTGCAGAAATAGATTCACTGGTTGGCGGGTCATCGTCTGTTCAGCATTTAGCAGACGGTCAGGGAGTAACGACTTTGAGGGTGGCGAACCAGCAGGCTTACGACATGTATTTACGGGCTTCCCAGCAAGAGCGACGCACCGACCCCAGTCACACGGAAGCTGTTTCCATGTTTCGGCAAGCGACTTTCCTGGACCCTGAGTTCGCCGATGCGTGGGTTGGATTGGCACTGGCACTGGAGGAACGCTTTGAGGGGAAAACACCGAAAGAGGTTTATCCCGAACAAATAACGGCACTTGAACGAGCGCTAAATCTAGAACCGCAACATGCGCTCGCCATGGCACATTTGGGATTTCTACGTGCGCACACTGGATATGAATGGCGAGCAGGTTATGAGCTGATGGAACAGGCCTATCAGTTGAATCCTCAAAATGCACAGGTACTAAGGATTCTTTCCGACCATCTGGCGTTTACCTCTAAACCTGAAAGCATAGCGATGATTGAGCAGGCTTACCGCCTGGATCCTCTCTCCCCTGATGTTGTGCTCGCGTACGCGGATGCTTTGCGAGTTTCCGGCAGGCAGCGTGATGCCCAGCAGCTCATCGAAGGGTTCATGGCCACAGGTAGCGGTGGATTGGATACGCGACAGGCATCCTTCTTCTTACAGGCGGGAGATTTAGACCTTGCACAGCAATATCAAACTAAATCCCAATTGATCTGGGGTGTTGACGATTCCCTGGTGCTGCAAAACGAGTATATGCTGGTTGGCCGCCAGGGAAATGAGGCAAGGGCGAAGGAAATTGAAACCATATTACTGGAAAGAATGGAGCATGAGCTGGTTATCTACAATTATTGGGGATCTACTGACACAATCAAAAGACGATTTGATCTGGCCTATGCACAGCGACAGCCACACTTTATCCAGTCGGTGAGAGCATCGGATCCAGCATCCGGGTTTAGTGAAGATGAGTGGCGGGAACTCCGGGGAAAAATGAATGTCCATGCGCTGGGTGATATCGGCCTGTTACCATTCAGGCAAAGAACCGACAATGTGATCGATAACCTCTTGACACACCCGGTCGAGGTTGACGTATCGTCACTCGATAAGTTTGTCGGCACCTATGAATCAAGCGGATTCACGACACTGACATTCGAGGTTAAGGAAGGGGATTTGTGGATTAGCACCTCTGAAGTATCCTCACTCAGAACCGTTGCGATAAGTTCATCAAGATTCGAACTGTTGGAATTCACAGGGTTCAACTACTATTTTGTCACGGATCCGAACCATGATCTCGTGGCCATGGACGGTCAGATTACGCGTTATTACAAGCGAGTAGTGGAACATTAATCAGATCGTCCAGTCAGTGATATCCGACGTCGATCGGAAACCGTCGCCGCGTAATTGTCGAGCGAATAAAATTACACTTGCCAAAAAGAGATGATGTAACATGTCTCAGACACATGAGCGGTTTTGACTAAGTGTCTTCGAAAAACAGCGGTACAAATTGTGGATATTCAAGACTTAGCAGCATGGGGTGAGTTCTTAGGTGGCATTGGTGGGCTCATTGCAGCCGTAGGTGTTGTTGGGTCCCTGATGTTTGTAGGCATCCAACTCCGCTCTTCCGTAAGGCAATCGAGTGTTGATAGCTACACCCAAATTACAGAACTATGGACGAACTTTACGAATGCCACGGCTGCAAATGCAGATGCCTAGGGAGTTTTTTATGAGGGGATGCGAGGTTATAGTTCGTTACCCCATGTTGACAAGGAACGGTTTAACTTCTTGATTGGGATGTATTTCGGAATCTTGGATACTATTATCGTTCACCGAGAAATGGGGGTCTGGAAGAATGAAGAGACTTTCGCTCGCAACATGGAGGAAGCTTACGCGGTGTTTCTCATGCCCGGTGTGCAGCAGTGGTGGCAAAAACACAAAGGTAGGGTCTTCGCCCCGCGTGTAGAAAGTTATCTCATATCCCGGATGGAATCGGAAGCGGCGCAAAAGATAAGCGGCTAGCTACTAGCCATCAACACCCTACCCACCAAAGTCATCTAAAAAGATATTATCCCGCTCGACACCCAGGTCTTCCAACATCTGAATCACAGCGGCGTTCATCACAGGCGGACCGCACATATAGTATTCACAATCCTCGGGCGCAGGATGATCCTTAAGGTAGTTATCAAACAGAACATTGTGGATAAACCCGGTGTATCCATCCCAGCCTTCGATATTCATATCTGACAGGGCAACATGCCACTCAAAGTTATCGTGATCTTTGGCCAGCTTGTCGTACTCATCGACATAAAACAGTTCTCGTTCATTCCGCCCACCGTACCAGAAGGTGATTTTACGATCAGTGTTGATTCGCAACAACTGGTCAAAAATATGTGCGCGCATGGGAGCCATACCAGCACCGCCACCAATGAAGACCATCTCGTTGCTGGTCTTTTTTGCAAAGAAGTCACCGAACGGTCCAAATATGGTGACCTTGTCGCCAGGCTTCAGAGAGAACAGGTAAGAAGACATCTTACCCGGTGGAAAATCTGTTCCGGGCGGTGGTGAGGCAATGCGAATATTGAACTTCATAATGCCTTTTTCATCGGGATAATTAGCCATCGAATAGGCACGGATGGTGACTTCATCAACTTTTGAAACATGATCAAACACACCAAACTTGTCCCAGTCTCCCCGGTACTCATCTTCAACATCTATCGTATGGTAATCAATCTCGTAAGGGGGTATCTCAAATTGTACGAAGCCACCGGCGCGAAAATCGACTTCTTCACCTTCAGGCAATTTCAGTACAAGCTCTTTGATAAAAGTGGCCACATTCCCGTTTGAAACCAACTCGCATTCCCAGCGTTTGACACCAAATATTTCAGCTGGCACCTCGATTTTCATATTTTGCTTAACCGCGGTCTGGCAGCTGAGTCGCCAGCCATCCCGGGCTTCACCGCGGGAGAAGTGGCCCTCTTCAGTTGACAGCATGGAACCACCGCCATCAGTCACCCTGCAACGACACTGGCCGCAGGTACCACCGCCGCCGCAGGCAGAGGACAGGAAAATCCCGGCATCCGCCAGGGTAGTCAGTAATTTGCCGCCAGCCTGGCTTCGCAACGCGTGGTCGGCATCACCGTTGATTTCGATCGATACGTCACCGGTACTGACCAACTGTTTTCTGGCAAACAGAATAACAAACACCAGCATCATAATGATGCCAGTAAAC
The DNA here is from genome assembly GCA_029941905.1 of Pseudomonadales bacterium. Taxonomy (GTDB): domain Bacteria; phylum Pseudomonadota; class Gammaproteobacteria; order Pseudomonadales; family Azotimanducaceae; genus JAHRVQ01. The sequence goes on along the minus strand of JAPYTQ010000014.1, from coordinate 63,114 downwards.
ATCGAGACTCCAAGGATAATTTCAGTAGTCATATAAATTCTTAATCTAGCGCCTGCAACTTATAACGAAATCCCACCGAAGGACATGAAGCCCAACGACATCAAACCCACAGTGATAAAGGTTATACCCAATCCGCGAAGACCTTCAGGGACGTCGCTGTATTTCAGTTTTTCCCGGATACCCGCCAGGGTGACAATGGCAATAGCCCAACCGACTCCACTACCTATGCCATATACCGTACTCTCCATGAAGTTATAGTTGCGATTGACCATAAACAGGGAACCGCCAAGGATTGCGCAATTGACGGTAATCAAGGGCAGGAACACTCCCAGCGCGTTGTAAAGTGCAGGTACATACTTATCCAGGAACATTTCAAGAATCTGCACAATTGCGGCTATGACACCGATATAACTTAAGAACCCCAGGAAACTAAGATCAACATCCGGCAAACCTGCCCATGCTAATGCCCCATCATTGAGAAGATAGGTGAACAGCAGGTTGTTGACCGGCACGGTGATGGCTTGTACTACAACAACGGCAATACCCAGTCCAATGGCCGTTTCGATTTTTTTGGAGATGGCGATAAAGGTGCACATACCGAGAAAGAATACCAACGCCATGTTTTCTATGAAAACCGCGGTGACGAACAAGCTGAGGTAATATTCAAACATTAACTTCTCTCCGCCTACACCGACTGGGTCAGGGCGGTATGTCCGCCTATTTCATACTCAGGTTCTTCAACCTGTTCGGTTTTCCAGGATCTCAATCCCCAGATAAGCAATCCGATAATAAAAAACGCACTGGGAGGTAACAGCATCAGACCCATCGGGTTGTACCAGCCCCCATTTGTCACCAGTGGCAGAAGTTCAAAACCAAATACACTCCCTGAACCCATCAACTCCCTGATAAACGCGACCGTCATCAGAACTGCGCTGTATCCAAGACCATTGCCGATGCCATCAATAAAACTTAATCCCGGTGCGTTTTGCATTGCGAACGCCTCTGCTCGCCCCATCACAATACAGTTCGTAATGATCAGGCCGATAAACACGGTAAGCTGTTTACTCATATCGTAGGCGATAGCGCCTAAAACCTGGTCCACAACAATAACCAGTGAGGCGATGACGGTCATTTGAACGATAATCCTAATACTGGTTGGAATCCGATGGCGAATCATCGAGATAATCATACTGGAGAACGCAGTGACCAGTGTCAGGGCGATACACATCACCAGGGCCACACTCATTTTGGTGGTTACTGCCAGAGCGGAACAAATCCCCAGGATCTGCAATCCGATGGGATTATCATTAAGAATGGGGGTGAGTAATATTTCTTTTACGGTCGACATATTGTTTTATCCTTATCCCTGGCCTCTCAGGCTTTCAAGTACAGGGCCGAAACCGTCTGTTCCCAACCAGAACGCAATCAGGTTTTGAACGCCACGGCTCGTCAGGGAAGCCCCCGACAAGCCATCAATTTGATGCTCCGAATCACGGGAGGCTGGATCAACTGAACCCTTTATGACCCTAAGTGCGACACGCCCGTCGGCGCCATAAATCTGCTTTCCAACCCAACCATCTTTCCAGCGGGGGTTATCCACTTCACCACCCAACCCGGCAGTTTCCTGGTGCTCATAGAAAGTGATTCCCGACACGGTATTTAAGTCACTTTCCAGGGCAATAAAGCCATACAGGGTCGACCAGAGACCGTAGCCATGAACAGGTAAAACAATAGTCTCTACACTGCCTTGTTTCTTCAGTAGATAGGCAACACTGTACCTGGCTCTGCGACTGATGGAAGCGACATCCTGATCCCTGCTTAACTCAATAGATATGGAAGTGTCTTTGGCAGCTCTACGCTGATCGTACTGGTTGGTGTCGATCCCCAGGGCGGTCGTTTCATCATCCGTCAAAAATCTATTGCCTTCAAGATCAACCAGTCGGACTTCAAATTCTCTAAACAATTCATCGATCTTCGATTCAGCCGTTACGTTTTGTTCAAACAAACCTGCCGCTATCAAAATATTCTTGTTTCGGTCCAATGCCTTGTTTGCGAGTCTCAGGGGTTTTAGTACGACGGCTGATCCGGAAACAATAATTGCGCTGACCAGGCAAAGTGACAATGCAACAATCACCACATTCTTCATCGAATCTTTGTTGTTATCCACGAGCAAGCCTCCGTTTCACATTTGCCCGAACGACGAACCAGTCAATCAAGGGTGCGAACAGATTGGCAAACAGAATCGCGAGCATCATTCCCTCTGGAAACGCCGGGTTAATAACCCGAATCAGCACTACCATGACACCAATCAACGCACCAAACACCCACTTACCCGTGTCAGTCATCGATGCCGACACTGGATCAGTTGCCATATATACCATGCCGAAAGCAAAGCCTCCGACCACGAGATGCCAGTACCAGGGCATACCAAACATGAGGTTGGTTTCCGAGCCAATCACATTGAACAAGGTTGACATCGCTACCATGCCTAACATTAATCCCGCGATGATTCTCCAGGAGGCAATCTTGGTGAACAGCAGAATGACACCACCAATAAATATCGCAATGGTGGATGTCTCGCCCACCGACCCTTGCATGTTGCCAACAAAAGCATCCATCCAGGTCATTCCACTTGCCATCACGCCAGCCATCCCTTCAACAGCGGCGACGCCCAGTACCGTCGCACCACTAAAGCCATCTACCGCAGTCCAGATTGCATCACCGGACATTTGCGCAGGATAGGCAAAAAACAGGAATGCCCGGCCTGTTAGTGCCGGATTGAGGAAATTTTTACCGACGCCGCCGAATATTTCCTTACCAATCACCACGCCGAAAGAAATACCCAAAGCCACTTGCCATAGCGGGATGGTCGCTGGCAGGGTTAATGAGAAAAGAATGCTCGTAACGAAGAAACCCTCATTGATTTCGTGGCCACGTTTCACCGCAAAGATAACTTCCCAGATACCACCAACGACGAATGTCACCATGTAAATCGGGACATAGAAGACGGCACCATAAACCAGGCAGTCCCACCAGTTCGAGGCATCATAGCCTGCCACCAGTTCGAGGATCCAACCTCGCCAACCACCGAGGGAATCAACGCCAAACTGCTCCATCGAACCCAGTGCCTGCAAACCAACGTAGTACATTCCGGCAATCATCGGGAAGAATGCACACCACCACACAGTCGTCATTATTCGTTTGATTTCTACGGCGTCTCGAACATGGGACGCACCCGCCGTCACATTACCGGGTGAATAAAGTATCGTGTCTACAGCCTCGTAAACGGCAAACCAGTTTTCAAACTTGCCACCTGGTTCAAACTCAGGCCCTATCTTGTCTAGAAATCTTCTTAGCGCCATGCGCTTACTATCCCTCCGCCTCTATTTGAGTCAGCATTTCACGCAAATAGGGTCCATACTCATACTTGCCCGGACAAGCAAATGTACACAGAGCCAAATCTTCTTCATCCAGTTCAAGACAGCCAAGCGCAATGGCTGACTCTACATCACTAACCAGCAAAGCCCTTAAAAGCTGGGTGGGTAAAATATCCAGGGGCATCACTTCTTCATAAGTCCCAAGTGGAACCATCGCCCTTTCACTGCCTCCCCTGTTGGTTGTCAGCGCCATATTTCGGGTACCCAGCAAGCTGGATATAAAAAGACGGGTGAGAGAGAATTTTTTCACGCCTGGCATCACAAACCCAAGAAATTCCCGGTCGGTTCCTTCGGATAATACGGATACCTGATTGTGATATCTCCCCAAGTAGGCAGTAGGACCCGCAGCTTTTCGACCATCAAAAACAGAACCGGAAATTGTCCTTTGAACACCTTCATTCATTTCGCCAGCGGTCAATTCTTCCAGGTTTGCACCAGCTCTGGTTCGCATTAATCTCGGCCGTTCTATTCCCGGACCAGCCAGGGCTACCACCCTTTCAGCGTAAATTCGGCCCGTCAGGAACAGGTGACCAATCGCAACCAGGTTCTGGTACCCGATATGCCAGACCGATTTAGCCTGGCTCACCGATGAGAGGAAATGAATATGAGTACCGACCAGACCCGCCGGATGGGGGCCGGAAAATTCTTCAATCTGAACACTGGCATTGGAACTCACCGGCAAATCGGCTCCAATTGCGCTACAGACGTACACCGACCCTTCGGTCAGGGTCGCGATGACGTCCAGTCCCGTCAGGAAAGCTTCATGGTTCTCATCGATAAACTGTTTTGGATCTGCTGCCAGTGGCCGCGTATCAATGGCAGTAACAAAAAAATCAGCAGGCTTTGATTCGAGCGAGGGGACCTTGTTGTACGGTCTGTTTCTGATGCCTGTCCATTCTCCCGAATCAACGAGGATGCTGGTCACCTGTTCCCGGGTAATATTGCCTAAATCCGGGACTTCAAAGGTTAGTTCTTCTTCCCCTTCAACATCTATTACTATCGAAAGAAAGACGCGTTTGTTACCACGATTAACAGCATTTACCGTCCCGGATGCAGGTGATGTGTATTTGACACCCGGCGTCTTCTTATCGGTAAAGATCACCTGACCCTTGCGTACCTTGTCACCTGCCGTAACTTCCATGGTCGGTTTTAACCCGGGATAGTCGCTGCCAAGGATGGCAACGCTTCGAGCGGGTCGAGCATCCTCGATTGTTTGCACGGGACTGCCTGCAATCGGCAGGTCGAGTCCTCGTTTTGTCTTAATCATCAGTTACCTTGCAGCCAATTGTGATGCGAACGGCTCGGGGAAGTGGAGCGAAAATTCGCGGGCATTATAGATAGGTGCAGCTCATTAATCTACTCGAAGGCGTCCTCTGCGGCAGGGGTTTATACCCTATTATCGATACCTGTTATCGATTCCATTATCAATAAACACAAAAAAAGCCCGCCGCAGCGAGCTTTCTTCGTGTTTTCGAGCAGAATCAAATGTTTACTATGCGGTTCTCAGCCTTGGTTTCGCCGCTACAGAGTCGTCTTCCGGAGACACCTCAATATCGCCAGTAATGTACGGGTACTTGATTCCTGCCATTTTCTGGGAGAGTCGAACAACCTGACAGGTGTAGCCAAATTCGTTGTCATACCAGACATAGAGCACAAGCTGCTTGCCATCGACAATCGTCGCATGCGCATCGATCATCCCGGCATGCCGGTCACCAATAAAATCAGATGAAACCATCTCGGGCGATTCGGTGTAACCAATCTGGCGGTTTAGTTTTGAGTTTAACGACATATCCCGCAAATACTCATTAACTGCCTCACGGGTTGTCTCATGTTCAAGGGTCAGGTGCAGAATCGCCATTGACACGTTAGCCACGGGCACACGAATGGAGTTGCCCGTGAGCTTGCCTTTGAGTTCGGGTAGCAACTTTCCAACCGAACTGGTGGCATTGGATTCGGTTAACACCATATTTAACGGCGCGCTACGACCCCGTCTCTCTTTTGAGTGGATATTGTCGTGCAGGTTCTGGTCATCTGTATAAGCATGGACCGTTTCCATGTGTCCATGTTGAATGCCGAACTGCTCGTAAATGGACTTCAACACCGGAACGATCGCATTGGTGGTACAGGAAGCAGCGGCGACAAGATTGTCTGACGTGTCCAGGGTGTCAGAATTGACGCCATGGACGATATTTTTCATATCGCCTTTGCCAGAAGTCGTTAACAATACCTTATCCACACCTTTGGCCCTGAGATGCTGCGAAAGCCCGTCTATGTCTCTCCAGGCTCCCGAACTGTCAATAACCAGCGCATTGTCAATACCATAGGCAGTGTAATCAATGGCTGCGGGGTCAGAAGCATAGATAAAACGGATTGCGTTGCCATTGCAAACGAGCACCTGATTTTCTTCGTCAACCCTGATTGTGCCTCGAAAGCTACCGTGAATTGAATCCCGGCGAAGCAGGCTGGCACGACGATTAAAGTCCTTGACGGGATCTTTGGGGGGTCTAAGAACCACCGCTTTGGGCACCAGATTGTGACCACCGCCGGTCTTTTCAACCAGCAACCGTGTAACCAGTCGACCAATCCGGCCAAAACCGTAAATGACGACATCCCTCGGGTCATGGGACACTGGCTCATCGCCAATAATTTCAGCACAGGCTTGCTCGACATATTCCCTGTCTGAGAGTCCCTTGTCATCAGCCATAAAATTGGAGGTGAGTTTACCTATATCAATATGGGCGGGTGACAAATCCAACTGACACAAGGCCTCAAGCAGTGGATGAGTTTCAAATTCAGACATTTCGTTCTGAACGATCTGTCTTACCTTTCGGTGAGCTTTCATCAGATCAATCACCGACTGGTTAAACAGGGGTACGCCATAGATATAGATCACGACATTCCGTCGATATAGACCCCCGATCATTGGGATCATCGCCTCAGCGAGCGCTTCTCGTTCCTTCCAGTCAGCGAATACACTATCTAAACCCGGTTTTGCCACGGACAATGCCTCTCAAAGTTCGTTTTTGTGAATGGTCAGTTAGTTCCTGTCCGTAAAGTCGTGTCTTTCGGACAAATCATGAGATTACCCAACATTGTTAGTTTATAAATCAATCACTATCGAAGTGAAGGGGCCAACGAGGTATAACACTCACAATCCTATTTCCGGACCAGGAACCAGTTAAGTTGGATTCGTACTTGTTTTATTCAAGGATAAACCGCGACTTTTGATCAATTTACCCAGAACTCGCGGTTATTTCGCCGCTATTATCGAGTTTTGCCAATCCCAACGCAAACAGTTTCTATCGCCAAGGGTTGTTACCCCAACAGGCAACTATCTTTGATCCAGGATAAGCAGGTCACGGTTCTGATCAATATGAAAGTCATAATGACGAAGAAAATTCATGCCTAGCAGGCCCTCAACATTGTTTGGCATGTTCAGATTCAGTGAACCCACTGAAACATTGCCTAAGGACGCCTTACCCAGGCTGAGACTGTCAACGGTGACGACTGCCGCCTGCACGACGCCATTCGCGGTTGCAAAATACTCCTGCCTGCCGGATAAGTTGTAGCCGAGTTTTTCAAGAACCCTGGAATCAAGGACCGTCATGGCCGCACCCGTATCGATAAGCAGAGTGATCGCAAGGGTGTCATCAATGGTTGCCTCAACGAGAAACTGGCCAGCTTTTGAAACCAGCGGTAGTTCTTCCATGGCTTTAGTCACTGGAGATTCACTTTGCTCAATTTGGGCAATCAGACGACGAGCTTCAGCCCCCAATTGCGTATGATTGCTAATCTGGGCTAACGGCAGCAGTGCCGACTGGGGATTGCCCATTCTGATTCTTAAGTCGGCTAATTCCAGAAAATACTGGCCGAGTTGCGGCATTGACAACGTCAATCTCTCATATAGTTTATCCACGGCGCCAAATTGGTTCAGGGATATCAATTCACGGGCATAGTGGTCCACAAGTCGAGCGAGCTCAATCTCAAGCTCATCCTGCTGCACAATGTTATTCACCGCTATCCCTGATCTTAACAAAACTTCCAGTGCCTCCTCGAACTCGCCCTGACGCATTAATTCGCGACTCAGGCCGACAAGTACTTTGTAGCTATCGCCGAACTGAGCTAAATGCGCTCTCATTTCCGCGACCCGCACAGCTGTTGATTCGTTAGCGAGACGACGTAATAATTCCCCCGGTTCTACCACCGCGCTATTTGAAGGCTCAGTTGAAGGGTCAGCAGTCACTACAGATGGCACGACAATATTTGTGCGGACTCCCGGATCGACGCTACCGACCCGTGCGGGCATGTCATACAATCCGCGAACCCACCAGCCCAATAGCAGGCCTGCGATGAGACTGGCACCTGTGATGATGAGGGACTTGTTCAAATCCAGTCTCTGTTATTTTTGTGCTTGAAAGAGTAACCTTCGTACCCCTTCAGTTCGCTTGATAAGAAATCGACCATTATAAACATGACCTCCAAGGCCACCGTGATTAATTTAGGCGAACATCAACCACCGAAGCGAGCTACCGATCGCCGCCACTGGGGCAATTTGCCTGGCAGTGCCGAATCACTCGCAATTGCACAATCATTGATCGAAGGCGAAGAATTTGGTCTTGTCATCGCCGAGAATTCACAAGCTGCCGAGCGAATTTTCGATGAACTTCGCTTTTTTTTACCCGAACAGTTTCCTGTTTTGCTTTTTCGCGACTGGGAAACTTTGATCTACGATAGTTTTTCTCCACACCAGGATATTATTTCAGAGCGCCTGTCTATCCTAAACCAACTGCCTACCTTAACAACAGGTGCATTGGTTGTCCCCGCAACGACGATAATGCAAAAAATAGCCCCCCGCTCTTTCTCACTGGGTAGCAGCCTGGTGCTGGATATAGGGCAAAAATTCGACATTGCCGTGATGCGACGGAAACTGGAAGCAAGTGCATACAGGTGCGTTGAGACAGTTTTTGAACATGGAGAATTTGCGGTTCGCGGTTCGATTATGGACATTTTTCCAATGGGTTCGAATCTCCCTTACCGACTTGATCTGTTCGATGATGAAATTGAGTCACTCCGGACCTTTGATCCCGAAACACAACTATCCATTGAAAAGGTCGAAAAGGTAAACCTGTTACCGGCACGTGAGTTTCCATTAACCACGAGTGCTATTTCCCATTTCCAAGATTCCTGGCACCAGAAATTTCAGGTTGACCCCCGCAATTGCGCTGTCTATCAGGATGTTTCCCAGGGACTGTCTCCTGCCGGTGTTGAATACTACCTGCCATTGTTCTTCGACCAGCTGGAATCGTTGTTCGACTATCTTTCCGAGGACTCACTAGTCTTCGTCTGTAAAGTCGAAGACACCATTGGCAAGTACTGGCACGATGCACATCTGCGTTATGAAAACCTGCGCTACGATGTCCAGCGACCTATTCTGGCACCGGAAGATATTCTATTGCCAAAAGATCTGTTGTTCGCCGAGAGCAATAAACGGCGACGCATCGATCTCGTTACCGGACCGTCCCGTGGAGACAATCTTGAGTTTGCACCATTACCTGAGATCGCAATTAGTGAGCGACAACAGCGACCACTCGCTCGACTACAGGGCTTTATTAAGGAAAATAGTGACACCGGAATTATCATCGTCACTGAATCGAAGGGCCGACGAGAAGTGGTTGACGAATTGCTGGCTCGAAATGGGATCAGTACCCGGCAGGTTGATAACTGGGAAACAGCCGTCAACACCGGCGTGGGCGTGTTGCTCATGGTTGCACCACTGGAACGGGGGTTTTACTTACCCGGCGAAAAACGCCTACTAATCACTGAGCAACAGTTGTTTGGCGAGCACGTCCTGCAACAACGGAGACGCGACAAGCAAAAAGACAATGCGGCCGAACTGGTGGTTAAGAGTTTGACGGAACTCAACGTTGGCTCCCCCGTGGTTCATATCGATCATGGTGTCGGCCGCTATCTGGGATTGGAAACCCTGGATATAGATGGTCAGCCAGCTGAATTCCTGAGTCTCGGTTATTTAGAAGACGCCAAGCTTTATGTTCCTGTGGCGTCCCTGCATCTGATATCCCGCTATGGGGGTGCGGACGAAACGGTTGCACCCTTGCATCGCCTGGGTGGTGATGTTTGGGAGAAGGCCAAACGAAAAGCTGCGGAACAGATTCATGATGTCGCAGCAGAATTACTCAATATCTATGCGAGAAGAGAAGCAAAAACAGGCTTTGCCTACCCGGAACCGGACGATGCCTACTATCAGTTCGCTGCTGCTTTTCCATTTGAAGAAACACCTGATCAGCAAACTGCTATCGCCAGGGTGATTACCGACATGGTGCAGGAGAAAACCATGGATCATCTTGTCTGTGGCGATGTGGGCTTCGGAAAAACCGAGGTTGCCATGCGGGCTACCTTCCTCGCGGTTCAATCAGGCAAGCAAGTGGCTATTTTGGTGCCGACAACTCTACTCGCCCAGCAACATACGAATACATTCAGAGATCGTTTCACGGAATGGCCAGTGAGTATCGAGTCTATATCACGTTTTAAAACCAGGAAAGAACAAAAACTGGTGATGGAAAAGCTGGAGGCCGGAACAGTGGATATTGTGATCGGCACCCACGGCCTGATTCAGGACGGCCTGTCCTTCAAGAACCTGGGCCTGGTCATTATTGATGAAGAACATCGATTCGGCGTCAGGCAAAAAGAGAAGCTCAAGTCCCTCCGCGCTGAAGTGGACATTCTGACCATGACCGCCACACCGATTCCCCGGACGCTTAATATGGCAATGTCCGGGATGCGTGACCTGACAATTATTGCGACACCCCCGGCGAAAAGACTGTCTATCAAAACGTTTGTACGACAGCATAACGACGGTCTGGTCAGGGAAGCCGTACAAAGAGAGCTCATGCGCGGCGGACAGGTTTATTATCTCCACAACGAAGTCAAGACTATTGAAAATACCGCCCAGAAGTTACAGGAACTGGTTCCCGAGGCACGAATCTCTATCGGACATGGCCAAATGCGGGAGAGAGAACTCGAACAGGTCATGTCTGACTTTTATCACAAACGCACCAACGTCCTGGTCTGCACGACTATAATCGAAACCGGCATCGACATTCCCAACGCCAATACCATTATTATGGATCGCGCCGACAAGTTTGGACTCGCGCAAATACACCAGCTGCGCGGCAGGGTCGGACGATCACACCACCAGGCATATGCCTACCTGCTCACACCTCACCCCAAGGTCCTGACCAGCGATGCGAAGAAACGACTGGAAGCCATCAGCGAAGCCGAGGATCTTGGCTCCGGGTTTATACTTGCGACCCATGACCTCGAGATCAGAGGTGCCGGTGAGTTACTGGGTGATGAACAAACCGGCAATATACAGACCGTTGGCTACTCGCTTTACATGGAAATGTTGGACCGTGCGGTTAAGGCGATCAAAGATGGTAAGACGCCCAACCTGGATCGACCTTTAAAAGACGGTACCGAGATTAATCTACGATTGCCCGCTTTGATTCCCGGAGACTATTTGCCCGATGTACACAGCCGACTGGTGTTGTACAAGCGAATTTCAAATGCCGAGGACAACGATCAATTAAGAAATCTTCAGGTAGAAATGATTGATCGCTTCGGTTTGTTGCCTGAAGCTGTAAAAACACTGTTCCGAATTACCAGTTTGAAACTAACCGCAGAGAAACTGGGAATCAAAAAAGTCGATGCTGGTGCCAGGAGTGGTAAACTTGAATTTCACCAGGACACATCCATTGATCCCTTCAAAATTGTCCGTCTGGTTCAATCTGAGCCACATCGGTATCGCCTTCCGAACGCAAATCAATTATCGTTCGAAGAGAATATGGAAAAACCCGAAACAAGGTTCCAAAAAATTGAGCGATTGTTTGAACGACTCGAAAGTAAGAACCTTGCAATTGCCGGTTAAATTTCTGTTCCTGTGCCTCCTGACTATCCCGCCCTGGGTGAATTCGAGAGCGGCTGAAACAAATCCTATTGATCAGTGGTACCAAGTGGAGCTCATTGTCTTTACCTTGACCAATCCCATGATCAGTGACGAAATCTGGCCTGTTGACGCGTTAAGTTATCCTGCCAATATGGTGAGTGTTTCTCCCCTGCGTGATAGTGCTATCACTCCCTATACATTAGCCCAACTGGAACAGGTACTTGCACTTGGTGAGCCCCGGCAGGCAGGTGGGTCTATGGAGAATAACAACACGCCGGACAGTGATTACATATTCAGCAGCCGGAGTCGTTTGAAACTCACTAAACCGCAATCAATCAAGCCAAGCGGCTCTTTGACCGAAGATGGCCCGACCGGGGTTGTACATTTTGAGCCGGGCGATCTCGATGAACTCTTTGAGCAGGAACAACCAGACGCTTTTAGAAACATCAATACTAAAAACCGGCTACTGAACGGTATCGTGCGCAGTATCAACAGGTCGTCGCTGTTTAAGCTGATGCTACATCAATCCTGGCTCCAACCGGTGCTGACCCGTGACAAAGCGTTCCCCGTATTGGTGCAGACAGGCAAGCATTACGACGACAATTATGAAATTGACGGCACAATAAATATAAGCCGATCACGGTATTTACATGTTGACACGGATCTGTGGTACACAGAATTCGCCCCGAATTATTCGCAACAGCCTTCCCAATTGCCGCTGAACCTGACCGCGGATATGGCAAGCCAGTACCCAGCTGTGGTTACCTGGGAATCTGAAAGAGGAAACTATGTCCCTATACAGACACACAGATTGAAACAGTCAAGAAGAATGCGCAGCTCAACGCTGCACTACATCGATCACCCTTTTTTCGGCATCATCGTCAGGGTGGATGAGTTTACTATCGAAGAACCAGAAGATTAACCCTAGCTCGGAAAATTCATGAAGGCGGCACGGGAGCATTGTTAACATCATTTATATCAACGAGTTACTCGTGTAAAACACTTCCATCTGAAACTACAGTCTGCGCCTGATCTGTTTTGGGGCGGTCCCTTCACGAATTATCCAGGCTAGGAGGCTGATCTGACATAAGCATTGATAACGGCGGCAACCATAGACGTGCCACTGGCAATAGCGGTCGTGAGAGCATCCATATCAATCGCCTGGTCATCGATTCCTGCACCTGCATTCACTACGAAAGAAATCCCGGCATAGGCAATTCCTTTTTCCCGCGCAAGGGCGGCTTCCGGCATGGCTGTCATACCGACGATGGTACAACCATCGCGTTGCATACGTTTTACCTCCGCTGCAGTTTCCAGCCGGGGTCCCTGGGTGCAGCCGTAAACACCTCTCGAGCGGATAGTGCATTGCGGGATTGCTTTTGCCGCTGCCAACAATGAACGCCGAAGCGGTTGATCATAGGGATAAGTGAAATCGATGTGCTGGATTTCGTCTTTGTAGAAGGTGTGCTCACGACCAAACGTATAATCGATGATCTGGTCCGGGACCACCAGATCACAGACTTCCAATTCCGGATCAACACTGCCTACTGCAGTAGTAGAAATAATCCTTTCTACACCCAGATCAGACAATGACTGAATATTCGCTCGATAATTAACTTTGTGGGGTGGAAATTGAGGGGGGTTGCCATGTCTCGGCAGAAATATCACCGGTTCTTTGCCCAACAAACCCCTTTCAATATATGTCGAGCCGAATGGGGTTTGCAGAGTTTCTGCTTCAATATCCTGTAGATTCACAAACTGTGCAAATCCTGTCCCGCCGATGATCCCCAGCACGACTTACTTTCTTTTCTTCCTGGCTTGTGGCCTGACCGGTTCCCCGATGACTGATTTTTCGGGGACAGGTCTTTCGGCAGCTTCTTTTTTAGGGTTGGCTTTTTTGGCAGCTGCTTTCATTATCGCTGCTTTCTTGATGGCTGCTTCCTTGATGGCTGCTTCCTTAACGGCCGCTTTCTTAATGGCGAGTAGTTCGCCAGCTTTTTTCCCTTGGACCGCTGGGACAGCTTTGTCCGCTACCGCATTTTTGGCCATTCGATTGACCAGACTAGATATATTTCCAAGCGACATCAAGTGGCAATAGACCCAGGCCAGTTCGCCTGATTTGAAGAGTTCCAACGCCTGTTCATCTGATAATTGCAGAAGTCTTTTCTCATCAACAGCCAACAGCCCGGTCAGCGTAAATTCCTGGCCGTCGACCATGTGTATTTTTGCGTTGAGTGTCGTCAGCAAGTCGTTGTCTCTCAATCGATCGACAAACTTTTCGGTGCGCATGTATTGCCGCTGATATTCCTCCAGAAAATCCAGAGCATGCCTGAGAACCTTTGACGGTTCACCATCGACAAAAAGAGGCTCTCCCTCCTTGTTATTAAACCCGGCGTAACTCTCATCGATGCAAACCATACGCGTGGCGGGATCTTCTGAATTAGCCAGAACAAAGGGATAGCGTCGAATAAATGCTGGAATATAGCGTGCCGCCCAGCCACCGCTGGAGTTTATAAAAAGGTTTTCCTCATTTCTCAGCCCCAACAACGCAACAGGCACAATTGATTCACCTGACTGGGCAAAAACGACGGGATACTCTTTTGCCGCCTCGGTAAATTCTACCCCCGCAAGAATCACCGAATTCGTGTTTGACGCAAAACCAAAGCTATTTGCTTCAGGACGAATTTTTTTGTTCTTGTGAGCTGTTTTGTTAAGTGCAACGGGTTTGTCGTAAAAAAGCAGGCTGGCCATGTCTGTTCCTGTCTTCAATCGTGAGATATGAGCTGAGTCACTAATAGTGGATCTCGTCCCTGCCTGAGAGTAGTCTAATCAGACCAGCAGTATTAGTTCCTTCCTGAGAGGTTACCAGGCTTACTAGCGGCGGCTGAAAAGCCCCTGCTACGACCCCAGACTTCGAATCTCTGGCAAGTTCCGGAAAAAACCCTCGTAATCCATCCCATATCCAAACACATACTCATCAGAGCAGGTTAACCCGATGAGATCCGGCTTGTAGTGTTTCACTTTCCTGTTATGAATCTTATCCAGCAGTACAACCGACAGAACCTGCTGCGCGCCCCTGGAAACACAATATCTATCCAGCGCAGCCAGGGTCTCACCTTCATCAAAGATATCATCAACAAGCAGCACACGAGCGTTCTGCAATGAGGCAGAAGGTTCCAGTTGCCAGGTCAACTCGGCCCCCCGGGTTTTGTTGTGGTAGCGGCTTACGCGGATTAAATCCAGTTCCATTGAAATCTGCAACCGTCTCATCAGGTCGGCAGCGAGTACCAGGCCACCGGTAAGGACCGAGAGCATTAACCAGGAACCCTCACTGCACTTAACATTTACATGCTTCGCCAGCTCATCGACCGCATCGGAGATTGTTGATTGATCAAACAGTATTCTGGACTCGGGTAATTGCATAAGCGCTTCAGTCTGCTTCCGGCGCTACCGTCGATTCAATGTGGATAGTGGAAGTCGGGAATGCAACCTCGGCGCCATGAGACTCGATGATCGCGTAAATTTCCAGGAGAATCCTTTCTTTGATGCTGTGAAACTTCACCCAGTCCGTGGTTTTTGTGAATGTGTAAACAAAGAAGTCGACAGAGGACGGTGCGAATCCATTCAAGTTAACAATCAAAGTACGCTGCGGATCAATTTCCTCATGGTTCTGTAGCCGGCTGCGTACATCATCAACGATCTGTTTTACCTTACTGACATCAGCATACCGGACCCCGATCGTTTCATAAATCCTGCGATTCTGCATACGAGAAGGATTTTCCAGCGCAATACTCGCAAACACAGAATTGGGGATGTACAAAGGTCGACTATCAAATGTTCTAATGACGGTCAGGCGCCAGCCGATGAGCTCCACAGTGCCCTCAATTTCCCTGTCCGGGCTTCTGATCCAGTCGCCGACGGCAAAAGGCCGGTCGAGATAGATCATCAGTCCACCAAAGAAGTTAGCCAGAATATCCTTGGCGGCGAAGCCCACGGCTATCCCCCCGACACCACCAAACGCCAGGATTCCTGAAATGCTTATCCCCAGCGTCTGTAAAACAGTTAGAGCTGCTGTGATAAAAACCGAAATTCGAAGTAGTTTGCCAATGGCATGTGCCGTGGTCACGTCAGCGCCATTCTTTATAAATCCACTTTCGCATTCCTGAATAAATCGACTCAGGAAAAACGTAAACAACCCGACTACCGCTATGTACCGTACCGGGTCGATCATCACGGTCAGTGCCGAGTCAGTTTCAGCTTCCGCGGATATCAACTCTGCTGCCCATGAGAAACCCAACACCCATATCAATATTGCTAATGGCTTGCGGACAGAATTAAGCAGAGCATCATCCCAAACCGTCGGCGACTGTCGAGTGGACTGTTCCAGCCGATCAAAAAATTTCCGGGAAAAATAGTTAATCACCATCGTTGCCAACACGATGGTGAAGACCTCCAGAAGAACAGGGTTGGTGATTAAAGAGACGACTATTTTGAAGAAATCATCCATTTTTTAATTCAGCTAGGCAGTTCCGCAAAGTTTTGGCAAAGTGTTCAGCAATCCAGTTTCGCTGGACACTGAATATCTGAAAGAAGATCTAACCGGACTGTGACGACCCAGGGACTAATGGTCGGAGTCATCGTTAGTTAAGGCGCGAAGACTGGATTTTCTTCGGGTAATCTAGCCAGGTTATATCCCGATGGATTCGAGGTTTTCTTCGGCATATCGACCGACTGCTCTACAACCAACCTATCTTTTTCGTTTATAGGGGAAACCCCAGCCAGGTCGGCGAACTCGTAAATATCATCATCACTCTCGATATTCACCAGCCAGGCACTTTCAAACCCCATTTCTACAAGCATGGAACCTGTGATATCAATGTCACTTTGTTTTAACGGTCCCACTAACACACGATGTAAAACAGCACCGTCAACCAGGGCGGTTTCTCCGCGCACCGATGCAAAACTCGCTGACAACTGCCTTTCTATATCCAGCGCTTCTTCAACATCGAGATAGCTACCGGCAACATAAAAAAATTGACCTGATCCAGTGGGAACGACAGCGGCACTCGCTGGTACCGTATTATTTTCCTGGGCGACTGGTCGCGAAACGCTGGTTGAGTTTAGCGAAAGGAACCAGGGCTCGATATCCATGCTGGCGAATTGCTCTTTCGCCGACGTATCCATGTCCGCCTTGGTAACCAGGAGGCGATAGTAGTCAACACCCAATCGGGTGAACCCTGAAATCTCAATAGGCAAGCCTACCAGTGATGACAATCGATTGACTTCCATTACGGCACTTTGTTCTTTCGAAAAACTGCCTATCACCCAGTAGTCTGCCGCCAAAATTTGGCTGCTAAACAGGCATATTGTTAAAAGACTGTATATTGATCGATAACTCATAAAGACTAGAACACCACATATTATTCTTTCAGGCAAGCTTACTATTCTAGCATTTATTGCTGTACTTAGCCCATTTTCAGGGGATAGCAGCTTCGCGAGGCTATGAAGTAACAACCGGATTCCGATCGTAACCGTACATTCTTATATCCACAATCAAGCTTGCCCCTGGCGCATACCAGTCTGCATGCCGATACTCGAAGAGCAGATAAGCATATTTAATTCAACTACTTACGATTCCCTGGGCGTCAGCAAAGATACTACCTATCTGGTGTTTGATGGACAAGACCAACGGATGACGGCTAATTCATGGTTGTTAAATCATACAGCCTGTATATAATCACAGTTACTGTATATAAAAACATGCCTTCGCGCCCGCACTGGCACCACTCTGGCAGATAGCGAAGAACCGATAAAAAGGCTGATTTATTGGCATGAATCACCATTAACAAGAACAATAACAAGAGCAGCGTCGAGGAACGAAAATGATAAAACTGACCCCACGACAGACCGAAGTACTTCAGTTTATTAAAAGTTACATGAGTGAAACCGGCTATCCACCAACTCGCGCTGACATAGCGAAAGAGTTGGGGTTCAAGAGTGCGAACGCATCGGAAGAACATCTCAAAGCCCTGGCGAGAAAAGGTGCTATTGAAATGGTTCCAGGCACCTCCAGGGGCATAAAGCTCCCGAATGACGAAGGTTTACCTATTGTTGGGCGCGTTGCTGCCGGTAGCCCAATCCTCGCCCAGGAGCACATCGAGGATCATTGTGAAGTTCCAGCCACTTTCTTCCATCCTCCCGCAGATTATCTCCTAACCGTCCACGGCGATAGCATGATCGAATGTGGGATTCTTGATGGTGACTTGATAGCTGTACACAAAACTCAAAACGTCAACAGCGGAGATATCGTTGTTGCACGTATTGAAGACGAGGTTACCGTCAAGCGTTTGAAAAAGAACCGGAGTAAATATCAAATCACACTACTACCGGAAAATCGTGACTACTCGCCGATCGAAGTCGATTTAAGGAGTCAGGCGTTTACGATCGAAGGCGTAATGGTGGGAGTCATCAGACACTAGTAGAGTGTCCTGGTCCACTGGCCGCCCGTCAGGAGACCTTCTTTCGCCGGGTTTGCTTAACCTGCTCGACCCACTTGCCGTTAACATAGTCAGCACGCCAGCCTGACTGTTTACCATCTTCATTTTCAGAAGTGACGTATTGCTCTTTGGTCTTTCGTGCGAATCTGACCAGGGAACGACGCCCTTCAGGATCCTGCGCAGGCGCGCGCATCAGGAAGCTGTATTTAGGATCAATTTCGTTTTGGTGGGGAAGTAACTCATCAATATACGGCGCACGCGTTTCCCTGTTTTTCGGGAACTTACTTGCAGCGAGGAATATACCGGCAGCACCATCTCGCAGCACATAGTTGTCCTCCACTTTCCGACAGGCAAGTTCCGGCATGGGGACCGGATCCATTTTTGGCGGTGCGGCTTCTCCATTTCGCAACAGCTTCCGGGTATTTTTGCAATCATCTGCCGTGCAACCGAAATACTTTCCAAATCTACCGGACTTCAGTTGCATTTCAGCACCACACTTGTCGCACTCGAGAACAGGGCCGTCATACCCCTTTATCTTGAACTCACCGGCTTCAACCTCATAGCTGTCACAGTCCGGATTGTCGCCGCACAAATGAAGCTTGCGCTTTTCATCGATCAGGTAACTGTCCATGGCAGTCGCACACTTGACACACCGATGTTTCTTAATCAGTAAACGTGACTCCGCTTCGTCGTCGTCTCCATTAGCATCCACCACTTCATCCCCTGAAACCAGGTTAATGGTTTGTTTACACCGTTCCTTCGGTGGCAGGTTATAGCCTGAGCAACCCAGGAACACACCGGTACTGGCAGTGCGAACCTGCATTTTTCGGCCACAAAGTGGGCAATCGATATCCGTCATTGAAGGCTCGTTGGGGCGCATGCCACCTTCTTCACCGGCTTTGCTAATCTTTGACTCAAAATCCTCGTAGAATTTATCGAGTAATTCCTTCCATTCCACCTTGCCATTAGAAACCTCATCGAGGGATTCCTCCAGATCTGCGGTAAAACCATAATCCAGCAAGTCCTTGAAACTCTCGTCCAGCCTCTCTGTTACAAGCTGGCCAATTTTTTCGGCGTGGAATCGTTTGTTTTGCAAGGTGACGTAACCACGGTCCTGAATAGTTGTAATAATTGATGCGTAGGTCGAAGGTCGACCAATCCCGCGTTTTTCGAGTTCCTTTACCAGGCTCGCTTCACCGTACCGGGGCTTGGGTTTGGTGAAGTGCTGTGAAGGCAGCAGTTCTTTCAAATCAAGAACCTGCCCTTCCGCATACTCTGGTAGTGTCACCTCCTCTTCCTTTCTCCCCGACGTGGGTTGAACACGGGTATAACCATCAAACCTGACGATTCGACCTCGTACTCGCAACTCCATATCAGCGGCTTCAACAATCACCGTCGTACTCGTGTACTCCGCGTTGGGCATCTGACATGCAACGAACTGCCGCCAAATTAATTCATAGAGCCGTTCAGCATCCCGCTCCATACCAGCAATAGACGTTGTCTTGACTGTGACATCAGAAGGCCGAATGGCCTCATGGGCTTCCTGGGCGCCTTCTTTACTCGAATACGACCTCGGCTGGTCCGGCAGATATTTTTTACCGTAATCTGCTTCAATCAGATCTCTACAACTAGAAACCGCCTCAACGCTCAAATTGGTTGAGTCAGTTCGCATATAAGTGATGTAACCTGCTTCGTACAGTCGTTGGGCGAGCACCATCGTTTTCTTGACACCAAAGCCTAATCTGGTACTGGCTGCCTGTTGCAGTGTGGACGTAATATAGGGTGCCGTTGGTTTGGTTTGAGTCGGTCGATCATCGCGACTAAGTACTTTGAACGTCGCACTGCGTAGTTTCTCCAGAGCTTGATCGGTTTGTTCCTGGTTGATTGGGCGAAAATTTTTACCGGCGCTTTTTGACACCTGAAACTTAATCGTCCTGGCGGCATCCTCATCTTTTAATGCCAGATTCGCAAACACTTCCCAGTATTCTTCAGGAATAAAAGCTCTGATTTCCCGCTCACGCTCAACAATCAATTTCACTGCAACAGATTGAACTCTTCCCGCAGACAGGCCTCGTGCGATTTTTGACCAGAGCAAGGGAGACACCATAAAGCCGACGACTCGATCCAGAAATCTTCGTGCCTGTTGCGCATTCACTCGATCCATCATGAGTTCACCAGGATTCTCGAATGCTCCCTGGATTGCTTTTTTAGTAATCTCATTGAAAACCACTCGCCGATATCGACTTTCATCACCGCCAATGGCTTGCTGAAGATGCCAGGCGATTGCCTCACCTTCCCGGTCAAGGTCAGTGGCGAGGAATATCTCATCTGCATCCTTAGCAAATTTCCTCAATTCATTCACGACCTTTTCTTTGCCAGGTAAAATCTGGTAATCAGCTTTCCAGTCGTTGTCTGGATCCACCCCCATCCTGGCGATGAGTTGTTTTCGGGCTTTTGTTTTCTTGTAAGCAGCCTTTTTCCCGGGCGCCATTTTTCTTGTCTTGGCAGCCTCCTTCGCCCTGGCCTTGGGATCACTCTTACTACTGCCGCTCGTCGGTAAATCACGGATATGACCTACGCTCGATTTAACGACGTAGTCATTTCCCAGATACTTGTTGATCGTCTTCGCCTTCGCAGGTGACTCAACAATAACTAAAGATTTACCCATAATACTTACGACTCTTGTGTTCTGATCCGCTTGATCAGAATTCCTGACTATAAAAAAGCGACATATATAGTGGCTAACGTATTCGACGTCAAGCACAAACTAACATTCGTGTCGCCGGTTCTTTTTTTAGCTTAGACGATAAAATGGAGGTCTTGTCAACCTCTATATTATGGAAGGTCTGTATTTGGGGGGTCATCGGTCGCAACTGGAACAATGTTGGTTTCGGCACAACCTGTAAGAAAATCAATAGTTTCCTGCACTTCACCGGCTTCCTTCCAGTAGACAGATATGAGGAATTTTTTTTCCTCGACTCTCATCACATCATCAGGTAAAGCAGCCAGGTTTAAGACAATAAACTCATTTAGATCGTTAGAAATTTTTTTATCAAGCCGCCCGTCCCAGCGCCAGCCTTTGACCGGATCCTCGTCAGATTCAGCATTAACCCGGTTAACCGACCAGTCAATCGAAGGTAACTGTCTCCAATTTCCCGAACGCGGTCGCGGTATCCGGTAAGCCGCCACTGGACATTTTCTGTCCAGCGGTTTGCCTGTGTTCGATATGTAATCTTCCGGGTTCGGGTCAGGGTCTTCGATTTGTGTCAGGTCAATTCGAATATTTTCAGCCATGGCTTCCCTTCGCTTGGCCATCAGCGCTTTCTGCCTGGCACTGGGCAAAATTGCGATTATGGGCGCAATGATCAGTAATAGAACAAATCCAATAATGATATAAGCCATATCTATAGTACCTACGCATAATGATTAACAAAATCGATATTAAAAATACGACCTTGAGCTCGGGACTTTTACGTTGTACATTGCCGAAAATAAGCGTAATAAATGTAATGGTAACAATAACAAATACGTTGAGAGGTTAGCTAAATGGGTGAATATAAGCACATACTCACTGCGGTAGATTTAACCGAAGAATCACATGCGGTTGCTAAACGCGCGTGTGCCCTAAGGACAGTTTTCGACACAAAACTCAGCTGTCTCCACGTTATTGAGCCCCTGAGTCTCGCCTACGGCGGCGATATCCCGATGGATCTTTCAACAATTCAGGAGCAGATTCAAGACACGGCAAAAATGCATCTGGCAGAATTCGCCAGAGGCCTGAAAATCCCGGAGGAGGATCAACACCTGATTTTTGGGCGGCCGGAAACAGAAATCCACGCCCTGGCAAATCAGGTCGGTGCGGATCTTATCGTGGTTGGGAGCCACGGGCGGCACGGACTGGCTCTCTTATTGGGGTCAACGGCAAATGGCGTGTTACATGGTGCCCCGTGCGATGTCCTGGCGGTAAGAGTAGGAAACTAGATTATCGCCAAATGGGTAATGGTTTAGTTACAATTTCCGGACAAAAAATAGTTATTGCGGAGAAGGACATTCGAGTATTCTATGTTGGTGCGCCTAACACTAACCCAAACTCTGCTTGTCTTCTGCATCTGTTGTTGTAACAGCGGCTATGCCAGACCGGTTATAGCCAATGGCGGGTTTAACTTCGCCAGCCCGGATCCCGTATCCAGATTCGAACAACGCAAACTCTATAAAAATCTGATTTATCTCATTAAATCAAACCAGTATTCAAAATACCGAGCTGAAGAGAACAAACTCGCCAACTATCCACTCTACCCGTACCTGGAATACACCGAAAAAATAGTCAGTATGTCACGCCAGTCTGAAGCATCCATTAACGCGTTCGTTGACCAGTACCAGGACACGCCCCTCGCCAACAAGTTATTGCAAAATTGGCTCTACAGCCTTGCTAAACGCGGTGAATGGAAGACACTTATCCCCAATTACCAGACCACGGGCGCCACCGATACAAATACATGCCACTACGCCTATGCGCTTCACAAGGTCGACAGAACTGACGAGGCGATGGACCTTGCCGAGAAACTCTGGTCTGTCGGTTTTTCACAACCTGATGCCTGCAATCCCATATTCAAAATCTGGCGAGATGCTGGCTATCTAACCAGCTCGATAGCCTGGCAAAGATACAGCGCGGCGTTGACAACCAACAAAGTAACCCTATCGAACTACCTGGTCAGATTTTTAAGCAAAGAGGATAAGGCTCTGGCGAATAAATTTAAACTGGCTCATACCAGGCCCAAGTCGATGACAAAAACCAGTCGATATAGCCAAAAGGGAGACAAAACACGTTTGATTATCTCCCATGGGCTAAAGCGACTGGCCCGTATCGATGCGATAAAAGCGCTGGACACACTTGAAATTTACCGTACAACCCACGAATTTACCGAAGCTGAATTATTCGATGTTTATTTGTACATTGCCGTACGACTCGCCAGAAAGCCGGAGTCGATCCATGATCTTGATCGAATTCCCATTAACCTCGGCAAAAATCAAGAACTGATCGAATCAAAAATACTCACAGCACTCAGGCTACTCGACTGGAGTGATGCCCTTGTCCACATCCATCAACTGGATTCCGAGCCGCAGCGCAGCAGGCGATGGCAATACTGGAAAGCCAGAATCCTGGCGAGCTCCAGCGACCTTGTCGATCAGCAACGCGCAATCACTATATACGCGTCGCTCGCTCATGAGCGAGGATTTTACGGCTTTATGGCGGCAGATATCATCAGCCAGAAGTACGATTTTAAGGATCAACCTATTCTTGTTAGCAATGAGGAAATTCTATCCCTCGAGGCGACTCCTGGCATTCAACGGGCACTCGAACTGCTCACCCTTGATGAACTCACCCCGGCGCGCCGGGAATGGTATTTTACCACCCGTGACTTTTCCAACCGGGAACTGCAAATCGCGGCCAGGGTTGCACAGAAATGGGGATGGCATAAGCAAGCCATCCAGGCGATGATTGCGGCCAAGGCATGGAATGATCTGGATGTTCGGTTTCCCCTGGCGTTTCAGGATAGTTTTTTAGCTGGTGCAAGACGATCCGATATCCCGGTAGTGTGGAGTCTCGCCATTGCCCGCCAGGAAAGCGCATTTATGCCCGACGCCCGCTCTTCGGCTGGTGCCCTGGGTGTAATGCAGCTGATGCCAGCCACGGCGAAATACACAGCCCGTAAGGAAGGTCTGTCTTCTCCGTCCAAACGCGATCTTGCAGACCCACACACAAACATTCGAATCGGCTCAGCCTACCTTGGACAGATGCTAAGGAAGTTTGATCACAACCGAATACTTGCGTCTGCTGCTTACAATGCAGGCCCAAACAAGGTTCGGTCCTGGCTCGATGACACAATTCCACTGGATGTCTGGGTCGAAACGATTCCGTTTCAGGAAACTCGCTCATATGTGATGAACGTACTTGTATTTTCAGCCATTTATAGCCGAAGGCTAAACCAGAAGTCACCTTTGATTTACCAGCACGAGTTACAGAAATTTTCCAAGCAACAAATTACCTCTTCGACCCGGTCTTCGCCTGACAATTCCTGAAGCTTCACTTTCAGATACACTTACCTGCTTTTTGATAGTTAAGGAAGACCATGATGCTGATTGATATCGGCGCCAACCTGACCCACGACACGTTTACAGACGATTTCGACGAGGTTCTGTCACAGGCCCGGAATAAACACGTTAAAAAAATGATTGTGACAGGGGCATCTGTGCAAGGCAGCCAGGAAGCGGTAAATCTGGCGAAAGGCTACCCCGGATTACTGTTCGCCACAGCCGGGATTCACCCCCATCATGCCGAGCAAACCAACGAACAAAGTCTGGAGCTGTTACGGCTTCTATCCCAGTCGCCGGAGGTAAAAGCCATCGGGGAAACTGGACTCGACTTTTTCAGGGATTTCACACCCAGGGAAACGCAGATGAGGTCATTTGAGGCACATATTGAACTGGCGATAGACGCTAAACTGCCCATGTTTCTGCATGAACGGGACGCACACCCGGGCTTCAGAGATATTCTGGCACCACATCGACACCGGCTAGCAGGCGTGGTGGTGCATTGTTTTACGGGTGAAGCGGATGCTCTCGCTGCTTACATCGACCTGGATTGCCATATTGGTATTACCGGCTGGATTTGCGACGAACGCAGGGGTAAGCATCTGTTACCTTTAATCAAGGAAATTCCGGACAATCGCCTCTTGATTGAAACGGACGCCCCTTATCTGTTACCTCGCACGATTAAACCCAAACCTAAAACCCGACGTAACGAACCCAAATATCTGCCCTATGTTTGCCAGTTTATCGCTGACCTCCTAGAAACGTCCTTTGATGAGGTCGCCCAGCGAACCAGCCACAATGCCACAAACCTCTTTGACCTGTGAAGTTCCCGATGACATCAGCCACCGCAGAGCGGGCAAAACACCCGTGAAGGTCCTGCTTTACACAACCCTCGGCTGCCATTTATGTGAAGACGCGATGGATCTGCTGAAACAGTACCGTACCCAACAGGTGACAGAGCTGATGGCTGAAAATGCCGGGACAGAAGAGATCGAAATCGAGGAAATTGAGATTAGTGAGTCTGAATCGTTGGTCGAATCCTATGGTCTGAGAATACCCGTGATCAGCAAACTTCACACATCCGAAGAACTCAACTGGCCCTTCACACTTGATGAATTGACCCGCTACCTTTCACCTTCCAACCTTCTCTGAATATCCTGCAACCGCGCCTGTATCACAATACGGGCTCTTCCAACTAATCTAGGCAGAGGAAGTCGACAAGCGTCAAAAAATGTGCAGAATCCAGTGTGTTGCGCCTCTGTGCAACCTAACACTAATACCCAGGCCAGGACGCAGTCATGTCTCCGCTTTTTCAATGTCATCGCGTTACCCATTCAGTGGGGACAAAAAAACTCTTTGAATCGCTGGATCTCAGCATTGGTGAAAGAGATCGAATCGGCCTCGTGGGTCACAACGGTTCCGGCAAATCCACCTTACTGTCGATAATCAATAACTCAGTCGAACCTGACGATGGTGATGTATCCCGAAGTAAACAACTCCATATGGAGACCGTCGAACAGTTTATTGATCCTTCGCTCGCAGGATTGACCCTGGCGGGTGCACTGGCAGAAAAACTGGTTGATGAGGAAAAAGATTTCAGCCTGTACAAGGTTGAACAGCTCTTAAACCAGCTCGGATTTCAGACAAAGGAACACGGTTATCAGGTCGCCGATCTCAGTGGTGGGCAACAGAATCGGTTGATGTTCGCCCGGGCAGTTATCGATGAACCAAACCTGATCCTGTTTGACGAGCCGACGAATCACCTTGACCTTAAAACACTGATTTTCTTCGAGAATTTTCTTGCGACCATTGACGCCGGGTATCTGCTGATTTCCCACGACCGGCATTTTCTCGATGCTGTAACAAACCGGACGTTATTTCTCAGAGATCAGAAACTTTACAATTTCGCAATGCCCTATACCGCGGCAAAAGAGAAGCTTGATGCCCAGGATGAAGCGGCCGAGGCTCGATTAAAACAGGAAGAGAAGACCATCAGGGGGCTGGCCGAAAGCGCAAAACGGCTGGCAACCTGGGGTAAGGTTTATGACAACGAGAAGCTGGCGAAGAAAGCCAAAACGATGGAGAAACGAATTGAAAAGCTTGAAGAAAACAAGACATTCGTCAGCAAAGGTTCAAACCTGA
Organism: Pseudomonadales bacterium; assembly: GCA_029941905.1. GTDB lineage: Bacteria > Pseudomonadota > Gammaproteobacteria > Pseudomonadales > Azotimanducaceae > JAHRVQ01. The sequence goes on along the minus strand of JAPYTQ010000014.1, from coordinate 36,982 downwards.
ACCTGACACTCGACGTGCAATCCTCCCGTGCCAATCGAATGCTGCATATTGAGGATCAGACCATCTACTCCCCGGGAAATGTACCCGCGAAACTTTTCTACATCGAGGAATTCTATATCCGCCCAGGAGACAGGGTCGCCCTGTTGGGGTTCAATGGTGTCGGTAAAACGACACTGATCAAGCAAATGATCGACAGATATGAAAATGACAAAGCGGGTGACACGTTTAAGTTTAACCCCCAATGCGATATCGGTTACTACGACCAGGAAATTAACGACCTCGATGCTGATCGCACGTTGATTGAAACGTTACGCGATCACTGTCATCGCGGTAGTGAAAATGAATACAAGACATCTCTCATCAAGGCGGGGTTCCCGTACCTCGATCTCGACAAGACAGTGGGGGTACTTTCAGGCGGCGAAAGAGCCAGGCTGTTATTCCTGATCATCAAGTTAAACCAGCCTAATTTTCTTATCCTTGACGAACCCACCAATCACATTGATATTCAGGGAAAAGAAGAACTGGAGCAACAGATTCTGGAAACCAACGCGACTGTGCTGATCACATCCCATGACCGACGGTTCGTCGATACTATCGCTGACAGATACATAGTAATCAATGGGGGAAAGCTGACAGAAATAAATAGCCCTGACTGGTTTTACAAGCTCAACCCACTTCAGCAGGCGATACCAGATGAGACCCACAGAGAACACGCTGATAGAAATACTTCAGGTGAGTCTTCAGTGGATGAAGAAAACATCCTATATCGTATCGTCGAACTGGAATCCCTGTTGGAGCAAGACCGGGCGCGTAAACGAAAATTTCAGAAACCGAAGCGCCAGCAATCCTGGGTGGAAGAGCTGGCTGAATTGAATGGACTGTTGGGGAGTGATGCGAAACCCGGCTAGCTGGTCTCGTCCAGCGCATTCAAAATCGTGCAGTGGACGGCCGATTTTTCTCCTCCGCAGCAAGCCTCAGTAATTTGCTCGAGGGCAGTTTTCATCAGGTTAAGTTCCTTAAGTTTCTTATCGATATCTATAAGTTTTTGCTCAGCCATTATTTTGACGTCGCCACAGGTACTGCTCTCCCTGTCAACCCGGAGCGACAACAGTTCAGCGACCTCTTTCAACGAAAACCCCATCCGTTTTGCGCGGACAATAAAGTTCACCTTCGATACGGCTTCCTCCGTGTAAAGGCGATATCCAGCATCACTCCGCCGCGGCTCATCCAGCAAACCCTTGGACTCGTAAAACCGCAGGGTTTCGTTATTGGTTTCTGTCCTCTTTGACAAGTCACCAATGCGCAGATATGACATTACACTCTCCTTATTAAATTTGGGTAAGTAGAAACTCGATTAGTGCTTGGTAGCGCTGCGGCTTGTCACAGCTAAACATCCAGCTCGCACTGATCTAAAAACCAACTTCTTATACTTAAAACCTTAGAGTCTACTACAAGCTCAATGGTTTGACCTCGCATCCTTTAAAAACCTCCACCAAATCTCAACTTAAACGCCTTTCAGTCATCAAGACTCCCCTTTAGTATCGACACTTTTCACCACAAAGATAAAAGTGAGCCAACTATCAACAAAGATATAAAAATAGCCGTCATCAATGGTGGAGACTCAGCAGAGGCTGAGGTGTCCAGGGTATCAGCCCAGGGTGTTATAAAAGCTCTGGAGGCGAACTACAAGCAGGTTCTCAATGTGGAACTGGATCAGAATATAACCAGCCAGCTTTCGCAATTTAGCCCGGATGTCGTTTTCCCCGTATTGCATGGACCTCCAGGCGAAGACGGCACCTTACAGGGCTTTCTGGAGATCCTCGGTTACCGCTATGTCGGCAGCGATGTTCATTCGAGTTCGGCTGCCATGGACAAGGTGCTCGCAAAACTCATATTCCGTGAAGCAAACCTGCCACTGGCAAAACAAGTCGTGATCGCTCGACAGGACGATCCAGCCTCCTCCGTTGGCAAAATCGTCAGCGAGTTGGGTTCTTATGTGGTGGTGAAACCGGTGTCCCAGGGAAGTGCCGTGGGTGTAACACTGGTCAACAACCAGAACGAGCTGGAAAAGGCCCTGACGTTAGCCGCTACTCTCGATGACTACTTACTGGTGGAAGAACGTATCGAGGGCAAAGAAATCACCGTCGGCATTATAGACACTGATGACGGTCCGGCGGCTTTCCCGGTAATCGACATCGTGACAGCTGAAGATGCCTGGTACGACTTCGAACATCGTTATACCAAAGGCCTCAGTGAACACATCATCCCGGCGGATTTATCAAAAGAACAGACCCGGCGGTTACAACAAATCGCAATCGAGGCACACGTTTGCCTTGGCTGCCGGGATTTGTCCCGGGCCGATTTTATTGTTCCGGACAGTGAGCATGAAATTCTCCTGGAAGTAAATACACTTCCCGGCATGACACCAACCAGCCTGTACCCGGATGGGGCGCTGACCTATGGCCTGGATTTTGAGGCGTTAGTCAGCTGCCTGGTGGAACGGGCTGCGCTTCGCTGATTATTGATCGTAGCCACGCTCATTGTGCTGATTAATATCCAGACCTTCGGTTTCATCATCGGCAGTCACCCTCAAACCCAGAACCGCATCCACTGCTTTCAGGATTACGAAGGTGGCGATCGCCGTATAAATACCCACCGACAAGACACCGGTGACCTGGACCAGCAATTGCGAGCCCATATCCATGCCTTCGTTGTACCCCTGCCCACTAAATACGCCGAGGCTGGCACTGGCAAATACCGCGACTAAAATAGTCCCCAGTGCGCCGCCAACACCGTGCACGGGGAACACATCCAGAGAATCATCGATCTTTAGTTTTAATTTCATAAAGTTCGTTGCGTTAAAGCAAACAAAGCCTGCGAGAATGCCAATCATCAATCCACCCGCAGGACCAACAAACCCGGAAGCCGGAGTAATCGTCCCCAGCCCGGCGACCATGCCGGTGACCGCTCCTAGGGCACTGGGCTTACCAAACTTGACCCACTCGCAGATCATCCAGGTCATTGCACCTGCAGACGCCGACATATGAGTGACTAACATCGCCATGCCTGCATCCCCATTGGCCGCCAGGGCACTACCGGCATTGAACCCAAACCAGCCGACCCAAAGCATTCCGGCACCAGTGATTGCCATTGTCATGTTGTGCGGCGGCATAGCTGTATGCGGAAATCCCTTCCGCTGACCCATGACCAGGGCGCACACCAGTGCCGAAACACCCGCGGTAATATGAACAACGGTGCCGCCTGCAAAATCAAGCAACCCCATGTTACCTAACCAGCCACCACCCCAAACCCAATGAGTTACCGGACCGTAGACAACAACAACCCAGATGCTGCTAAATAGCAGCATCGAGGAGAAACGCATTCTTTCAGCGAAAGCACCGACGATCAACGCAGGTGTAATGATTGCAAACGTTAGCTGGAACATTGCAAAAACACTTTCCGGAATGTCACCCGACATGGAATCTTCGTGGAGATTCGCCATAAAAAAGTTGGAGGTTCCACCGATCAAGTCATTACCTTCAGAGAAGGCGAGCGAATACACACCAACGATCCAAAGAATAGACACGACACAAGTAATTGCAAAACACTGCATCAGGATACTCAGTACGTTCTTAACACGCACCAGCCCACCATAGAACAACGACAACCCCGGGATTGTCATAAACAGCACCAGCGCAGTAGAAGTGAGTATCCACGATGTGTTACCTGAGCTGAGATCGGCTGCCAGAGCAGACTCACCGGTAAGTGCTAGAGCCATCAGGATCGTAAGCCTGGACATTACATTTTTCATTATTGTTTTCCCCTTTCATCGGAATCGCAGTGTGAAAATAGTGTACTCAACTAGCTTTTGCCCCACAATAAACCGTACCCACTGATTTCGCGCTAATTTGGTGCGGCAGCGTTCGAACCCGTCAGTGATAACTAACATTGTTATACCCAGTCAACCTAAAAAACCCCTAAGTTAGGTCGATAAGTTCATTCACATCACGCCCCCGGTAGTTTAATAATAGGGTTCGCCAACTGAATGCAAAGATGGTTAAGAAAATGGATACTGCTTCGACTATTGCTGTGTGGATAGCGTGGTACGAATAGCCGCATCCAGGAACAGTTATTGGTTCGAGAAGGAGTTTTTCCTTTATGAGAAGGCAAAAAAGAGATAAGAGCGACCGCGCTTACACTCGCGGCTATCAAATGGGCGTTCATGGAAAGTCAAAAGAACTCTGCCCCTATCACGACATTGACGCACGCCAGGCCTGGCTGAGTGGCTGGAGAACGGGTAGAGAGGACAACTGGGATGGTTACATCGGTACCGCTGGGGTTGGACGGTCCCCATCCGGGTAGCATAAATGCTCAATTCATAGGCTCCTATTCTGGAGCCTTTTACCTGTGTTTAATTGCCAACGCACTTTCCGTTATCAAATCTGGCCCTGCGTATATAAACCCGGTATAGATTTGCACCAGATCCGCGCCCAAGCGTATTTTCTCTGCAGCATCGTCTCCTGACATAATACCGCCTACACCGATAACTGCCATTTTCTTATTTACGTCTGCTGCAACCAGGCCCAGGACATGATTACTCTGATTTCGCAACGGATCACCACTCAGGCCACCGGTTTCATCGGAATATTTTTCACCCACCACGGCGCTTCTGGAAACTGTGGTGTTGCTAACGATGACCCCGTCGAGCTCGAACTCCAGTAAATGATGAATCACCTGGTGTATTTCATCGTCGTCCATATCCGGTGCGATTTTTACCAACAGGGGAACATTCCTGGCATATTTTAGCTTGAGTTCCTGGTGCACTTTCTTCAACCCCTCCAGCAACCTGGACAATTCTTCACCGTGTTGCAATGAACGCAATCCCTGGGTATTGGGTGAGGATATATTGAGGACAACGTAGGAGGCTTGTTTGTATACCTTTCGTAAACAGATGATGTAATCATCCAGTGTCGATTCGAGCGGAGTATCGGCGTTCTTTCCAATATTAATACCCAGCACGCCGCTAAATTTAGAGCGTCGAATGCGCTTCATCATGGCATCCACGCCTTCGTTGTTAAATCCCATTCGATTGATAAGCGCTTTGCGACTTTTGAGCCTAAATAACCTGGGTTTAGGATTGCCGGGCTGAGGTCTGGGTGTGACTGAACCGACTTCGAGAAAACCAAATCCTAACGATGCCAACCCTTCGATACACCTCGCATCTTTGTCTAAGCCAGCAGCCAACCCCACCCGGTTCGGAAATTTGATACCCATCACCTCCACCGGATCACTCACCATTTCCCGGGCAATCAAGGGTGTCAGCTTTAGCTGCTGCATGAGACCAATAGATTCTAAAGACAGATGGTGTGAGGTTTCAGTCGGGAGAAGAAACAGCAGATCCTGGAGTGTTTTGTATTTCATTGATCGCGGATTATACACATATCCAATAACTGCAGTTATGCGAGGGACCTTTATTCAAATACGAATGTAGCGTTCTAACCTGTCAGAATTTCTTGCTGGCGCCCTGGCTGGACTGGGCCAAATCCAGCAGCTCCCGAATGCCGACGGTAAACACTGCAGAATCCAGCACATTGGACAATTTCATTTGTGATTGTAACTTCATCCAGCGATCAACCTGAACCTGGTGTTCTTCTACCCACCTTGTGATCACTGCACTTGTAGAGCTTTTGTTTGGGTTAGCCGCAACAATCCCCAGACTCAGGGCAGCCTGCTGCCAGTTCAAATCATCCTGCAATGTCTCCCTTGCCAATGCCTGCCACTCGCTTGATGGTTCATATTCGTGGATTTTTCGACTGAACCAATTCAGTTGCAAGGCTTCGCCCAGTTCGAAGTAAATTTCAGCGATCCGTTGTGTGCTACAACCTGTTCGTGCCTTCACCTCAACAATTCCCATGGCCGAATATAAGTGGTGGGTTGCGGCAACAAAATTCGACAAGGCCAGCGGTACACCTGCCGCGTGAAAGCTATCTCGTTTTTCTGCCCAGTTCTCCAGTTCACTTCCGGCCAATAGATGTTCCCAGTTTCCGATTAACATCTCCTGGGTTTGCCTGAATTCGGGCGTTTCTTTTCCCAACTGCAAAGCTCGACGCCGATTTCTGATCAGCCACCGGGTCACCCTGCGGATGAGTCGGATCACATCCATCATCATCTTCTTCTGCACCTGATGATCAACCTGGTAATCAAGCTGGCAGATTTCATCCCAGCGTGCCGGTAAATCAAACACATCCCGGGCAACCACATAAGCCCGTGCCACCCTTTCTGTGTCCGCTCCGGTCGACTCCGTCATCCTTTTTACAAAATTTATTCCCATAAAGTTCACCATGCCATTGGTTAGCTGGGTAGCAACCAGTTCGCGACGTAGGCGGTGCTGTTTAAGCTCGGGGCCATATTTCTTTATGAGGATAGGGGGGAATGCCGCCAACATCTCCTGACTGATGTAGGCATCATCAACGAGGGCAGATGTGACCAATTCCTCTTTCACCGCACTCTTGACATAACTGGTTAAGACGGAAATTTCCGGGAGCGTTAGAAACTGTCCCCGGGACCTGCGTTCCTGTAGCTCCTCTTCGTCCGGTAAAAACTCCAGCTGGCGATTCAATTTACCCTGATCCTCCAGGGTGTGCAGCAATTGAGAATACTCTGTCGCCCGCTTCTCGGCCTGGTAACCCATCAAATCAACCGCCTGAGCTTGTCGATAGTTGTTTTCCAGTACAATGCCTGACACTTCATTAGTCATGCGTCGCAACAAAGACTTACGGTTGCCTGGCATCAGCTCACCTCTCTCCACCAGCTGATTCAGGAGTATTTTTATATTCACCTCGGCATCTGAACAGTTCACGCCACCTGCATTGTCGATGAAATCCGTGAAACAGGTTCCACCTTTTAGACAAAAGTCCACTCTGGCTAGCTGGGTCAGGCCCAGATTTCCTCCTTCACCGATAACCTGACAATTCAGGTCACTGGCGTTGACTCGAATATTGTCATTGGCCTTGTCAGCAACTTCCTGATGAGATTCTCGTCGACTTTTTACATAGGTGCCAATACCACCGTTCCAGAACAGATCCACTTTGGATTTGAGAATCAGGCTGATCAGCTGGTTCGGTGTTAACTGACTAGCGTTGATAGCAAACCTGTCGCTCATTTCCCGGGAAATGCGGATCGATTTCGCTGATCGGTCAAAGACACCACCCCCTGCTGAAATGAGTTTTTGGTCATAGTCAGACCAGGAAGACTGGGGTAGATCAAAGAGGCGCTGCCGCTCTTTAAAGCAACGCCTGGTATCAGGTTCCGGATCAACAAAAATGTGCATATGATTAAAAGCGGCAACCAGGCGAATATGATTGGAAAGCAACATTCCATTTCCAAAGACATCACCGGACATATCGCCCACACCAATAACAGTAAAGTCGGTTTTCTGTATATCCAGGTTGCGGTCACGAAAATGCTGCTGCACAGATTTCCAGGCTCCCCTGGCTGTAATTCCCATGGCCTTATGGTCGTAACCGACACTCCCACCGGACGCAAATGCATCGCCCAGCCAGAAGCCATTGTCCGCAGATATTCCATTGGCGATATCGGAAAAAGTAGCTGTGCCCTTGTCTGCGGCGACAACCAGATAGTAGTCCTCATCGTCGTAACAGATGACGCTGGCCGGAGGTACAACCTTCCCCTTAACCAAATTGTCTGTCAAATCCAGTAAACTCTGGATGAAAATTCTGTAACAGGCTATCCCCTCCTTCATTACCTCGTCTCGAGAGGCATGCTCGGGGATCTGTTTGGGAAGAAACCCGCCTTTCGCTCCCACCGGAACAATGACGGAGTTTTTTACCTGCTGAGCTTTGACGAGGCCCAGAATCTCTGTGCGATAATCCTCGGTTCGATCCGACCAGCGCAAGCCACCCCTGGCAATTTTCCCGTACCGAAGATGGACACCTTCAATTCGCGGAGAATAGACAAAAATCTCAAACGCCGGACAGGGTTTGGGCATCTCGGTAATAAGACCTGGCAGAAACTTGAAAGAAATATTTTCCTTAAACTCACCGTCTGCAGACAATTGGAAGTAGTTCGTTCGCTGGGTTGCCACAATCATCTCGACGAACCCTCGTAAAACCCGGTCGTCTGCAAGATTCACCACACTCTCGGCGATTTGTAAGAGTATTCTCTTTTCCAGACCTGCTGTTTTGTGCCGCTTCAGTTGCACTTCTTCGATAGGGCCCGGATCAAAGCGTTTTTCGAACAGGCCGTACAGCCGCCGGGTGATGTCCGGGTAACGGGTCACACAGTCGGCAATAAACTGCTGGCTGCTGCCATTTTGAAGCTGCCCATAATATCGAGCGTAAGCCCTGATCACAGAGACCTGCCGATGATCCAGGGTAGCGGTGGGTATCAGGCGATTAAAAGAATCATTCTCTCTTCCTCCTCGCCAGATTTCCATGAAGGCTGATTCGAAGATGGTTTTAAGAGAACCAATGCCTCCATCAGGGTGGGAAATCAGATCCAGCAGAAAATTGTGGATCCAGATCGAGTCCCCATCTCGTTTAATCTCATAAGGATGTTGCTCAATTGTTTTTGCACCCAGATTTTCGAGAATGGGAATAACATCTGACAATGGCAGCGCTCCCCCGGCGTGGCAGACCTTAAAGTGTATGGCTGGTCCAGCCTTCTCATAGAGATTCAGCCCCAGGGGCTTATCGACGCTTAATTGCTCCATAAGGTAAATATCTTCCAGCGCGCTGGCCACAGAAAAATCCGCCTGGTAACCCGTCGGGAACGCAGTCTTATAGTGCTGAAACAGACTGATCGGATCCGCTCCTGTACGGCTTTCAATCATGAGGTGCTGTAAATCATCATTCCAGGAACGTGTTAGTGCAGTTATTTGTTGTTCAAGTAATTCCACGTCGACTTCCATGGGGTGTTCTATTCGCATCACAAAGTGTGTTCGGGTCAACGCAGATTCTGAAAAATACGTTGAAAACTCCGCGTCGTGCGCATGAAAAGCACGCGTGAGTACTTCCTGAATCTGGATTCGCAACGATGTGTTGTAGGTATCCTTCGGGACGTAAACGATGCAGTTGGCAAAATAATGGTCCTGGCGAAATAACACCCGTACGATTCTCCGTTCCTGTAATGTGAAGATATTCATCGCCAGTCGATGCAGGTCTTCACTGGTCGCAAAGAACAGTTCTTCCCGGGGCAGGAGTTCGAATATGCGAATCAACTCCCTGCCACGGTGACTGGACTGAACAATTTCACCCCTGGCAAAGGAATCAATGATTTTCTGCCTCACTACCGGGATTTCGAATGGATTCTGGTTGTAGACCGTTGCAGTAAACAGACCGATAAATCGGCAGAGGCGGGTAACTTTACCTGCCTTTCGTTCACACACGGTGATGCTGTCGAGATAAACAGGCCGATGAACCCGACTTTTAACGGGTAGTTTTTCTATATTTAACACGCCCTCAGGTATATTTACCGGTATACCGTCTGCAGACTTGTTAGGCTGAGCTAACCCAAGCCGGGAGCCACGAACAATCTTCAGGCCGCCTTCCTTTTTTGGCAGGAACTCTTCGCAACCCAGAAACGTAAAGTGGTCGTCACAGAACCACTTCAACAATGCCATACTCTCAAGTACAGACGATTGAAGATCGGCTGTTTCACTACACGCCACCAGCCGCCCTCGCATCAGTGGAAAGTCCTCAACCACGCGGGATACAAGGTCCATAACTTCTGAAATGCTGGCTGTCAGGGTGGCGGGTGATATGGAAGTCTCGACTTCCATCCTGATCAGACTCTCATTGGCTTCCACCTCATCACTGATTGAGAGACTGCCTGACTTCCTCACCACGCCCATCAAACACTGGTGTACATCCAGCAGGACCAGGTCCGACTGATTGAGTTCGATTCGAATCGACTCCAGCAGGAATGGCTGATTGCTACTGGCCACTTCAATAACCAGATGGTTGCTAGCCGCTGGAACTATCCGGATCCGAGGTTCCAGCCCTTTAAACTTTTTGTAGAATTTCCAGCTGGATCGAACATTGTCCGTCACATCATCCCAGTGCCTCTGGTTGAGGACATTCAATGTGTGATCAGCAAAGAAATGACGCGCAAACTGCTGGATCGGATCGTCAATGCTGACTTCCAGCCGCCTGATTAATCCAGTCTGAAACTTCGCTTTGCTATCAACCTTGATAATCGCCATTGAACTTCTTCAATCATGAATAGGGTTACAAATCACCTGCAGCCGCTTTAAGCGGCTGAGTTTCCCTGGTTTAGAGTCCTGCACTAGCATTCCATTTGCTAAAAGTTTAGCCTATGGCCCCAAAGAGCTCAAAGCCAACCGGAAGCTCACTAACTAACAATGTGAACAAGATCGAAAAGCCGTGGTCTATATTATCCATAGAACAACACGGCCGGAAACATTTCCGTATAATCTATTTAAAATCAACCATTTAGAAATAAGCGAACTATGCAGCATCGCGAGCAGATACTCGAACTCGAACATTGGTTATCCGGACGGATAATCGGACAGGAAAAATTAGTCAACAGGCTCCTGATGGCACTTCTGGCAGATGGTCACCTTCTTGTGGAAGGTGCGCCCGGGCTGGCAAAAACTAAAGCTATCAAAACATTGGCTGATGGTGTTGAAGGTGACTTCCATCGAATCCAGTTTACCCCTGATCTGTTACCCTCTGATATTACCGGTACTGAAATCTATCGGGCTCAGGAGGGGACATTCGAGTTTCAGCAGGGGCCAATATTCCACAACCTGGTTCTGGCCGATGAAATCAACCGGGCACCCGCCAAGGTTCAGTCCGCGTTGCTGGAAGCAATGGCCGAAAGGCAAGTCAGCGTCGGCAGGCAGACATTTCCGCTAGCTGACCTGTTTCTGGTCATGGCAACCCAGAATCCGATTGAGCAGGAAGGCACCTATCCTTTGCCTGAAGCACAACTGGATCGGTTTCTGATGCATGTCAATATCGATTATCCCGACGCGACATCCGAGAGAAGCATTCTGCAACTGGTTCGAAATGAAGCCATGACTGCAAGAGACAACCACAAAGAAAATCCACCTACTCTAAGCCAACAGTCTATCTTTGATGCCCGCAAAGAAATCCTCTCACTCCACATGGCACCAGTGGTTGAGGAATACATGGTCCAGCTCACCATGGCAACCCGACAACCGGAAGTGTTCGGTGAAGACCTGGCGAACTGGCTGGACTATGGCGCATCCCCCCGGGGGACAATTTCATTGGATTTATGCGCACGAGCTAATGCATTTCTGCTGGGCAAGGACTTTGTTAGTCCTGACGATGTTCAGGCTGTGGTGCATGATGTTTTCCGGCACCGGATCATTATCAGTTTCGAGGCCGAAGCCATGGGAATAGATGCAGATCACATCATCGATACATTAGTTCAACGCGTCGCAGCAGGCTAGTACACGACCATGCGTCGTACAAGGGCTGCGATTAACCACAAATTTCAGACTCAAGGTGGCGCCTACACTGACGTCGCTGACCTGATTCGATTTCGCCATGCAGCGAAAGAAATCGATTCAGTCACTATCAACAAATCAAGTAACCCCCTGTCCGGTTTGCTGACTTCAAACTTTAAGGGCCGCGGTATCGACTTTGCCGAGGTTCGTGCCTACGAACCCGGAGATGATGTGCGAACCATCGACTGGCGCGTTACCGCAAGAACCCAGGTGCCACATACCAAACTCTTTCAGGAAGAAAAAGAACGCCCTGTGCTGATTTTAGCGGACCAGTCCCAATCAATGTTTTTTGGATCGAGGATCGCGTTCAAATCTGTCATCGCTGCGCAATTGGCTGCCTTAATCGCATGGATTTCCCTGGACAACGGCGACCGCGTCGGAGGTATCGTTTTTTCCGAGAGCCGCCATCGTGAAGTCAGGCCAAGGCGAAGCAAGCACGCTGTACTGCGACTGCTGCATGAAATAAATGACTTTAACCATGCACTGAGCAAGGAAGCGCGTTCCGAAGACGGGAATGATGAAAGCCAGCAGGCGCTGACAAGCGAATATTTGTCCGACGCACTGGTGAATGTCCGGCGTGTTGCCAAGCATGGCAGCACAATCTTCCTGATCAGCGACTTCCAAAACCTGAATGTAAGTGCGTTGCTTCATTTCCGCCAACTTTCGCAGCACAATGATATCATCGGCATCCACATATCAGACCCGTTGGAACACGATCTGCCAAGGCCGGATCTTTATACCATCACCAACGGCCAGCAGCGGATGCAGATTAACACCGCTGATGCTCGCCACCGCAAGGAATACCAGCGTGATTTTTATCACAACCTCGAAAACGTGAAAACCGAGTTCAACAAACTAAAATCGCCGTTATTTGAGCTGAGCACCGCCAGGGAGCCAGTCAATACCCTGGCCGAGGCATATAACAAATTCAGGATGGTCAATCGTTAATGGCTGCTAACACACCACAACTCGCTGATCCCGGTCAGGCCGACCCCCTGGCACAGTTACGCGATATTCATCTGCCGGGGCCGATCGAATCATGGCCGCCAGCACCAGGATGGTGGTTGCTGGCAATATTGGGACTCTGCGCCATCGCCTACGGGCTCTTTTTTTTATACAGGCAATGGCAGAAAAACCAGTATCGCCGCGAAGGTGTGAGAGCCCTGGGTGAACTACAGAACCAGTACCAGAGAAATCCAGAGACCGTTAACTACCTTGAACAATTCAGCCTGCTATTGAAGCGGGTCGCCCTGAGTCATTATTCACGCGAGCATGTGGCGAGCTTAACCGGTGAAGCCTGGGTTGCCTTTCTTGATAAATCCGGCGCGACCCATGATTTCGGTATGGGGCCAGGCCAGGTTCTAATTGAAGGAAACTACTCACGAGAGTCGCCTTTTGAGGTGGTTGAACTTCACAGAATCGGTACGCAGTGGATAAGGAATCACGGCGCAGTGGAGTCTTCTCGATGATCGAATTTCTTTGGCCCTGGGTATTTTATTTTCTGCCACTGCCCATCCTTGTCTACCTGCTCGTGCCCAGGTCCAAGAAGAAGGATGCAGCGCTGTATGTACCCTTTTACCAATCTGCCTCCGCCTATGACAGTTCAAAGAATCGGGAAAACACCCGCAACCTGCTACGACGCATAGCACTCATCCTGGTCTGGACGGGTCTCGTGATTGCTACCAGTCGTCCTCAATGGATCGGTGAGCCCGTCGAACTCCCCTCAACCGGGCGTGACCTGATGCTGGCCGTTGATATCTCGGGCTCCATGGGTACTGAAGATATGCAACTCGGCAATCAACCGGTGACCCGGTTGCAGGTGGTCAAAGAGGTTGTTGGGGATTTTGTAGAACGCCGCAGAGGGGATCGGCTCGGGCTCATTCTTTTTGGCACCCAGGCCTACCTGCAAACACCACTCACCTTTGACCGAAAAACCGTTCGCACTTTGTTAACAGAGACTCCACTGGGCATCGCAGGCGGCAAAACCGCAATTGGCGATGCGATTGGCCTTTCCGTGAAGCGATTGCATGACCGGCCCGCCGACAGCCGCATATTAATTTTACTGACAGACGGCCAAAACAACGTCGGTGAAGTATCGCCCATTCAGGCTGCCCAGATAGCAGCGAAGGAAGGAGTAAAAATTTACACTATCGGATTCGGCGCCGATGAACTGGTCGTTCCCGGGTTGTTGTTTAACCGCACCATAAACCCCTCGTCAGAACTGGATTCCGAAACCCTGATGCAGATAGCCGAGGTAACTGGCGGAATTTATCAAAGAGCACGGGACACTCGTGAACTCGAAGATATCTATGAAGAGCTGGATCGACTGGAACCTGTTGAACAGGATCTGGAAACCTACCGACCGGTTAAGTCCTTGTTTACCTGGCCATTGGGATTCGCCCTGGTAGCGAGCTTTCTGATTACATTGGCGCATCCGCAGGTCATGGTCTGGTTTACATCCCTGCCGACAGTCAGAGACTCTTCACTCACGCCATCAGCAGAACCATTGCACGAGCAATCAAGGGAGCCTCAACGTGAATAACGGGGCTTTTAAGGGCATTGCTGGCGACGGCGTCACAATGGATCTGTTGGAGAATTTTCATTTTCTTCGTCCGGAATGGTTTTATGCGGTAATTCCAGCGATTTTGCTTATTATCATTTTGCGTCTTCGGCAGGGAAGAGGATCCAGTTGGGAGCAAACCATAGACGCCAGCCTGTTGCCTTATCTGATCGATGACGTCACTGCAAAGCCTGTTAAGACCCTGATCTACTTTATTCTCTTCGCCTGGATTCTCGCGATCCTCGCCCTGGCGGGTCCGGTTTGGGAAAAGACCCCGCAGCCGATGCATGAACGTGAAGATGCGCTGGTTATCCTGTTCGACCTTACCCGTTCCATGTATGCGACGGATGTAAAACCCAATCGACTGGTTCGAGCCCGGAGAAAACTTTTAGACTTACTGGCAATGCGGTCCGAAGGTGTCACCGCGCTCGTGGTTTATGCAGGTGATGCCCACGGCGTATCTCCTTTAACCGATGATGCCAGAACCATTGCTGAAATGATCCCTGCAGTATCTCCGAATATTATGCCAGCGCCCGGCAGCCAGTTGGCACCGGCACTGCGACTCGCACACAGCTTGTTCGTAGACGCAAGTGTTGCCAGCGGTCGAATTCTGATTGTTACTGACGAGATTCGGGATGTTGCCGAGGCACAAAACGTGGCCCGACAATTCCGCTACGCCTATCCGGTATCAGTACTCGCCGTCGGCACAGCAGAAGGTGCTCCAATTCCTGGACAAGGTCCACGCCAAAGCGGCTTTATGAAAGACGCCAACGGCACACTGGTGATTCCGAAGGTAGACTTTTCTGCCCTGGCAGATTTTGCGTCAGTGGCAGGCGGCCGATACGCCAGGATCACGCTGACGGATGAGGATCTGGAATATTTGCTCGCCGATGAACCCCTGATCAACCCGGATGAGTACCGGGAACTGGAACGGGACTTTGATGTCTGGTTTGAAGAGGGACCCTGGTTACTGTTACTCCTGCTACCCCTGGCTGCCCTGAGTTTTCGAAGAGGATGGGTCTGGTCGGTGGTGCTGGTTTGCCTGTTGCCCATACCCGAGGCGGAGGCTTCCCTATGGGATGATTTATGGGAGAGTCGCGACAGACAGGCTGTCAAGGCCATGAATGACGGCGACGCCCTGCGGGCAGCAGAGCTTTTTCAGCACGAACAATGGAAAGGCACGGCTCAATACCGGGGTGAAGATTATGTCGGGTCTGCAGAGGCGTTTTCAGCGGCCAATACAGCCGATGGTCGATATAATCTGGGTAATTCTCTCGCCAGATTAGGCAAGTACACCGAAGCGATCGAGGCTTATGATGAGGCCCTGGTCATTAACGCCGGGCATGAGGATGCGAATTTTAATAAAGAACTAGTGCAAAAGTTGCTCGAATCCCAACAACAGCAGGAACAGCAGCAAAACAGTGACGACGACCAGAACCAGGATTCCGACGAAAGCGAGGATCAGCAACAAAGTAGTGATCAACAAGACCAGGATTCAGAAAATCAGTCTGACAGTGAACAAAAACAACAGGACGCCGATGAACAGAAATCCAACGAACGCGATGAGGCCGAACAGCAGCAACAGGATCAACGAGAAGCCGAAGACCAGCAACTCGCTGAAGCAGAACCCCTGAACGAAGAAGAAGAGCAAGCCTTGCAACAATGGCTACGCAGAGTGCCGGATGATCCAGGCGGCCTGCTAAGACGAAAGTTTGAAATGCAACACAATGACCGACTGAAGAGAGGCGAAAGGACACAAAATGACACGTCAAACTGGTAACTTCCTTCGTGCCTGTCTATTTGTAGTCACGAGCATCGCCTTTACAAGCATAACCAGCAGTGCGTTCGCACAACTGTCTGTAACAGTGGATCGCACACAAATCACAGAAGCTGATTTAGTGCGCCTGAACATCCGTGTCGACAATGTGACAACCTCATCGAACCCCGACTTCGGTGCCCTGGAAAGGGACTTCGAAATTTTGGCGGCGCTAGGACCCAATCAAAATAGTCGCATCTCCATCGTCAACGGCCGACAAACGTCTGAAGTTCATACCACCTGGGAACTAAGATTGCGAGCCAGACGCCTGGGACAGCTCATCATCCCCGCCTTCAAGATAGGCGACCAGAGCTCACAGCCAATCAGGATAGAAGTCGTTAAACAATCCGCTGCAATGAAACAGAAAATGGATCAACTGGTTTTCTTTGATACCAGCGTTGACCACACAAATATCTACGTCCAGGGTCAAATCATTTACACAATCAGGTTGTTTTACATCGAGAACATTTCTGGAGATTTTCCCGCACCACCAGAGTTGGGAGATGCTGTCATCGAAACGATCGAGAGTGAACGACGATATGACACCATTACCAATGGAAGGCGGTACTACGTGCTGGAAAAACGATACGCCATTTATCCACAGCGCAGTGGTGAACTGGTGATACCCCGACAGGCATTTTCCGGTTCCAGGGTGGGTCGCGGCTTTTTCTCTACCCGAGAACCCATCATGGCACTCTCAAAACCGCACACAATCACAGTAAGCCCCAGACCCCCATCATACCAGGGGAAACACTGGCTACCGGCCAGGTCCCTGGAAGTGACCGAATCCTGGAGCCAGAATCCACCCGGGTTCAAAGTCGGTGAACCCATCAATCGCACTTTAATAATCAGCGTTGAAGGTCTGGCTGCCTCCCTGCTCCCGGTGTTTGAAAACATCGAGATAGAGGGCGCCAAAACCTATAAAGACCCCGCTGTAGAAGATCAAACCGCCAACGAAAACGGCATATTCGCCACCCGTTCTGTCATGATCGGAATCGTGCCCACCAGAGCCGGTACCATTCGAATCCCGGAGATTAGTATTCCATGGTGGAATACAGTCACCGACAAGGCAGAAATTGCCACCATATCCTCCCGGGAGTTCCTGGTTGAAGCCTCGGTCAACGTTCAGTCTGAAGCCCCTCAGATCCCGGTCAACCCGCCCGTCTCTGAACCATTGGCACCATCCACCCAGCCATTAACAACCATGCAGACCAATCCCTGGGTGGCAGTTTCGGCAACCATTGGCCTGTTGTGGCTGATCACCGTGGTTCTCTGGTGGCGGCAGACTGCGCGGAAAAAAGAGAAGTTATTGGAACCATCGGACCCAGACCCTGCCATTTCAGAAACCGCGTTGTTTAAACGTCTTATGGATGCCTGTCGCACTGATGATGCCATCACGGCCAGGAATCTCCTGTTCCTCTGGGGCAAGGCCAGCTACCCATCCATCGACTCAACCCGGGAACTGGCTCAAATCACCGGCAGCGATGCACTGCTAGATGAGATAAGCGCCCTTGAGACATGCCTTTATTCACCCTCAGCAGATTCAGCCTGGCAGGGCGCGAAGCTGGCAAAACTGGTTTCGGAATTGAAATCGCAGGGCAATACAAAAATAAAAAGACCCGCACTCGTCGAGTTCATTAATCCCGGCTAGACTATTCCCGGTTAGAAAGTCCCGGCTAAATAGTGCTGGCCGTTAAACACTCTTGCTGGCGATCTCAAACACGTCGGGAGACAAATCTTCTATAGCCAGAATTCGATCAAGCTGCCGTTTCATTAGTTTCTGGCGTTCGTCGTCATACTTGCGCCAGCGAGTGAGTGGAGACAAAACCCGCGCCGCCATCTGGGGGTTCAGAGCATTTAATTCAATGACACAGTCCGCCAGGAATTCGTAACCTGAACCATCCTTATTATGAAAGTTGACAGTGTTAATAAATCCGAAAGCAACGACAAGAGACCGCATTCGGTTGGGATTCTTCATGGTAAAGGCTTCGTGCTGCATCAGCACCTTGACGCGCTCCAGTGTATTGGGCAAGGGACTGGATGCCTGGATGTTGAACCACTGGTCGATCACGAGTGCCTCGTTAGACCAGCGATTATAGAATTCCGTTAGTGCTTTTTCTTTCGCTGCCACAGCCGCCGAAGATGAAGAATTGACCAGCGCCCGGATCGCGGCACTGGTATCTGTCATGTTATCCGAACTCTCAAACTGGGCAACACACAGATTCACCATCTCGGTATCATTCGGTTGCATCAGGTAGGAAAGGGTGACATTTTTTAGGGCCCGTTGGGCGATATCGTCTGCGACCGGTGCATAGGGCGCTGATGACTGGTTAAGTTTGTAAACCGACAACAACAGTCCACTGAGATTTTCAGCAATGGCGTGACGAACCGCTTCACGTGCCTGATGAATCGCATCGACATCCGCAACTTCGGTCAGTTCCGCCAGATAGGTTTCTGACGGCAGCAACAACATACTGGCAATCATCGCCTTATCGACCCCGTTGTCCTCCATAGACTGGGTCAGGATGTTTTCAACAGCCTGGATCAATCGCTTATCAACCGCCAGTGTCTCAATCTCTGAGGAACTGCTGCTCTGGATTTGCGCCACGACCTCCTGAATCACATCCACCGCCAGTCGCTGACCTGCTTCCCAGCGATTGAAGCCATCGCAATCGTGACTCATGAGGAATAACAGCTCATCACGGCTATACTGGTATTTTAGTTTTACCGGCGCACTGAATCCCCTGAGTATGGAGGGAATGGGCTCATTTTCCACGGCATTGAATACGAATGTCTGCTCTGATTCGGTCAGGTTTAAAACCGCCGTGAATTCTCCATCCTCCACAAGATGCGCGAGATCAAGGCCGGTAGAGTCAAACTTCATGTCCTTACCGTCTGGACCGATCAGTGCAACAGCCAGAGGCATGTGGAATGGTTCTTTCTTTTTTTGACCCGGCGTTGGCATACAGGTCTGGGTTACCTGCAAGGCAAATGTCTTGTCGTTTTTGCTGTAAGCACCATTGATCGACAATTCAGGCGTCCCGGCCTGGCTATACCAGCGCCGAAACTGCACCAGCTCAACATCGTTAGCGTCCTCCATGGATTTTACAAAATCCTCTGTAGTTACAGCCTGGCCATCGTGGCAATCAAAATACAAATCTGTGCCTTTACGGAATCGTTCACGGCCCAGTAACGTTCGAATCATTCCAACGACTTCTGCACCCTTCTCATACACCGTGGCGGTGTAGAAATTGTTTATTTCGATATAGGAATCCGGGCGGATAGGATGCGCCATGGGACCGGCATCCTCCGGAAATTGACCGCTTCTGAGTACCGCCACGTCATTGACCCGGCAAACCGCAGCTGAGCCCATATCTGCAGAAAACTGCTGGTCACGCAACACCGTAAAGCCCTCTTTGAGACTGAGTTGAAACCAGTCACGACAGGTCACTCTGTTACCCGACCAATTGTGAAAGTACTCGTGGGCAACGACCCCTTCAACCCGCTGGTAGGCAGCATCGGTGGTTGTATCGGGGCGCGCCAGCACACAGGAAGTGTTGAAAATATTGAGCCCCTTGTTTTCCATGGCGCCCATGTTGAAACTTTCAACGGCGACAATCATAAAGATATCCAGGTCATATTCTCGCCCGTAGACTTCTTCATCCCAGGTCATGGAGTTCTTCAACGAGATCATTGCATGATCGAGTTTGTCGACATTGTGCGCTTCCGTAAAAATCTGCAGTTTCACTCTACGGCCATTCATGGTCTCGAAACTGTCCTCGATATGCGCAAGATCTCCTGCCACCAGGGCAAATAAATAGGCTGGCTTGTTGAAGGGGTCTTCCCAGGTCACCCAGTGTTTGTCTCCTTCTTCACCTCGCGCCACTTCGTTACCGTTGGAAAGTAAATTCGGATAGGCAGCCTTGTTGGCTCGAATAGTCGTGGTGTACCTTGACATCACATCAGGTCGATCCATGAACCAGGTGATGTTTCGAAATCCTTCGGCTTCACACTGAGTGCAAAACATGTCACCTGATTTGTACAGACCTTCAAGCGCCGTATTTTCCTGTGGCTTGATTTCAACGCGGGTGACCAGCTCAAACGTGTCAGGCATCGAGAACAGAGTGAGAGATTCTGGTTCCATGGAATATTCATTCGACAGCAACTGACGCCCGTCAATCTCTATGGATTTAGTGTCCAGCCCCTTTCCACCATTGAGCAGAAGATCTGCGCCTGATTCGGTGGAAGACGGGTTTTTTGTTATTTTCAGCGTTGTCGTCACCCTGGTAATTTCCTCTTCAAGGTCGACATGCAATTTAGTGGTTTCGATTAAATACGCTGGAATCTTATAGTCCTGCAGTTCGATGGTTTTTGGCTGACCTTCTTTCATAATGCTACTCGCTGGTAATCCCCGATCTTTGAACTAGAGCAGGGCGTAAAGGCGCGATTGTAACCTTGTGACTGGTCAGCTGCGAGTATTTGTCACCCGTAGAGTCCTAGCCCGGATAATTCGGTTACACTTCCGGCATGCGCGGTTTCCTGAAAAAAATGTCTTCCCGGTTAAATGATCCCGTGGACTACTATTTACCCCTGGATGACCAGGAGTTTCACCTTAACCCCTGTATAGGGTCCCGAATTCAACTGATTTTCCACGGCCGCATTCGCTGCCAGCATTGCGGAAATGCCAGTCGAAAAAGCTACAGCCAGGGATATTGTTACCCTTGTTTCAAACGACTCGCCCGTTGCGATTTATGCATGGTTAGCCCGGAACGCTGTCACTTTGAAGCAGGGACCTGCCGCGAGCCCGAATGGGCTGAAAACTTCTGCATGCAAAGCCATATTGTCTATCTTGCAAACTCGTCCGGTATCAAAGTCGGTATCACCACCGTCGCCAACACACCCACCCGCTGGATTGATCAGGGTGCGGTGCAGGCAATACCCGTGTTACGGGTCGCAACACGACAGATTTCCGGCTTTGCAGAAGTGATGTTTAAGAATTACACATCCGACAAGACTCAATGGCAGCGCATGCTCAAAGCCGATGACCCCCAGGTGGACCTGCTGCATATTCGGGACGATTTGATGTCAAAAATCAGTGAAGAAATAACGGGTCTACAAGGCCGGTTTGGTCTCCAGGCACTCCAACCCCTGCCCGATGCACAAGTTCAGGTCATCAGGTATCCGGTGCGGCATTATCCGACGAAAGTCGTTTCAATGAGTTTTGACAAAACACCGGTGATTGAAGGAATACTGCTGGGTATCAAAGGGCAATACCTCATATTCGACACGGGCGTCATTAATCTCAGGCGTTTTACGTCTTATGACATTGAGTTTTATACAGATTCCCGCATAAGTCTCGTTTAGTTCATAGTAGCGTGGAGATGGAAGGAGGCTCTCTTCAAGTGATACGACTTACGTCTGGGTTACCTTTAGGTTTTCCAACGCCCCTGCCAGACCACCTACCAACAAACCGGCCAGCAGACCACCCAGATGTGCACCATTGGCCAGATCTCCCAGTCCAAGCAGATCGAATGCTCCCGTAAAACCGATCACCAGAAAGCCCAGCATGGCCACATAGATTGCCTTTCTTACCCCCAGGTTCCTGCTCCGCACCATACCGGACCACACCAGTGAGAAGCCTAGCAGTCCATAGACCACACCTGACATGCCACCAAAAAAACTGGCTCCCAACATCCAGTACTGCAGCATGTTCGCGCACAGGGAGGAAACCAACGTGACGAGTAACAATATCGACGCCCCACAAACTCTCTCGATGCGACGGCCAATCTCCCATACCCACAATAGATTGAAAACAATATGTAACCAGCCAAAGTGAAGCAACATAGGCGTGAACAGACGCCAGTATTGATGGGATGAAAACGTGTAGTTCAAATCGGCAAAGTACGCTTGCCCACCGATTACTTCAAAATTGAGGAAGCTGAAAATATAAAACCAGCTGCTCAGGTTGCCGTCATCGACGCCGCGGGTGATGGGAAAACAAATGATATTCACCAGGATCAGCGTGAGCGTCAATGGGGAACCCAGGAGTTGTCCAATCAATGGATTTCGTGACGCCTCTGGTTTCGAACGGCCTTCCTTCAGGCTGAAAGCACCGCTTGAAAACTGGCCGTAGAGGGAAATAACCCGAACTTTATCTTCCTCGCTTTCTACCCGGATCACCTGCATGTCGCCGGATTCAGCAATGCGGTGCCAGACGCCAGACTGGTGAAGAAAGCGGGTAAACAGCGAGAGATCAATATCCCTGGGTATTTTAACAGCGACTATCATTTAAATATCACAAGACTCGTGGGACTTTGCTGATTCGATCCACCGACGTTCCGTAATACATTGTGTGAACCTGTAACACATTTACCTTAAACATTACCTTAAACATTACCTTAAACATTACCTTAAACATTGCCTTAAACATTGCCTTAAACATTGCCTTAAACATTGCCCCTGA
>JAPYTQ010000014.1:10698-14528 GCA_029941905.1 Pseudomonadales bacterium | reverse complement strand
CCTTAAACATTGCCTTAAACATTGCCTTAAACATTGCCTTAAACATTGCCCCTGAAACATTTTCATTAAAACACTGTAAACTAACTGCAGTTTATCAAACAAGTAGAAATTGTATGGAAAGCGCTGATCATCAGGTGTTGTCCCAACTTAACCGTTGGATTAACGACGGTGAGATGTGCTGGCTATGTACCGTCGTGAAAACCTGGGGTTCTTCGCCACGCCCGGTGGGTTCTTTACTTAGCTGCAACAGCCGCGGACACATCGCTGGCTCACTGTCAGGTGGTTGCATTGAAGAGGATTTACTGGAAAAGCTCCAAAATGGAGAATTGGCCCAGACAACCCCCGAGGTCCTGATCTACGGTGAGACCCAGGAAGAATCTGAGCGCTTCGGATTGCCCTGTGGCGGTCAATTGCATATCGTCATTGAGCCGATACCAACATCAACTTATTTGAAGATGTACCAACAAATCGTTGAGCGAATTGAGCAACGAGAATGCATTGAAAGAACACTTAATATCGCCACGGGAGAAATTCAGGTTGAAGAAAAAGCCCGCTTTAAACATCTGCAAATCAACGGCGATATCGAGCTTGCTACTAAAAATGGGCCCACAAACGATTTAACCATGGTGCAAACCTTTGGGCCAAGGTATCAGTTGTTTTTAATCGGCGCCGGACAAGTCGCCATTTACCTGGCACAAATGGCACAAGCCCTGGATTACCAGGTCGTTGTCTGCGACCCGAGGGAGCAAATGATTGAGCAATGGCCGGTAGAGGGAGTACAGTTGATCAACGCCATGCCGGATGATGCGGTGAGACAATTCGCCGATGATCGATTTTCAGCAATTATCGCCCTCACCCATGACCCCCGTATCGATGACATGGGGCTTATGGAGGCACTGAAAACAAATGCATTTTTTATCGGCGCTATGGGGTCCACCAGAACCTCGGCAAAGAGACGAGAACGACTATTGCAATTAGAGTTAACCGAGGCGGAAATTTCAAAACTACATGCCCCGGTGGGACTGTCGATCGGCAGCAAAACACCCGCAGAAATTGCTATCGCCATTCTCGCGCAGCTGACTGCGTTACGCAGTGAAGTGAAAGTTGAAAAAAAGGCCACCGTTCAAGTCGCCTGATTTATTGGAAATGCATATTTTATGGACTAGAGCTAAAACCAGACCAGGGAGCAGATCATGATTGGTGCAATAATCCTCGCGGCAGGGAGCAGCAGACGGTTCGGGGGAGACAAACGAAAATCAGCCATGCCGTCTGGGCAAACAATGCTCGAAGAATCTATTCATAAAGTGGCCAGTGTGATTGATCGCGTCATGGTTGTATTACGTTTTGGCGATATTGGTTTCGCCAGGGAACTCGAAGCAAAAATTGGCAATCACAACGTAGGATTTTTCTGTGCACCGGATTCAGCCAAAGGTATGGCCCATAGCCTTGCAAACGCAATTCATCATGTAAAAGACTGGGAAGCTGCACTGGTCTTCCTCGGTGATATGCCGTTTGTACAGGCTGAAACTGTCGAATCAATCCTGGCGGAGTACGAGTACCGTAAAGCCGGTGCGCCTCTGGTATTTCCAGTGAAGGATGGCAAGAGTGGGCATCCAGTGCTGTTTCCACAGGACTATTTTACGGAAATTGAGGCGTTAACGGGAGATCGGGGCGCCCGACCCGTTATTGATTCACACCCCGGGAATGTATTTACCGTGACTGTTCAGGATCCAGGGGTGATTCGTGATATAGACACACCGCAGGATCTGGCCTCCTGAGCCATTTCTCTCTTGATCTATTCCCCGAGACGACTGGCCCAGTCCAGTTTACTGCGACAGACACCGTAGAAGCTGTGGCCGGGAGGATGGATCAGCTTTAGTTTGGCCTGCTTTTTCTTAACTGAAATAGACTCGCCAGGCTCGATTTCGAACTCCAACTGTGAGTCAAAGCTGATCTTCGCACTCGTGCCGGATTGCGAACCGATAACAATCTTCAGTTCTGAATCACCGGGAACCAGCAATGGGCGACTGTTTAACTGGTGCGGGAACATGGGAACCAACACCATGGCATCCAGATTGGGATGCATAATAGGCCCACCTGCCGAAAGCGCATAGGCTGTTGAACCCGTAGGTGACGATATAATGAGCCCGTCTGATCGTTGGTTGTAGACAAAGACCTCATTGATAAACAAGTCAAATTCCAGCATTTTTGGCAAGCGGGCTGAGTGGATCAACACCTCGTTAAGCGCACTGGGAATCTCTTTCACGCCCTTGACGGACACTTCTCCTTCGAGCAGGAAATGTTCCTCGGTCACGTAATTACCTTCCAGCACCTCTGTCAGGCTCTTCTCAATCTCGGTCGGTGAAACGTTGGCTAAAAAACCCAATCGTCCACGATTGATTCCCAGGATTGGGACCCCATGAGGCGCAAAGCTGCGTGCAGCCCCAAGAATATTGCCATCTCCGCCGATGGCAATAACCAGATCACACCGGGTAGCCAGTTCTTTCTGGGAATAAAAGGGCTCTTCGGAGTCCTTCAACAAGGCGTGAGCCTTGTCTTCCAGCAGTACATTGAGTTGTTGGTTGAGTAGAAAGCTACGGGTTCGGCGTAACGATTCCAGAACCGAATCACTGCCTGTTCTGGCAACTAAACCAATGTTCTTGAAATCAGTGCTCTTGAAATCAGTGTTCTTGAAATCACTCATTCTTTTGCTTTACATCTTCCCAGGTTGAGCCAATCCATAACCCCGGCATGAAATGACACAAACTCGAGGCGATATTTGATAATGACATTATTAAGCAACCTGCACTAACAAGGCAACAGATCACCGTTCCTGAGTCTAATCGAGATTTAGTCGTAAATTCTTCAGAAAGTGACCAACAGAGATAGTATTTATTCTCATGAAGAATGAATTAGTACTTGTAATTCTCCTTAAAAACTAGAAACTTACGCTTCCAGACAAGAGGAAACTTATGAATTCTTCAATCAACAGAAGATATGCCAGTGAGTTGGCAGAAGAATCCAGAATCGCCGAGATCGCCTCGGCCGGTTCACTGTGGCAAGCCATGCGCAGGGAAGTCCATGCCCGGGCGGAGTTTGAACCCATTATGGCGACATTTTTCCAGGCTACCGTGCTCAATCACGATACGCTGGAAGGGTCACTGAGCTTTCTACTCGCGAGTAAACTGGACAGCTCTGTGGTATCCAGTATGGCGTTCCGGGAGATAATCCAGGATGCTTTCGCGACGGAAGAATCTTTGACCCGGGCTGCAGAGATCGACATTAAAGCCACCCGCGAGAGGGACCCGGCCTGCAACAGTTTCTCTACCCCTTTCTTGTTCTACAAGGGTTTCCATGCGTTACAGATTCATCGCGTTTCAAACTGGCTATGGCATCAGGAACGCCACTCTTTGGCCTTCTTCCTGCAAAATCAGGTCAGCACGATTTTCGGGGTCGATATTCATCCCGCCGCTCAAATCGGCTGTGGCATCATGTTTGACCATGCAACAGGTCTGGTTGTGGGCGAGACAGCCGTCATTGAAGACGATGTTTCCATCCTCCATGGGGTTACCCTGGGAGGAACCGGCAAAGTCTCCGGTGACCGTCATCCCAAGGTCCGCAAGGGCGTGCTGATTGGTGCCAATGCATCCATTATCGGCAACATTGAGATCGGCGAAGGTGCCAAGGTGGGAGCCGGTAGCGTTGTTATGAGAGACGTGCCACCCCATGTCACTGTGGCCGGAATACCTGCCACAATTGTCGGCAAACCGGAGTGTGACTGTCCCGCCAGGGATATGGATGGAATAGTTTAGCGCAGTAGAGTCTGGTAA
>JAPYTQ010000014.1:0-10598 GCA_029941905.1 Pseudomonadales bacterium | reverse complement strand
GAGAGTCTCGTAACGAGAGTCTCGCACCGAGAGCGCGTTAAAAATCAAACCCCCGTCTTCCCTGAAGACCACCGGTGTGAACCGCAACGATTTTTAAATCTGGGTCCAACTCGCCCGAGGCAAGCATCTGGCTCAGGCCATATAACATCTTACCGTTGTACACCGGGTCAAGTGGCAGCTGGTGAGTCGCTTCAAAATCCAGGATAAATCGCTTCAACGGCTCGGGGCACCTGGCGTAACCGCCACAATGATAGTCGTGGTTCAGCGCCCAATTCAGACTGCTATCAACCTTTATTGCGTCTCCGGTTAGCGCCGCGACAATAGAGCCCAGATACTCTGCCCCTTTCAAAACCACAAAACCCAGCACGTTTTTGTTTCCGGGAAGGGCCTTAGCAATTCCCGCAATCGTGCCTCCGGTGCCTACCGGCAAACAAATCAGATCGAAATCTTCCTGATGCCGATCGATCTCAAAGACAATTTCTCTACAACCCTCAATGGCCAACGAATTGGTGCCCCCTTCGGGGAGTAGATAAAACCTCCCAAATTTTTGCGTCAGGTCAGCCAGGAAGTGCGGGTTGGCTTTTTCTCTATACTCCCGCCGGGTGACGAACTCCAACTGCATACCCCAGTTTTCTGCATCCACAAGCATCGGCGATAATATTTCAGGACGCTCTCCCCGGATCACGCCAATGGTCCTAAATCCCTGCTCGAACCCCAGGTGCGCCAGTGCATGAATATGATTTGACCAGGCACCTCCAAAACTGAGGAGCGTGTCATACCTCTGGTTGTTTGCCTCTGTTATATTTCCTTTCAGTTTGTAGTATTTATTTCCACCACGATGGAGTTTGTCCAGTTCCAATACGGAAACCAACGTATTATTGAATAACACCTGTTTCATTCCCGGCTTATTCCTGTTTTAGCTTTCTGGTTTAGATAATGTTCATCAACGTGCCATCAAACCCGATGAGAGACCTGTCTAACGGTCGTTTTGGGTCATTTCAGCAGTTACAATAACGTCATGCGGTCCAATTTACCCATTTTCTCATTACTCTTTTTTCTAACTGCCTGTGGTGGCGGTGGCAGTAACGAACCCATGGCTCGTGCTGTCAATGATACGGCCAACGTTGATGAGGACAGTAGTGTCACGACCAACGTTCTGGCGAACGATGTGGACGTCAGCGCAACGACCCTCGCTATTTCACAAGCACCTGTTAATGGCTCAGCGACTGTTATGGGAAATAGCATCCAATACACACCTGATGCTGATTACAACGGCCCTGATACCATTCGATATACCGTATCTAGTTCTACCAATGCCGTATTGAGCGCCGTTCTGACAATCACGGTCAACGACATCAACGACCTGCCGGTCGCCGTTGCCGACTCGTTTATCGTACCGGCAAACATTCCCACAGTTCTGGACATATTGGGCAATGACAGTGATCCGGATGGCTCACTTGCTTCAGCTGCAGTTACTGCCAACCCGATAAACGGGTCCGTCCAGGTCACAGGATCAACAATCACCTACACGCCTACCGCTAGTTTTTCTGGTGCAGATTTATTTAGCTACCAGGCGATTGATGATGATGTCGGTTTGAGCAACATCGTCATGGTCTCCATCACAGTCGATCCGTCGATTAACGTGTTAACCGTCTCCAGCCTTCCTGTACCCCAAACCAGTTACATGCAATTGAATAATGCTGAGCTTGGAGCGACTGTACTGACTTCTCCAAACCAGAGCTTCACCGTTCCGCAGGGTGCCATCTCTTTTTCCCTCACGCTGCAGGGGAATGACGTTGCTGAAGGTGGCCTGTTTATCTCTGGACTGATAGATCCGAATGGCCTTCCGATTAGCCCACTGGACCCCAATGCGGTTTTCTGCGATATGGGTCTGTGTAGCGCCCTGGTACCTCGCTCACCTGAATTCATAGCGACTCGAGGCGTCTGGCAATACAACCTGGGGACATTGCAAGCCGATTTGTCCGGCATTGACCTTAATAGCGTCACCGTAAATTTAGCCCTTAGAACAGGTCCTGAGATCGACCTGTCCAATAATTTTCCGGCGCAGTTAAATATCAAGACTTTTCTAACCGCGAATACAGTGGATACTGACGATATAGCGCTGGTGTTAACTCAATTGGAGGCGATTGCCAACGCCAACAATATCGCCATCAACCTGGACTCAGTTACCCGGGTCACGAACCCACGATTTACAGAGGTGTCCAGTGACTTTAACAACACGGATACTGCGGCGTTGGTTAGCATGGGCGATGCCGACCAGATAAACATTTTTTTTATCGAGAGTTTCAGCGGGCTCAATACCGCAGGTCTTGTCGGCATATCTGCGGGTTTACCGGGAACGATGGGGATAAAGGGGAAATACAACGGTATCCTTTTGGATGCTGACATCACCAGGGAAAGCGCCACGGATGCATTCTATGCTCGAACCATGGCTGAATTCACGCTGCACGAAATCGGCCATTTCCTGGGCCTCTATCACACTACCGAGCAACTATTCGTCGACGGCCACGATGTATTGTTGGATACCCCCGAGTGTGACGATACTTTCGACTCTGGCAGCACGGGAACACCAGGCGTCGCAGATATTGAAGAATGTCCTGACGGACTCAACATCATGTTCTGGAGTAATGACTTGAATGGGGTAAAACAGCCTTTATCGAATGATCAAAGACAGGCGATATACTATGCACCGATTGCTGTACCCTGACTCAGCGACGTACAAACCACGATGAATCTGTCATCGCGTCCTCAACGGAAATAAGCTGCAGGTTGTCGTCATCTATCAGCAGGCACATACAGGGTGATTCTGTCCAGGCGCCCAGGTTGATATACCGAATGCCTTCACAAAGCGTATCCTCGGCGTAGTGCACATGGCCACATACCACATTGTCAAAATCACGCTGTTTGCCGTAATCAACAGCACAAAGCATGACTTTGCGGCGAAGAAAACTATAGAGGTAGGTGAATTGCTTGGCGTAGTCAGCCACATGAACCGGACTTGCACCCAGGCGGACCCGGAGTTTGTGAAAAAACTTAAACAGTTCAATGAACGTTCGGTTTCGTGGCATTACCTCGTCAAAAGTATCACCGTGAGTGATAAACGTATGGTCGCCCACAGTGTATGAGCTTTTAAATTGGATATTGGACGGTGTTGCCGGTCGATAACCTTCATCATGATTCCCCTCCAGCCAAACGACCTGGTTTTGCTCGGCTCGTTTCCCTACGGCCTGAAGAGCCTGCTGGTGTTCGGCAGGGAGTGGCTGACCGGGAGCATCTATTATATCGCCGCCCAGTACCAGGATGACCGATTCGTCTAACCGCTGCACCATGTCCAGGAAAAGTTGGCTTTGGCTGAAGTGGTTGCCTAGGTGGAGGTCGCTGGTTATCAGGTAGCGCATACTGCAATACTAAACGATGACAAGAGGAACTAGTCAATCGGTAACACCAATCTACTGACCCTGTGTGCCGACTCTAATCCATTTTTTGAGCTCCGGCATCCTCCATGCGGATGCCACATTCCAGGAACGCAGGAGGAAAGGTCAGTAGCGCGTTGTTTCGCGTTCCAGTGATACGCGCCCCGGGAATACGATAGGTAACCCCTTCGAATTTCAACAGATGGCGCGTTTGTTCAGTCGTCCACGTAAAATTCTGGTATACAAGCTGTGGTAGCATAGTCAATTTAGCCACTTGGTTCGAGGTGATGTTATCATCCCAAGGAGAAATAGGTGACAGTAAGAGCAGGCGTACCTAAGATATGAAATGTAATCTGCTTTTCTTCTCTGTAATAGCTGCCATTTCTGCCTGCCAAAAAAGCCCTTCACCTGACTTTGAGGAATCAGCCACTACACCGCGGCATCCTAATATTATTGTAATATTTAGCGATGATCAGGGCTATGCAGACATCGGAATCAATGATCAAGTCAATGATGTCAAAACTCCAAATATTGACGCACTAGCAAGAAATGGTGTTCGCATGACATCAGGTTATGTAACAGCACCACAGTGTGTGCCTTCTAGAGCAGGATTGATAACTGGAAAGTACCAGCAGCGATTTGGCACTGATCACGGAGGCACCAGGCCACTGCCATTAAACGAAAAAACGATAGCGGAAAGGATGCAAGCCGCCGGTTATGTGACAGGCATGGCAGGTAAATGGCACTTGGAACCAAACCACCTGCAAAAAGACTGGATAGCAGAAAATATGCCTGAGCTCAAAATGAAGAACATAGGTGCAGAGGATATTCCCTTTAAGAAAAAAAAACCCTATATGTCCTCAAGAAGAGGCTTCCAACAAGTATTTGAAGGAAGGATAAACGACTACTGGGCGACATATGATTTGCAAGGTCGAGACATTGATGAACAATGGATTGTAAAGAACGGTTACAGAATAGATTTACAGACGGATGCCACAATTGCTTTCGTCAAAAGGAATCAGGACAAGCCATTCTTTTTTTACCTGGCTTACTTTGCCCCCCATGTACCCTTAGAAGCCCCCAAAAGATACCTCAGTCGATTCCCCGGAGACATGGCAGAACGACGACGCTATTGCCTCGCAATGATATCGGCAATAGATGACGGCGTTGGCAAGATCCGACAGACTCTCCGAGATTTAAACTTGGAAGAAAACACCATCATTTATTTTATCAGTGACAATGGGGCGCCACTGAAGATTCATAAAGAAGATAGAACCCTGGCATTCAAGGGTGGTGCATGGAACGGGTCATTGAACGATCCGTTTGTGGGTGAGAAGGGAATGATCTCAGAAGGAGGAATCAGGGTCCCATTCATTGTTAGTTGGCCAGGGGGCTTGCCCAAAGGGAAAGTCTATGATCGACCGGTAATTTCCCTGGACGTGGCCGCCACCAGTTTGTCAATGGCAGGACTCGAACCTGATTCTGAACTGGATGGAGTGAACCTGATTCCATTTTTAAATGATGAAAAACAGGGTGACCCACACGAAACTCTGTTTTGGAGGTTTTGGCAACAGGCTGCAGTAAGAGAAGGCAATTTCAAGTACATGACAGCAGGTAATCGGGAGTTTTTATTCAACGTTGCCAGCGAAGAAGATGAGACTAAAAATTTGATTGGCGAATACCCCGATAAAGCAAAAGATCTGAGGAAGAAACTTGAGCTTTGGGCCAGGGAACTAAAAACCCCCGGAATTCCCGATGGAGGATTGAAGAATGAGAGAGGTTGGTTCAACCATTATTTTAGTTTGGTGAATCCGAACAGCAGCTGAACTTGGATCTATACTCGTCTGGCGTAGGCTGCAAAACCAATCCTGGCAATGACAAAATGGAAATTAAACAAGCAGATGATGGAAAACAACAAGGTCGATTCTGATCCGAGGAAACATCCTGCTTCTTTTCGAGACCCCAGCGGCTACATATTCATGGTCGGCGACCAGATACTTCGTCGAGTGAATTCGAGTTACAAAGAGAACTATCAAATGTTTATGCATTCCGGGTTGTATGCAGCTCTGAGTGATAGCGCACAGATTATTAGTCACGTAGAGCTTTCTGATGCTGAACTCTTTCGTGACTACACGATAATTCAGCCCGACAAGATCGGATACATTTCATACCCGTATGAGTGGTGCTTTTCGCAGTTAAAAGATGCCGCTTTACTGACGCTGCAGATTCAAAAAAAGGCAATGGACTATGGCATGTCACTAAAAGACGCAAGTGCATACAACATTCAGTTCCACCGCGGAAAACCAATATTCATCGATACCTTGTCTTTTGAGAAGTACATTGAAGGAAAACCCTGGGTAGCTTACAGACAGTTCTGTCAACATTTTTTAGCTCCTTTGGCACTCATGGCAAAAGTCGACACTCGTCTTTCTGATTTACTAGTTTCTAACATTGACGGTGTGCCGCTTGATTTGGCAAGTAAACTTTTACCTTTACGCACCTGGGCAAGTTATTCTCTGCTCGCGCATATCCATTTGCATGCATCATCACAGAAAAGGTACAGCGCAACTGGTGTTGGTGCAACATCGACCCGAAAACCATCACTTACCAAGTTTCAATTGTTGGCGTTGATTTCGAGCTTACTTAGAGCCGTGAATGCTCTTGTGCATAAAGCTTCCGCAACTGAGTGGGGCAATTATTATGAACAGACAAATTACTCGGATCAGGCAATGGTGCAAAAAGAAGAGATTGTTCGTGACATGTTGAGGAGTTGCTCAACACCGTCAGAGCAATACGTTGCTGATTATGGCGCTAATACTGGCCGCTTCAGTCGAATAGCGGCGAATGAAGGGTTCCTGGTCCTGGCTCATGATGTGGATGAGCTTGCAGTAGAAAAAAACTACCAAACCGCCAAAACGAATGGTGAAACGGAGATCCTGCCCTTGGTAACAGATCTCACAAACCCCAGTCCCGGTATAGGATGGAGTAACGTTGAAAGAGATTCTTTTATCGTCAGACAACGAGTATCGGTAGGAATGGCGCTAGCAATAATTCACCACCTATCAATATCAAATAACATCCCGTTTGAACATGTAGCAGACCTTTTCTCCACAATTTGTTGCCATCTTATCATTGAGTTCGTACCCAAGAGTGACTCCCAGGTTAAAAAGCTGCTTAACTCAAGGGACGATATATTCATCACTTATGATCAAAACAGTTTTGAGTTGGCGTTTACAAAATATTTCACAATCGTAGACAAGAAAAGCGTGATTGGGTCGGGCAGAATGTTATATCTAATGCGTGGTATAAAAGATTGAATTGAACATTTAGGCAATCCTGGTTTTCTACTAATCAACCTTCGTTGGATCCTCGTTAGAAGATTTTTCCGGATGTGCCTCTGGATCATTTCTTGAGTACCAAGCGCGAATACGGTACCAGTACAACCTGATGGTCATTCCAGCGGCAGCAATTGCTGCGATCACACCCTGGATTATCAGGCTCCCAGTGCCTGGATCCAAGTAGGCAAAGCAAATGGTCGGCGAGAAAAACAAGAGCGCCAAAGTAAATAATCGCAAATTCAATCTCCGGAGGGATTTTTAGCTAACTATGGTAGCTCTATGTTTCATACCTCGCAAGGAGTTATGTTGAAATTCATACTAAAGCTCCCGCTTCTCTAAGGGTATCAACTCCAAATACCCTCGCACCGGTGTTTCACGAACAACATAGAAAGCTAAACGCGAAGATGATGTCGGTTCAGGGAGAAGTATGGAAAAATCAGCGGAGTCGCTGTTCGAAAAATAAGTTTGGGTGACCGCAGTAATCACACCGGTATCTGCGACGACAACGTATAGCGGGGCATACATTAGGTGTTTACTAGATATGGAACCCTCAACGTAAGATACCGGCTCAGAGAAGTATTGGAGGTTTAGCATGAATTCTGTGTGGCCCATCGGCGCAAACTCTGCGATCTTTTTACCAACCAGGCCACCGTATGGACCTATCTTGAATATGGAGTCCAGTTTTGAATTCGACCCAAACAAGTCAACTTTCCTATTGAGACTTTCGCTATTTGTCATGGCCCCTACGGGAACCCTTTGAGTACGTTTTCCGTTGTTGATTAGCACAAGAT
The DNA here is from genome assembly GCA_029941905.1 of Pseudomonadales bacterium. Lineage (GTDB taxonomy): Bacteria > Pseudomonadota > Gammaproteobacteria > Pseudomonadales > Azotimanducaceae > JAHRVQ01. The sequence goes on along the minus strand of JAPYTQ010000014.1, from coordinate 3,035 downwards.
TTTCCGTTCTCTCGGTACTTGTTGACTGCAGAACACTATTTCCATTTACCTTCCAAGGGATTTTAGTCTTCAACAGTTCAGCTATTGTGGGGAACAAGTCTATTGATGCCATGTTTCGATCGCTAACTTGTGAGGTTGTTTGACCCGGCTCCTTAATGAACAATGGGATATTGAGAATATCTGAAATATGAGTATGCCCTACACTTCTTCTTGACTCATCTGGCCAAAACCTGACTCCATGGTCTGCAACGACCACCACCATCGAAGACTGATATAGGTCAATTCGATTCAGATGGTCTAACAGTTTGCCAAGGAGATTGTCTACCAAACCCGTCTGCAGCAAGTGTCTCCTGTAAGCTTGAGTTATAGGCCACTCCGCTGTCCCCCACCATTCTTTTTCTGTTATCAAACCAGGTATTTTCCCGGGTGCCCAATACTGCTCACCCGATGGATAATAGTGCCAGGGAACATGAGGAAGAAGTATATGAATGAAGTTGAATGTTGGGTTTGGTGAGGGTTGGATCGTTTCAATGAATTTAGTGAATTGCTTTGACCTGTCCAGATAGGATAGTAGAGCTTTCGCCTTCACGGCACCTAAACCGGGCGTTTCAGTTTCTGACTTTTGGACAGCTACAACGAAGTCTTTCCAGTTTCGCGAGATAGGAGGAAGAACTCTGGTTGAATCTGAAGGGATGACTAAGTGCTGGTAAAGTACTTTCAAATCCTGGAACAGAACTTTCAGTCTGTCCAATCTCGGTGTCGCATTGTACTCACACAGTAGATTCGGACAGAGCATTGTGTGTGTTTCGTGTGCGTTAATCTCATAGGTGTGTCCAAGAAAACTGAATATGCTTTCTGGATAGTCGTCCGCATTTGGGGCTCTTTCCGGATCTGGATATTTTCCTGTTAGTATCGCTGGAACCGCTTGCAGGCTGCTTTCGGCAGAAGTAGTTGCGTTTCGATACCATGTTGATCTGCTTGCCAACAAAGAAAATGAAGGGAATCTAACTTCATCAATATCTCCATTTTTATCTAATAATGAGACTAGTGGCAACTCATCGAATATGATCATTATCACAGGCACCGGATTCTTGATGTCTATTTGTGGAATGGGCACCTTACTTTTTTTAGAGAGTAACCCTTGAATATCCGGAGAGAACAGGAACATGAGTGGGAAAAGGGCAATCGCGGGTGTTAGAAAAGTCAGGAACAACCTGGCTTTGTTACTTTTGAAATACACAACTGCGCTCACAAGCCCCAACGCAAATGAAGATGAAAACGCAAAGACACTATTGGAATCCATTGTGACTTTGTGAACTTGCAACGCAATTAACATTGAAAACACTAGCACGCCACAACTTTGCATCAATAAGCTAAAGTTTTTGAATAAGAACGAAACAACGAGGTTACCCAGGACAATTGCTGCAGGAACTCCTAAACTCAAGATCAGCACAATGAGGTATATGTCCGAAGAATCCAACTGATGTGCAATCAGGAATTCAGGGTATCTGGCTAAAATGTCATAAATCGGCTGGACGACTGCAAAACTAAAGAGAGCAGATAGATGAAGACCATTTAGTGTCTCGCTTGTCGAGCGCGGGAATTTCTTGTCAGGCATCGGGGTTCGGTACGCCTAGTCCATTACAATGCGTTGAAAGCTTATATGCGACTAGAATAACTAGTCTAACTTCTGGAGTATACAGGTATACCTCTGAGAGTTGGTTTGGAAAAAAATTGATTTCTATCGCTATACCTTATTTATCTTTCACATCGAAGCCCCAATTTCAGAAACTTCCATTGCAACAAACAAAAGGGGAATTTTTAACCAACAATTGGACTACGTGGCAACACTCTTTACAAATTGTCCAATCAATGGGGTCAATTCTCAGTTTCCAGCGGACAGATAATATCTGCCTATCAAAACTGGAATTCTGAATGAACATACAAAAGCTACCCACAACAGTAGCAGCGAAGTCGAAGTGAAGCTCCACCAATCACGCCATCGCGAACGATCAGGTTAGTCTCGCCTTGTGATATAAAATACGCCCGCTGAAAGTGAGCAAATTCGTCCGGCGACTGAAAGGGCGGGATTATCGACGAAATAACCAGGCTGATCAAAAAAACAAGTGTACCGATCACACCGGCCTCAATTGTCACACTGGAAACTCCTTCCAGTGCGTCCTTTTTTTTCATGTACACGAGCGCCAGAAGATTGAACCCTAGAGTACTTACCACGAGAAACAGAATCAGAGATCCCAAATTTCTATTCTCCGGTTCAACACGCAGTGCATACGTGAATTCGAAAGAGGGGTCAGGACCCACAACCGGCAAACTGATGAAGTCTCCCGATGGTTTCAGTGTTAACGAATGTAGGGGCACGACCATTTGAGAAAGTAATGTTGAGTCCAATAGTTGCTCGGACGCAGGAGTTATCACTGTAATGGAATAGACTTTAACTATCCCGGAGACAGATTTACCAGGGTCGATCCTGAATTTCTTAATCGGAGTAGTGGAGTTGTTGTGTAATCGAATGGGGTACAAGTGTCTACCCTCATAAAGCTCAAAGCGGGTGCTGTTTTTCTGCAAATACCCAGACCCTGTCGAGTAAAATACCTGCCCGAGATCAGAAGATTCTATGGACAAGTCTATTCTCAAATCGACCGCCGACTTCTGGTCGGTGAAGTAAGAATTGACACCATATACAAGCGCCAGACTAATGAGTGTAGCTAGTATATATGGTGTATTTTTTTCAGGCGCTCAACAGCGAGTCTCAACTGCATCTTCATAATCGGGAACCAATTATTTTCATGCCGATGATATCGAAACTAACACATTCCTTCTCTCAGCTCCCCACTGATCATAAAAACGATCCTAGATCTGAGCCAACTTTTTGAACTGGAAAACGCTCGATTGTCGTTTTACCCACGTCTGCCCCGCCGGTTGGTAGATCCACATTGGAAAATTATTCAACCACTGAAAGCGCACATTCTTCAACCACTGTTGCCGGGTACAAATGCTCAGAACAAATGGCTGCT
>JAPYTQ010000013.1:107321-110939 GCA_029941905.1 Pseudomonadales bacterium | reverse complement strand
CCGGCGCTGGTAGGAATTGAGACGCCGTTGAGTTTGAGATTAGTTTGGTCAACAAGATCAAGGGTTGAGCCTGCGCCGTGTAAATTATCGATTCGACCCGAACCGGCAAAATAGAGAAAGGCATCCAGTATTGTGACACCGATGGGGATATTGACGACTACGGTTGATTCCATTGGGCTGGAGAAAAAACACTGCTCCCCCGGGGTATTCGAGGTGCGAAAGCTGTTACCCGTAGCCAGGTAATCGATGTTTCCGGAGTAAGTCTTGGTAAGTACGACAGATTCACCACCCGCAGCAAGGCTCCCTGTGGAACAAAGGGCTACGATCAGCACAACAATTACCTGTAAAAGGTTCGTTCGGTAATGGTTATTTTTGCAATTCAAATTCGTGGTCCATCATTTAATGATTGTCGCGAGTTCATTAAAGCCGCTGCTTAAACGTCATCCATGTGATTGAAAATCAACTTTTTTCCACTTATGAAAATCAACGAAAACAATTTGTAATCAATCATTTACACATACCGTCAGATAAATTACTTGAACATGTTCACTGAATTCTGACCAGAGGCCAGAATTGCCGGATGAGCAGCATGGCCCCCTGGCCCGCACTTCGTGCCACTTTAATGTCGTGCAATTTTTCATTGATGGGTTACACTTTTAGCGGGTTGTACTAATCATCAATCGGCAGGGAGCTTCGCATGAATTACCACGATCAAACGTTTGAAAATGAACGCATTGAACTACATGAAAAGACCTTCAAGAACTGCACTTTTGTCAACTGCGAACTGGTATACGACGGTGATCGATCACCAACGTTTAGTAACAATACCTTCGTTGACACTGTTTTTGTTTTCACCGGAGCCGCGGTTCGCACCTTGTACTTTCTGGGTAACATTTACCATGCAGGTGAGGGTGGACGTGAGGTCGTAGACAGGACTTTTGCGGAAATAAAAAATGGTGAAATTCATGGTCACGAGGTGAGAACCCAGGCACCCCATACGGTGGATCACAGTCTGGCCTGACGGTAAATTTTACTGGCTCTGAGCCATACCTTTGGCAAGCATTGGCACGAGGGTAAGTTGTACAGGCGAGCGATTCATAACCCAGGCATTGGCAGCTTCCATATCCCTAAATATGGCTATTTCCCGCACCCGTGGATCACAGACTTCGTGGTGCGCCTCGCGATAAAACTCCATCATTTCTGCCTGCATCCTGTCGGCAACAAGGATAGCAGTTCGAGCGCCATAAGTGGGAGAGGTCGCGGCAGATCCTGCATGAACGGCTAACACCAGGAGTTCAGAATATTCCACGTCCAACAGACATTCGCGGAAGTCAGCAAAACAATGAAACCCTTGGTAATCCTCGCCCACCTTCTCCCGTTCATAGTCCATCAGTTCTTGCGCAGCGACTATATCTGAACACGACAGGTGCACAATCATGGAACTGTAGTCAACGACAACGGATAGGGCCACGTTTTGAAGCAATCTGTATCAATGGGACAATACAATTGTGCTTGAATTGTCTGTGTGGGTCAAGACCTGACCCTATGTTGTTCACCGGCCCGCAAGCTCAACCGAAACACACGCTAAAGTAGGAAATCGTGTCGATTGCGGTTATTCTTCCTTTACTTTATGAGCGTTTTAGGTTGGCGACAATTTGCGTGGCTCCTCTTAGGCTTTATACGTTCTGAGTAATACAATAGGGATTTTGAGATCTGTTCATCTGAAAATTCGATTTCGATGAGTTCCTCCACGATGCCTTCTTTTAAAATCAGGAAATCAACCTCCCGTCCCTCCTTGTCCCTGACTTAGCAAAGCTCGTAACGGTTGCGTTGGAGAGGCTCCCTTCTCCACCTGCGAACTTCCCTTTCATCGCCATCCAGAACAGGCTCGGGAAAACCAACAATTGTCATCAAGCGATTGAATGCCTCAGCGGGAGATATATCGTAGATCCCTTTTATCCATCTTTTCAAGCGAGGATACTTATGGAGTTCATCAAAAAATAAGCAGATCAATTTCAGTACTCCATCGCTTGTTTAATTTATCTTGCCTGCCCTCATCAGAATCCCAGTTTAGATAGCGGCCATTCGGGTATTGAGAATCCTTGATATTTTTCGCGAGCGTCGTTTTACCCAACGATGTGCATCAATCTCAACGCGCACGACCGCAGGAAAGTTATCTGGTAGCGACAGTAAAGCCCGCAAGGGTTAAGCGTAGCAACGCGATCGTCGTTGACCCGGAACGTGGTGGAAACCAGGGTTTCTCCATCTGAGGTCCTGGCGTCAAGTTTCTTCTGGCAAATAGCGTCAGGCTCACAAGATTAGCATTAGGTTTAACTGGAGATTGTCAGTCTAACTTACTGTAAAAACAGACTCATCTGGCCAGGTTCCAACCTCTTTTTGGCCAAAACTGACTCGTTTGGTAGGGAATAACGATATTTGGACGGTTATTCGCGATGTATATACCACCGTTCGTTGGACAACCCCAAACTGATCTTTGTCATCTTCTGATTGACCCGTTCCTTGAAAAACAAAGTGGGTACTCACCCTCTGTCAGAGGTGTGAAGTTAACATCAGTCGGTGCTTTCGGCTTGCCACCAAAATAGTTGACGCTCCTGATCGGCGCTCGATCCAAACTTAAAAGAGCCGTTCAAATCGTTCTCAGCAAGTGTTACCGACATGTCGCGAAGCATAAACAACCGTTCGTCGGGTAACAATATTCGAGTTCTTGAGCAAGCGAATTGACAGCCGTCGTCAATCGATTCATCTGACGATTTCCATCCGTGTCTGTAATGGTGAAAAAACCTCGGTTACGAGTTCCACCAACAATGTGAACCCGGTCTCAAAACCGGGACTCCAGAAATCAAAAAACAACTACCAGATTTGATTGGCGGGACAAGTTGGAGTTCAAACTGGTATCGGTTCAACCATCAAGGTGGGATATTCTTTCTGGGTCAAATTCCAGGGGATAGACGAGATGTTTTCAGGTCGTGATGGTTGTGCGTCCTTAATGTCAAAGCAACTTTGCTTTGGGCTATTCCTATGCACAACTTTTTTTAACGCTTTTGCTGCCCCCCCAACTTCTTCCGGAACGCTAATTGGCCCATTCGAGAGTCAAGCTGAAATGGACATGGTCTATCCGATACTTGGCGAGTACGATCTTTTCTACGAAGTCAGGGTATTGCAAGTCAGCGAATCACTTGGATTTATTGTCACGAGCCAGCAACTGGGTAGTGTCCTCGATGGAAAGCAGCTCATTCGGGAGTTAAAAGACAGCGGTGTTGCTGACATCGTTTTTGTTGAGGTCGGTGACTACGATGGTCGTGTTTCTGCAGGGGTGTACGGTGCCCGGCGGTCAGCTGATGTGCGAACAGGTGCGCTCAATAAGTTGGGGTTTGATTTTGTAGTTTTCGAAAGAACCAGGGGCAAGTTCGAGGGATGGCTCGACATCGACCCCGTCGATATCAGCTATGAAGCGCTTAGTGCTGTGAATGCAGTTGTCAGCGATTCCGTCCAGATCATCGAGCCACGAATGGATTCAGAGGTTGAAACGCGATTTGGCTTTCTATCTGAAGAAGAAACTCTCTTCGAAGAAGAATCTCTCCTCGAAGAAGAATCTTT
>JAPYTQ010000013.1:32515-107221 GCA_029941905.1 Pseudomonadales bacterium | reverse complement strand
TATCTGAAGAAGAAACTCTCTTCGAAGAAGAATCTCTCCTCGAAGAAGAATCTTTCCTCGAAGAAGAAACTCTCTGTGAAGAAGAAACTCTCCCTGAAAAAGAAACTCAGCAGGATGAAAAGGAGAGGTTTACTACAGATCAGAATCCAATGCCCATCGACGGTTATGAATCAGCTGATAGACCCAAGTACTCAGGCTCAGCCGATGAATCCTGGGAATCTGATTTAGGTGATTTAACTGATTTCACATTAACTGAAGAATCTAATATCAATAACGAAACAGAATTAGCATCGCCAGTTCCGGCCGCGGAACCGGAGCCAGAGATTTCGGAAGTATCCAGTTCGACAGAACAGGCAGTGCCTGAATCAAATCTGCTGATTTTACTACTCCTCGGAGTCCTGGTGCTGGCACTTGGGGCCGCTGGTGTTTACTTCTGGTTCCGTCGGCAGCAATCATCCGACGGAATTTCGGACGACTTCCCTAACATCATGCCTTCTGCGCTCAACTCGGTTGTCGAGGGATTATTGGTACTCGATGGCGATCTGAATATCGTACTGGCAAACCCGGCGTTTACCGCCGTGGCAAAACGATCCCGGGGAGAACTCACAGGTAATCATGTCAGTACTATCCCCTTTGCAGGGCGAGACAATACCCTCTTGACTGAAAATGACTATCCGTGGAGCTCGGTTTTGATGGATGGCGTACCGCAGATGAACCTCGGGGTACGACTCACAACGGCCGATGATGAAAATCTTTCGCTGGTTACGAATTCTTCGCCAGTCATGGGTGAAAACAAAACCGTTGCGGGTGTGTTGGTCAGTTTCACGGATGTAACGGAACTGGAAAAGAAAGAACAGCAGTTGCAAATTTTGCGGGCAGAAGTTCAAGCCGAGAATCTTGCAAAGCGTGGCCTGGTCGATGGTGCTGGCGGTAATTTTGAGAAACCAATATCAGCCTTGTTGAATATAGCTGACCTTATGGTCAAGGGTGCAGACCAGGGCAGCGTGCTTGATCAAGAGTTGCTGCAAACGATCTCGTTCATCAATGCAGATACGCTGAATATAGTTGACGACATCGTTGAGCTATCTCGTCTGGAATCAGGTTTGCTCGACGTTCGAAATAGTCAATTTGACCCTGGTTCCGTCGTTAATGAAGTGGTTGATGGGTTTTTTGAGACGGCTAACGATAAAGACGTCACAGTAAGCTGGGATCCGGAAAACAATGTTCCCAATCTGATTGAATCTGATTCGGTTAAGTTGCGCAGAATACTGTTGTCTATGGTTGGTCGGGCAATAGACGCTACCGATTCAGGTGCTATCCGCGTCAGTGGCCGATTCGAAGATCCCTTTTTAACAATTACGGTTGCTGATGCAGGCGAGGGTAAGTCCGCACAGGAGCTTGTCTCCCAATTCAGTCAACCAGACCCGGAGTCAGTTGCCGAAGCTAAGGCAGCCAGTGAGAATACCATTGTAAAACTCCGATTAGCCATTGGGCAGCGCCTGGCTGAAGCACTGGGTGGCAGTCTCGACGTCCAAACTGAGTTAGACAGGTCTGAATTTACTTTGATAATTCGAACCCGTGCAGTTGAGCTCCCCCTCCTGTTGCCCGATGGGAGCACGGTTTCTGAACTTATTGAGTCCAGGGACGAATCTAGCAAACGAACCGAAAAAATGTCTTCCCAGCTTGAAGCCGCTTCTTCCCAGTTGAAAAAAGCAAAAGCTGTCCTCGCATCACGAAAAGCTGCCTTGCAACAGGCAGAAGCGTTATCACAATCACAGCGTGTTGCGCTGGCTGCCGCGGAGACAAAAATTGAGTCAGAAGTATCGGCGAGGCAAACAGCAGAATCTGAAAGTGCGGAAAGAGAGACTGAGCTAACCGCCTCATTATCGGAAGCAAAGCAAAAGGCATGCAAAGAGGCAGCAGAGCGCAGACAGTACGTTGAGGAAGCGCAAACTCGGATAGAAGAACTATCGGCAGAGTTAACTGAATTACAGTCGGTAGCGCAAAACGAAACCCAGTCCAGAGAAGACACGGAATCCAGGACAGAACATTTGTCTGCTGAACTCGGTGTTGCACTGGCCCGCGTCCAGGCAGAAGTTGACGCGCGAGCAGCGATAGAGGACGAATCCCAGGGCAAGGCAGACAAAATAACTGCTGAGCTTAGACGTACACAAGATTTAGTACTGGAAGAAACCAGCGCCAGGGAACAGGCTGAACGAAGCGCGAATGAAAGAGTTCAAGTATTGTCGGATCAACTGGATATAGTGGAAGAACGCTATCAACAGGAATCACAACAAAAACAGCGGGCCGGGATTCAGAAATCTGAGAAAATTGTTGAGTTGAAGGATGAACTGGACCTGGCTACTCAAAAACTCCGATCACAGGAAAATGCCAGGGTAGAGCAGGTAAACGCTGCCAACCAGAAAATCAGGGAACTAGCGGGAGAGCTGGAACGGGTAAACGGGTTGGTGGACCAGGAAAATCTGATCCGGCAGCGTGCAGAAAAAGCTTCAGGCGACCAATTCCGAACGCAATGTGTAGAACTTGAATCTGTCAGGGAAAAACTCGAGGCGGAAGTAACTGCACGATCCCGGGTGGAAGAAGATGGCCAATCACGTCGAAACTTGTTGGCAAAGGAACCGACTCGCGTAAAAGAAGAAGTTGAGACTGTCGCCAGGGCTAAAGGTGAAGTTGAGTTAGAGTCGAATGCGCGGCTCGAAGTGCTTCGCGAAGAACTTGGGGTTCTAAGACAAAAAACCGCACAGGCAGCAGCAGAGGGATTGCGAAAAGAACAACAGGCCAGTGAGAAAATAGCACTGCTGACTACACAACTATCACAAGCGGCGACTGATCAATCGTCCAAAAGTGAACAACGAAAACAACGAAAACAACGGGATACTCAGCGAGAGGTTGCTATACCCACAGTTCTTGCCACATCGAAAGATCCAGAATCTGTCAGGTCGGTAGATGCTGAAGCCGGAGAAATCAGGCTGGAAGAGGTCAAACCCGTAAAAGCTGCGCCCATAAAAGCTGAACCCACCGCAGCCGCACCCGAAAAAGCCATAGCCGCGGCAGCAGCCGATCTGAACCAAGCCAGATCGGAAAAGGTCGAACCCGTTAAGGATTTGGCCCTGTCGAGCGAAACACCCATCCAGACCAAGCTTGAAAGTGCATCAAGTAGCCCTGTGATGCGGAGCATGTTAGACCGATTCGTCGTTAGCATGAGCCAGCAATTGATCAGGATGCAGGCCGCTTGCGAAGACCATAACTATCCGGAAGTAGCCAGTGCCAGCAGTTGGCTTAAAGGCGAGGCTGACGCGCTGGGGTTCAATGAGTTTGTTAAAGGTCCGGTCGCCGAGCTGGAAGGTCTGCTGCATGAAAGACAATACACTCAGGTTTCGGAAAAAATTGATCATCTAAAACAGTTTGCACTCCGTATCATCATGGACAACCAGAGTGACACGAGTGCCCAACGAAAAGGTATGAAAACTGGCCCTTCTAAAGAAGCCGTCGGCAAGGCAATACTCTACAAAATACCCCCTGACAATTTACGCCGTTTGGAGCTCAGTGAAAAATTCCTGTCCAGGTTGGGCGCAGTTGTGCTGGTTATGGAATCTGCTTCAAAAATTCGAGATCTGAAAGAATTAAAGCTGTTTGTGCGTTTCAGGTAGATGTCGATGTTGCCACTTGAATCACAGGCTTCCTGCGCGTTGGTGATCAGGTGTGTAAATGCCATCAGCAGGTTGTCAGAATCTGCATCAACCAGCAGCAGTTCACCTTCCTGGTGTAGTACCGGGTTGGGCTCCCTGCCATGACACTTGGTGAGTACAGATTCGAACACCTCAATAGGTGAAACCGGGTGTTGATGTGACTGTTCCAGCACAAGCACCCTGTTTTGATTGATGGTGAGCAACAACTGGTCCATCTTTTTAACGGAGTTGTCGATGGTCTTGATGGCATCCGCAATAAATTCGGGATTGTCGGCAAACCGCCCGGCGTTTTCGACCACCAGTGCCTGTTGGGCAATCAGATTTTTCAGGTCATGCATAACGAAAGTTGTGAACTGGTGATAGGCTTGAAACTGCCGGATTACAACCAATTCCTCGGACAGGATCTGATTACCGACAAAATTGGTAATTTGCTTGCCGACCATCCGCAGCAGATCAATGTCCTCCCAATCGAACCTGTCGACCTGATCCATCTCGGCGGTGATCGCCAGAAAGCCGAGCAGTTTCGCATTGTTAATCAGGGGCAGAATAATTAAGGTCGAGTCCAGGTCTCTGAGTTGGCCAGGCAACAGGTCATTAAACTTGGCCAGGCCGGGGTCAGTTGCCAGGGGAACAAAAATCCAGTTGTTGATAAGCATTCGGTTAAAAAAGGCCGGGCTGTCCCAGTCGTTGATGGGTTCCAGGTCATCGTCGATGATAATTTTGGTTTCGGGAGAGTAGCTGCCGCCTTTATCATCATTCTTGAAAAGATAAAAGACACCACCAGTGCCATTGTATATGGGGAGTACTGCTCGAATAGCAATATCACCATAGTGTTCATTGCTCGACTTACGAGCCAGTCTTTCGCTGAGGTGTCGCCACTCATCGTTGTAGTTGTACTTGGTTTGAAAGAAATTCTTAAAGGCCCAAACGCGAATCTTTGCTCTTCGGGAAGCCGACGCCAGATTGAATCCGATGAACAATACACCCAGAAAAAGGAAAAACGGCTGTATCACAGCGGCGGATTCAGCGTTCCCGATGGTGAACAGATAATCCACGATCGAAACGAGCAGCAAGGTTGTTGCAGCCAGCACCAGGCTGGTTGTTGTAAATACCACCGGGTGGGAAGGACTTAGCTTGATGGGATGATTTTTATCCCTGGCAATTGTGAGGGGCATGAGAGATAAAATCAGCCCAACAGACGTACTGGCCAGAACACGCGCCTGGGCAACATCCACCGGAACAAGACCGACGATAAGTGATTTGGAGTACAGGTACAGATTGAACAGAAACATGGCCCCGATACCAAGACTGATGGTTCTGACCAGACCATCGCTGTTACGGATATGTAGTTCTGTTATCAACAAAGAGCCGATGCAGCACAGCAGGTACAGGTAAAAGCCAAACTGGACTTTTTGGGTAACGACAATGAGGGAATAGACTACACCGGTCAGGGCAAGCGCAGGGATTAACCAAACAAGACCCCAGCGTAGCGAAAAAACCCCCAGTTGCTGGCGCTGGTTGAATATCAGCAGTAAGCAGCTTGACCAGGCCAGGATATAGACAAGATCCAGGGTAAAGAGTGCAGAAGGCGTATCGAGTAGCCAGAATCCGAGACTCCAAACCGCAGAAGACAGGAAAGCAGGAAGAAAAATACCCCGCTCTTGCGAAGAATCAGCGAATACTCGATCGCAACAATCAGATAAACAATAAAACCTAGTATCGCACTGACACTAATAAGGCTCTGCATTCTCTCAATATACTAAGTAAATTCTGTGAACTATAAAGGTCAAACCAGGAAACTACCAGATTCACCTGTCATTTCCCAACTGTGCAGAATTGTCAAAAAAATTGAATCAGATCTTTTTGTGGTCAACTTTCTTATCAAAGTGTGAACTGGTTCAGATTCAGGCCAGAGAACCACGCATATACTTCAACAAATATTCGTAAGGTCTCTGGTGGCATACTATGGCTTCGGTGCTAATACATAGCGGGCTTCAACATTCCAAGTCGCGACATTTTAAGTATCAGGATTGGGAGGACGGAGTCAGCCGGGGCAAATACTACAACTTCTCAACTCCCCTGACAGTGCCGGAACGTGAGACATTGTATAATGATGTCCTGGAGGAAGTTTTATCAGGCTCTCTGCCAACAAAGTGCCTGCTGGTGTTTGTCAGTTTTGAACCAAACTCGCGATTGGTTTGCGAAGCTACCCGGGAATATCTCATCAACCGAAACTGTGACATCGGGGAAGAGTTCGCAGCGGTAGACGATCTTGTTGCTGTGCTTGGAGATTGCGATACGGCTAATCGAGGTGCGGTTCTCGCTGGTCTGCTGTCCCTCGGAGATCGAAGAATCAATGCCGTGGTACGTGCAGCACGCCAGACGCTCACCGCGAGTGACGTCAAAAACTTCTCGAGAGTGCATCTTCCCGAGTTACGCTCATCAACCGTGGAATTTTGTCTCGACTGGCTGATCGAGCTTAGTCAGAACTATTGTAAGGGTGAGGTTTACGATATTGCTTTGGCACTGATGTTGATGGTTGATAATGATGAAACTGGTGAAATCGAGGATATCTCCGAGATCGAGTACGTGGGATTCAAGGGAACCAAGATTCTGAAAACAAAAACCTTCGAAAGTTATTGTTACGAAATACACCCGATTCTGACTTACCTGCAGCAGCGTGATGGTTTTGAAGTAATCATTGGCAAGGTGACAGAAATATGGGACGCACACCGCGGCAAAGCCCGGGTATTTCGCCAAAGTAAAACGATGGCAGCTGTGATCTAATCGTAGCTTCGGTCAAGTGGTGATAACGGTGACCGCGAGAGTGGTATTGCGAGACTATTCCTGACAGCGAACCCGAACAGCGAATCTTAGCGGCGAAGAGACATTCTTCTGGTAACAGATCTGCGTTCCTCAACCCGACGTTTAATCTGCGGGGCAACATTTCTCTGCCTGCGTTGACTGAAACGGCGCTCCAGGGTATGCCTTCTTGTTGGAACCAGACGTCGCGCGATAAAATTTTCAGGCTTTTTGTAACCTGGTATCTGAAGAGTACGGATTAACTCGGTGAGTGCCGGAACATTGTGCCGGGTTAACAATTCGAGCAATGGTTTGAATTCAGACAACATATCATCCAGTGAAAGCTGTGGCAGGCTTTGTTTGCTCACAAATCCATAGGGACCGAAATTAAACTGGATGTCCTGAATCATCCGCGCCGATTTGCTGTTCACCATTGATGAGACTGCAGAGGCGATGTGTGCCAATACGTCATATTTTTCTCGAGTCGCCAGGTCAGCCAGCCAGATGAGACAGAATTCCAAAGTTGCTCGATACACCGGGTTAGCAAACTGGGGGCCGGTAACGGCTTTCGAAAAATCCATTGCTTCTGCGGGTGAAATTGAATCACCAATGGAACGTGCGGCGGAACATAGTCGACGATCCCCAAAAGAGATCAATCCGGCAAACGCTGCACCGCGATTCACCACGTTTCGCTTCGCCAGAATCGATAATATGTCCTGACTGGCAATCAAAGGTTCATCAGCTGAACTGCGACGACGTTCCAGGTAGCCCCAGACTGCCAACCTGACCATTTCCGGGTCCGGTTCATAGTGCATGAAAACCAGCAAAGCGACCGGGTCACATTTTGTGTTGTTAATTTGTTGAATGACACGGGTGATTCCGAAACAGAAAATCTCCTCAATATTTTTTAGAAATTCGCCATTTTATCGAATTGTTCGCTATATATTTCTATTCTACGTTCATAGATGGTTGGCATATCCGCCACATATTTCCGTGAGAGGCACTGGGGAACAACAAAGGTGTGGGTTAATCCAAACAGGTAAACTGGCCGTGCTGAACAATCTAACTCGCCATTGCCAGCAGCTGGCAACCCAGGGCAACTTTTTCTCTTACATCAGCACTGATCCGGTTCAAGTTACCCATAGCATGGTCCTTTAAGAATGTCTGGCGCAGTTTGATGTTATCGGTATCGACAACTTTCCCATCTACCAGGGTTGGGCGATATCGAGAAAAGCGCAGTGTGTTAGTCACATAGCGTTGCAATCGTTTCGGTGCATTGCTGTCGACCAAAGAAACATTTGACACTCTCCCGGAACTGTTCACTGAAAAGCGGACGTCAACGAAGTACTCCTCCAGATCATCAGCGTGCGCCAGCTCAAGTGCTCTGGAGTGGCACAGGGAAAGTGGTTCTCCAATAATTGATGCGGGTGGTGCTTTGGGTACGCTTGAAGCCAGGCTGATGGTTGACTCATCTCTGGGCAGGCGATAGACGATGACATTTGATTGGGGGCGTCGCCCTTCAACGGTCTGGTAGTAGGCGTTATAGATGTCTTCAAGGCGACCAACCCCCAGTAGTTCCGGGCTGCCGAAAACTTCACTGACCAGGGGGTTTTCACTTCCCATACGATCCCATGCCCGCTGGTAATAATGCTCCGCCTTGCCTCTCTTTTTCCTGATCATGTGCATGTCGGCCAGGTGTACGAGGGCATCCAGCTCGTCTGCGTGATCGGACGCGGGATCCCTGGTGATAATCTGGAGAACTTCTCCCAGTGGCTTTTCGCCGCAGCATTTGTCCTCAAGGTAGGCCACTGACGAGATACCCCTGAGTGGCTTCAGTTTCTCATTCTCTCCCAGGTCGTTCTTGGTAATCACAGCCAGTGCTTTTTTGTACAGTTTCACCGCGCTCTTGAACTGTCCTGTGCGACGGAACCAGTCAGCCATTTTCTGCATGATGGGTAACATGCGGGGATCGTCTTCGCCATAATTCTGCACGTTGACAATGTAATAAAATCGCTGTTGCCTGTCTGCATCTCTTGACCTGGAGGTTTTGAGATTGGTCCGGGTGATCCAGTCAACAGAATTCAACTGTTTCAGCGTGTAAACACCATCGGTTCGATGAGAAATGTGCTGTGCTCTGCTAAACATGTCTTTGGCCAGATCAAAGTCCGCACTGTCATAATAGAGGGACCCCAGGCTGTTGAGCACAACAGGCAGGTCGGCAGCGTAGCTACCCTGATTTCGTTCGATAATTTCAATGCTAAGCTTGTAGTTTTTTTCGGATTTCCTGAACCAGCCCAAAGCCTGCTGGGCGTTAGCGAGATTGTGGAGCGCCGCCACATGGTATTTTGACTGCCGGTACCGGCTTTGCTCGATCAGCCCAACAAGCCGTTGTGCACCAGTTACGGCTGTCGTGAAGTCCTCCTGGTCCCAGGCTTGGTGGAAGTCGTTCATGGCGTGATTGATCTCGTCATCCCCTGAAGAGAATGAGTTGCCTTGCTGGTCCGCGAACGTGGCGGTAAAGTAACTGCTGCTGGAGAGGAGTATTAAAAAAGTAATGAGCAACTTTCCTGGTCGAAGTTCTGCTGGGTGCATCATCAATCTCCTTCGCTGGATTCGCGAGATGTTAACGTTGAAATATTAGAAGCTGATTGCCTGCTTGTGGAGAGGATGTGATGGAAGAGTCGAGTTCGCCGACGAAGTGTCAGCTGATTTTTGATGCCTGACAAAACTCCATTTTTAGTCGTAAATGTTGCAATATGTCTTAACCAGAAATTCAATCTTCCTTGAGATTTGGATGTGGGTAATTAAGACGGCATGTTAGCCACTTAAAATTGCCCACTTAAAATTTGCCCTCATAAAATATTTCGGCCATTGTAGATACTCACGATCCCTTGACCCTGATCATCAATTCAGCAGTATTAGGGCGGCGGTAGCCGATACAATATGTGAAAATCATCTGGTGAATGTATTCCCTGGCTCACTAGAAAATTTCGATAAGACGAGTAACAGTTATGGCTTCGAAATCCGGGTCAACCCAGGACGAAAACCCTGAGTACGACGTAATCATTGTCGGCGCAGGCGTCTGTGGCATCTACATGTTGCATCGAATGCTTGAACTGGGGGTTAAAGTCACGCTACTTGAAACGGGTGCAGGACCTGGCGGAACCTGGTACTGGAATCGGTATCCTGGTGCCCGGTTCGACTCGGAGAGCTATACTTATGGTTATTCCTTTTCTAAGGAAATTTTGCAGGAGTGGGACTGGAGTGAACATTTTTCAGGTCAGCCGGAAACATTGCGCTACCTAAACTATGTAGTCGACAAGTTTGAACTGCGCGGCCACATGCAATTTGGTTGCAGAGTCAAAGCCGCGTCTTTCGATGAGGGGTTGCAGGGCTGGCACCTGGAAACTGATGACGGTCGCGTACTGGAGACTCGTTTTTTAGTAACAGCTATTGGCATGTTATCTGCCGCGACCATGCCGAGAATTGAAGGTGTTGAAGATTTTAAAGGCGAGTCTTTCCATACTTACTACTGGCCCCAGCAAACCGTAAGCCTTGCAGGAAAGAAAGTCGCGGTTGTTGGCACAGGTGCGACCGGCGTACAGGTCATATCGGAAATCGCCGACAAGGTAGGGTCACTCACGATATTCCAGCGTCGCCCAAACTGGTGTGCGCCGTTACACAATGGACCTATAGACCCCGACACGCTGACAAGAATCAAATCATCCTATGATGAAATCTTCAAACGCTGTAAGGAAACGCCCGGTGGATTTCTGCATGGCCCGGACAGGCGTGAGTATAGTGAGATTTCTGAAGCAGATCGGCTTGAATTCTGGGAGATGTTGTACAACTCACGCGGTTTTGGTGTCTGGCTGGGTAATTTTCGCGATGTGTTGGTGGACCCAGCGGCCAATGCGGAGTACTCAGAATTCATCGCCGAGAAAATTCGCCAACGGGTAAATGATGCAGCCACAGCGGAAAAGCTGATCCCCAGGGATCATGGCTTCGGTACCCGCAGAGTGCCGCTCGAAACGAGGTACTACGAGGCATACAATCGCGACAATGTGCACCTGGTGGACATCAACGAAACACCCATTGAGTGTGTGACAAAACAGGGCATCAGGACGTCGGAAGCTGAATACGAATTTGATCTGATTATCTACGCGACGGGGTTTGATGCTATCACAGGTGCTTTTGACCGAATCGATTTCACCGGGGCAGAGGGCCAAAAGTTGCGGGACAAGTGGGATGACGGCCCGATCACGCTGCTCGGGTTACAGACAGCAGGCTTTCCGAATCTTGTCACGCTTGCTGGACCCCAGGGTGCCTCTGTATCGACAAATTTTCCGCCGGGTATAGAAGAAGTGGTCGACTGGACCACGGACCTTATCAAGTACATGCAACTCCATGATTACCGTCAGGTTGAGGCTTCGGCTCAGGCTGAAGCGGAGTGGATCGAGCATGTTAAGAGCATGTACGACGGTTCCCTGATCAGTACCACCAAATCCTGGTTTACGGGTTACAATTCCAATGTCGATGGCCACGACAAACTAAGGTACATGGTCTACTTTGGTGGCGCACCAAAATACCGGCAACGACTTGCTGAAGTTGCAGACAAAGACTATGAGGGCTTTGATTTTAAGTAGAGTCACTCATGGTTGGCTTTATGGTTAGCCTTGCGACAGGGGAGGTTTGTTAGTAGTTTCGAGTGACTACCAGCCAATGAATGAATGTCCTGAGAGTTGTGCTGGTGGCGTACGCTCTGCAGGTGAAGTAAAATAAGCCATGATCCTGTTCGAAGAGAGGCCGACACAGGTGCCCGAAGCCCAACGATTTCCAACATGAAACTGCACTGTGATCAATGTGTTCGTCTTTAGTAAAATCAGCGGATACTACCTGCTGCTCAGTAGTAACGGTGAAGCCGACCCAGGCGCTACAGGTGGTTACCTGTTTTTCTCTGCTGACTCAATCAGACCTGTCCTGGAATCCAAAACCTGCAGTCGTGAAGTGCTGGATGGCATATTTGGTCAACAGATCAATTTTTCAGGGTCGCGGTACCGAGTCGGGGAAGGTGAGAATTACCTGTTGTTACTCTCGGATGGCGGGCCCATGTTCAAGAGCCGTAAGTTTAATGCGGCGACGGTTGAAGCCAGGCATCGCGTTACTGAATTCGAGCTTACTCGAAGGGAAAGGTTAATCGATGCGCTCTACGCCACTGACACATCTCTTGATGAATACATAAATGCCTGGGCTGGCTACTTTTTCTTTGATCATTACGCACTCTGGGTCTACAACAGATTTACCAGGGTGTTTACCTGCTCCACATCATCGTTTACTTATCCGCGTAGCATCATCTTCGAAGGTGAGAACAGTGCTTTAAACCTTGCGTTGATGCCGGACTATCAAACCGAATGCCGGGCACCGAACGAGAACAGGGTTACTCTGGGCGAAACCCTCGATATCAAAACAGTTAACCGAATGAAATTGACCCTGGGTTATGACGGAACCATTGGCGTTTTAACGTTCTATTCACGACATGAGGGTTTTTCGCTACAACTAAAAAACCAATTGGAAATACGCAACTCGATTGAAACCAAGTACCTGCAGGTGCGCCAGCAGGAACATCAGGGGATGAACCAGATTAACCAGCAGTTCATCGAGACATATAAAATTGGGCAACTGAATGAGTTCCTTTATGGGATTGCCTGCCAGGTGAGTGCAAACTTTCAGGTCGAGGCTTGTTCGATATTCCTTGCTGATAAATCGAGCAAGAGGTTGGAACTCAGGGCAACCTGTGACGAGAAGATTCATGGTGAACCGGTGATTGAGTACTCATATGAAGTCAGTAGTGGCGTGCCGACGGCAGAAGTCTTTGGAAAGGGAGAAATGGCCTTCTCCTATGACCTGATGACTGACGACCCGAACAATGAAGGTTACAACGAAACAACAGTTCACCCGCCCCAGAACTGGATCGGGTCACCCCTTGCCAGCTCCGGGCAGTGTTTTGGTGTACTCCGGGTTCGCAACAAGTATGAGCTGGATAAGCAAGGCAATAAGTCCATTGTCAACTTCAGTACCGATGATTTTATGAACCTGCTGTCCCTTTGCTCGAACCTTGCCAACCTGATCAGGATCGAAACCCTGTTTGTTGAAACTGAAGACAAGTTATCAAAAACGAATGCCAGCATTGATGAAATGAGTGATTTCAACAAGGTGTTCCTGCATGAGATCAGGACGCCGATTTCGAAGTTCACGATGGCACCGGAAATTATCAAACGGACACTGGCCAACAAGGAGTTGACCGGGGATGTCCTGGAAAAAGTAATGAAACAGCTGGATGATATTCAGGTTATGGGCGACCGATTGGAATTTATTGCTAAAACGTTTAACTTCAACCAGATAGTGACTCGCCGGAATTTTGAAACACTGTCTGTTCTGCGCGACATTATTTACCCGGTGATTAATATCACCAGAGCCTATCTTCGAAAACAGTATGATATCGATATACAGTTAAACGCGACCGGACTGCAATCCTGCCGTGTGTATGGTGACAAAACCCTGCTTAACATTGTTTTTAACACCTTGATTGACAATGCAGGCAAGTATTCCATTGGTACCCGAAAGCCTATTACAGTGTCCGGTGGGTACGAGGTATCTGGCGATTACTTCAATATCACGGTCAGCAACTATGGTTTGCCCATTCATGAGGGAGAGAAGGAGCGCTTGTTTGAAAAGGGTGTACGGGGGAGCGAGGCGGTCAGGCATGGCATCGGTGGCACCGGCATTGGTCTGCACCTGGCGCACCGGATCATGGCCGAAGGCAACGGCAATCTTCACTTGACTTCATTAAGCAATCCGGTCACTTTCACCATTAGAGTTCCTGCACGAGTACCGGATAAGAGGCATGAGTAACGTCTTGTTAGTAGAGGATGACCGGTTTTTAATCGATGATCTCAAAACCTTTATTGAGTATGAGGGTCACACCTGTGTTGTTTACACAGGCCCTGACGATGTGATTGAAAACCTTGACTCCATGAATCGGTTTGACGCGATTATCCTCGATATTATGATGGCCAGGGGCAGTTATTTACAGGAGGAAGACGTGCACTTCGAAACCGGCGAGTTGCTGTATCTGAAAATCCGAAAAAAGTATCCTGATCTACCGGTGATTATCATATCGGCGAAAAACTTCCATGACATGCAGATTGACTTCGCCACAGAAAACAACGTCGAAATGGTTTCAAAACCATTCGACAGCACCGCGAGCGAGCTGATCAAGCGTATTCCCTAGGAGCCTGGAACGGACTACAATGAAATACCTGTACATATTTTGTGGGCTCATGCTGCTGGCTTTTCCGGCTATGGCAGAGAATGATCAGGACCTTTCCCGACAGCTTGAATTGCTTAATGCTGTCACGAAAAGCCAATTGCAACTGGAAAATCAAAAACTTGAATCCAGGATCGAAAGTCACATAAATGAGCTTGAAACGCAGAATGCATCAATTCTGACCCGGCTTGATCAAAGGGACGGTGATATCGGCAACTACATCGACGCCATTTCCTGGGTGAGCGGTATCGTTATCGGTTTTGTGGGTATTTTGTTCGGGATTGGTGCTTTTATCCTCTATCGGGAAAACAAGGACGTCACCACGAAGGCCCAGGCGCAACTGGATGCCTGGGACGAACAGGCGGCTAATCTGCAGAGTCGATTTGACCAGTGGTTTAAGGATGCAAAAGGTGTCTATGCGGGCGAACTGGAACAACTGGGTCGAATTATGCGCCTCAGGATTCTGCTGGACCAGGAGAAACCTTCAACCGATGATATCTACCCGGACCTTTCACCCTTGTATTCCAACCCACAACTGGAGTATTTGCCTATTTTCAAGAAGGTGATGGCACTCGATGTAGACAATGATATCAAGAGGCATACCCAGGCGGCCATTGACCAGATCATTGCGAATCCGCGCGGCCAGTCGAGGTAAACGACTAATAAATCAGTAGCTCAAAAATGGGTTACTGACCATCTAACCACCAGGTAACCGGGAGCTGAATATGCTGCAGCTAACTGAGCAACAACGAGTCCAATGGCAGACTGACGGATACTTACACCTCGAACAGGTGTTTGATCCGGGCCAGGTTGAGTTTTTTATTGGTGAAATGGACCGGTTCCGTCAGGCACCCGGCTACGAACCGGACAGGAATCCTGAGTTACCCATTGGTCACTACAAGTGGATGGATCATGCGCCAGATACAGATCCACAGGGGTTCATGGATCGGCGAGACCTGCTGCGATACCACCAGGTATTTATTGACTTAATTGATCAGGCGCCCGTATTTGACTACATAGTCGACATTATGGGCCCAAACATTATACTCAGCATGACCCAGGCGATCTCGAGACCGTCCACCGAGAAGTTCCCTGGTTATACCCATACTGATGGCGGTGAAAGTCTGAGAAGAATCCGAGTCGCAGAAGACAGCCCACCTATTGCGATGAAAGCCATGTATCTGCTCAGTGACGTGCAGGAAAAAGACAGTGGCAACTTGACTGTGTTCCCGGGGAGCCATGTGAATCAAATACCTGATCATATTCACCAACAGATAACCACACCCTATTCACCGGGTGCCGTACAGTTGATGGGTAAAGCCGGGGATGTCTACCTGTTTCCACATTCCCTCTGGCACGGCCCGGCAAAAAATCTTTCAGGTAAGGCACGAAAAGTTCTGCTTTATAACTATTGCCAGCTCTGGGTGCGTTCCTATGATCATGGTGTAATTCCGGTAGAGTCACAGCAGGGTACGGCAAGGCAGCGTCGTTTGCTGGGTGACCTGGGATATGATTTCAGGCCGGGTTCCTATTTCTATGTTCCAAAGGATCAGGCGGACGTCATTCTCGATGCTGTTTGAGCCAAACGAGTCGACCCTGGTAACGACATTCCTCACTTTTAGAAACGGATTCGCGCTTGTATGAACATCCAACTTACACCTGAAGAGGCAAGGATTATCGGTTGTCTGATGGAGAAAGCGGTGACGACGCCGGATCAATATCCATTGACCTTAAATGCGCTGACCAATGCCTGTAATCAAAAATCAAGTCGCTCTCCGGTCATGTCCTTGCAAACGGGCGATGTGCAGAGAACAGGTCGCCAGCTCAAGGACAAACACCTCGTGAGCATCGAAGAAGGTTTTAAGAACAATGTCGAAAAGTACACCCAACGACTATGCAACACCCTGCTCGCCGAGTGTCAGTTCGACCAGGCTGAATACGCAATTGTTTGCCTGTTGTTACTGCGGGGGCCGCAGACACCGGGAGAATTGCGAAGCCGCAGTGGTCGGCTGCACAGTTTTGATGGCGGTTTTGAAGAGAACCAGCAAGTGACCGATTGCCTGAAAGCGTTGATGGACCGTGAAGGCGGTCCTGTGGTCGTCCGGTTACCTCGTCAATCCGGCCGCATGGATCACGAATATACCCACCTGTTCTTCGGTGAGATTGAATCTACACCAGAGGAAACGGATGTTGTGCAGCGAGCACCTGCGATTAACAGGGATCAGCAGATTAACAAACTGGAGTCCCGGGTAGATGCCCTGGAAAATGCGCTGATCCAGCTGGCGTCGAAACTTGGTGAAGAAATCGATTTGGGGGGCTCTGAGGAACAGCATTAGGTTTGACTACTATCTGCCTGGGTACATCTACATTTAATCCGCGCTGAGTTGAGACGGGTGCCTTTCCTGGGTGGGTACTCCTCTCCACCAATACCACTCGCCCCACCGCCGTAAAGGGTGCGACGTCTCCTACGCCGCTTAACCAGTTTCTTCCTCCTGTCTTCGCCCCATGCTGGGGTCTTGTCATAACCAGATAATGCCTCACATGTTGCGCCACTCAGCCGGTCGTAAATTGGCCAACGATGGCAAGGATACCCGGGCAATTCAACATTACATGGGCCATAAGAACATCCAACATACTGTCAGGTATACTGAACTGTCTCCGCAAAGCTTCAAGGATTTCTGGAAGGAAACGCCGCTTACTATTCCATTGCTGACACGACGGAAAGAGGTATGAGGATCCCGAATCTAGCCGCAGTGTACCCATAGCAGACATTAGATAAGGATCCTAAGTGCGCCTGCGTGCAATTCTAGCTCATTCACACCCCAATATTTACCTGACTACATTTTGGCTCGTCGAGACTAGGGAGCACGGTCCTTTGATGTCATTATCAGGCTCCGTAATGAAGAGTAATCCTAGATGTCCGGCGTTGTCGTGAACATTGCTATTGAAAGGCTAAAACGAAGACAGCGTGAACTGATCGACGAACAAAGTCTTTGGTTACTCGAGGACTACATCGATCTCGTTCTAAGTCAAGAAGACAAAACACATAAAGACGACTCACAACACAAGGACTAGGCATGAAACTCAAAACACTATGCAAACACTTCGAACTTGCGGAAGCCCAACAGGAACCAGTGCTTCCATGCCAAGGCAAAACCTGGGTTCATGTTGGAGTTTGAGAAGTTACGAGGCATTGTTTCCTCAAAGGCTGGATCTGAGAGGCCACTTTCGGTGAAAGCAGACATCGCGATAATCCACCAAGCAATCGTTGCTAGTTCATTAAGGTTCGCTTTCGAGTATGTAGCGGCACTGGAGACACAACTATGAAGGAAATAACATCACGCCACCGTCGTGCGGTAGCACTCGTTAAGGATGAAAACCGAACGATGGCATCTGTTGGTCGCGAGTTCGGCGTCACTGCTCGAACGGTACGCCGTTGGATTGACGTTATCTATCCGCTGTCGCCGCTCCAATACATGACGAACATGGATGGGACGACAATGCACATTAGGCATCCACATGGCGGCCTGATTCCTCAAAATTACGACAAGCTGAATTGGAAAAAAAGCGCGAGTTGCGTGATGAATACACCAGAAGCTTTGGTGGTCGGTGCTTGTATTGCTTTGAGAAGCTGGATGATGAACCGAACAGTTTTGTTCGCGACTCAGCCGACGATATTGAGTGGGACGACTCGCCGGGACGCAAAGAAGGGTTTCTGAAAAATCCCATTCACCTGCATCACGACCATGAAACCGGGCTGACGCTTGCGTCAATACATGCATTGTGTAACGCGCATTCGTGGCACTTTTATGAAGTACCTGCGTTGATGAACAAACTCATTGACAAGATCGAAAGCCTGTCCGGCAAGGAGCGTGACGAGTATGTCAAACGCGTGCGCGAACGTTTGAGTTAAACGAAACTCCGACTCGGGAAAAGCGGTCATCAAGTAACGTCCGGGCAAGGAAGCATCTAGTTGCGCAAAACGACTAGCTGTAGATTAGCAGTACGAAAAAGAGGCTAGCCGGATTCTCCAGCTAACCTTCTGTTATATTTGGTACTCCCTAGGGGATTCGAACCGCTTATACCGCCGTGAGAGGACAGCACTACCACTTTTGGTGAAAGCAGACGCTTAGTCCGGGCTCTACTTTGAGTCGTTTGTATTCAAGATACACCTGCTCAAAATTAATAAATGCCACATAGAAATACATTGAAAACTGGGCTCTCTCGTCATCGGTTAGCATTTGATCTGTATGGATTTTCTCAACAGCTCTGGCAAGAATGACATTCGTCGATGGTTTCGATTGGATTTCGATTTCGTTAGCATGTAGTGAGTGGATGATGCTTGCACGAACATCAGACGCACCCTGCTGGACCTGAACCGCCAGGTATAGGATCGATACTATTACTGCTATAGCACTTAATAATTCGGCGATTGCGCCAACTGCATTCCAATCCATTCTCTATGTCACTTCTAATGATGTATAACAATATAGTAGAGAGAAAATTTGCTAACTAATCCGGATATAATCGGATGTATTTCTGCATACTCTCCCTGTTATTTGCAAGTCTCTAATGACTGCTATTGGCCGGATGGAGGCCCGTCCTGGTACTTTCGCAGCTACCTCCATAGCGGCATAAATCTTGGGTAGAAATAAAGCCAGGTTATTCGCCGTCGAGGACCAAAAAGAGACTTACCCAGTTGTTAATAACATCACACTTGCAGTCAACACAATTAGGATGAACCCACCTCGAATCCACTTATCGCCAAGCTTTAGAGCGAAGCGAGCCCCAAGATATCCCCCAATTGATTTACCCAACAAGAGGCTGATCCCTATTGGCCAATCAATGAGCTGTTGCGACCAAAATGCAAGAAACGTGACGAATCCAACGGCAAGTCCCACCACCATCATCACCGTGGCACTTTCAATAAATGTCTTCCGAAAAATGAGCAGTAGTGAAGTGCTTCCTAAAGTCGCAAATCCCGCGCCGACAAAACCGCCCCATGTGCCGACAAGATAAAATACTAGATATCCTAGGTACCTGCGTGCCTTTGATGGTTGTCGAGAATCCACTCCAATCTCAGGTCTAAATAGAATTACAGTTAGAATTAGCAACAAAAAAATGCCGAGCATTTTCTTCATTATCGACTCATCAACCGAAATCAAGATTACGGTGCCACCTAATGCTCCCAGAGCTGCAGTTGACGCCAGGCCCCAGGAAAGCCGCGAATTCGCTCCCGGAAAATTACGCAGGCCGATCAAACCTCCAAGTCGCCCACCAAACATTGCAAATAAGTCTGTTGCAATTGCTGCCTGCGGACTCAGGCCCATCATAATCAGAGATGGCGTCGTGATAAGTCCAGCGCCACCAGTTGCGACAAAGAAGAAAGTAGGGACTAAACCGAGGAAAAATGTAATTAGAAGTGTTGGATCGATTTTCTATTGCCCCTGCCTTAAACTTCCGTTATTGGCCGGTAGTTCATAATTCCGGCAATTCAGTTGCACCGTGCTGACCAGATACCACATGCAATGCCAGTGGGACCAATAGGTTCCTTTGCGGCTGAACAAAGCCAGCCAAATCGCTGGCAACGCTGGTATAAAATGACTCCTGAATGCTTTTATCCAGCGCGGCGAAATCAGGCGCCACAGGTAAATATGCAATGTGCAATGGCAGGAAATTGATTACTGGAGGGAGAGAAACCGGAAACTCCAGGATTTCTGCTTTGACGGCTTTGAGACCAGAATTGCGGAATATCGTAGCAACTTCTTCCCCATCTAATCTGTAGGCGTGACGAACAAGATCTGTGGTGCCAGGTAAAATTTCTTCTAACCTGTTCGTGTAAGCAGCCATGTAAGGACTACGATCCATCGGACCCGCAAAAAACGAAACTGACACGCGACCTTTTGATGCCATGACGGCACAGATTTTCCTGATACCTTTCTCAAGGTCAGGGAAAAACATGATGGTCTGGGTTGAAATAACGGCGTCGAATTTTAAATTATCTAGCGGCATGTCTTCGACAGAGGCTTCACACCACTCGATAGACAACTCATCGCCCGCAGAGAGGGCAGCTGCAACCTCTAGCATTCCACCGTTAGGGTCCAGACCAATAACCTTGCCCGTTCGGCCAACCTCCTTGCGAGCCGCCCTTGTGAAAAATCCTGTGCCACAACCGATATCGAGAACCGATTTACCCTCTTCAAGATTCACTCGCTGAAGAATAGGATCCACGAATGGCGCCATCATGATTCGAACCCAACGATCGAAATTTTCTGCGCCATTAGCGGCTAGCCGGTAATCAATTGCCATACTGTCTACCTCACCAAATTGGACTCACGCTTGAGTATTGCGCGTGGTCAGCCGAGTCTCTATTAGATAGGGCTGACGACCCGGCTGCGATGACGTTCATAGGCTGGACCTACTACCGAAGAAAATCAAGTCGTCTACAACAGACAACGGCGACATTCCTATTTAGACTATATGATCCCAGTAGAACATGAGAGGCGACATGCCCCTCATTAATATATATACAGATATCAAAGTTATATCATTGAAAAGGCCAGGCCCTCGCATTAACGCATCGGAGTCCGAGTTTATGGTGCTTGGCCGTGAATTCGATATTCGCCAGGGTTGGAAGGCGTGGAACCTGAACAATTGTGCCGAGTGGCTGAATCTGAAATGTGGCATAACCATGAGCACAGCTCGGGAGAAAGTGCGGGTCGCGATGGAGTTGTTCAATCTGCCACTGTGTTCTGAAGCGTTTGCAGATGGTACGTTATCCTACTCAAAGGTTCGAGCGCTGTCGCGAGTGGCGAACCCTGTGAATGAGGAGGCATTGCTGGATTATGCGATTGACGCCACCGGGAGCGCAATGTACTTGTCCCAGTTCTCCTTGACCATGTAAAGCCACCATTATTGTTTCGTCAAAAACAAGCAGTTTCCCTGGTCGACTGGAAGAATGACAATAGTTCAGGCAAATCGCTGAGTGCCTTGTTACCTTCTATTAGTTCGATACTAGCCCAGTACCGAACGTCAACAATACCAGTTTCAACACAGAGATCCTGGGTCTTAGGAAAGACCAAAGCGGACCCAGGTATTTCCGAAGAATTTTCAACCGCTATCTTTACAGCTCTTAGCCTTGCTCTGCCATACCTCGAAGATCTGTTTATTTACGCATCCGACTTCAGAGGTAGATCAACAAGGGTTCTGGATGTCGAGCAACTTGCTACGCTTGTTCGAGAGGAAGGTCTTGATGGATTTCTTTACGTAGAACTTTCCAGAGGAGAAGGCGAAGGATTAATCGTGACACTTCATATCCATGGCGAGGAGTTATCCGAGTGGACAATTTCAGTTCATGACGATGAATTGTCAGCTTCTCTCGTCGGCCGTTTGGTGCTCGACGCTAGTACTGTTTTACAGGGATCACCACCAAAACTAGCTAACGAGATGATTGAGTACCTTGACTCAAGAAACCTGGTGAGTTTGCACAAATACTGGCTTTCCTTCAAATTTGCCGCAGCAAATGACTACGCAAACGTGAAGAAGATTTGCCTTGAAGCAATTCAGCACGACCCACAGTTTCTTGAAGCTTATCGAGCACTGGCCACCGCGTACCAGTACCTTGGCCGGATCGATGACAGTCGAGATGCAATGTCGAAGGCCATTTCAACACACTCTTTGGAAAGTCCTCGTAATGCTGTAATGGCAAGGGCCCTGTACTACGCATTTTACAATCAGGATTACGAGAAGGCCTCAAAAGAACTTGAAGAAATGCTTAAGCTATCACCATTGGATGAATCCGCGATAAACAATCTAGCGGTGAGTTACTTTTACCTCCTCGACTTTGCCCGTGCCAAGGAACTCTCTTTGAGAGATCTCGAACTCTATCCAATGAAGACTCTGGGTAGGCAGAACTCAGCCTTTTACTCACTCTATGCCGGAGACTTAGAAGAAGCCGACGCTCTCGCTGAAGATGTACTGATGGATGATAAGGCTTATTACAACAGTTTTATGATTCGTGCTCTGGTTTCTGCTCAGAAGGGAGATTACCTTGATGCAAAAAACGGTTATAAACTTGGAATGGGAATATCAGAGCAATCTGACTCGGTCATGTTGCAAGGCATGGCGGATCTTTCCATAGCTTTGAATGAACTCAATGCGGCTGAGCAACTGTTATCACGGGGCATTGAAATCGACAGGAAACTTGAGAACCGGGAATACCTCGCACGGAAAATGTTGATGCAAGCTGAAATAGCCGTACGAAAAAACAGTAATACAGGAATACACAGTATAGTTGAAAAAGCCCTGGAGACATCCTCCTCCGTTGCTACTCTGGCTTCCGCGATCATTTTGAGCATTTTCTGTGGAACAGATCCCACACCATCTATCGAAAGAATGTTGAAACAGAAAGTGAACATCCATAGTCGTGCCTATCTAAAACTTCTGCATGGATTCCAGCTCTGTTTGGAGCAAAACTACGGAGAGGGAATCAGCTTGTTGGATGAGGCAATTGAAACTTTAGATATGTGGCTTATCAGGTTAGGCAGGGCCTACATTTTCAGGTCCGGCGGATTGTTATTGGAGACGCAGGATGAGTTGTCGGTTTGCAAAGCACGGTACGGTGAATCTCTTTCTGCTACGATGGACGAACAACCTACCTTCAGATACTTTCGACTGGTTCAGGATGAAAATTGAACAATGTCATGTAAGCCCGTATCCAGAAAGTTGACTTTTGGCTATCCGGGATGAAAGTTGGATTTGGTTGAAAAGGGGCTTAACGATGCCTTGAATCTCAGAATTTGCGCCGACTAATATTGCCTACCGATTGGTACCCCAAGATTGGTTACTTTCAGTTGGGCGCCTTCTACGGTCCCACCTTTTCAACGGTTCAGGAACTGGTACCACGCCAGGTACTTGCAGCGATTGTTGCTTTTTACCTCTTGCTGCTCAACCTGGTGGGGGTGGGTATCGGGTGTTGTTGAAGATGCAGGCGCAGCAGGTCTTTTCCATAATCATTACCGTTTGGCGTCCGAACGACAGTGTGAACATGTGCGCGGGTCGGTACGCTGGGTCCGGATAGCGCCACGGGCATTTGATGATCGTATTCGATCATGACGACGGGGCTATGAATTCGGTAGTAGAAAACACTTTCGGGATCGGTGCCGCCTACCCAGGCGAACCGGGTTTCGTTCCAGTGTTGCCTGATCTCATCCATCTTCACCCCGGCATGCCGGTCATCAAGCTTGCCGATATAAAGCTGGATGGCGGCGTTCGCTAATTCGGCTTGTAACGGGTTTAATTCTCCAAAGCCAATTCCGGCATAGGGTACAACGGCGTTATCCTGAAACAACTCGCCACGATTGTTATTAGCGGTCTTTGAACTTTCGATGATTGCTATTGACCTCTGTTGGTTGTCGAGGGAATTAATCAGCGCAAGACCCGCGTTGAGCTCTTCGCTGAGTATGGAAGTCCCGGCATAGCGACCGGTTTTGGCTTCCGGTGGTTCAGATCCCATAAAAAGGGGTGTCATCACTACCTGGTCGCCAAGGACGAAGTAATTGATAATCAGATGATGACCGTCAATCTGCCAGCCCCAGGGTTCTGAGGCTGAAGGTTCTCCCATAATGGTGAACCAGTAGCGTTTTTCGCCATACTGATTGTGATCATCCATCAGGTCTGCAAGATGGCCCTCCAGTTTCATGATATTCCGGGCTGTTTCAAAACCTCGAATACTCAGGCTTGTCGCCAACAGGTTCATTGCTGCCCCAGTCTGGGCCTCGTCCATTTCCAGGAGCCCCACACCCTGGCGTGTGGAAATGTGAATGTTCGCCCAACGACGCCATTCGAGGTCATCAACTGCAAATAGTATTTCTTCTTGCTGTTGCGTGCTTAGAACACCAATCAGGCGCTTCGCAGCCTCGACGACGGAAGCCGTGGAGGCGCCAGTGGATTTGATTGTGTATAGGTTGCCTCTTATTTCTCCCTGTGCAGTGATGCCCAGAAACTCGTCTGCCAGTAGATTGTTTTCGATCAGTGGCCAGATCAGCCTGCTGGCAAGCACGGGCTTCCACCACATGACTGCCAGGGTAAAAGCGACAAGGGCAGTTAAGAAGGCAAGGATTTTCAGGATTGTTCTCATTTTTACAGTAGCTTCCGTGGTCTATGATGACAGCGTACACTCAGAATAATAGATGTCATAATCGAAGTTATGTTTTGGTCTGAATTTCGTCAGTTAAGCAAGTTGGGCATGCCGATGGTGGCAACCCAATTCTTCATTATGGCTATGGGGTTCCTGGACACAGCCATGGCGGGCCATTATGCCTCTGTGGATCTTGCCGGGGTTGCCCTGGGCGGCAATGTGCTGTGGCCGGTATTCATGCTGATGTCTGGCTTGAATATGGCCCTGACGCCGATGGCGGCTCACCATCGGGGTGAGAAAAACATCAAACAGATAGGCCCGCTCGTTCGACAGGGACTCTGGCTCGCGTTGTTTTCTGCCGGTATAACAATAGTGATCATCATTAATGCCTCGCCAGTCTTCGAATGGTTTAAGGTTGATGCAGACGCCGCCGATATTGGTGAGCGATACCTGGATGCTGTCGCCTGGGGTGTACCAGGGGTGATGCTCTATGTGACGTTGCGATATGCCTGCGAAGGATTGGGTCATACTGTTGAACCCATGCTGATCGCGGGTTCAGCGCTCGTAATTAATGGTTTTCTGAATTATATTTTTATCTACGGCAAATTTGGCATTCCGGCAATGGGTGGTGAAGGTTGCGGCTGGGCGACAGCAATCACGATGTGGTTCGAGCTGGTTGTCATCATCACCTTACTGTTTAGACCCTGGTTTCGTGAAACAGGTCTGATTGATCACTTTGAGTGGCTTCATTTCGAGAACATCAGGAGTATCGTCAGGGTGGGGTTACCTATTGGCCTTACGGTTTTCCTTGAAATGGGGGTGTTCTCTATTATTGGTTTTCTGGTTGGCTCTCTTGGGGTAACGGCACTGGCGGCTCACAGTATTGCCGGAAACATTAACTGGGCCACCTACGTCATTCCCATGTCTCTGGGGTCTGCGGCCAGTATCCGGGTTGGATTCTATGTAGGAACGCGGGATTTCACCCGTGCGCGGCAGGTCGCCAAAACGGCTTTCCTGGTGTCTCTCGGCTATGCGCTATTTGCCAGCAGCATATTGATACTGGGTCGAAATCTGATCCCGGGAATATACTCCAACGATCCTGCTGTGTTTGGCATTGCGTCCAGTTTGCTGATTATTGTCGCCCTCTATCAGATTGTTGATTGCACCCAGGCTACTATGGTCGGCGCATTGCGAGGCTACAAGGACACCCGGGTTTCAATGATCTACTCGTTTGTTGGTTACTGGGTATTGTCACTGCCCCTGGGCATGATACTCGGGTTTGGTTATTTTGGGCCGGCCTACGGTGTTTTTGGCTTTTGGAGTGGCATGGCCCTGGGCTTGTCGCTGGTGTGCCTCCTCGTGGGTCGCAGACTCTACCAGACCAGTACGAATGACCGTCGCATTCTGGAATTTGCCTCGATCTAACCAGGAACGGAAAGCGTACACCCCGACCAGCCAATCCGCACAGACTTGTTCGGTGAAACTCTTCGCGTGGAATCGACCAGGATTTGATCAGGCTGGAATGGACGCTGCCATTATTCTGCTTAATTGGCAGTAGGGTAGTCCGGTCTCGTCTCGCCAGTTGTTGAACGCGCTCTGGACAGCAGCCAGACCGGACTTGCTCGTTGGTTCTTTATCAACGATACCTTCTGAAATTAAAACCCGGACGACGTCTTTGCTGAAGATGAATGTATCCTTACCTGCAAACCGCAGAAAATATTGTCCCGTATGACCACCGAGCCGACTGCCGGATTTTTTCAGATAGAGCAGCAACCCGACCAGGTCATCCTCCGGCCAGGCACTGAGAAAACTGCCGAAAGACTGATGTTGGGCGGCGATATCCAGCACAAAGGAAGCGTTGTCCCTGGTTGCCTTGATCTTGGTGAGGTTCCGGATAATCGACTTGTTCTGGGCGATGGTTTCAAGTCGCTCGTCACTGAAATTAGCAACCGCCCTGGGGTTAAACGCGGCAAATACGTTTTCGAAGTTTGTCCATTTGTTCTCAACGATCTTCCAGACGAATCCAGATCTGAAAATGCACTTGGTCATTTCACCCAGAAATTCAGCGTCTGGCATCGACTGCAAAGCTTTCGCTGATTTAGGTTGTGGCAACGACGCAGCGAGCTCGTCCTCGCCCTTCTGCGCAATTGCCTTGTCGTAGATTTTCTTGAATGCCATGGTTCATTCTCTGCTTATAAAAAGTTGCATGTTGGCAACCGGAAGCGATTGGTATGCACTTGTTGTGACTTTCTAATTTATTGCCGCCGCATAATGATTCTATAGGTCTCTTCATAGACAGTCCGTCTTGGACCGATTGTGACGATCTCTATTTTTTCTTTGAGATGATAGCGTAGATGAGAATATAGGCACAATCCGTCAACTGACGTTACGGTCGATCATCGAGGATGGTAGTCGCGACTGGCGGGATGGTGAAAAAAATGTTTTAGTCGTGAATTCTAAGTAAACAAAAAGACGCAGAACATCCATGGACGATAGACCGAAATCCATGTTCCGAGGCATTTTGATCATATGGCTGATAGTGAGTTGTTGCTTTACGGCACAGGCTGAAGAGCATTGCCCGAGGTACCAGGAGGGTGTGAAAAACGTCTACTGGGGTGATCTGCATGTGCATAGCAGCTACTCGCTTGACGCCTGGGGTTTTGGTACTAAATTTACGCCGGTTGATGCCTATCGGTTCGCCCGTGGTGAGCCCCTGGATTTACCGGGTGCCGGTGTTGCTC
Organism: Pseudomonadales bacterium; assembly: GCA_029941905.1. Taxonomy (GTDB): domain Bacteria; phylum Pseudomonadota; class Gammaproteobacteria; order Pseudomonadales; family Azotimanducaceae; genus JAHRVQ01. The sequence goes on along the minus strand of JAPYTQ010000013.1, from coordinate 80,503 downwards.
GATTGGACCGACCTCTCGATTTTGTGGCCATTACAGACCATGCTGAATGGTTTGACCTGATGTACATTTGCACCCCGCCGACCTGGAAAAATGATCCCTACTGCAAGACCATGGTCGAATACAATTCCACCAGCGAGGGTTCGAAGGTATTTGCGGAATATGTCATCCCGACGATCACGGGACCCGTTCCTCGACCAAACGCCTTATGTGCCGCCGATCCTACGGGTTGTGAGAAGGCCGGGAACAGTCAATGGCAGCGGGTTCAGGATCATGCCAACGAGGCCAATCAGCCCTGCGAATTTACCTCGTTTGTTGGCTACGAGTGGTCCGCAACTCCGGATTTCAGCCACAGCCATCGAAACATTATTTTTGCCAGCGACAATGTCACGGCGCAAGCTATCGACTACATGCGTTACCCTGACGTTGAAGATCTGTGGATGGAGCTGCAGAAACAATGTAAGCCGGAAGATGATTGTGATGTTATTGCGATCCCGCACAATACCAATATGGGGGATGGTGTTTCTTTTGATGTAGAAACACAGAGTGAGCTCGCGTTGCAGCTGCGGAGCCAGTACGAACGGCTGGTCGAAATACACCAGGAAAAAGGTAACAGTGAATGCCTGGCCGCATTCGGCCTGACAGACGAATCAGACTGCGATTTTGAGATTAGTTTGACTAAACACTCTCGTCCCCAATCAAGAGAAGATTATACCCAAGAGGCGTGGCAGAAAATGCGCGGCACCTATGTGCGTCAGTTGCTTTTACGTGGGCTTATAGCCTACCGGCGGTCCGGGGAAAAACAACGGAACCCGTTACAGTTGGGTATTGTTGCTTCCACGGATAATCACTCTGCAACCCCCGGATTTGTTGCAGAGGAGAAATGGCAGGGCTCGGTATTTGGAGTCGGTAGCCTGGAAAAATCAATGTCCCGACTGAACATGAATCCGGGCGGACTGGTGGCTGTATGGTCGGAAGAAAACACCCGGCAAAGCCTGTTTGCAGCGTTGAAAAGGCGAGAAGTGTACGGTACCAGCGGACCTCGCATTGGGCTGAAATTCAGCGGTTCGGTTGGCGGTGAATCACTAACCTGCCAAAGGGGCAACTCAGCTGACACCACCCTCACCATGGGCAGCGAATTCAGCGAGGCGCGCCATCCGCCACAGTTTATGGTGTTAACCCAGGCAGACCGAGTACCGATCGTAAGCGTTGAAATTATCAAGGGTGAGTTGCATGAGGGTGAACTGAAAGAGTCTGTTATCAAAGTCTGGGAAAATAGTGAGGGGGATATGTCGGTTTGCCAGACGTGGCGGGATCCGGCGTTTTCAGTTGATTCACCTGCGTTCTGGTATGCAAGGGTTCAGCAGGCGCCAACGCGCAGGTGGTCGACGGTAATGTGCCAGACCCAGGGGCGGTGCGATGAATTTCCCGATGCGGTCCAGAGTATTCAGGAAAAGGCCTGGGGTTCGCCCATTTGGTACTTGCCGGATTAGGATTAATGACAGTTAAAGTCAAAATAGGTCGGGGAGTGTTGTGGAATTAAAAGAGTCAAAAGAACTGCCGTTTGCTCGGGACAAGGTCTGGACTGCGCTAAACGACCCGGCAGTACTGCAGCTTTGCATCCCGGGCTGTGAGTCGATGCGGCAGACCGGTGAGAATCAATTTGAACTGGCTCTGATCGCGAAGGTGGGGCCTGTTAAAGCGAGGTTCACGGGCAGCATCAATCTCGAGGATCTGAATCCGCCAGAGTCCTATTATCTTGTCGGCAGTGGTAAAGGCGGTGTTGCCGGATTCGCCAGGGGTGGGGCACGGGTTACCCTGGAAGAAAAGACCGTTGAAGGCTATCTGGTCACGACGATGCACTATGTGGTTGATGCGGCTGTGGGTGGTAAGCTGGCGCAGATTGGTTCGCGGCTCGTCGATGTCGCCGCGCGCAAACTCGCCAGGGACTTTTTCGAGCGCTTCACACAGCAATTAAGTGAGGCTGGTTAGGAGGAACTGGCGCAGTCGACCCTGGCTGATTCACTCCTTGAAAGGCATAACTAAAAGTGAGATGGTACTCCACCCACCATTAACGCCAAGCATGAAAAGGAGTTTGATGTGTCCATTGCCATAGCACTTACAGTAAACGGCAAACCGGTGTCTGCCGAGGTTTCACCTGATACCCTGCTGGTTGATTTCATTCGCGATAACCTGAATCTCACCGGGACCCATGTTGGTTGTGATACCAGCCAGTGTGGCGCGTGTACGGTTCACCTTGATGGCAATGCGATTAAGTCATGCACTATGTTAGCCGTACAGGCAGATGGGTCGAAAGTTGTCACGATTGAAGGTATTGGTGACCGGGATAATCTTCATCCCATGCAGGCAGCGTTCAGACAATGCCACGGCTTGCAGTGTGGTTTCTGTACACCGGGCATGATCATGTCTGCTATCGATCTGGTTAATCACTCCGACGACCTGACTAATGCAAGTATTCGCAAGGGTCTTGAAGGCAATATCTGTCGCTGCACCGGCTACCAGAACATTGTTAAGGCGGTCGAAACTGCCGCAAAAGAAATGGAGGCCTGATATGAGCGAGCAGGAAACAACCGTAGGTAAAAGAGTTTTACGAAAAGAGGACTTCCGCCTAATTACCGGTGAGGGTAGCTACACCGACGATATTAATCTGCCTAATCAGACCTATGCTTATTTCGTCCGTTCGCCCATGGCCAGGGCCGGGATTAAAGGCATTGACCTGAGGAAAGCGCTGCAATCGGAAGGCGTGGTTGACATTCTCACCGGCCAACAGTTAGCTGAAGATGGTTTGGGTGCATTGCCCTGCGGCTGGATGGTGTTATCGGCCGATGGTAGCGAAATGAAACAGCCTGCCCATCCAGTTCTCGCCAATGACAAGGTGAACTATGTCGGTGAACCACTTGCGATTGTTCTAGCTGAATCAAAACGTCAGGCAAAAGATGCGGCTGAACTGGTTGAAGTCGACTATGAGGAGTTACCTGTATTAACCAATGCCAGGGAAGCTGCTGTATCAGACATTCAACTTTACGATGAGATACCGGGCAACAGGAGCTTCAATTGGGAACTGGGTGAAAAAGAAGCGACTGACAAGGTATTTGAAAGCGCTGATCATATTGTCAGCATGGATATATACAATAATCGCCTGATACCTAATGCAATGGAACCCAGGGCGGCGATTGGCGACTACAGTCGTGGTAACCAGGACTACACCTTGTACACCACGAGCCAGAACCCTCATGTTGCTCGTCTGGTTCTCACTGCCTTTGTACAGATAGCGCCGGAACATAAGTTGCGCGTGATAGCACCGGATGTCGGCGGTGGTTTCGGGTCAAAGATTTATGTCTATTCAGAAGAAACTGCTTGTTTGTGGGCCGCCTCCAAGATCGCGCGGCCCGTCAAGTGGACTGCAGATCGCTCTGAGTCCTTTCTCACCGACGCTCATGGCCGGGATCATCATACTCATGGCGAATTGGCTTTATCCGCAGATGGCACCTTTGAGGGATTGAGAATCAAAACCATTGCCAATGTTGGCGCGTATTTGTCTCTCTTTGCCTCCGCGGTACCTACCTACCTATATGGCACTTTGCTGGCAGGCCAGTATAAAACCCCTAACGTTTATGTTGAGGTAGATTCCATATTTACCAACACAGCACCCGTCGATGCGTATCGAGGTGCCGGGCGCCCAGAGGCCACTTACATCCTTGAACGGCTGGTTGAAAAAGCGGCGAGGTCACTGTCGATGGACCCCTCCGAGATACGCCGGAAGAATTTTATTCAGCCGGAAGACTTCCCCTACCAGACCCCTGTCGCGCTCGAGTACGATATTGGCAATTACGAAGCTTCACTGGACCGGGCGATGGAAATGGCAGCTGTCAGTGATTTTGATGCACGCCGCGCAGACTCGCAGGCAAGGGGAAAGCTGCGAGGCCTGGGTTACTCCTGTTACATCGAGGCTTGTGGAATAGCCCCTTCAAAAATGGTCGGTGAGCTTGGGGCTGGTGTTGGCCTGTGGGAATCCGGCGAAGTTCGAGTCAACGCCACGGGCTCTGTCACGGTACTCACTGGCGCACACAGCCATGGGCAGGGACATGAAACAACATTTGCGCAAATTGTCGCAGATCGATTTGGTATCGATATTGATGATGTTGAAGTTGTGCATGGAGATACGGGGCGCATGGATATGGGCATGGGCACATATGGTTCCAGGTCTTTGGCGGTGGGCGGGTCAGCACTTGATCGTGCCTCAGACAAGATCATTGCCAAGGGCTTGAAAATAGCTGCACATCTGCTGGGTGTCAGTGAAGAAGAAATTGAATTTAAGGCACCGGAGTTTAAAGTCAAAAATAGTAATGCCGCCAAGACATTTCAGGAAATTGCTTTTGCCGCTTATGTTCCCCATGACTACCCGGATGACCTTGAACCGGGATTAGCCGAAAAGGCTTTTTACGACCCGCAGAACTTCACCTACCCGGCGGGTTGTTATATCTGTGAAGTAGAAATCGATCCGGCGACAGGTGTGACCAGCATCGAAAAATTCACCGCGGTTGATGACTTCGGGAAGATTATCAATCCGATGATTGTCGAAGGACAGGTGCATGGCGGACTTGTCCAGGGTATTGGCCAGGCGATGCTGGAAAATTGCGTCTACGATGAAAATGGCCAGTTACTGAGCGGTTCATATATGGATTATTGCATGCCGAGGGCCGATGACTTTCCGAACTTTGATGTGGACCTGACAGAAACAGCCTGTACTCACAATCCGCTCGGGGTTAAAGGTTGTGGTGAGGCGGGTGCGATTGGATCGCCACCGGCGGTTATTAACGCGATAACCGATGCGCTGGGTATTTTGGATATGGACATGCCAGCAACGCCGTACAAAATATGGCAGATCATCTCTGCGCAGGAGGGTCAGTAATGTACGCATTTAACTACCACAAACCCGCGACACTCGAACAAGCCAAATCCCTTTATGCCGATTGCGAGGATCCCTACTTCATTGCGGGTGGGCACACCCTGTTACCGACGATGAAACAGAGGCTGGTATCACCCACAGATTTAATAGACCTTGCTGGTATTGAAGATCTTGTTGGAATATCAATTGATGGTGATGAACTGGTGATTGGTGCCATGACAACCCATGGTGAGGTTGCGGCTTCGAGTATGGTTGCAGATTTTTCATCGGGGCTGGCGCAACTGGCTGCCAAAATCGGAGATACGCAGGTAAGGTACCGGGGCACCATTGGCGGCTCGGTAGCCAATAATGATCCAAGTGCCGACTATCCGGCGGGTTTATTGGGTTCCGGTGCCACCATAGTGACGGACCAACGGCAGATTGCGGCTGATGATTTTTTTGTTGATCTGTTCGAAACCGCACTGCAGGAGGGTGAGATGATCCGTTCCGTTCGCTTTCCCGGCGTCTCACGTTCCGCATACCAGAAGTTTGATAATCCGGCGTCACGTTACGCCATTGTCGGTGTGTTTGTGAGCGAAGGCAATGGAGAGGTGAGAGTCGCCGTGACAGGGGCTGGAGCAAGTGTTTTTCGCAACAGCGATATGGAACAGGCGCTGGCTGGTGACTTTAGCGCCAGTGCGTTGAATAGTATCAATGTGCTTCCAGACGAGTTTAATTCCGATCTGCACGCCAGCCCGGCGTACCGTGCAGCCCTGGTGAAAGAGATGGCGAAACGAGCAGTGGCCAGCATTCAGTAACATAAGGAAGAGATTCGCTAATTGGTGTCCGTACGGAAACTAAATATGTGCCAAGCATGGCCATCTTAAATTTTTTGTTTATATACGAACACATTTACTACGTCGCGGTTATTGTGATGAAAACAGCGAGTTAGTTCCTGCTCATGTATTATATCGAAGGAAGGGCGGGGCCGCCCAGGCCGCCGAGGCATAACACTCACAGTTCTATTTCCGGGCAAGAACTATTAAGGATGGGTAGTAGTTAATGACCGTTCCGATACCGGATTTACAGAGCGCCGATCTACCCGATAGAACCGAGAGTTTCTGGAAACTGACGGGACCGGGTGCCATCATGATCGGTCTTGCTCTGGGTTCCGGTGAATTGATCCTGTGGCCGTGGATCACCGCCAAGTTTGGCACCGAGATGATGTGGGCTGCGGCGCTCGGAGTATTCCTGCAGTTATTCATCAACATTGAAGTTGGGCGCTGGGCAGTTGCAACGGGTGAGAGCGCATTTACCGGCTTTGCACGCATGTCCAAATTCTGGGTCTATTTCTTTATGACCTTGATGCTTGTTGGCGCGTTTCTCCCGGGTATGGGTCGTGCCGTGGGTACTTCTCTCAGGATCCTGATTTTTGGCATTGATGGTCCCGGTGGTGACTGGCTCTGGACCGCACTGGTCATTGTTATCGCGCTCGTCATCCTGTTTGGCCCGAAAAGAATTTACACCGCGGTTGAGAAGTCCATCATGGCGATGGTAGCGCTGATTATTGGTGGCGTGTTGTTTGTGGCTATCAGTGTTGGCACCTGGAATGATGTTAAAGAAATGTTATCCGGGATGCTCAATGTCGGCACCATTCATCTCGATGAAGAATTCACCTTTCACAGGTTTTTTGGTGCCTTCGTGTTCGCGGGTATTGGCGGACTCGGCAATCTGTTCTATGCGTATTATCTGCGGGACAAGGGCATTGGCATGGGCAAAAATATTCCCGCGCTGATGAACCCGCTACGGGAAGCACAGCGTGGTAACAGTGAAACCGGCTTCCTGTATCCGGACAACGAGGCCAATGCACGGCGATTCAACGACTGGTTCAGGTTTGTCCAGCTCGACAGCATCATCTTCTTCTGGATCGCCAATACCGTAACCATGTTCCTGTTTATGTTTGGCGCCTTTGTGGTGTTGTTTCCCGCCGGTATTGTCCCGGCAGAGAGCCAAATCATCTGGGACCTGGCGCAAATACTTGAATCTTCGATGGGGCAGTTTGGACGCTACCTGTTTCTCATCATTGGCATAGCCGTCTTTTTCAGCAGTGTATTGGCGGGGCTCGATGGGGGTATCCGGCTTTGGGTTGATCTGCTGCACAGCAATTTCAAGTATCCGAGCAGATTTGCGGCCAATCGACTCTATCTCTGTTTTGCCATAGGCCTGGGATCGCTGGGTGTTGCATCCACCTGGCTTTTCGAAACTTACGATATCACTGTGCTGGATTTCTTCTTTATCGGCGCGATGCTCGGCGGATTCGCAATGGCCGCCTACGTGCCAATGCTGCTCTACATGAATATCAGGTATCTGCCAAAGAGTGCACAGCCGAAGCTTTACAATATTGTTATGGTAAGTATCGGCGGCGCAACCTATATTTCGTTTGCGGTTTATACCGTGTGGAACAAATTGAGTGAATGGTTTCTTTAACCTTGAAGTACTACGCTAATGTACTCGAATCGATTGTACTGGAGTTGACTCATGCAGACAGAGCACCCGCTAACGACGGCCTATCGACGTTTTAGTCCGACCTCAGAAAAATGGGCTGAACAGGCGCAACAGGTCTTCCCTGGCGGTGATACCCGCGCGAGTGCCCACTATGGTCCTTATCCACTGGCGATGCAGAAGGCAAAAGGTTGCCTGTTAACGGATCTGGACGGTAACCAGATCGTTGACTTTATGAACAATTTTACTTCGCTGATTCATGGCCATGCCCATCCCCGAGTCGTTGATGCAATACAGGAGCAGGCAACCATTGGCTCCGCTTATGCGGCACCCAGCGTCGGGCAGGTGCAGCTTGCTGAGTTGATTGTCGAGCGAATACCATCAATTGAGCAGATGCGGTTTACCAGTTCCGGCACCGAAGGTACCCAGATGGCGATTCGGTGCGCCCGTGCTGCTACCGGCAGGCAGAAAATAATGAAAATGGAAGGCGGCTATCACGGCAGCTTTGAGCTGGCAGAAGTATCCCTCGTGCCAATGCCTAACGCATGTGGGCCGCTGGATGCGCCGGTTTCGCTTGCAGTTGATAAGAGCTTTCCCGAGAGTGTTCTGGCAGATACGATTATCTGTCCCTACAACCAACCGGAGCTGGCGAAAGATCTGATTGCCCGGCATGCTGATGATCTGGCTGCGCTCATTGTTGAGCCGGTACTGGGGTCGATGGGGATGATCCCTGCGAGTACGGAATTCCTGCAGACACTTCGCGATGAAACACAGGCGAGGGGGGTTGTTTTGATTTTTGATGAGGTCATTACTCTGCGTTTGAGTGCCGGTGGTGCGCAGGCAATTCATAACATCAGTCCGGACCTGACCTGTATGGGCAAAATCATTGGTGGCGGTTTGCCAATCGGTGCCCTGGGCGGCAAGCGGGAGCTACTCCAGCTCTTTAGTCCAGCGCAGGAACAACCCATCATGCACGCCAGCACTTTTAGCGGTAATGCCCTGACCATGGCTGCCGGTCTTGCTGCTATGCAGAATTACGGGGAAGGTGAGGTGGAACGAATTAACCTGTTGGGGGCCAGGTTGCGGGATGGATTTAACGATGTTTTCACCAGCTCGGGTATTCGAGGTCAGGCTCTGGGGATGGGTTCCTTAACCAACATCCATCTGACGGACGATGAAATAACGGATGCGCGTTGCTCCATAGACGGGATTATCGCGGCAGGGCATATTGCGGGATTGCTGCACCTGACGATGCTCCGGCACGGAATCATGTCTGCGACCCGCCTGATGTATTGCACCAGTACCGCCATGGGAGAAGCAGAAATTGACAAGGCGGTAAACGCGCTCAGCGAAACTCTGCAGGAGCTCCGGCCCTATATCGAGCAGGAGCGACCCAACTTGATTGCAGGTTGACTACAAATACCCCTCGATAAGCTTGCAGCCTGCTAGGCTATTCTTCCTCATCCTCCGCAAGCACAACCAGTACTTCACCGTTGGTGACCTGATCGCCCTTGGCGACTCGAATTTCACGCACCGAGCCTGCGTGTGGCGCAGTGATGCGGTGTTCCATCTTCATGCCTTCCAGAATCAGCAGCAATTGCCCTTCTTCCACCTCATCACCTTCCGAGACATAAGTCTCGACGACATTCCCCGGCATGGGAGCAGTCAGGCTACCCGCCAGCCCGGCGCGGTCTAGATCCGGGAATCTTGGCAACTCGATCAGTTCAACCTGGCCTCCGGGACCGTGGGTCAACCAGCGATCACCGTCAGCCGTCACGGTAAACGCCAGCAATCGGCCGTCAATTTCCAGTGAAATCTGCTGGCCCTGTCTGGACTTGATAAACACAACCAGTTCAAGATCATCAACCATGGCAACAAAACTGCCGTTTCTTCTGCTCTGGTACTCGAGCGTAATCTCTTCATCATCAATGGTAAATTCGACCAGCTCTGGTGGCATCACGGAATTTCGCCAACCACTGGGGATTCGGTGCCATGTTTTCGATTCTGCCCGCCGATCTCCCTGGGCAACCATCGCCGCGGCGATTGCTCCTTCAATCAACTCACCACGATCGGGAGTCTTTCCACGCGGTGGATTGATGCGTTCGATAAAGTCAGTAGTTGTGTCACCGTCAAGAAAAGCCTGGGTTCGCAATACAGCAACCAGGAAGTCGCGGTTAGTGGTCAAGCCTTGGATACGGGTTGTTTCCAGTACTCTTGCCAGCCGTAGTGCGGCCTCTGCACGGGTCGGTGCATGGACGATGACCTTCGCTAGCATCGGATCGAATTCAATACCCACAACACTACCGGTCTCGATACCGGAATCGAACCTGGCATCAGCCACTTTTGAGCGTTCAAATAACAATACCGGACCGGCCGTCGGCAGAAAATCCTTGGCCGGATCCTCACCGTAAATTCGGGCTTCGATGGCGTGTCCGTTGATAGACAGATCTTCTTGTGCAAAGCTTAAACTTTCACCCTGGGCAACCAGTATCTGTTCACGGACCAGATCAAGGCCGGTGATTTCCTCGGTAACCGGGTGTTCGACCTGTAATCGTGTGTTCATTTCCAGGAACCAGAAATCGTCACCATCCAGCAGGAATTCGACAGTACCGGCGGAGGTGTAACCAATCGAATTGGCTGCAGCAACGGCCGCTGCACCCATTTTCTCCCGTAACTCTGGTGTCACGGCGGAAGAGGGCGCTTCTTCAATGATTTTCTGGTGTCGGCGCTGAATGGAACATTCACGCTCAAAACAGTGTACAGCATTTCCCTGTTCATCCCCCAGCACCTGGATTTCGACGTGCCGTGAAGAGGATAACCAGCGTTCCAGAAAGATGGTGTCATCGCCAAAGGCGGCGCCCGCTTCACGTCTGGCACCTTCCACCGCGGCTTCAAGTTCCGCTTCGGATTCAACCACCCGCATACCTTTGCCGCCACCACCTGCAGACGCCTTGACCAGCAATGGATAGCCAATATCGCTGGCAAGCATCTGAACATCAGCACCTGTTTCGACTTCGGCTGATGGCAATGTGGGGACGCCTGCTTCGGTCATCAGTTTTTTAGATGAGAGCTTGTCCCCCATCTGGGAGATGGCATCTGAGTTCGGTCCAATCCAGATCATGCCCGCATCTTTGACAGCCGCCGCAAATGTCGTGTTTTCAGACAGGAATCCATAACCCGGGTGAATAGCGTCGGCGCCGGTCCGTTTTGCAGCAGCCAGCACCTTGTCCTGGTCGAGATAAGTTTCCAGCGAACTGGTACCACCCAGGGCAACGGCCTGGTCTGCTTCGGCAACAAAGGGTTCGCCAACATCACCATCTGCATAGATGGCCACGGTGCCAATGCCCATGTTGTGGGCTGTTCTTATGATTCGGCGCGCAATTTCGCCCCGGTTGACGATGAGTATACGTTCAATATGTTTTGACATGATTACATCCGCCAGACGCCGAAACCTTTGGCGCCTTCTATTTTGTTGTTGTGACAGGCAGACAGCGCAATGGAAATATGCTCTCGTGTGTCGCGTGGATCGATCAGGCCGTCGTCAGAAATTGCAGCAGTGGCTAACAAGGCAAGTGAGCCCTCCTCAGCTGCGGCTTCAACCGCTGCGACGCGTACCGCATCGGCTTCTTCATCGAAGACCTGGCCGCGGCGTTCTGCCGATTCTCTTCCGACGATGGTCATAACTCCCGCCATTTGCTTCGGACCCATGACGGCAATCTTGGCGGTAGGCCAGATAAAGGTGAAGCGGGTACCGTAGGCCCGGCCACTCATACCGTAGTTGCCTGCGCCGTAAGAGGCCGCAGGGATAACGGAGATATGCGGCACGGTTGAGTTTGCGACAGCATTTATCATTTTCGAGCCATTTTTGGTAATGCCACCCTGTTCAAAATCGGTGCCGACGATGTAGCCCGTGATGTTATGCAGGAACACCAGCGGTACATCGATCTGGTTGCAGAGCTGGATAAACTGCGTGGCTTTTTCTGCAGATTCCGACATCAGTGGCCCATTGTTACCGAGAATGCCGACCGGGTAGCCATCAACGGATGCCCAGCCGCAAACTAGTGTGGGTCCATAGAGCGGTTTAAAATCTTCAAAACGTGAACCATCGACAATACGGGCGATGACCTCCCTCATGTCAAACGGTGACTTCAGGTCGCGGGATACAATGCCCAGCAGCTCATCCGGGTCGTAGACGGGCTCGTCTGGCGGCAAAGTTGGTCCAGGGCCTAATTTCCGCCAGTTGAGGTGTGCTACCACCTCACGACACATGCGGATGCCATCGTGCTCATCTTCTGCCAGGTAGTCACCAAGACCAGAGATTTGTGTATGCATTTCGGCACCGCCGAGATCCTCGGCGTTGGCATCCTCACCAGTGGCCATCTTCACCAGGGGTGGGCTGCCAAGAAACACTTTCGATTGCTTCTTGATGAAAATATTGTAATCACTCATCCCCGGCTGATAGGCGCCACCCGCTGCGGATGCGCCGAACACCACCGAGATGGTGGGGATGCGCATCTGTGACAGTTCGGTGATCTCATAGAAAAGCCTGCCAGATTCCCCAAAGTGGGATGTCGTGGAACGGGTCTTGATCCTGGGTGGCGGTCCGTCGTCCTTCGGGCCGCCTCCGCCGCCAGCCGCATTACCTCGCAGGTCAGCGCCCGCGGATTCAACGAACTGTACGTAGGGTAGCCGGTTGACCCGGGCGATCTCTAACCCCCGCATCAGCTTCTTGCTGTTCCAGGCGTTGAAAGCACCTGCCCGGACTGAAGGGTCGTGGCCGAGAATGACACATTCCGTGTCGGCAATAACGCCAATGCCAACGATAAAACCTGAACCAATCTTGACACTGGAGTTGTACGCTGCGAGCGGGCTGATTTCGAAGAATGGCGAATCCCGGTCCAGAACCAGTGAGATACGTTTGCGCAATGGCAGTTTGTTGCGGGAACGCAATCGGTCCATGGCTTCCTTACCGCCGCCCTGAGCGGCGTCGATGTGTAAACCCTCAATGTATTCTAGCTCGTCGAGCATTTCAGCCCGATTCTTCTGATACTCCTCTGAGCGAGTATCCAGTTTAGATTTTATTATCTGCATGGGTTTCCCATTCCTGTCTGCTTAAGCTGATAGTTTTTTTGATGCTATCCAATGCTATCGTTGTCTCACTTTCTAAACAACGTCTGTACCGCATATGTATTTACCCAACGTTTGATCCAGGTCGTGGCATTGGATCGAACCCGCTTGCTGGCATGGGATGATGTCACAAATAAGCGACAATGATTACCAGGTATCAATAAATGGATACTTCTTCTCTGTTCTAGCCGGTACCGGCGGTAATCGTTTCAGGCTGCTGGCGATCCAACTGCGAGTGTCCGCAGGATCAATGACATCGTCAATGCCTCCGCCCACTCCTGCGTTGATTGCCTTCGCACCTTCGTAGGATCGTGCAACGCGAGTCTCGAATTCTCTCTTACGTTCCTCCGGGTCCTCTATCGCGGCCAGTTCTTTACGGAATCCGAGTTTCACGGATCCTTCGATATTCATTCCGGCAAATTCTGCGGTAGGCCAGGCAACGGTGAAGAATCCGACCCTGGAACTTGCACCGCACATAGCCTGTACCCCCAGCCCATAGGCTTTTCTGACAACTACCCCAAACAATGGCGTCGTGAGGTTAGCACCTGCATTGAACATGCGCACACAGTGTCGAACCAGTGCCGTGGCTTCTACTTCCGGGCCAACCATCATGCCCGGGCAATCCATCAGGGACAGAATAGGGATATCGAACGCGTCACAGAGCTGAATAAATCGTGCACCCTTGTCGGCACCGTCAGAGTCGATGGCACCGGCCAGATGATGTGGATTGTTGGCGATAACAGCCATTGGCCTGCCTTCCACCCGGATAAACGCCGTAATTACGCCGATGCCAAATTTCTCTCTGATTTCGAGCACCGAATCCTTGTCGGCAATGGTGTCGATAATCTCCCGCATGTCATACAGACGCAGCCTGTTTTCAGGCACAATATGGCGGAGGCGACGCTGGTCAGGGGCTTTCCAGTCGCTGATTGTTCCCTGGAAATAAGACAGGTATTTTTTCGCTACCTGGACAGCCTCTGCCTCATCCTTAACCAGAATATCCACCACACCGTTAGGGACCTGGAATGACATGGGGCCAACCTCTTCGGGGGTATAAATACCCAGGCCACCACCTTCGATCATGGCGGGTCCACCCATGGCCAGGGTGGTGCCCTCTGTGGCAATAATGACATCACAGCAGGCGACCAGTGCGGTGTTCCCGGCGAATGTCCGGCCGTTGACAACGGTGACCAAAGGTATCAGGCCACTCAGTTTTGAAAATTGAGTAAAGGTGTAGGTATCGAATGCAACCCCGGGACCGGTTGCATCGTCGCCGGGCCGGCCACCACCGCCCTCGCCAAACAGAACCAGTGGTATTCGAAATCGCCTGGCCAGTTCGAACATGCGATCCTGCTTGTAGTGGTTGCGTCCACCCTGGGTTCCGGCCAACACCGTGTAATCGTAGTGGACGATCATTGCCTGGGCCTGCTCTTCGCCAAACAGGTCAGCGTTGATGGTGCCTATACCGGCCAGGAGTCCATCGGCGGGGGTTTGTTTGCGGAGGGTTTCCATATCATAGCGGCGATGCTGGCGGGCGACGATTAATGGCCAGTACTCCTTAAACGAACCTTCGTCCATCAGCTCATCGATATTTACCCGGGGCATACGATAGCCGCGGGCATGACGCTTGGCGACAGCTTCCGAACGGTTCTCGTCCAGGGTTAATGCATGGCGATTGTAGGTCTCTTCAAGGTCCGGGCGAATAAAGTCCGGGTCGAGCTGTTCCTCCACGGCCTGGATGCCACCGGTGATTGAGGCTTCCTCGATAAACACGATTGGAAACCCTTCCCGAACGACATCTCCGGCTGCCATGGTGATTTCCCGGACAATGCCGTCATGGTCCGCCGTGATGACATGTTCCATTTTCATCGCCTCAACCACGGCGACTGGTTGTCCTTCACGGACTTCATCATTGACGCCAACATCGATGGAAACAATAGTGCCCTGAATAGGTGAGCCGAGACCTGTAGAACCATCGGGGCCGCTGATTTCCGTCTCCGAGGCAGTAGCCTCCTGGTTAGATTGAGCCGATTTCACTTTGGTATCGTGATCAAACAGCGCCAATGGATCACTGGTGTCCACCTTGGCACCGGCGAATCCGGTTTGGACTGTACCGTTACCATTACTACTACTGGCATTATCATTAGCGCTTGCGGTGTTTGGTGTTACCCCTTCAATGAATCGTCTTCTTGTCGTCGAAGGGGCGGCAAGTTGTTTGATATGTTCATCTACCCAACGGGTGTGAACCTGGTTGTTGATAAAGTCTTCGTGACCCAGAATATTTTGCAGGAAGGGTATGTTCGTACCGACGCCTTCCAGACGGAATTCCGACAATGCCCTTGTAGCGCGCCCGACAGCGACACTGAAATTTTCTTCCGGTGAGTGCACGATGACTTTGGCAAGCAAGGAATCGAACGCCGTGCTGGTTTTGTAGCCCGCGTATCCGAACCCATCAGTGCGCACACCAGGACCATTGGGTGCTTCGTAGGCTGTGAAAGTGCCGCTGGCAGGTCGCACGGCGCCGTTCTCCTTGAAAGTTTCCATATTCACCCGGGCCTGGATCGCATAGCCGAGAGGGGTTGTGGTAGCGGAATTACCAAGCCCCAGTTCATCCAGGGAGTCACCGGCGGCCAGGCGAATCTGTGATTGTACAAGATCAACACCGGTCACTTCCTCGGTGACCGTGTGCTCAACCTGCAAACGTGCATTCGCCTCGATAAACACAAAGGGCTGGGAAGCATTACTGTCGCTGTTAACCAGAAATTCAAAGGTGCCGAGATTACTGTAGGACTCTTTGGTGGCGAAGCGAACCGCCGCTGCAATGATCTCTTCGCGCATTGATTCCGCGAGACCGGGTGCAGGTGCGATTTCCAGGAATTTTTGATTCCGTCGCTGAATACTGCACTCACGTTCCCCCAGGTGTGCAATGTTCCCATCCAGGTCACCTAGAATTTGTACTTCCACGTGGCGCGCCCTGGTGACGAATTCTTCAACATACACATCCTCCAGCCCGAATGATGCTTTGGCTTCCCGTTGGCAGCGTGCAAAAATTGATTCGAGATCGGTGGGATCTGGTACTGCACTGGTACCACGACCGCCGCCACCGGCGATGGCCTTAATGATTATTGTGCCACCCGATCCCAGTGATTCCATAAAGGACCTGGCTTCGTCGATCGTCACCGCACGATCGATTCCTTTTAGCACGGGTACTTCTGCTTCAATGGCGGCAATGCGCGCGCGAGCCTTGTCACCGAAGAGTTCCAGATGTTCAACGGCGGGCCCCACGAATGTAATGCCTTCCTCTTCACAGCGCCGGGCAAAGCTCCCCTGTTCTGAGAGGAATCCGTAGCCGGGATGAATCGCATCACAATTCGTGGTTTTGGCAGCGGCGATGATCGCTTCGATATCGAGGTAGGCACGGGCACCCATGCCGTTCAGTGCAAACGACTCGTCGGCGACCCGTGTGTGCAGACTTGAAGCGTCATCTTCAGAATATACGGCGACGCTCCTGAGCCCAAGGTCAGCTGCGGCACGTGCTATGCGGATGGCTATTTCGCCACGATTAGCGATGAGTAAGGCGGTGAAACCCATGGCGGCTCCTTGTTCTTGCTGCGATAGTTCCTGTTGTACCATAATGTACCATGAGGTACTGAACCCTGGAGTTTTAAGGTCTATTGTGCAGGTAATTCTCGCGGCACGCATACTTACAGAACCCTTTGATAGTCATTGATAAGGGTGGTGAATGAAGAATGGTCCGGAGACCCGGAGTTACCCTAACGTCCAGCAGATATCCGAATTGCAGCATCTGATGCAAAGTTGTCGGTGATGGAGATTAAACGGGGTCATATTCCAGATTGTAGTCTCACGCAAAAGCTGAATGACCTGGTTCGCGTCGATATGGCGAAGGAACTGGTGGCAAGGAAGCATAGATCGAAATGAATTTGCTACTGAGTTGTTATGATTCCCTTACAATTTTGTCCTGTTTTCTCCGTATCTCTGAATGACCGGGCTTAGCCGATGGGGTAAAATTCGAAGTCCTTTGTTTCCGCAAAGATTACATGGGAGATTGAATGACCGATACACTGCATCAGGTTAGATTCAACGCCAGGATGACTGGTGAGTTCAGTTTCGATATCACCAAGCAAAGGTTTGGCAGATTCTTTCGTTTGGGGGAACCTGCCGTTAAGAAACTATTCTCTGGCAGAGAATTTGTGATTAAAACAGGCCTGTCCGAAGACAATGCGATTAAATTTGCCATGAAGGTCGCGGAGACCGGTTGCGAGTGTGTTATCGAAAGTATGCCTGGAGCTGACCCGCTTGAGCAACGTCAGAGAACCGCTGATCGCCGTAGGAGATATCGCAGGGATCCACGAGCTTCATCCCTTGTTCCGGATCAAAGGAGGGAAATCAGAAGGCAGGACGACCAGGATTATTTTGAAATCCTGGTCTTGAAAACCGCAGATATCCCCGTCGCATTTAGATCCTATCCCACCACCCTGCAGAAGCGTTTTTAGAGTCACAGTCAATTGCTGATAAGCGTGGGTGCTCGATGTCAATTGGTCAACTTCTTGTGATTTCCTGAGCGGCTTTGTTTACTTCAATGAGATGATGCATCATCTACCAGACAGGTTAATCGACGATCAGGAGAACAATTTCGATGGATGTCTATGAAGCGCTATACACCACCAGGGCAATGCGCCGGGTCAAAACCGACCCAATTCCACAGGAAGTACAGATGCGCATTATGGATGCAGCTGTGCGTGCACCCAGTGGTGGCAATTCCCAAAATTGGCGATTCATGCTCGTAGACGACCCGGACATCAAGGGTCAGTTGGGATCAGTTTATCGCGAGTGTTTTCAAACACTGCTCGAAACGCACTATAAACCTGCGCTGGATGCAGCGAAGGAAAATCCGGACACACCGGAAAGTATCGAATTTACCAAGATGCAAAAATCGGCACTTTATCTCGCTGATCACTTTGAAGACTACCCGCTGCTGCTTTTTGGGTTCGCCCAACACGATCCAAGCGGCGGATCAATTTTCCCATCGATCTGGAATGCCATGCTGGCAGCGAGGGCTGAGGGGGTAGGATCGGCGATTACGAGTGTCATGATGTTCAAGTTGAAGCAGATGCTGGAGATACTGAAGGTGCCTGAAGACCAGGGGTGGAATTTCGCAGCCTGTGTGACCATGGGGTATCCCACGGGTCGATGGGGAGTGGCGCCTCGAACACCGGTTCACCATGTTTCCTATCGCAATATCTGGGGTGAGCCATTGGGTTTCGAAATCAATACGCCTTTGTGGCCTTCAGAATAAAGTCGTGAGGAGAATTTAGTTGGCTGACGGGGCTCACCGACCACAGGTCGAATTCAGCGACGAGTACGAGCGCCGCAACCTGCGCGCTTTGAGCGGCTCAATTGAGGAGCGGGCGCACTTATTCTCCCACTGGGATGAAGTACTACCCCAACGGCCGTTCGATAACGCTCGGTGCGTTTGGACAGATGATTTGGCTCGACACACAGAGAGGCGTCTCGATCGCCGAGTTCGGTGCCCAGGGTGAAGACAGTGCCGTGTCACCAGCGGGTGACCTCAACTGTTGCATTGCCACCGTACTGACGAATTTCTGCGGCAACAACTTCTTCGAGACGTTTGTCTGCGATCACCACATTGCAATTATGCTATTACATTTGGTTTTTCCAGGAGATCTTTAAGATGACAGAACCCGTACTACTCGTCGACAAACGCGATGGCATTGCAATCCTGACCCTTAACAGACCCAGGCAGTTGAATGCACTGTCACTGGAGCTGCGTTACGCACTCCAGGAGGAAATAATCAAACTGCGCAGTGACCGGGAGATTGGTGTTGTCATCCTCACCGGTGCTGGCCGGGCGTTTTGTGCTGGTCTTGATTTAAAGGAGATGGGAAGTGCCGATGTGCCTAAAGCTCACTCTGAACTACTTGATCCACCACAGCTGCTGCGAACCCTGCCACAACCTGTCATCGGCGCAATCAACGGACTCGCAGTGACGGGTGGTCTCGAAATCTCGCTCTCCTGCGATCTGTTGATTGTCACCCCGGAAACGAAATTTGCAGATACGCATACCCGGATTGGTTTAATAGCAGGTTGGGGTCTTTCCCAGCGGTTGTCTCGCGCCATTGGTATCAACAGGGCGAAGGAACTTTCTCTCACCGGCAACTATCTGTCGGCAGAACTCGCCTATGAATGGGGGCTTGCTAACCGCATTGTGCCGAGAGAAGAACTTTTACCGACATGCATCAGTCTTGCCAGGGACATGCTCTCTGCCGTGCCGGAGGTGATGTTCAAAACCAAGCGCCTGATAGATCGGGGTTTTGATCTCGCACTCGGTGATGCAATGACCTATGAGGTCGAGATCAATCAGCTGCACAAGGGCCCGCGGCCAGAGGAAGTAGCAGCCCGGCTTGCTGGTGTTCAGACTCGCGGGCGGAATCAGGCTGAGAACGAGTAGTCCTTTTCGGCTAAAGCGTTTTCATATACTCAACCAGCTCATAACGTACCTTGCGGGTTAAATCGCCGTATTCATGACCGGCATTGCTGTTGCCAGGAAGTGTGGTCAAAAAGCGTGTGCCGTCTCTTTGGCTAAGATCCTCGCTCCCGAAACCTGTGGTGATAAAGCCGACTTCCTTTGGATTAAATTCACGACTGCCAACTCGAAATTCATCCGGGCGATACTCGCCTTCTTCCGGATCGCATTTCCTTTTGGGATGTTCGGGGTCGCAGTGTCATTTTTTACGCAGTAAAAGATCGTACAGTGTAGGTACCGAACCATTGTGCAAATAAGGTGCGGTGGCCCAAATGCCATTAAGGGGCCGCGCTTTATAGGCATGCAGGGAATCGAATGGCTTCGCCGTGGTATCGGGTTTGTATTTCCCATTCTTGATACTGGATTTGATCTCATTGCTGAAAAATGCTGTTGCCAGATGATAGATCCACTCACTCCAGCGACGGATATAGCCTTTGTCAAAGTCGGTTGTGGCCACAACATTGGTAACGGCGGCAGTGAGCAGAACGGCGACGGGCGCTGTGTCTTGAATAAGTACACTGCCAACATCAACCTGCTGGTACTGGTTTTTTAAAATACCGCTTTTGCCAACTCTGTTGACACTGTTGCTGGCCATGGTTTTGTCTGTCCCGGCTTTACTGAGCATGAGCATCTGCGCTACTACTCGACGGTCTTCTGCACTTCGATCGATATCGTGGTGACATTCAGCACAGTGTTTAAGAAAAGCTCTTCTGCCGCGCCGGGCTTTGTCTTTATCAATCGGAGGAAGAACCGCGGGCCATTCCGGGGATTGCAGGCTGACCAGGTGATTTTCGATATGCTTCAGGTTTCTAACATTGATCGAAGATTGAAAGCTCACATGATCTCCCGTTCCCTGACCACCGATGAGTGCGGAGAGGCTGAAACCTGATTCTTCCTGCCAGTCCAGGGTGCCGAAAACACCAACGACTTCACCGCTGTTGCGGCCGATGGGTCCTACCCCGGCATTGGAGGCTATGCCATTCCATTGGACGTAATCGTGTTGGGGAATATCCCATAAGAAAGGGTAACTTACCGGGGCATCGGGTTTGTTAAACAGAGCATCTCTGAATTTCAGCATTTGTTTCACAGAAAGAATGGGTACCAGCTTTTCAAACAGGTGATCGAACTCCTTGTTGCTGACCACGGAATCATCCATGTGTTTGAGTACTTCCTTGAGTTCATCGGGTTCGAGCTGGTCAGTGAGGACACTTTCAACGGCGTCTCTGTTGAGCAAATGCTCAAGGGTACGGTTAAAAATCCTGCCGAATGCATCGAGGCGTGCATAGCCGTAGCCGGGCGCGGCACGGTTGATTACAACGTAATTTTTTATCCGGATCTTGAAGGTTTTCAGAGCTGCGTCGACTTCATCTCGGGAAGTAAAGTTACGACCACCGGTGAATATCTTACCTGCGCCGTTACGGGCCAGTACGGCCGCAATGAAGCGTTCGCGCTTTGTGTCATTTTCCCAGGTGCTCGTCAAAGCCTTGTCCAGCGCCGTCATAAAATTGTACATGTCCGCCATGGCCGGTCCACCTTCGATACGCATCCCCACGCCCTGGTAATTTATCTGCGTGGTGTGACAGGCAGCGCAGGTAAACCCGACATATTCTTTTCCCTTGTAGGTATCTTTAACAAACCCCAGTGGCAGTCCGTCTGGGTTACTCGAGGTCTCTTTGAGGGGGAGATAACGGTAGTAAGCAATGTTTTTATTATCTCGAAACAATGTGTCTGAATTCTCCTGCTCCAGGACCATAAAAAAATCATAAGGCACTACATCAGAGCCCTGCGTGGTGGTGTAAAACCACATGCTGTCTTCAGGCGTCCAGTTTTGCCAGCCCTGGGAGCCAGGCCACTTTTCGTCGTCGGGGAAGATCTCGTCAAATTTATCGCCGAATGCATCTTCAACCCCGGTGATCGCACCTCGTTGTTTATCATCGTCAGAAATTGACTTGTCATACAGGTCAGTTGCCTTGCCGAAAATGAGAGGCAAAACAAGAATCAGAACGAATGCTGCGATTAGGAAAGACTTGAGTGTTTTGGGTACCAGATCTGAGATGTACGCAAGCAACCCAGTTATCAGGTTCATGACAAAATTCCTTTTTATTCCAATCGAACTTGCGAGCTATTGGTTGGTCGTTGGTCGATGGTCGTCATCCATGAGCTTGCGGGTGTCAAGGAGCCTCGAATTGGTGGCGCTGCTCGGCTTCTTCTTCTCGTAGCTTCCTTACCAGACTCTACCCCAAGTGTTTGTCATCTGCCAGCATCGTTGACCGCTTCTGGACAATGGTATCCAACATCAAATTGCGGTTTATCCGGTTTGTTGGAAGACTGGCCAGGTATCGAGAAGCTCGTTTGCCTTAAATGGCAGCAGATCGCCAAACTGCAACATCACATGTTCACTTTGGGTGGGACGCAGGAACATATAATCATCCACGTGCAGATCGATCGAGGTCGAAGTGGTGACCGGGCTCTGGTTTGTGCTCCGGTACAGGGGATCAGCGACGCCGGATGGGGACACCATATTGGCTTTCCAGTAGCCGCCGTAAATGTAATAGAGCCTGCGCATATTGGGGTTCCACATTTGCAGGGGCTTTGTGAACCACGGGTCTCCGGGAATTTTTAATTCGTCGTAGCGTTTCAATATGGGTGTCGCAATAAAAACGGCGGGTAGATTATCTGTCAGGTGATAGGTATCAAAATCTGTGGGTTTTACGACCCCCGACCCTGCTGATAAATCGTTCATGGTCCGGTCGCCCTGGTAAATGCCGAGGGTATGGCTACCGGCACCGTTCAGGGTCAGTTTTTCAGGGTTGTATCCAGCCAGCTTTAGCTGTCCCAGGAACCCCTCATAGACCGAGAGAACCTGTCTTACTGCAGGATGCAAAAGTGTCGCCTGCATGCCGGTGAGGTGAGGTTCATAGCCCATTAATCCGGCGAGTGCCAGGTGGGCAGGGTCAGATTTAATGGTATCCACTAACGGGACAATGGACGCTGGGGTTGCGAATCCGCCCCGATGCAGGCCGACGTCGATCTCCAGGTTAATACTTATTTTTATCCCCAACTGACGCGCTAGCGCGTGGTATTGGGCAAACCTTTTCGGCGTGTCTATTAACCATTGAACCTTGTTCTCTGCATCGAACCGTTCGTGATCAACTTTTGCATAGAAAGTTCTGGCGGCTGACACAGGCATTGGCTTGCCGATCAACGTATCCGCGTCAGGAAAGGTTTCGGCAATAGTGTTCAGGAATGGCTGGTGGAATACCATCAGGGAGTTGGTCTTTGCCCGATTCATGACGTGTTCCAGCAACGGCACGGATGGAAGTGACTTCACGACGACCCGGTAGGTTTTTTGCTCGCCGACAGAACTGGCGATCAGGTCGATATTGGTATTTATTCGATCAACGTCAATCAGCATGACCGGTCTGCCGGGGCCATGTTGTTTCAGGAGTTCGTTTAATCCTGAAAAGTAGGGGTTGTGCGGCTTGCCAGTGTCAGCCGGACGCCACAACAGTCTGGAAGCACCCGCGACCGCTGCGAGACCAGCACCGCCAAGTAATACAGATCTTCGTTTCACGATTCGGCTCCAAACAACTTGCGCAGGTGGTCATTGAGCATTCGGCCGTTCGGGTCCCATCGCTGGCGAATGGCTTTGAATTCTGCAAAACGAGGGTACAGCGCTTGCAGTTGGCTCGCACCCAATGAATGCACTTTACCCCAGTGGGGTCGGCCACCATATTTCCAGAAAATAGGTTCGATCAGGTCGAAATAGGGCCGATAGTCCTCAGAAGCAATGCGATGTATGGATATTGCCGCATGGTCCTCTTCACCGGAGCTCATAGAAAGCATGGTGTCGTCGTGGGAAACGTATCGGTATTCAAGAGGAAATACTACATCAATCTCTTTTTCGAGGATGGTTCTGAGGATTTCCTGCAGGCAATCTGCTCCGGCTTCCAAAGGAACGGAGTATTCCATTTCGTTAAAGCGGTTGTTTCGAATACTGGATAGAATTTTGTAGGATTCATCCACTCGCTCACTCGGTTGTATCAGCTCAGCCAATCCATTGACCAGGGGTCGACGGAGTGCTGGTGATACTTTCATCCAGCCTCGCATGGCGAGGTCAAATCCTGCTTCTTCTTCCGGGGATGCGGGCGGATTGTTAATCTCCTCGGTGGTTTCGTCGGTCGCAAGGGCAATTGAGTAGTCCGAGTGGGTCAGCGGGAACAGTTCGAAATGCCGATGAGATGCGGCCAGGCTGTCAAAATCTTTTAGCAATTTATCAGTTTTGTCGACCCAACTGGTTTGTTTAAGACGATAGCCTGGCCTGTTCTGCATTGTCATTCGGGTGATGATGCCTAACGAACCGACACTGACGCGTGCAGCCGCAAAAAGGTCCGGGTCTGACTGCTCGTTAATGTCATGAACCTCCCCGTCGGGTGCAATCAGTCGCAATTCAGTGACGTAACCAGACAGGCACTTGAACTCTATACCGGTGCCGTGTGTTGCCGTCGAGGTGGCACCGGCGAGTGTCTGCCTGTCTATATCGGGTAAATTTATCATGGCCTGGTTGATGGCCTGCAGCGGAGCACCCATGTCGCCCAATCGAGTGCCAGCGCCAAAGGTTGCTTTGTGTTCAGCCGGGTCGTGGGCCAGCAAACCGGTAAGTTGATCTATTACCAGCAAATGGCCATCAGTCGGTACCAAAGGCGTAAACGAATGACCGGAGCCCACTGGTCGTAATGGACCATTGCTCGATGCAAGAAATTCACTCAGTTGTTCCTCACTTGTGGGTGAGAACCTGCCGATCGGATGCGCCACGATCCCGCCGGACCAGTTACGCCAGGGTGTTGGCTTACGAGAGGGTTGCCCGAAAACCGGTTCGGCGATACCAAAAATGGCAGCGAGCGCGCTGTTGGCAAGAAATGTGCGACGCGTTAGTTTCCCCATGCTGAGTCACCGGCCATAAATTCAATCAGTGCAGCAAAATCATCTGTTTCACAAGCCATGCAATAGCCCAGTGGTGGCATATTGTTAAACCCTTCCAGGGTATGTTGCAGCAGTATTTTTTTGCCTTTCGCCTTCCTCGATTTCCAATCATTGTTGTCGGCGAATCGAGGTGCGCCAGCGGCTCCTGTTACATGGCACAGAGCACAGCTGTTCGACCACAAGTGCTGTTGAGTCGCAGTAAGGGTTGATCTTGATCCCGGTTGGTCAACAGTTTGCTCACTGCATGCTGAAAGCGTAGCAGCAAGTGCAACTATAATGGCTGTTAAAAAGTAGTTTTTCATTCGAAGAAGTAATTTTGTCGTTTTCATTGTCTTAATACGTTGTATCACGCTGAATAACAAGCGCTGGTTTATGGTGTGCCGGGTAATTGGTGCGGGAGCAGGTCGTGGAGGCCAGCGTGTTAAAATGTCGCGTTCGTCACACCACCATCGATGGCCAGGCTTTGGCCTACCATGTAATTTGCGAACTGGCTGCAGAACAGCGCTACGAAGGCGCCTAAATCATCTGCATCACCAAATTTACCGGCTGGTATTCGAAACTGTTTTACAAACCTTGCCACTTCTTCATCGTAGCTGGTGTCGTTGGCTTCTGCCATTGCGTTAAAATTGTCTTCGATCCCGGCGGTATGAAACATGCCCGGCAATATGTTGTTAATCATGACGTTGTTCTTGGCGACAGCCTTGGAAACGGCCACTGTATAGTTCACCAGGGCTGCCCTGGGGGCTCCGGACAGGATCCTGATCTGCTGCGGAAACTTCGCCGCTGCCGTGCCGATATTTACAATGCGGCCCCAGTTTCTCTCGACCATACCCGGGATGACAGCCTGCATGAATTGCACAGGACCCAGCAATGTAATATCCAGTGCCTCGTGCCAGTCCCGCATTGATATTGTATTGAAGTCACCGGTGACCTGGGGCGGTGAACAGGTGCCAACGAGAATGTCCGGGTTGGGACAGGCTGCCAGAATCTTTGCGCGCCCTTCATCGCTGCTGTGATCAGCAACGATAGGGGTAATCTGGGTTCCGGTTTCCTGGCTGATTTCTTCGCATGCTCTGGCTAATCGTTCTGCGCCTCGTGCAGACACGTAGAGTTCAACTCCTTCTCTGGCCAATGCGAGTACACTGCCCTTGCCCATGCCAGCGCTACCGCCATTGACTATCGCTTTCTTACCACGAATTCCAAGGTCCATAGTTTTTTCTGATTTGGATGGGTGAGTTTACAGGTATAGCATGTCACCGGGAAATATGTAACGCCAACCTCAGACCTAGTGGACTAGTTACCGAGGAACACAACATTCTCTTCCAGCGAAGCGCGGGTGGTACGTGCATTGTTTGCAGGTACATCAATGTCCTCGTAACCGAAACTGATGCCAAACAGGACATTCACCTCCGGACTGATGTCGAAAGTCTCACGCACCAGATCCGGGTAGTGTCCCATGGTGCCCTGGGCACAAGAGGCGAGTCCGTTGGCGGTCATCGCCAGCATCAGGGTCTGGGCATACATGCCCACGTCAGCGGCCGATTGCTTGCCAAATGCCTCATTGATGCAAAGAAAGGCCATATGGGGAGCATCAAACATTTCGAAATTCCGGAAACTTGCCTGCGCTCGTCCTGGTTTGTCTTCCCAGGCGATGCCCATTGCGTTGTACAACACTCTGGCACAGTTACGCCGTCGTTCGCGCCAGGGATCTCCCATACGTCCCCGGTCGGGATGATCCGGTTGTGAGGGTTGATTCGCTTTTACACGGCTCATGAACTCGGTTCGCATGGTATCCCGAGTTGTCCCTGAGGCCACATACACCTGCCATGGCTGTACGTTTGTACCCGATGGGGCCCACTGTGCCAGTTCAAAGACACGAAGCAGTACTTCTTGAGGCACTGGTTTGGGAAGAAACCCACGGACGGAGTGACGTGAGCGAATAGCATGTTCGAGACTGATCTCGGTCATTGAGGACCTATAGGTTTGCAAAAGTCGCGTACTATAACCTATTATCGGTCATTTCCAACCTCCCTTTGCCATCAGATGGATGTCTGTCTTGTGACTCGCACGCCCGAAATTTGCAAACGCCAGGCCAACGGGATTATCTTCTATAACTTATCTATGTCATTCGGGAAAGCTCTGTGTTTGGTTCTCAACTCGTTAACGAAAAAGCAACCTGGGAAGACATCAAGGCCGTGCTGGAGGTGATGGAAGCGGGTCGATGGACGAGTGTTTATGCTTACGACCATTTCATACCACCGTGGAGTCAGACTGCGGAGGTCATGGATCATGAATTGTTAGATACCCTCGAAGGCTGGTCGCTGTTGGCTTCGATTGCGGCAGTCACAAAAAAACTGAAACTGGGAATTCTCGTATCAGGTAATACCTATCGCAACCCGGCGCTGATGGCCAAGATGGCAGCCACCATTGATGTGGTATCTCATGGGCGAGTCATACTGGGCATTGGTGCTGGTTGGAATATCCGCGAACATGAAGCCTATGGATGGGACTTCCCTTCATTGCGGGAGCGCTCGGACCGATTGGAAGAAGCCTGCGAGTTGATCAGGTTGCTATTCAACAACGAAGGTGGGCGAGTCGATTATGAGGGTCTGTACTACAAGCTCAGGCAGGCTCCTTTCGCCCCGACTGGAGGCGGCGACAAGCCGATTCCAATTATGGTGGGTGGGACTGGTGAGAAGCGAACCTTAAAGACCCTGGCGATGTATGGTGACATGATGAATGTCATTGCCAGCCCAAAGCGGGTTGCACATCTGACATCTGTCCTGGAGAAGCATTGCAATGCCGTCGGCAGGGATCCGGCAGAGATACAAAAAACACTTCATGTGCCGATTCGGATTGTCCGGGATGAGAAAAAAGCGAAGGAAATTCGAGGAGAGAATGACTGGGCTATGGTAGGCTCGCCCGAGTACGTGATTGACCGTGTCGCGGATTTTCGGGATGTTGGCATTACCGAGTTTACGCCACAGATTCGGCCGCAGAGACCGGAGGTGTATCAGGAACTGGATGATGAGGTGTTTGCCGCGTTTGACTGATTCGGCAGTGTGGTTCTGCGTGGATCCGGAAAGAGTTTCAGAAAAATGGAGTACATATTATGATCCAATCGCTCTTGCCTGTTCGAGGTTCGCCGGGTTCACCTTATACGAGAAAAATGCTGGCGCTTTTGAGGTATCGCCGTATTCCTTATCGATACCTGCAAGGGGGCCATGACGGGTTTAAGGACTTGCCTCAACCGAAGGTGCAGTTGATTCCGGTTTTCTACTTTGTCGATGAAACAGGTGCGCTGGAAGCAGAAGTGGACAGCACTCCCATTATCCGTCGACTGGAAACTGAATACCCGGGGCGGTCTGTGATTCCGCAGGACCCGGCGATGGCATTCGTGGACTCACTGCTTGAAGACTACGGCGATGAGTGGTTGACCAAGGCCATGTTTCACTATCGCTGGTATTACCAGGATGATATTGATATGGCCGGTTCCGTTCTGCCCCACTACGGTGACGTAACCCAGCCGGATGACGTTATGGCAGCCATGAAACAGGTGTTTTCAGATCGACAGATCTCACGCCTTTATGTCGTTGGCTCGAACGATACAACAGCGGTGGTCATTGAGGATAGCTACAAGCGATTCCTGTTTTGCCTCAACAATCATCTCAAACAATACCCGTACATCATGGGTAATCGACCCGGTTCAGCTGATTTTGGCTGCCTTGGACAGTTAACCCAACTCACTCAGTTTGACCCGACGCCGTCAAAAGTGACGGTTACCGATTTTCCCAGAATCCATGCCTGGGTGAGTAAAATGGAAGATCTGTCCGGCGTAGAAGTGACGGACGATGACTTCATTGATGCAGAAGACATACCTGCAACATTGACGGAACTGCTGAAAGAAGTGGGACGAACTTATGCGCCGGTGATGCTGGCGAATGCCAATGCTTTGGAACAGGGCCTGGACACTGTCGAAACCGTCGTGGAAGGTAAGCACTGGGTTCAGGAACCGTTCCCCTATCAGGGCAAGTGTTTGCAGTGGCTGCGAATAGAGTACGCCCGGCTGGACGAGGAGGATCAAAAAAGGGTTGATTCAATCCTGGCTGGAACCGGTTGTGAGGCGTTGCTTTCCAGGCCAGTTAAGTAAGGCCGGTGACCGGAAACGCACCACTGTCCTTAAGTGCCTGCGTCAGGATAAGAGGATCGGGGCCGGCAGGTAGATCTCCATCCGGTCTGGGCCAGGCGATCGGCGTGGCGTCACTTTGAACCGGATCACCAGGTTTGATTCCGACCCGGTCGACACAATAGTGTTGACCTGCTTCGTTTCGAGTCATGCCGTCACGGAAGAAGATCATCGTATGTACTTCCCGCGGCTTATCACTGTTGTTGGGTTTTGCGTTGTGGGCAGTCAATCCATGATGAAAAGACACTGAACCTCTTGGTACCTCGACATATACCGGTTCAGAAATGCGCATATCTTTTGCCTGCTCATCAAGATCCTCCGAGCCTGCGCGGAATATGTTGACCAGTTTTCGCACGCCGATCCGGTGAGAACCCGGGATAAATCCCATACAACCTGAATCCCGTGAAGAACCGTCGAATGGAATCCAGGCAGTCAGTGCGTCCGTTTCCGACAGGGGCCAGTAAGGCAGGTCCTGGTGCGTGTCTGTAATTCTCCCACCGGCTTGCTTGAACAATGCCTGGTCGTGCCACAGGCGCACGGCATCGGCACCAATGAGCGCTGCTGCAGCTTGTGCAACCCGAGGGTGAAAAGTCAGCGGTCGAACGTCGGGAAAGTCCTCCCACAGGTTCATACACTGGGTAAATGATTGCTCGTAAGAGGATTTTTCAGCCAGGCTGCGTTTGTCTTTTTGCTTGCGGATTCGGACCGCATTTCTGACGATTAACTGGAAGTGGCTGAGTTCTTCGCCAGTAAGCAAATCGGGAATGACCACATATCCGTTTTCATGGAACTGATCAATGAATTCCGCAGCTAGAAACATATTTGGTTCCAAAAAGAAATTCGTTTGAAGATTTTCCTTGATAAAAATCTTCTGAAAATCTAATCTGTCTGAAGGTGTCATATTCACGCCTCCCCCCTTCATTGGGGAAGCACCAGAGTGCAGAGTAGATCAAATTTTTTAGCATCTGACCACTAAATTAAGGTTTTAGCAGAAGAAGGGAATGTTTCTTAAGCCTTATATTGGAGGTTTCAGATGAAATTGTCATCACCTGTTTATATTCTCAAAAGCCGCGCAAAAGAATTAAAGAAAGCTCAAGGTATATCGTTATCAATTGCCCTGGATCAGATCGCCAGACAAGAAGGATACGATTCATGGTCTTTGTTGATCTCAAAGAGTGAAGAGGTCTTCCCTCAAAAGTACAGCGAAGTACTAGGTTTCTTGAATGACGGCGATCTGGTACTTATCGGTGCCAGACCATCAATGGGAAAATCTACTTTTACCTATGGGTTGTTCGTTCAGGCAATAGAGGAAGCAAGGCCGAAAAGCTTTTGCTTTACGCTGGTAGAGCGCCAGAATGAAATGATTAAAAGAATGGCGACCTATAGCCACGCCATCGGCCAAAATGATGGGTATGAACTTGATTACTCGAATGACATCTGTGCGGACTACATTATCTCTGTAACAAAGAATCAGGTAAGACCCGGTTCTCTGATTGTTGTCGACTACCTGCAGATACTGGACGAGAAAAGAACAAACCCGCCACTGCAGGAACAGATTGAAAAGTTCAAGGCATTCGCAAAAGAGGTAGGATGTATCATCATATTTCTTTCTCAGATTGACCGTGGCATTGGCGACAGAAGCGACCAAAGACCTACCCTGGATGATATCAGGCTGCCCAACCCCCTTGATCTTGGGTTGCTTAACAAGATCATCTTCCTGTATCGTGAATCCAGGCTATCCACCGAAGTTGATGTCATCTTCGGAGGTAGATTCAGTCATAGTTTTAAGGTCGGGCTTGATATCGATGAGGCGAGAATTTTCAATATGTATTGAAAACCAGTATGGGAACCCTGGGAGCATGGAATGAAAACGCGACCCGACGAACCCCTCAGTGAACTTAATATCCTTGACATATCAGCAGGCATCGCCGGGCCGTTTTGTTCCAAACTGCTCGGTGACCTGGGGGCAAATGTCGTCAAGGTCGAAAGCCCCGCCGGGGACGAAACGCGCTATCAGGGCCCGTTTCCAGATGACACCCGCAGTATCGAAGAAAGCGCGACGTTCTTTTATTTCAACACAAGCAAGCGAAGTATCGTGCTGGACCTTGATACGGATGCAGGACGCCAGCAGCTTGCCAAATTGGTTGCATACTATGATGTTGTTATCGCCTCGGAATCTATTGAGTCGCTGGAAAAAAAGGGTCTGGGTTATGACCAGTTCAGGCAATGGAATGCGGCCTGTATCCTGACGACAATATCCGGCTTCGGGTCTTTCGGCCCGAAGTCAGGATACGAATCCTCACACCTGATTAACTGCGCCGTCGGTGGCTGGGCAAATTTTTGCGGTACCCCGGATCGGGAGCCCTTGCAGGCGGGCGGGGCGATTACCGAAACGCTTACCGGTGCCTTTGCTGCGACAGCTACACAGATGGCAATTTTTGGGCGTGAGCGTCATGGCCATGGCGAGCATATCGATGTCAGCGCCCAGGAGGCGGTGCTCACTGGCGCACAGTTACCGACTCTGTTGTATGAGTATCGCGGGCTGCTACCCACCAGGTACTCCAGTATTGGCTCGGGCGCGGGAGCCGCTTTCATATTACCCACAGAAGCAGGTTATATTGGCCTGAATGCGCTGACCCTGGCGCAATGGCAAATGCTCTGTGATTTTCTTGGCCGTGGTGATATCGCGACCGATCCACGTTATCAAGATCTTACCTGGACGAATCCTAATGAAAAAATAGAGGAGGTGCGTGCGGCCTTCTCTGCCGCTTTGAAAGGCAGGACCGCTGAACAGTTGTTTCATGAAGCAGAAGCCGCCCGGGTACCGTTTGGGCTCGTGCCGAATATGAAAGAGATCTTTGAACTGGCGCCGCACCTTGAGCGGCAGTTCTTCGTTGCATTGGACCATCCTGTAGCCGGTGAGGTAAGAGTTCCCGGTATACCGTTTAAGTCAGCCGTGACCGCGCCACAACCTTATCGGCCGCCTTTACTGGGTGAACATACGGAAGAGGTCATGTCTGAGCTGGGGGCGAAACCGGAAGCCCGCGCGATTAAGGTGACAGAACATACATCACCCCTTAAAGGTCTCAGGATACTGGATCTGTCGATGTTTTTTGCCGGACCGGTCGCCGCCCAGATAGCCGCTGATGCCGGGGCCGATGTGATTAAGGTCGAGTCTATTCAACGCATAGATGGCTGGCGAGGTTCCGCCACCGCAGGCCAACCGGGCGATGTGCCAACCTGGGAAGCCTCTCCCTATTTCAACTGGGTTAATCGAAAAAAACGTGATATCACTCTGAATCTTAAAGACCCGCGTGGTAGTGACGTCATCAAGGAGATGGTCAAGAATGCCGATGTGCTGATTGAAAATTACACCCCTCGAGTTATGGAAAATTTTGGTTTGTCTTATGAAGTCCTGCGGAACATAAACCCCGGATTAATTATGTTGTCTCTCTCCGGTTTTGGTCAGGAGACATCCTGGCGTGACTATGTGGCTTTCGGCATGTCCACGGAGCAGATGTCCGGCATTGCCCACCTGACAGGTTATGAAGATGACGAACCGTTGTTTACGGGCATGACAGGAGGAGATCTGTTTTCCGGTGTCATGGGTGCCAATGCATTACTGGCAGCTTTGCACCACAGAAACAAAACCGGCGAAGGTCAACATATTAACCTCAGCCAGCTTGAGGCCTGCAATCTTTATATCGGTGATGTGATGACAGGCTGGTCTCTGGCGAATAAAGACCCTGGTCGCACAGGTAATAACCATCGAAGCTATGCACCCCAGGGTGTCTATCAATGCAGTGGGGATTCCTGGATCGCGATTACCTGCAAAACCGAAGCACACTGGCGAGCGCTCCGCTCTGTGATAGCAAGCGCGATGGATAAACAGGAGGTGTTAAATGCATATCAGGATTGTTCAGCCCGTCTGAAACATCGACGGGAAATCGACGCGGTCATAAACGCGTGGACCCGATCATATAATCATATCGACCTGATGAACCAGTTGCAGGGTATGGGCGTACCTGCAGGTGCCGTGATGCGCGGACCGGAACTACTCGATGACCCGCAACTTAAAGCCCGGGGTAGCTTTCTTGCCCAGGATCGACCCGGTCTTGGAGTCAAGCACTACCCCAACCAGCCTTACCGCTTTCGCTTTGCGGAACCTGTACCGGATCAGCGGGCGCCATTACTCGGTGAACATGTTGAGGAGGTGTTGACTGGTATTGCCGGACTGACGTCAGACCAACTCGTGGAGCTCGTCATTGACGATGTTGTGGGCACCGTTCCTGTGGCTGCCAGGTAAAATCATTCTGCATGCGGCGGGTGTGGCCGCATGCAAGCGGATCAGCGAGATGAAGGTCAGGCTGGTTCTGCAATAAACACAGGGATTCTGCGAGATGTTTTTGCCTGATAGTCATTGTAGGGCGGGTAGGCTTCTGCGCTTGCGTCCCACAAACGCTGCCGTTCCGGGTCGTTTGTGACCTCACGAACCTGCATTTTGGTCACCTCGGTTTTGTCACGTATTTCAACCACAGGCCTGGCTCTGAGATTGTAGACCCAGACAGGATTCTTTGGTTGCCCGCCCATGGAGCCAATTAACACATAACTGTTCTCGACTTTGACCCGCATGAGTGGAATTTTTCGGGTTGCTCCTGTTTTGTTACCAATATGGGTTACGATAATGCAGGGCATGCCGGTATCCAGCAAAGTCGAACCCTCCTTGCCGCCGCTACCTTCATACAACTCAACTTGCTTGCGTACCCAGTCCAACGCCGGGGGGATGTATTCAGCCATGGGATTTCCCTGTTTTAATATTAAGTCTTGTCACCAGCCTAGAATAACAATGACGGTTACGGCTTGTATAGCTTATGTAAGGTTACCTGGTCGATCACACGATTCGCTCTTCCCGAAAGCTGCTGATTTCGTTGTCTGAGAATCCAAGCTCACCGAGAATATCGTCGGTGTGTTCACTCAATAAAGGCGGTCGGCGGGGTTTTTCTCTTTTGATCTTGCTGAATTCAATAGGGAGTCTGGGTAAGGGATAGGTTCCCGGCACACCAGGGTATTCGACCTCATCCAGATAGTGCATGGCCTCAACTTGCGGGTGATGCAATGCCTGTTGTGGGGTTAACACTTCGCCACAGGGAATACGGGCGTTATCGAGGGCGTCCAGTACTTCTTCGCTGGAGCGTTCCGACGTCCAGACCTGCATGCGTTCACTGATTATTTCACTGTGGTCACCACGGCTTGCATCGGTGGCAAAACGTGGATCGGTCAGCCAGTGATCTTCGCCCATGAGTTTGGCCCATCGCTCGAATAAAGGTTGGCCAACAACACTGACCAGGAGCCAGCCATCATTGGTTTTAAAGGTGTCTGACGGTGCCGCAGTCTGGCCGCGATTGCCTGAAGCGACACGGTCTACGCCAGTGACAGCCTGTTCTATCAGGGTTCCCCCGGCGACGGTAAGCGCCGATGCCAATAGCGCACCCTGTACTTCCTGACCTTCTCCGGTCTGATTGCGGTGCATGATGGCAGCCAGAATTGCGATGGTGTTCAGTGAACCCGTCGTAAAGTCCACATAGGGGTGATAGTTTCGAGTCGGTTGGTCTGTCTCTCCCGTCAGGTGCAGGTTGCTGGACATGGCCTGTGCAACGCCATCGAATCCGACCCGGTCAGCAAAGGGTCCGGTTGTACCAAATGCTGAACTGCTGGCGAGAATAATGTTCGGCTTTATCAGCGTCAGGGACTGGTAGTCAATACCAATATCCCTTAAGCCGGATTGAGGCATATTCGCAAGCACGACATCGGCCGACTTAATCAGGCGCTGTTTGATGATCTCAGATCCGGGTTTCTTTGGGTTCAGGGTCATGCCGCGCTTGTTTCGATTCAATTGCAGGAAGGTTGAACCGACTTCGCCATCAGGATGGCCCGGGTTCACCGGAGTGATGTAACGATCTTCGCTGCCGTTCACCTTCTCGATCCGGATTACATCTGCGCCGAGATCTGCCAGAAGTGCACCACAGAACGGACCCGCAATATAGCGCCCGAAGTCGAGGACGCGAATGCCTTCTAGAATATCCATAGGCCAAAGTCCCCATGTATAAAAACAAATAAGATATCACAGATTGCCATCTTTACGGGGCAGGACACTAGATTGCGTGGATGAGGGGCAATACCTCTTGCTCGAAAAGCTTGTCACCAAGAGCCAGATGCAGCATATCAACGCCCGCCGCATTTAGTTGCCGGATCTGTTCGAGTATTGTGTCTGGTGCCCCGATCAACCCTGTCGAGTACCCTTCGTTGGTATCCAGCATGCCCAGCTTGTCGGCATTCGCCCACATACCCTCGGCACCACTGACGCGTTCCTTGCGTTTTGCCAGCACAGCGGGATCCATATTGCTGATCATGTTGTCGATGACGGCATAGGCCTCTGCGTCTGTTTCCCGACAGATCGGGATTCCGTACACCGCAAATCTGGGGCACCGTCCTTCCTCTTCTGCGACAGAACGTACCCTTTTGATGATGCCCTGAATCTTATCCAACGAGCCGCCGTTCAGGAACATCCAGTCTGAGTGGTGACAAGCCATTCGGATGGCAGCGTCAGATTGGCCACCCTGAAAAACCTCGAGGGGACCGGTAGGTCTAGGCTGCATAACCAGGTTCTTCACCTGGTAGTACTCGCCCTGGTAGTCAAAAACCGGGTGTTGCCAGGCGCCACGCAACACATCGATAAATTCGGATGATCGCTTGTAACGCTCGTCATGCGTCAATGGGTCGATGCCGTACATGGAAAACTCTTCCATGTTCCAGCCACTGGTCACATTGATACTCCAGCGCCCCTTCGTAAGGTTGTCAAGCGTGGCAGCCCACTTAGCGATGACGCTGGGATGGAAAAACCCGGGATGAATCGCCGTAACCATTTGAATTGAGGACGTGCAGGCCGCTATATAGCTGGTCATTGCAAGGCAATCCAGGGAAGAGCCCTCGATTTCTTTCGCGTTGCCCCACCAGCGTTGTGCAATCAGGATGTGCGACAAACCCAGGTCTTCCAGTCTTGCGACGTAGGTCGCCACCAGTTGGGTCAACTGATCACCGGTTGGCATTTCTCTTGCTGTTTCTCTTGTTGAATGTTGATCTTTGACCACCTTTGTTCCTGCAAAGGTGGTGGGTGCCCAGGTGCATGTTTGCATTTCAGCTACCTCTGGTTCCGGGTTAATTGTCTTTGTTATAGGATAAGTGGAGGATATCATGCAAGCCTGGTTATTTTTTACGCCAGAACTGAAGAATCTTTCATTGGATAAGATTGGGGTAAATTCTTGGATCAGTTTGTTGATACTGTGGTCGCCACCGCTGACCCTCCACCGAAGGGTGTGCCTAATCCCATACACGACGCGGCAGGTGCTGATGCGGCTGGATATGCAGGCGCGTTAGTCGCTGGTGTAAGAACCTATGGTTGGGCTGCGGCAACTATTGCCCGCGCTCTTGGCGAACAATGGCTTGACAGGGGCTGGGTTGATTACAGTTTAAAGCGACCGCTCTATGCGGGGGACGCCCTGCGAACCGTCGTCAAACGAGATGGTAAAACCTGGGCTGTTACCTGCAGAGCGGGTAATGAAGGTGACGAAAGAGTCGTGCTGGATGGCACCGCAGGTCTGGATGAGGCGCCATGGCTTGGCGATCTTAAGCCGCCTGTATCATCACCTGGGTTAGACGCACTCGACCTGTTACCGGGTTATGATCTTGAGCATGTGCCTCTTTGGCAGCCACTACGTCCACTGGCTGTTTTTGTCAGTGCCGACGCGGCCAGAAATATGGTCGACGAGGATCTTGGTTTAACAACGGAGCGCTATTTGCAGACGAAGGTCGAGCCTGGTTTTGTGCATCCCTACTTTCTTGCGGCACGGATGGCACCGTTGACGCGTCACAATTTTACCTATGGCCCTACGATTCACGTACGCAGCCAAATCCAGCACCGGCGTGAGGCAAGGTCGGATCATATGATTACAGTGGGTGCCCAAATCGTTGATGCTTATGATCGGAATGATCACTGGTACCAGGTACTTGATGGAATCGTCAGCGATGATATGGGCGAACTTGCGACTATTCGCCACCATACAATTTTCCGGCCGAGGGGAACCTGAATCCCAGAATGAGCTATTGGCAGAGTTGATTTTGTGCAAGTTGGTAAGGTATATCTCCGAGAAAAATGTAACCTTCCCTGTCGGCGACAGGAAAAGTTGCTTGTGAGCCATTTTTAGTCACTATTTTCAAATATGGGTCATTCTGCACCAGCTGAATTCCCCAGGTACCCTTGCCCTTGCTGGTGGTGCCGTAGGTTGATCGCCGCAAACCCGTGCTGTAGGTGTTTGTCGTATCCGTCCGTTGCCTGAAGGTGCCGTCACTGCAAAAGTGATACTCGGAAACCTGGGCACCCCCCCAGATATAACTACCATAGCCCTGCACAAAGACGAGCCGATAACCCTGCAGGCGTTTCTGCCATCGCTCGTGTGCGTATCCGAATTCGACAGGTCTGATGGTCAGGCTGTTTAACATGGCCAGGGCGCTTGTTTTGAAACCTACCCAGCTTCCTTTGATAGTCCCGACCAGGATCATATAGCCCTGCTGATTACCCCCAATAACCCCGGCAAGTGTACCTTGTACTTCAACACCATTGATCGTGCCGACCACTTCTCTGGAAAGTCCC
This sequence comes from Pseudomonadales bacterium, assembly GCA_029941905.1. Taxonomy (GTDB): domain Bacteria; phylum Pseudomonadota; class Gammaproteobacteria; order Pseudomonadales; family Azotimanducaceae; genus JAHRVQ01. Next base: position 43,527 of record JAPYTQ010000013.1, on the reverse strand, counting down.
TGACCGTTGCTGAGGTTGAGGGTGACAGGGGGGCCGGTGGGCGTCAGCTTGATCGCTTCAGAATCGAATCCGTTGCGCATTGCTGCCTGGATCGAGGACACCGATAAACCTGGTCTGGGTCTGATGATCACGGTACCTTTGCGTTCCCGGGACCGGAAAAAGAGCACGTCCTGTTCTTCACTGGAGAGATGGAAATCCCTTGCCAGTTTGATTGAAAATCCATAGCTGCGATCAATGTAGGTTGCAACACTGTCGATCCGTGTCGCGTGTTCTGTTTCAGATTCACTCGCCGCGCTATGGCTTACTGGGCTATTGCTCGCTACAGCGAGTACGAACAGTAGTGTGGTGCACAATCTCGTGCCTGGGTGATCCATGGTTCTATCCTTGGCTTCATGAGGTTAGTAGTCCTTGAAGGACTACTAGATCAGATTCGCAATACTACGCGATCGAGGTCCAGATTCAACTGCTTCCAAGCGACCTGTGCGAGTTCAAACAGGAGGGGTGAGGTTACATCTAAGATTATTTTGGTTACCATAACGACGAAAACTACTCCGGGGGCCCAGGTCCTCGAACAGAAGAAATTGGAGAATCAAGCCATGCCGATCCAAATAGACCCAGCGAGTGGGCTAAAAATCTTCAACACCCGCGCCTCGAAGGCAACCGATAAAATTGCTGGCAAGGGTTATTCAATTGTGGCAGATGAGTCGTTAAAGACCCTGCCACCCGCGCCTCCGGGAGCGGTTTTCAATGCGGAAGAACAAGCAAAATATCGCGAGTTCAAAGAAGCAAGGAGAGGCGCAGCCGACTATATGGCCATGGAAGGCGAGTTCAGTAAATATCTGGAAGATGTGTACTCAGCGGACCCCGTGCAAAGGGACGCCCTCACTGATGAGTGTGAAATTCTTGTAGTAGGTGCAGGTTTTGCCGGATTGTTGCTGTGGTACAAACTTCGCGAAGCGGGGTTTAATGACGTGCGATTCTGTGAGAAAGGCGGTGACGTCGGCGGTACCTGGTACTGGAATCGATATCCTGGAATAGCCTGTGACGTAGAGGCATACAGTTACCTGCCGTTACTCGAAGAGATGGGCTACATTCCGTCGATGAAATTCGCTGCCGGTTTCGAAATCATGGAGTATTGTCAGAACATGGCAGAGAAATTCGACTTCTATGACCACTGCCTCTTTCATACGACTGTTGAAGAAACGCGATGGGATGAGAAAGCCGGACGATGGACAGTGCTGACGGATCGTGGCGACAAGATGCGTGCAAGGTTCGTGGTCCTCGCAAATGGAATATTGACGACGCCAAAGCTGGCCCGAATTGAGGGAATGGAAACCTTTAAGGGTGACGCATTCCACACATCCCGATGGGACTACAACATCGATCTAAAAGATAAAACCGTCGGTATTATTGGTACCGGGGCGACGGCGGTACAGGCAATTCCTGAACTCACCAAGTTTGTCAAAGAGCTGTACGTCTTTCAACGTACGCCTTCGTCCATCGATGTTCGTGATCAGCGCGCAACAACGCAAGAGGAAATTGAGACCTGGGCCCGGGAGCCCGGTTGGGCCAAGGCCAGACGGGCCAGGTTTGCGAAAATTTCAGCGGGCCGAACAGCGATGAAGGCGAACGACGACTATCTGGCGGGTAAAGTCGACGACTTCAAAGTGCGAAAAGTGCACGCCAGCCCCCTGTCGCCAGAGGAGCTGATTCAGAAACAGCTGGAAACCAATTTTCGCATTATGGAACAAATCCGTGCCAGGGTTGACGCCATAGTCGAGGATCCAAAAACCGCTGCAGCCTTGAAACCATACTACCCCTATGGCTGCAAACGACCGACATTTCACGATGAATATCTGCCCGCGTTTAACAAACCACATGTGACACTGGTAGACACTGCACCTCGAGGCGTCAGCAAGATAAGCGAGACTGGCGTTGTCCATGAAGGTACTGAGTATCCTCTTGACGTGCTGATTTACGCAACGGGATTCCAGTGGATGGCGACATCAACATTTAACATGATCGTGGGTCGTGACGGGCAATCCCTGCATCAAAAGTGGCAGTCTGAGGGAACCAAGACGTTTCTTGGCCTTCACAGCAATGGCTTTCCAAATTTGTTTATCGTCTCCGGCCCCCAGGGTGGTGGTGGCAGCTTTAATTTCACCAATGCCATTGAGGAGCACGGCGACTACATTATATGGATGTTGAAAACAATGCGGGACCGGGGTGCCGAGATTGTCGATGTCAGAAAGGAACCTGAAAACGAGTATGCTAAACACTGCACGGTTGCTGATACCATTACCCGCCCGCTGCGGGATTGTATATCCTACTACAATGGACATGGAGACGCGGAGCCCGGCAGCCTGGCTTACTACGGTGGAGGCCAGTGGCATAAATATCGCGTCGAAGCACAAAGAACACTCGAGCCCTACCTATTCGACCACCCTTCCGATGTCCCATAGATATTCCCGGGACAGTTTACTGATATGCCTGCTTGTTCCGGGGAGATAAGTAAACTGTCCCAGATTGTTTGACCAGATTGTTTCAGATTGTTCAGGACGAGATGATGGTGTCACAGATATTAGTTACCGGCGCAACTGGACGTATCGGTCGGGATGTCGTGAGGGAACTTACCAGGCACCTGGAGATAAAACCGAGGGTGCTGGTTAGAGACATGGCAAAAGCCAGGCGGATTTTCGGTAAGAGTGTGGAGTATGTTGAAGGTGATCTGGGGGATAGAAATTGCCTGAAGTTAGCCATGCAGGATGTTACTGCTGCTTTGCTTGTCTCCCCGGTCCATCCTCAACAATGTGAACTTCAGGGTAACCTGGTCCACGCAGCAAAAAGTCAAGGGGATGTTTATCTGGTCAAAATATCTGGCCTTGGTACGTCTTTGGATTCAACCATCGACAGTGGCCGTTGGCACGCGCAAACGGAAGCGGAAATCAAGGCGTCCGGATTGTCTTATACGTTCTTGCGTCCCCTGTTTTTCATGCAGAATCTCAGCTTTTTAACAAACAGCGCAAGAGCGACCGGTGTGATTCGGTCGGCGGTTACAGAACATCCTATCAATATGATTGATGTAGCGGATATTGCTTCAGTCTCGGCTCACCTGCTGACAAACAGAAATCATCTGGTCGGTGAATCAGTGACATTGTGTGGTTCAACAGCTCATAGCTATGCTGAGATCGCCAGGATGTTAGGCGAAATTCTGGGTCAATCGGTGACATTTCAACCTCAACAGTATATCGATGTGGAATCCGGCTTGAAAAAGTCGGGTATGCCGGACTGGCATATTCAAATCCTGCTGCAGTTCAATCGTGCTTTTAATGAAGGCATGGGAAATGTGAATTCTGATATCGTCGAAGATGTGTTGCGTCGAAAACCACGAACGCTCCAGGAGTACCTCGCGGGTGCGGTAAGAGAGTCTACACCAACCGACCAAAACCCTTTCCCAAGTTGACCGACGTTTCGCTCACACTAACCTGATGATTCAGCTCGTCTGGTGGCCAGTACCTCAAGTATCTCCTCATGCCGCTCCCGGGTCAGCTTGTGGTGCGTATAACACCATATCGATAGGAACCCGAAACTGGCAACCAGCGGACCGTAAATCATACCCAGGCTAACGATTGTTTCGGGGGGCACATCGGCGGCGGTTTTGATATGAGCGCCTCTCGGCCAATTGATAATATCCAGCGCGAATCCGGCAATGATGTTACCAACCCCGGACGTCGCCTTGGCTGAGAAAGAACTCGCAGCAAAGAAAATGCCTTCCTGGCGCTTACCATGTTCGTACTCATGTTCATCGACAATATCTGCAACCATGGAGCCAAATGCGATATTTGCCTGAACAGTACAGGCACCTTGTATCAGTTTCATGCCGACCAGGAGTGGAACCAGCAGATCATCGCTATTTTCTGGGAAGTAACCGGTCAGGCGCAATGCAATCGGCAATGTTTGCCAGAAGGGCCAGGAGATAGCGCCAAAAAGCAGACCGGCTTTTTTACCCCAGCGGGCGAAGATAAATGGTGCAAAGAACGCACCGACCAACACGCCGATGGGGTAAGAGATGATAACCATCAGCACCGTGGCTCGTTCGAGTTCCCAAAAATAGGTGAAGATGTACAGGTCAAGTGCGCCGTTGACACCGACCATGATGAAAACGATGAGAACCCCGGAAAACAGCCAGCGAAAAGAGCGGCTGCTCATGGCCACAAACAGGTCTTTGACTACCCGAACCAGGACCCCGGCCAGAGAAATTTTAGGTTGTTCCGGCACCTTAGGCAGAAATGGAATGATTGAACGTGTTCCCCAGGCGCTCCAGAAAATGGTGATGGCGATGAGTACTGCCAACAACAGCGCAAAGGGTGGATAAGCCTCTGCGTTGAGTTGCCCGTTTCTGAATTCCTCGGTGGGTACAAAAAAGAAGCCGAATCCCGCGACGAAGACAAACAACACGCCAACGTAGCTGAAGAACATACGGTAGCCAACGAGTTTCGAACGTTCGTCGTAGTCCTCTGTCATCTCAGCACCCAGCGCGATATGTGGCACGTGATACAGCGACATGGCGGTTCGGGTTGCATTGGTAAAAATAACCAGCCAGATAAACAACGCAAATTCGGAAGTCACCAGGGGATTGAACAAAAAGTAAAACGATACCGACAGGGGTATTATCGAGGCGTACATGAAGGGGTGTCTTCTGCCGAACCTTGAGCGCCAGTTGTCCGAGAGGGATCCAGCCAACGGGTCCGTAAAGGCATCAACAATGACGGCGAGCCCAACCGCTGTTCCTGCCAGAGCGCCGGACATGCCAAGCACCTGGTTATAGTAGAAAATAAGGAATGTTCCGAATGCCGCGTTCTTAAGGCCTTCTGCAGCCTGCCCGATGCCAAAAGCTAGCTTCAGATTAAAGCTCAATTTCAGTGATGTCATATCGACAGCCCGCTTTAAAAAGGCAGCTTCATGGATTGCAGCGTCGACTGGTCAATATCCAGTAACACAGGTCCCTCATGAGCCATGGCTTCTTTAAACGCGGTCTCGAATCCATCAGAACCCTGTACAGAAACCCCCTTGATTCCCATGCCTTGGGCAACCTTTGCGAAATCAGGGGTGGACAGGTTAACGCCGGTGTTTCTGCCTTCAAACCTTGATGACTGAATTCGCCTCAGCACACCATAGCCCTTGTCGTTGAATACGCAAATGACAACGGGAACCGAGTATTGTGCGGCTGTTGCCAGTTCCGCGATATTCAGCATGAAACCGCCATCACCCTGGATTACCACAGATTTCTCGCCGCTACCCAGGCTTGCTCCAATTGCCAGCGGCAATCCCGGTCCGATCGCGGCAGATGTCGAATGAATTGACGTGCGAGGTTCAAAAATGGGAATCAGGGTATTTCCCCAGACGTAAGCTGGAATGGTTGCATCCCTGACGATATTACCCAGTCGAGGCAGGTTGTCTCTGATGCAGTCCATGATTAGTTCAAAATCCGGTCCCATGCGCTCTCGAACTGCCGCCCGTGCGTCTTTGGCGCTTTGCTCAAGCGTTGCCTTGAAGTCCGAATCTCCCGCCTCTGCATTCATGTGATCACATATCGCAGACAAAGACGACCTGGCATCGCCGACCACGGCAACGTCCGCGGCGTAATTCAGGTTCAACATATGGTTGTCGGCATCAATATGAATAAGCTTTGCAGGCGGCTGAAATGAGAAATTCGCAGTGGATCCTCCCTGAAAACGGGTGCCTACGGCTATCATCAGATCCCCTTTGGCGACCTCGGCTGCGGCGGGTAGTAAAAATGTCCCCATAGACAGAGGATGATCTTCCGGGATCGCGCCCCTGCCATTAACAGTTGTATAAACAGGTGCATCCAGGGCTTCAGCGAGTTTAATAAGTTCCTCAGTAGCTTCGGACCTGATCACGCCACCACCGGCCAAAATCACCCGTTTCTTTGAATCTGCTATGACTGAGGCAGCTTGGGATATGCTGGAAGAATCCGGTGTCACAAGATCACCGCTAATCGACGCCTCTATATCGAAATCTGCTTGTGCATACTGTAGATCTACAGGGATTTCGATAGCGCCGGGCTGGGGTCTGCCGGTCATGATATCCCGTATAACCCGGCCCAGGAGCTCTGGAATCTCTGTGACCCGTCGGGGACTCTCTGTTACCCGTGTGACTGAGCGTAGCATGGCCAACTGGTTTTCTGCCTCATGCAGAACACCCTTGCCTTTGCCATAGTGTCCCGTTTCAGTTTGTCCGGTAATCATCAGGACCCGGGAAGAGGAGAAACCGGCTTCGAACAAACCCGTCATACCATTGGCAGCGCCGGGTCCGGTACTGGTTATCGCGACCCCAAGTTTACCGGTTGCGCGTGAGTAACCGTCAGCGGCATGGAGGGCACCCTGCTCGTGGCGAACATCAATCGTCCTGATTTTTCCACCGCGAAGGATAGCGTCATAAATCGGAATATTATGCACACTGACAATCCCGAAAACATGATCAACGCCCGCTGCCAACAGCGTTTGATAAACAGCGTCGCCGCCTGTGAGATTCGCCATGCACCTTTGCTCCTTAAAAATTACAAGATTGTCACAATGTCAAAATGTAGGAACAGTTGCAACTTTAGGATAGCGCTACAGCCTGACTAAGAGTTATTGCCTGACAGTAAATTTGCCGTTGGCCTCTTCCCAGGCACGGGTTAATACAAATTCTCGATTAAGCCCAATGGGCACGACCATCTTTATCTCCTCGTAAGTCGCATCCTCAGTCAATGCCTCTGTAGCCAGAACTGATTCAAGGGACATCGAATCTTTGGCTGACTGCTGGCCGATATCTTTTAGCTGCGTCATAAAACGCTGGAACTGTTTAATACCGGCACGATCAGTCACAGGTCCATGACCTGGAATCACGACGTTAAAGGAGAGCAGCAGCGTGTTCTCCAGGCTATCTGTCCATTCCATGACAGAACCACCGGCTTCCAGATCGATATTGGGATAATGACCGTTGAACAACAGGTCGCCCATATGAATTACCTGTTCTTCTTCGAACAGCACCACAAGGTCTCCGTCGGTATGACCACGGCCCGGTGACAGGAGTTGCAAGTGTTTGTTACCAAATGATAGTCGATAGGATGCAGAGAATGTCTCGTTCGGAAGTGTATGCAGCGCCTCACTGAAGAATTCCATATCTGTTTGTTTCAAATGGTGCAGTGTCCTCTCCGTGGAAATCACTCGCACACCCGGATCAAAAGCGGGGTTTCCATGGGTATGATCAAGATGGTAGTGACTGTTTATAATGGCGATAACAGGTTTGCCGGTAAGTTCTTCGGCGACTTGCCGAATGCGACTGCCCTGCAGTTGAAAGGTCATCGTATCGACAATCACTGTCCCCTCATCGGTGTTCAGTACAGCCACATTGCCACCCATGCCAAACAATACATACAGATCGTCATTAAGTTTCTCGACCTCCAGTGAGCGCACCGTCGAGAACAGGTAAATTGCAATGATGGTAACCATCACCACTAATGCGGACAAGACGCCTTTCCAAACGCTCATAATGAACTCCGTTGCAGATATGATCTCCATTGAAACATAACTCAATCTCTCGAACCAAGAGGTTGGGGCTATTTCAGGCCGTAGAGTAGCAGTGAGGCAATGTAGTGGGGTAGTGGGGCAATATTGGTCAGGCATTAACCTGTGGATATCAACCCGGATATCTGGAAAATGATGTTCACGAATGGTTCGAATTCCGGATGATATAATGATCTCTCTTCATGCCGTATCGATTCTTCTTTTTGTTCTAATTCTTTCCGGCTGCACCGCGCCGATGGGTCATCAAGTCAAGGCAACCGCATGCGGTGACCCTGATATACAAGGTGTCTGGGATTGCAGCCCCGGTGGTGCCAATTATCCCCCTGCCATACAACAACAATATCAGAATCATTCAGACACCGGATCATGTCGTAATTCATAATGAAATGATTCACGACGCGCGTATTATTCCAGTAGACCGGCGTGAGCATTCTGAAAGGGTTTTGCGTCCCTGGCTCGGTGAGTCCCGTGGCCATTGGCACAATGACACTCTGATTGTTTCCACTAAATATTTTAATCAGAAACACAGCTGGTGGATCGCTTTGAGTCCGAATATGGAACTCGTTGAACGTTTCACTCGCATCGGTCATGAAACACTGACGTACGAATAAACCCTAACAGATGCAGATTTGTTCAATGAGCCCTGGACAAATATTGCAAGCGGGACGCGACTGAGGCGCGGGAAAACGGGAAAGACAATTTGCCTGATTGAATCTCCTGGCTCAGATGGTCATGTAACTTGTGCCGCGAGTTGGGTTGTTTTCAAACTTACCGCTTTGACTTGTCAACACCCCCAATGCTTATGGCATGATAGAGGCTATGCTAAGCCCCTATCGTGTACTCGACCTGACCGACCACCGAGGTGAACTCGCCGCTATGATACTCGGTGACCTTGGCGCGGATGTTATCAAAATTGAACCTCCCGGCGGATCTTCGGGACGCGGCAATCCGGGGTCACAGGCCAATTTGCAGTTCCTGGCTTTTAATCGAAATAAACGCTCAATCGTGCTCGATCTGATTACCGGCGTGGATCGTGATGTTTTAAAAGCACTGGTGTCCGGGGCAGATTTTGTTCTTGAATCGGCTTACCCGGGTATGCTTGAGCAGTATGGAATCGGGTTTGCAGAGTTGAAAGCTGCAAACCCTAACATCATCCACGTCCTGATCACGCCATATGGGGCTGACGGGCCAGCCGCCGAACGCGTTGCCAACGACTTAACACTGTCTGCGATGGGTGGGCAAGCATCGTTACAGGGTTCACCTGATCGTGCGCCGGTCAGGGTTACTGTGCCGCAGATATGGCGACACGTGGGTGCCGAGGCCGCCGCCGCTGCGCTCATCGCCCATGCGCGGATGTTGGTTACCCACGAGGCTCAGTTTGTGGATCTTTCGGCACAGTGTACGGCGACATGGACAACCATGAATGCCATGAACGCATTCGAGATCCAGGGTTTTGACTTTGAACGGATGGGGTCTGTTGTTCAAATGGGGACCCGGCAAATTGATCCGGTATTCCCCTGTGCTGACGGATATCTGGTGGCCCTGCCGATCGGGCCAGTGGTTGAACCCTTGCTCGGGCATCTCATTGGAGACGGTTTGGCAGATGCGAGTTGGCTTGAAGAGGACTGGACAACCCTGGGTGAGCGATTGCTGCTGGGGGAAGAAACACTGATTACTGCAGAGCAGATTCGGGAAACACTTTCCAGGTTCTTTCTACTGCATACAAAATCCGAACTTTTTCAATGGGGCCTGGAGGCGGGTGTTACCCTTGCTCCTGTCAATACCGTCGCTGATCTGCTGGAATTTGACCAGCTGGCCGCCAGGGATGCGTGGACGACGATAGACATACCCGCCGGAGGCAAGGTTCGCACCCCCGGAATATTTGCGCGCCTGAGCAAGACACCGATGTCTATTCGACTTGCGGCACCGAACCCGGGTGAGCATACAAAAGAGATACTCGATGAACTGGCCGACAAGCCCCGCGCTCCAGCGACTGTCGTTCAGAAAGACGGTGACAGTCATCAATCAGAGAGCGATAGACCATTTGATGGCTTGCTGGTGATTGACCTCACCTGGGTTATCGCAGGCCCGGCGTCAGTGCGTTATCTTTCGGACCATGGCGCGACGGTGATCAAAGTGGAGTCGGAACTGAGGCCGGACGGTCTGCGATTTCTGGGCCCGATCCGCGGCAGTGAACCCGGCTGGAACAAGTCACATTTTTATGGTGAATTCAACGCCGGTAAGAAATGCATCCAATTGAATTTGAAACAACCGGCTGCGCTCGATATTCTAAAAAAACTGATTGCCAAAGCCGACATCCTGGTTGAAAACTGGGCGCCAGGCGCGACGCAAAGGCTGGGTATTCATTACGCCGCCTGCCGTGAGCTTAATCCAGAGCTGATCATGTTAAGCACGAGTTTGATGGGGCAGACCGGTCCCGCATCAGAGGTAGCCGGGTTTGGCTATCACGCCGGTGGAATGGCGGGATTTTACGAGGTGACGGGTTACAGTGATTTGCCGCCACATGGGCCGTGGCTGGCCTATACTGATGTTATTGCGCCGCATTTTATTGCAGCAATGATTACCGGTGCCATCGATCATCGGCGCAGAACAGGGCAAGGCCAGCATATTGATGCGGCACAGTTCGAGATGGCAATACAGTTTCTGGCTCCCGAGATTATTGAAACTCAAACCAACGGCTACAGTGCAACCCGCCTTGGTAATCGCGCAAGAGATGCCGCACCTCAGGGTATCTATCCCTGCGCTGGCGAAGATCAGTGGTGTGCAATTGGCGTCGACACTGATGAACAATGGCGTACATTGGCTGGTGTTCTCGGTGAGCCGCAATGGATGAAAGATCCGGCCTTCGAGGATGTATCAGGCCGCCTTGCCAATCATGATTTTATTGATGAGCAACTCTCCCGCTGGACCAAATCCCGCTCCCCTCAGGCGGTTATGGATGAACTGACCAGTCAGGGTGTACCAGCCGGTGCAGTTCAGCGAAGTAGTGATCTGAGCCGTGATCCGCAGTTTGCCCATCGTCAGTTTCGCAAGGTATTTGAGCACCCGGAGATGGGGCAGGTGCCCTATGCGGGTAATCAGTTCCGCATTCCCGGCTACGAGGCAGGACCATATAGCTATGCGCCAATGCTGGGTGAACACAACACAGAAATATTGAAAGAAATGCTGGGCATGAATGATAAAGAAATTGCAGACGCCATTGCATCGGGTGTTGTGCAGTAGGTCGCGAATTTCACCGATCACATTTGCTGCTTCCCCGTTCTTTTGATAGCGTAGATTCTTTCCATTTTCCAGGGAACCAACTGGCATGTCACAGGACACATTTCGGCAAGAGACCTTTCGTGAAGAGACCTTTCGTGAAGAGACTAGGGCCTGGCTGGAACAGAACTGTCCACCCGG
>JAPYTQ010000013.1:0-32415 GCA_029941905.1 Pseudomonadales bacterium | reverse complement strand
AAGAGACCTTTCGTGAAGAGACTAGGGCCTGGCTGGAACAGAACTGTCCACCCGGGGCACGCGGCCCGGGAGAGGTTTCCAACGGTAGTACCAAAATAAAGATCAAGGATCCAGACACCCGACTGTGGCTGGAACGTATGGTTGCAAAAGGCTGGACTGTTCCCAATTGGCCCAAAGAGTATGGTGGTGGAGGTCTATCGACCGCTGAATTCGTTATCCTCATCGAAGAAATGCAGCGCATCGAGGCGCGACCCGCGTTGTCCAGTTTTGGTACGTCAATGATTGGCCCCACGTTGCTTGAATTCGGGACGGAAGAACAAAAACAGAGGCATCTGCCAAAAATAGCCCGGGCAGAGGTGGAGTGGTGCCAGGGCTACAGCGAACCTGGATCCGGTTCTGATCTCGCTAGCTTGCAGACCCAGGCCGTGTTGGAAGGTGACAACTATGTCATTAACGGTCAGAAAATCTGGACATCGGGTGCCCACAACGCGGACTGGATGTTTATTCTTGTTCGCACCGATAAACAGGCACCCAAGCATGAGGGTATCAGTTTCATGTTGCTGCCGATGGATCAGACAGGGGTCAAGGTGATCCCAATCAGGTTGATAAGCGGTGAGTCGACGTTCAACGAGACATTCTTCGACAACGCATTGGCCGTGCGTAGTGACCTGGTGGGTGAGTTAAATCGCGGCTGGGCGGTGGGTAAGAGACTTCTGCAGCATGAACGCTCTGGTATGGAGTCACTGGTGTCAGGCGGTGCCAGTGAGAAATCATCCAGTCTGGCCAGTGTGGCCAGGTCTTTTCTGGGCGAGGTTGATGGCAAAATTGCCAACCCCGTGACAAGAGACGAAATACTTAAATACGAGATGGATTCAGTGGCTTTACACTTAACCCAGCGACGGGTTGTGGTTGAGTCCATGGATGGCGCGACACCCGGACCAGCCACTTCGATTTTCAAGGTGGTGAGCACCGAACTGGAACAGGACTACAGCGACCTGTTAACCCGGTTACATGGTTCAAGGGCGTTTGGGGTAGATGACAACTTCAGCAGTGCAGAGATAGAAATGACCAAAAGGTTTTTCTTTTCTCGTGCCGCGTCTATATACAGTGGCAGTAACGAGATTCAACGTAATATCATTGCCAAACGGGTGCTTGGATTACCAGACTAAAATAGCGGCAATACGTGTCCGCAGAATTTATTGGAGAGATGTATGTCTGGCGCAGTAGAGGGGGTTCGTGTACTTGACCTGACAACAGGTCCGGCAGGTGGTATTGCGACCATGATCCTTGCGGATTTTGCTGCAGAAGTGCTTACGGTCGAACCGCCGGGTGGAGATCGGTTCAGGGAATTGCCTGCATCACGAATGTGGCGCCGTGGGAAACAAACCTGCAGTCTCGATCTTGGAACCGAAACCGGCCTTGAAACGCTACTCGAACTTTGTGCCGCAGCAGATGTATTTGTGTGCAACTGGCGGGCCAGCGCAATGAAGCGAAAGGGGCTCGACTATGACAGCCTGCATCATCGCTATCCCCATCTCATTTATTGTCATATCAGTGGTTTTGGCAGCAAAGGTCCACGCGCAGATTACCCGGGTTATGAGCATATTGTTGCTGCATGCACGGGCAGAATGCGGTTGTTTTCCGGCCTGGTAGATCGCCAGGGCCCGGTGTATTCAGCCTTGCAGGTGGGTACCCACGCCTGTGCTCAATCTGCCGCTACCGGTATCCTTGCTGCACTGCTTCATCGGGGAGACGACGGTGAAGGTCGCCTGGTTGAAACCAGCATAATGCAGGGCCTGTTGACCTATGAACAGGGGGCAATGATAGGCGTACAGTTCCCGGATCTGTTTCCAGGGCTGCTCCCAGGCAGTGCCCCGGCTTCAAACGAGTTGCCTGCACCGAGCCTTTACTATCATCCTGCACAGGCAGGCGACGGTCGCTGGATGCAGTTTGGTAATCTCCTGCCTCACCTGTTCGACAATTTCCTGCTGGTTACTAATCTGATAGATGTCCTTGCAGACCCGGATTACAACCCGGTCCAGATGCTGTTACCCGCAGAGAAGCATGAAACATTCCGCAATCGGATGTTGTTGCGGATCCAGGAGCGCAGTGCCGCAGACTGGATGACGGATTTCGTCGCGGATGGTGGTGTCGTGGCAACACAGCACCAGACGTCTTTCGAAGCGCTTAGTGACCCTGATATTGTTGCCAACGGACATGTTGTCAACCGCCCGGATGATGGCGTTCAGCTTGGGCCAGTCGCCCGGTTGACGCGAACACCGGCAAATCCGGGCCCGGATGCGAAGCCTGCGGCAGGGTTACTGGATCAATGGCGTGAATCACCGCGCGGTGCGCCAACGCGTCAAACAGGGAAAGAACTGCCCTTAAAAGGTATCAAGGTGGTAGAACTCGCGACTATCATAGCAGCGCCACTGGGTGCTTCATTCCTCGCTGATATGGGTGCGGAGGTCATCAAGGTTGAACAGATTGGCGGCGACCCTTATCGCGGTTTAGGGGCAGGTATCGGTTCTGCTCGAGTTAATGCAGGTAAACGTAGTATCAGCGTTGACCTGAAATCAAAAGCCGGTCGGGAAATTGTACTTGGGCTCATCAGTGACGCAGATGTTCTTATTCACAATTTTCGGCCTGGCGTGCCCGAACGGCTAGGCATTGGGTATGACGATGTCGAGGGCATTAATCCTGGGATTATTTACCTGCAATGTAATGGCTATGGACCAGATGGTCCCGGTGCCCAGCGACCCAGCACCCACCCGATTCCTGGCGCAGCAATTGGCGGTGTCCTGTTCCAGATGGGTGGGCGGGTGCCAAAGGACTTGCAGGACATAGATAATTTGCGCCTTTGGACGCGCAGACTGATGCATGCCAACGAGGTTAACCCGGATCCAAATACCGCAGTGGTTGTCGCCACTTCAGTTGTGTTGGGTCTGGTTGCGAGGCAGAGAACTGGCCAGGGACAGCAGATTCTAATCGACATGTTTGGTGCTAACGCCTATGCAAATCATGATGACTTTCTGTCTTACCCCGGTAAGCCCGATCGGGCAATGGCGGACGCGGAGCTGCTCGGGCTATCAGCAACCTACCGGCTTTACGAGTGTGACGAGGGTCAGTGGGTGTTTCTTGCTTTGACCAGTGAAAAGGAACGCGCGGGTTTTGTCAATGCACTACGAGGTGCTGATATTGAAGCGCCTGCGGATGCGTCACTGGCCGCTGCTGGCACGGATTTAGGCGATACATTAGCTGATCTGTTTGTGACAAAAAACGCAGGGTTCTGGGAAGACCTGCTTGCACCGCTGGGAATCGGCTGTGTCAGGGCTGATGCCATGCGCCCGAACGAGTTCTGGCTGCAGGATGCCCAAGCGGAAGCACTGGGGCTGACGGTGGAAACTGATCATCCGCGCTGGGGGCCATACAGGCGTCATGGCCGTCTGGTGTTATTTGATGGTGGCGGGCAGGATCTGGGTGCACCACCGCTTGCTGGTCAGCACAATGAAGAGCTTATGCTGGAAAGAGGGTTTGATATTGAAACGATTTCAAAGTTCGTCTCCGACGGCGTTTTGTGGCGAGAGGATGTTTAACCCAGCATGTTGATTGACGATGTAATCAAACCGGCTCGCGGCGGCGAAGTGATCAGGTAATCACGCCTGATGCATAGGCTTTGGCAATATCCGTATCTTCCATTTTGAGTCTTTGACTCAAAATTTCGAAACTGTGTTCACCAAGCAAGGGTGCAGGTCCACGTGGACCATTATTGTACCCCTGAATCGTGTATTGGTGCCCTGCATAGGGGATATGACCCATCTCGGGATGGTCGAAGTAGCGGTAGAAGTTACGGTATGCGTATTGCGGGTCTTTGATCAGATCACCGCTCCGCTGAACAACGCCTGCTGGTACGCCGATTGCCTGTAATCGTTGCATCACATCGCCCGACAATTGTCCTTTGGTCCAGGCACTAATGGCCGCATCAATTTCATCATGGGTCTGGCGACGTTCAACGCTCGTTGCCATTTTCGGGTTTGAGACCCATGCCTCCTTGCCGATCTCACGACACAACAGATGCCATTGCTCGTCCGTATCAACCGCGATGGCGCACCAGCTATCCGGGCCGTCACATGGATAACATCCCTGCGGGGCTGCATACACCGAGCGATTGGCGATGCGTGAAGGTGAACTTCCGCTCACCTGCAGATCGAGAAGCTCCGGCGCGAGATAGTGCAGCGCCGTCTCTATCTGGGCAACGTCAATATAACATCCCTCGCCGGTACGGCGACGATGATCCAGTGCCGCCGCTAAAAGAATCGAAACAAATCTGGGTGCAATAGTGTCAGTGTAGGCTACCCATGGGCCGCTGGGCGGTTCATCAGTATAACCCGTAATCTCATAAAAACCGGCTATTGCCGCAGCATGATAGCCGTAGCCTGCAAGTCCGGCGGCTGGACCGGTCTGACCCATGAGGCAGGTACTGATCATGATAATACCCGGGTTTAACTTGCAGACCTCCTCGTAGCCGAGGCCCATTCGGGTTATCGCACCGGGGGCAAAACTCTCGATCAGCACATCTGAACCACTGATCAATTGACGCGCAATTTCAATCGCATGGGTGGATTTCATATCAAGCGAGATACTCTGCTTGGAGGTGTTGAAGTCGCCATAGAACTGGGATCGATTCAACCCGGGCTCAGCGTTGGCGAATGGAACGCCGCCACGCAATACATCAGGTCGACTTTCAGATTCGACACGGACCACATCTGCACCATGATCCGCGAGGTACTTTGATGAAATCGGACCCACACCTACCCAGGCGAAATCTGTGACCTTGATTCCGGCGAAAGGAAGCGCATCCTCGTCGTGGGTCTCCTTGTCGTCGGAAAGCGGTTGATGCTTAACCGGTCCGGGTTGCTCAAGTTCAGCGCGAATTTCAGCCCCATGCTCGTTTAAACCGGGAGCCCCGCGTCGAACAGAAAGGGGCGCAGACGAGGACGTTTTTGCCCACATTCCCGGGGCAGACACATTACCTCCACCCGGTAGTTCCAATTCTTGCCAATAGTCCCGAATTTTGATGTGCTCAAGTGCCAGTAACTCCTCCAGTGTATTTACCGGCGCAAGCGTGATGCCGTTGGCCACTCCGAATTCATAGAGTTCCAACTTGGTGTGTAGTGCGAAGAAGCGCCGTAAGACTTCCATCATTTCGCCAACGTTTGGGGATTTGGCATCCGGATCCCTGATATTAAGGTCATAGGTCTGCCAGTCGATGTCTTTGTAGGATTCATCAATCACACCGTCAGCAATCATCCAGGACATGCAACCCTTAATCACTTTCGACATGGGTAGTGCGACGATAAATCCGTCGACTGTTCGGTGTACCAATTCAATTCGAACCGCGCCGTTACTCATTGCCGAGTCACTTCTTTCAAACTCAAAACCCTGGATTGCCTTGGCATTCATCCCGTTGAGCATCGTCCAGGTCATCGTGCATTGAGCTGATACATCGACGAATTGAGGCTGACCTGAACGTCGCATTTTTGCATGGGCAACCAGCGCCCCCGCGGCGGCCTCAGTGCCTGCGTGTCTCCACACCTGGGGTACGCTGATTCTTATCGGTGGTCGGTTCAGGTTGCCCTGAAGAGAAACAGGCCCACCCAGGGCAGCCACAACCAGATCGTTGCCAAGATAGTTTGAATAGGGTCCACTGTCCCCGAATGGAGAGATGCGGACATAGACGATATGGGGGTTCAATTGTTTCGCCTGCTCGAAATCAATGTGGTAGCTTTCGAGTACCCGTCCTGGGGCTGATTCAAAGATAAAGTCGGTGCGCCGAATCAGTTCTTCAAGGCATGCCACGTCTTCCTCTACCGCGGGATCGAGGACGATGGAACGTTTGTTACGGTTGAATGCCTGGAATTGCAGGCTTTTCAGCTCATCCGGCGCGTCTTTTAACAGTGGCTCGCAGACCCGTGCAGCCGAGCCTCCAGGCGGCTCGACGCGAATCACCTCAGCACCGAGATCGCCAAGCAGCATGGCACCAATCTCGCCTCGCTCATCGGTAAAATCGAGTACCGAGTAGGGCTTGAGCATCTTGTATCGTCCTTTTAATGATCGTTATGTGAAGGGACATTCGAGAATATTTGTGCGGAGGATGATAGGGGATAATCGCTGTCTTCTAAAGGGGTAGCGATGAATTGGGCCCGATTGACAGTGTCAGCATTGGGTTTGTTTTCTGTGCAGGTCAGACCCTATACTTGAGTATAAGGTTGAAACGGTTCGGAGAATGATATGAAACTTGGATTGTCCCTGGGATACAGCGGTGCGGAACTGAAAATTCCGCTGGAGCGAGTACAACTGGCAGAACGACTCGGATACGATTCGGTATGGACGGCCGAGGCTTATGGTTCCGATGCAATTACACCACTTGCCTACATCGCTGCCCATACGGATCGCATTCGTCTTGGTACCGGTGTGATTCAGTTAGCCGGTCGTACACCAGCCAATGCTGCCATGGCATTTGCGACCCTGGATGCGCTGGCCGGGGGCAACCGGGTTATCTGTGGTCTTGGCGTCAGCGGTCCGCAAATTGTTGAAGGCTGGTATGGGCAGCCCTGGGGGCGACCCTACTATCGAATAAAAGACTATGTTCAGATTATGAAAAAGATCTGGGCAAGGGAGGAGCCCGTCACCCACGATGGAAAGGAAATCAGCCTGCCGTATACCGGCGAAGGCGCGTTGGGTATCGGTAAACCGCTGAAATCTATTTTACATATGAACCCGGATATCCCTGTTTGGCTCGGTACTGGCATGGAGTCAACGGTACGGCTGACTGCTGAAATAGCCGATGGCTGGCTGCCGCTGGGCTTTGTGCCGGAATCAAAAGAGGTCTACGAACCCTGGATCAACGAAGGATTGGCCCGCGCAGGTAAAAGCAACGATCAATTCGAACGCCAGGTCGGCACGCGCGTAGAGGTAACTGACGATATACAGGCTGCCCTGGACCGCCAGAAGCCGGGCATCGCATTGTATGTTGGGGGTATGGGTCACAAAACCAAGAACTTTCACAATGAAATGATGATCCGTCGAGGTTATGCAGATGCAGCAGCCAGAATTCAGGAACTTTATCTGGCGAAGAAAAAGGCTGAAGCGATCGCCGCCGTACCCGATGAATTTGTCGATGAAGGCGCACTGATTGGTCCAAAAGACCGGATCAGGCGTCGCTTCAGGGACTGGGAAGATTCTGGCATCTCGGGGCTAACCATTTCCGGTAACGAAGAGGCCGTTCGTTTTATGGCAGAGTGCGCGCGGTTGAATTCACCGATGGACTCGTGATTCATTCCTTATTAAAGCCAACGAACGACGCAACTTCTGCTACGGGCCTGCGGTGCGAAACCACGGTATTGGCGGCAAAATCGTCATCAGGATAGCCCATTGCGACACAAATCATAATAACCTGGTCGTCCGGTATACCCGCGTGTTCCCGAACTACCGGGGATTGCATAATGCCCTGGCTGTTAACGACAGCGCCGAGCCCTTTTGACCAGGCAGCCTGCACCAGTCCGTTGACTACTGCGCCGCAGTCGAACTGTGCAATATCACCATCCTGTAGTTCCCTGTCAAAAGTCACGACAATGCAAAGTGGTGCATCAAACTGACGGAAGCCGCGTAATACCCAGTCCTGACGTCGTTCGGCATCGTGTCGCTCTATACCCATGGCCTGAAAGAGCTGTACCGCGATATCAATTTGTCGCTGCCGGTGGTCTCCCACATACGCGCCATGGGAACGGATCTCTCGTGATGGTTTAACACCGGCAACGTTAAGCTCTGTATTGCCTTTGCGAATCCGGTCCAGGGGTTCACCAGTGATGACGTAAAAGTGCCATGGCTGCGTGTTCATCGAAGACGGCGAGCGCGTCGCAAGCTCGATAACATCCTCGATGACTGTCTGTGGCACAGCATCTGGTCGGTACCCACGAATGCTGCGGCGGCCTCTTACTACTTCTTCAAATTCCACTGATCGAATCTCCTGATTTCTCTACTACTGATACATTGAATACTGAAACGGCACCCATGATGCCAATCTGCGCGAGGTTCGCAAGCGCTAATCAATGTTAAACACAGATGACGGAAGAAATCCTTAAATTTGGCGCAGAATTACTCACCTGTTTTAGTCACCAATCCTTTGATTGATAAAATCAGGATGCACAGGCAGGCGACCAGACTGATCAACGAAAGATATCCGGCGATGCGTTGGCGAATCGGTTGCTTCCATTGAAAGGGTTTATAGCTGGCGAATTGCTTTGCCTCCTCGATCTGATCTTCGGTGAAGTGATCCCCTGGCTGGCAGCTATTTTCTGCCGGGTAAAGATAACAGGCAGGGTTTTTGATATTAAGGTAGCCCCCTGTCACTTGAGTAATAGCGCCGGGTGTCAGTGGTCCTAATCGAAAAAATTCCAACTGGTAGCCAAACAGGGGTTCTGAGCAGATCAACTGACTGCCGCCATGGGCAAGGTCACCGTTTCGTTCCACCACGCCGCCAGCCCGGTCCTGCTGGTTTGTGTACATGGTAATTTCTCGGATCTTCGGAACTGATCCCCCGGCTTGTAACGCGGCATTTGCCGCCAATATATCGCTTGGATTGTAGGGTTGTGCAATCGGGTAGTCGTCAATGTCCAGAATGTTAAACACTAGAATTGCCAGGACGGCCAATCCGGTGATCGTTGTTTTTATTGAAGATCGGGCCTTCAATCCGTTAAGTGCAATAGCTGCTGTTACTGCGATAATGGGAATGTACAGAGCAAACCAGCGCAACTGGGTCGTGCTGTTTTTGATAAATGGGATTGTCTTCAGAAATGCATTCCAGGTTGGCCCGTACATATTTAGAACCAGTGGAATAGCCAGCGTGACCAAGAACAGAGCCGCAATACCTGTTGTGGCAGGATCAAGAGACGGCAAGGTTCGCGAACGGGCGTAATGAGATACCCAGGGAACCGTCGCAACCAGTATGATAAGCAGGGGAACAGGGCTAACACCGTATTGAAACTCATGAGTACCCAATAGCCACTGTACATTGACCAGACTTGCCATGGCTTCTGTCAGGCTCGAGTCGAAGAAGAGTAAGGTGAAAGCTGTTTGTGCAGTTTCCCGGAGACCTGGGAATCCAGGTAAGAGATAACCATCCCTGGGGAATTCAGCCATGTATGCAAGTGCAGGTACCAGTTTCACCGCGGCGATAGCGATGCCCGCCAGGGCCGCCATGATGAAAGCGCCGAAGAAGCGTTTAATGCTGTCTTCTCTTTGGCAGCGAAGTTTTAGCGAGTGAAGCTTGAGGCAGCGAAGCAGCCCGAGAGCAAACACGGCCGCCGCTGCGACAGGAACAATGACGGCGCCGCCGGATAAAACCATATAGGCGAACAAAAGCCCTCCACCGGCGGCTGCTAACCTCAGGCTCCGTGATAGACAGGTGTATGCAATCAACGGAACCAGCATAAAAGAATGGAAGGTGGCATGTCCGATAGCCATGCGCTCGATGAAAAAACTGTTGAAGAGAAATATGACACTTCCAAAAAAGGCTGCTGCACGACAACAGTCAAACCGGTTGCGTAGCAGCAGGTACATGCCGAAGTAACCCAAAGCGGCGAAGGTCATCACCGTCAGATGAATCGCGATAATCCCGTCGAAAAAATAGAAATACAGTTGTGGTAGCGAATACACCATCGACTGAGGATCTGCCAACAATGGTACTCCGCCGCAAATAGCGGGCGTAAAATGAGGGATTGAGAAGAAGCCGTTTGTCTCGAACCAGTAGGCTGTGGCAAGCCACTTTGGAAATACGTTCAACCCCCAGTCAGTTCCCAATTGCCCAGCTGAATTCGGGAATATCGGTAAGAACATCGAACTGTAAATAGCCAGGACCAGCAAGCCAGCGAGGCACCACAGGATCTTCGTCGTCAGTTCCTGATCCACAGGGGTTAACACTCGTTTCATCAATGAACTCATAGGTCGCTGTTAAATGACGTTAAAAACGGGTTCTGGCCAGTATGGCATATGCGGCATGCCATACCGAATCCAGGTCACTATCAAGTGGATCACGGCTGAAGTGGTGGAATATGCTGACTAACGGTTAAGCAGCAGGGGTCGATATCAGGTCACAACGAGAGCCGTCTGTTTGTTCTTTTACGTCGGGTAAATGTCGCGTAACATCCGCGTATGTTTCACAAACCGTTTCACAAACCTGAGCCGTCTGCGCCCGATAGCACAATTGTTCACACAAAATCGCTACTCGTTTTAATCAGCCTGTGGGTTGTTCTACCTTTTGTATTTCGACTGATAATCTTTTTTTCCGGAGCTGGCTCAGGAACAGCCCCGCTCAGCGTGCTTGTGTCCGGCTTTGTCCAGGATATCGGAGTCGGGGCACAAATGGTGCTGGTGTCGCTGCTTATTTGTCGGGTGTTAAATCTGACCCACCGGGGATTTTTTGGGATTAGCCTTGGCTTGCTTCTGGCCAGTAACATTTATTTTATCGTTGATTTCTTTCTTTACCTGAGACTTGGTATCCGTATGAGTTTCAGCCATCTGATGTTTCTTGCAGACCCGGCGCCGTTTTTAAGCTCTGCGCAATCATTGAATCCTGTTGCATGGCTTTTCGGCATTGTTGTGGTCGTCGTCGCAAGTGTCTGGCTGTTTGGCAGGTATCGCGACAGCGAATATGTTTACCAGCCACAAAGAATCACGATCATCGCGGTACCGCTTATAGGGCTGGCTGCTTTCTTTTATGCTATCCAGAACAAAAGCCTCTCTGAAACCTATGCCAATGCGCTGGTCAAAAGTCAGTATCGTCTCTGGCAGTCTTTGGAAACGAATCCAATCGGGGACATTGAACCTCCACAATATGTCATTCCCGTGACGCCACAGGAACAGTTTGAGGTTGTCGATAGCGACTACCCTCTACTGAAGAACACTACAGGGTTTGCGGGAGAGAGGGCCTTTGATATCAAAGTTGCTCCATCGGAAAATCCCCATCTGGTATTCCTGTTTCTGGAATCCTACCGGGCTAAAGATGTGGGCGTGCTGGGTGGTCTCCACCAGGCAAGCCCGGAGTTTGATCGTCTGGCTGGTGAAGGTGTGCTGTTTAAGAATTTCTACGCTACCGGTGTTCAAACGACGCGGGCGGTGATTTCCAGTTTGTTTGGCGTTTTGCCGAAATTTTCCGAACTGGCAGTGCAGTCTAATCAGTCTGGTCTTCCGTTGCTCGGGCTACCTGAGATGTTCAAGAAAAACGGCTACATAAATGGCTTTTTTCACAACGGTTCGCTGGATTTCGAGGGAAAATCCGAGTTCTTTGGTAGTCATTACTACGATGTCATCTACGGCGGTCTGGACATTCTTGCCGCGTATCCCGATATTGAAGAGTCGAGCAGCTGGGGACTGCACGATGAATACCTAATGCAATATGCCGTCGATTGGCTGGCGGAACAGGATAGTAAGGGTCCGGCATTTTTAACCATGTTTACCGTTTCCAATCATCATCCCTGGGATGTCCCAGGGTGGTACGAGCCGCCGGAGTTCAAGAATGTTGATCCGGCTCTTGAATATGCCAATTATCTCCGTTCATTCAATTACAGCGACCATACCCTTGGCCTCTTTGTTAAGTTGCTGCGGGAACGGGGTCTGGCAAAAAATACCATTGTCTTCATCATGGCCGACACCGCCACCCCGATGGGTGAACATTATGATAACCATATGTTGATCAGCTATCTGTACGAGGAGAACCTGCGTATTCCACTGCTGATTCTTGCAGACGACCGGGTTCAGGCGACGGTAATCGATGACCTTGGCAGTCAGGTTGACCTGCTGCCCACCGTTATGGACATATTCGGTCTATCGGGACTTAACCACGGGATCGGCACCTCGTTGTTGCGTAAAAAGGCTGACCGCAAAGTATATTTCAACAACCCGTTTCACCTCAGCTACTACGGTTTGCGCCAGGGCCATCTGAAGTTTTTGTATTCTCTGGCAGAAGGCAAGGGTCAGGTTTTCGACCTGATTGCTGACCCGACGGAATCCGAGAACATCGCTAATCGCGAGGGAGAATTCCAGAACCGGAGTTTTGAGGATATTGCCCGGATGGTGGGTATCCACAGTTACCTTTATGAACAGGAAAAATTCATCAGCGCCGAGGCACGTCAGCAATATATGACAAACTGATGTTTCACCTCTGAAATCCAGGGCAGTTGCAGCTCGGCACTCGAATAGTGATGCTCGTCGTCAATTCCACTTCAATCTATTGCCAATTCAAAGCGTAATGCTAGCCTTAATCAATCAGGTTATTTTTGGCGGCGCGTTACGGATGTATGTTTGCTCGTAACACCAGCCACTAGCGGTAAAGGAATCCTATGGTTGGTAAAATTGAGGTGGACGCTGTTTCACCTGACACGCAATGGACCGTTGCCGGTCAGTCTGTAAAAAAGCAAGGTCAGTACCTGGTGATTGTTCATACACTGAAGGACGGCAGACTAAAACAGGTCAATGAATACAAAATAGAAATCGCGAGAATTTCGATGGCGGTCTATGACTCAACCATCACGTTCAAGTCGTTTCCCTTTAACATTCCCCATAGCCACAAAATTACCGAGAAGAGTGGAGTGACCTATGAACGGGGTATTGAAGCATGGGAACAACATGTAGAACAAAAAGGTCTTCTGGAAGATTCAAAAGTACAAAGTAAATGCTGTTCGAACTGCAGGGTTTCGTTTTTTGATACCAGCTCACATCAGTTGTGTTATTCGTGCTGTGTTGCTGAACAGCGCGTGACTCGTAACCAGGCTCTGAAATTATGCCGACAGGCGGAAAAACTGGCACCCCTGACGGATTGGAAAAAAACCGCAGATTCGATCAAGCAACTGCAACTGGAATGGCAGCAGCTGAAGTCAATATCGAGGCAAGACAGTGAAAAGCTATGGTTGCGATTTCAAACAGCAACACAACTGTTTTTTGATGCCAGGGGTAAACATTTTGTGCAGCAGGACAAATTACGGCTGGCCAACAAGAAGAAAGCAGAGCGACTCATTAGTAAGGCAATAAAACTTGCCGGATCCAGCGATTGGAAAAAAACCGGGGAAGCGATTAAGAATCTGCGTCAGGATTGGAAAACGGTGAACCCTTTGCCGCAACATGACTCGGAAAAATTGTGGCGTGAGTTTCAAACTGTCACGCAGTCTTTTTTTGATCGGCGGTCGTCGTATTTTGACGGCTTGGACAACCAAAGAAACCAGAATCGCCAGAAAGCTGAGGCCCTGATTAAAGAGGCGCAGCGCTTGTCAGCTTCAGTGGATATGAAGCAAGCCGCGGAAGAAATAAAAATCCTTCAGCTGCAGTGGAAGGGTGTTAACCCTTTACCCAGAGAAGATGCGGAAAAACTCTGGCATCAGTTTCAGGTTACCTGTCAGGAAGTTTTTGATCGCAGGGCGTTGCAGAGGGGCAAAAAAAATCGCCGATAAGCTGTTTGTGCCCCGTTACGAGAAGGTTTACTCTGCCACTTCACCCCAAGCCGGAAATACTCTTTATGCCGACTCCGAGCCATATACATCGATCGCTGTTCTTCGCGGCGACGTTAACAATTGGCGCGTGTTCGCAGCCAGCAGATGATCCATCGAACGGCCGAACCATTGCTGAAACACCGGCGCAGGAAAGCGCACAGTCCATTCACGCCAGGGCATTCGTTCTGGATGCACATGCAGATATCGAGATTCCCGGTAAGGAATCCCGATATGCAGGCACCGATGGCTTGTCGAAAGTAGCACCGGGAAAGATGCGGGCAGGTGGCGTTGATGCGGTTGTCATGGCCATCGCGGTTGGGCCGGGGCCAAGAAATGCAGAAGGCTATGCGCAGGCTCGTGCCAGGGCGAATGAGGAGCTTGCCGCAGTTATTGCGATGACTGAGGATCCTGCCAACAATGTGATTTTGGCGCATTCTGCCGATGAGCTCGTTCAGGCTCATGCCGATGGCAAGGGTGCACTGATCCTCGGTTTTCAGAATGCCAGAATCCTG
This sequence comes from Pseudomonadales bacterium, assembly GCA_029941905.1. Lineage (GTDB taxonomy): Bacteria > Pseudomonadota > Gammaproteobacteria > Pseudomonadales > Azotimanducaceae > JAHRVQ01. The sequence goes on along the minus strand of JAPYTQ010000013.1, from coordinate 18,362 downwards.
GGTACAGATGTGTCTGGATTAGACGAATTTTATGCTGCAGGGGTCAGAGTATTCGCCCTGACTCATATGGGCCACAACGATTTTGCGGATTCATCCCGGCCCATCTACATAGGCGAGATAAGTGCACACGAACCCGAGGAGGAACACGGCGGACTGTCAGGGTTAGGCAGGCAGGCCATCAAGCGGATTAATGAACTGGGGGGCATAGTTGATGTCTCGCAACTTTCCAAGGCTGCGACGCTGCAAGTACTGGACCTGTCGATTGCGCCGGTTATTGCGAGTCATTCCAACGTGCGGCAACTCTCCGACGTCAGCCGTAATTTATCGAACGAAGAGATCGACCGCATCGGACAGATAGATGGTGTTATTCATGTCGCGCCTTTCAGGGGATATCTTTTCGATTCGACTAACCTGGAACTGGACGCACAGATTCGTGTCGCCCGTCGTACTGCAGGTGTCAAAGAGGATTATTACTACCCGTTTGAACTGTACTGGGAGATTAAAGACGAGCAGGCACAACAGATTTTTCTTAATAACGTCAGCGAGTTATTGGGGCCAGGGAGTATCGATGACCTGCTTAACCACATTGACTATATTGTTGATCGTATTGGTATCGATCACGTGGGCATAGGCACGGATTTTAATCACGGCAGTGGCATTACCGGGTTTGACGATGCCAGCGAGGCGATGAATGTGACCGTGGCCCTGTTAGAGCGTGGATACAGTCAGCAGGATATTGAAAAAATCTGGGGTGGCAACTTCCTGAGAGTCTTCCGGGAAGTGCAATCCCGGGCGGCACCTTAAACAGGGGGGTTTTGGCAGCCTGTTAGGGTGCAGATTCAAAGTAAATCCAGGGTCGAAGCTTGCGGTCCTTATCCTGCCAGTCAGAGATGAGATTGTCCTGTTGCATCGTAATGCCGATATCGTCGAGTCCTTCAAGTAACGACTTCCTGCGCAGCGCATTAATATGAAATTGGAAAATGTCATCGTCAGGCATTACGATTTCCTGCTTTTGTAAATCAACACAGAGTTCTGCACCGGTTTCCGCAATGGACTTGAGCCTGTTTACTGTTTCGAGGTTTAGCTGGATCGGCAAAATCCCCTGCTGAAAACAATTGTTGAAGAAAATATCCCCAAAGCTTGAGCCAATGATGCAGCGAAAACCCAAACCCGCTATGACGGCTGGTGCTGATTCGCGGGAACTTCCACAACCAAAGTTTTCACCACAGATCATTATTCGGGCACCCCGGTACTTATCCTGATTGAGCGGGAAATCCGGATTGAGCTCTCCTGCGTCAGCGTCACCATCAAGGTAACGCAGGGGCTCAAAAGCAAAATAAGACAGGGGTTTTTCTGAACGGCTGGTCATGCGATTCATTGGCGTGATCACATCCGTGTCTATATTGGCATTCATGATCGGAACGGCTGTACTCAGGATTGTTTCGAGTTTCTGCATCAGGTAATCTCCCTGATATCCGATATCACGCCTGTAATAGCGGCGAATGCGGCCATTGCGGGGCTGGCAAGATGGGTCCGGGCATCCGGTCCCTGGCGGCCGACAAAGTTTCGGTTTGAGGTTGAAACGCACCGTTCAAACGGTGCAACGTATTCGCTGTTCGTTGCCACACACTGGGAACACCCGGGTTCACGCCATTCGAATCCGGCTGTCTTGAATATCTTATGCAACCCCAATGATTCAGCCTCACGTTTAACACGTTGTGAACCAGGTACCACCCAGGCTGTCACGGTTTCAGCAACTTGGCCGCGCCGGGCGATGTCAGCTGCTGCCTGCAGGTCTGACAACCGGCTATTGGTGCAGGAACCGATGAATACGCGCTGGATGGGCGTGCCCTTGATGGGCTGGTTCGGCGAGAGTCCAATGTAGTCAAGTGCCGCTCGCCAGGCTGCTGCGGTGGTACTGTCTGGTGCGTCGTTGGGGTCGGGCACGGCATCGTTAATGCCGATGGTGTGTTCAGGACTGGTACCCCAGGTAATTTGCGGCGCTATCTCCGGGGTTTCAATCTGTATTTCCCTGTCGAACCGGGCAGCAGGACCCGAGGGTAAAGACTGCCAATATTTAAGCGCCAGATCCCAATGTTTACCAACAGGCCCAAACTCACGGTCCTTAACGTACTCGTAAGTAGTATCATCGGGAGAGATTTGACCTATTTTCGACCCCAGTTCTATAGACAGGTTACACAGGGTCATGCGTTCTTCCATAGAAAGACTTTGCACCGCATCACCTGCGAATTCGACGCCACAACCGATGCCCAGGGTGGCACCGTGCTTGCCAATCACGTAAAGAATCATGTCTTTGGCTGTGACGCCCAGGGGCGCCTTGCCTGTAAAAGTAATGCGAAGCTTTCCAGGTTTTTTCTCTATCACACACTGGGTTGCCAGTACATGGTTAACCTCGGAGGTCCCAATACCCCACGCCAGTGCGCCGAATGCCCCGTGGGTGCAAGTATGGCTATCTCCGCAAACCAGGGTCACGCCAGGCACGGTCAGGCCGAGTTCTGGCCCAACCACATGGACAATTCCCTGTTCTTTATCATGGATGTCGAAATAGGTGATTCCTTCAACTTCGCATCGGGAACGCAGTGTCGGAATAAGCCGACGACCCAGTTCCGTGGAATTTTCGTCACGATTGGGTGCGGTGGATACGCAGTGGTCTGGAACCGCAAACGTAAGGTTGGGGTTCCTGACTTTCAAGTCGCGTTTCTCGATTGCACGCAGACTCATTGGTCCACCCAGATCATGCAACAGATGACGATCTACATGCAGGAGCTGGTAACCGCCACCCAAGTCTGATACCACATGCGGGTCCCAGATTTTGTCCAGCAGGGTTTGATTACGGGTGTTCATGGTTTTAAAACGTTACTCCACCGCGTACTGATCGGCAACAGCGAGTGCCTCGGTCACGCCGAGTAAGTTTGTCATCTCGATAAATTCAGAACCGTCAATGGGGGTCGCTGTGCCTTGCTTCACGGCCCTAAAGACGCGTTGCATCTCCACAAATATTGTCAACATGGTGGTGGGTTCAATAATCAACCTGATGTTCGCATCTTTCGGCACGTCCAGTATGCCATTGTACAGTTTGGGTATATCAGAGGTTTTTTGAATATAGTCGTTAAGGTTCTGTCGAGTGCGAATGCCATCGACAAATACCAGGTCAGCGCCTGCCTCGTGGAAACTGTTGACTCTTTCCACGACCGAATCCCAGCCCTCGGGAGCAAGCGCATCGGTACGGGCAATGATGAGCATGTCGCTACTGGCGTCAACAGCTGCTTTGACTTTACTCAACATCTCTGACAATGGGATAACTTCTTTGCCCGTAAGGAACCCACACCGTTTTGGCCACACCTGATCTTCTATATGTAGTGCCGATGCACCGGCTCTCTCGTAGGCCCTGACCGTACGTTGAACATTGAGTGCATTACCGTAACCGGTGTCAGCGTCACATATCACTGGCACATCTACGGAATCCGCCAGGACTTGTACGGAGTTGATCATTTCCGTGACTGATAGCAATCCGACATCGGGTAAACCGCGTGAGGCGGCAGTACCAAAACCTGTCATGTAAACCGCTTCAAACCCGGCTTGTTCCGCGATACGTGCTTGCAGCCCGTCACACACATAAGGGGCGACCACAGGGGTTGATTTTGCCAACAGGGATTCCAGAATGTTCATTAACCATATCCTCCTATGATTTGATAAACAACACTATAACTCACAATGTAAGCTTCATTTCATGGTGTCGACGCCAACTGTCACGTCAAACTTACATCACGATTTATAACAGGTATTATGGCGTTGAATCGATGTCATCAAATCAAGGAGACAACCATCAGTGATACAGCATTGATTGTATACGATCATCCTCTGTCACCCTACGGGCAGAAGGTCAAGATTGCATTGCTTGAGAAGGGTGTGCCGTTTGATGCCCCATTGCCTGAAGGTATAGGCAGTGGTGCAATCGTTGATGAGTTCATTCGCGCTAGCCCACGAGGCGAAGTGCCTGCGCTGGTGGAAGGTGATAATGTTCGAGTGTTTGACTCCACGGTGATTCTGGAATATATCGAAGATCGCTGGCCGGAACCTGCACTGTTGCCTACTCAAGCCCAGGATCGTGCCAGGGTCAGGATGCTGGAAGATACGATGGATACGCACTTCGAAGCGATTACCTGGGGTTTGTCAGAAGTTCGCTACTTCGGTCGTGCTGAAGGAGATCTTGCGGACAGGATTGAAAATAATGCATCGAATCAAATCCAGGGATGGTACCGTTGGCTAACTGATCAACTAGGTGACAGGTTGTGGTTCAACGGTAGTGAATTTGGCTGGGGAGATCTCGCTGTTGTACCCTTTGTCAACGGCGCGGTTGGTTTCGGGTTCGGGCCACAAGGCAGGTTGGCAGACTGGCTCGCCCGATCCAACCAGCGAGATAGCGTCCGGCACTGCCGTGAAGCTGCCGAGGCGGTTGCCTTCGATGGTTCTAACACCAATCTGGACGATCTCAAAGCTGCGGTTGCGGCCGGACTATTCAAACGGGAATACCGGGATCACCGCTTGGAATGGATGATCAAAAGCGGCGGTCTTTCCGTTGTTGAAAGCGGGCTTACCAATGATAACATCCGGTTCACTGACGTTTTCCGCTAACCTGCGGAGCAGTTTTAACTTGCGGGACAGTTTACTTAATTGATCAAAAAATGATCAGCAGGTCTCACTGCTGGCATCGTTGAGAGGAAACACATGGAAACACTGGGTCACGGTTTTTACTATCAGGACTGGCACGAAGGGTACGAGTTTCAGACGCTCGGTCGAACCATTTCTGAAACAGATATCCTGAACTTTGTTGGTGTCTCCGGCCTGACAGAGGAGCTCTTTACTTCTCTGGATTATCTTGAAAACCATACGGATTTCACCGGAAGGCTGGTTCCGGGTGCCCTGGTATTTTCCATGGCTGAAGGGCTTGTTGTTCCGGCGACCATCTCCCGAACAGGTATCGCCTTTCTGAACTGTGAGATTAACATCAAGGCAGCGACGTTTGCGGGCGATACAATTCATGTGGAGTGCAAAGTGGTGCAGATCAAGCCAGCCTCGAAAGGTAATAGAGCGTTAGTTCGCACTGAAAACAGTGTGGTTAATCAGAAAGGCGACATAACGCTCACTTACAATCCCCTAAGGATGATGAAAGGCAGGCCAGAGTCTTAGTGGAATGTCATCAATGCAGACACTCCACTAACAGGTTTCTACACTCGCTTGACTGTTACTCAGGCAGGGTTTCCCCGGACCCGCCGAAATCCGTGGGCATGTCATTGTACTTTGGCAAGCCATCTTTGACCGACACGGTCTTTTCATTATAGAACACATGTAAGGTCGGTTCGTGAGTGAAATCCGGGACGACATTCGGGTAAACATCAACGAGATTCATCCCGGGATGGTCGGTCATAATATGGCCACCGCAAGTGTTGCAGAATTTTCGAGCACTGTTCTCGGTCTTATTGAATGTGCCGATATTGTCTTCACCCTTGGTCACTTTGACGCTCTCTGGTGGCCAGAGGCTGAATGCGTTAAGCGGTGCCGCTGCCCATTCTGAACAGTCGTTGCAATGGCAATAACCCATGGCCGCCGGTGCACCGTTAAGTTCAATTTCAACTGCGCCGCAAAAACAGCTGCCGCTATAAGTGTCACTCATGATGAATTCTCCGTTTAAGTAAACTGTCACGGGATTTACGCATTTAAGTAAACTGTCCCGGGTTTTGCTGCGCGTTCTTTCAGTTTCTGATACCAATTTCAACTTCTGATAGTATACATTTTTTTACCATAACCATATTATCCAGAACGGGATACCCACATGACCCATCTCAACTTCGGTGCCTTCCTCGCGCCCCATCATCCGATTGGCGAACACCCCATGCTGCAATTCCAGCGTGACCTGGATTTCGTTGAACATCTGGACAAGCTGGGTTTCAACGAATTCTGGTGCGGTGAGCACCATTCGACGGGTTGGGAAATGATAGCATCGCCCGAAATGTTTCTTGCAGCGGCAGGGCAACGCAGCCATCGAATCAATCTTGGAACCGGTGTCGTTTCGCTTCCGTATCACCATCCGTTCAATGTTGCCCAGAGAATGGTGCAGCTTGACCATATGACCGGGGGTCGCGCGATATTTGGGTCAGGACCAGGTGCTTTGCCATCGGATGCTTACACCCTGGGGATCGATCCAATGACACAACGTGATCGGCAAGATGAAGCCATTGGTGTCATACGCAGGCTCATGAGCGGTGAGGACAGATTCGACTACGAGTGTGAATGGTTCACGATGAGAGATGCAAAACTGCAATTGTTGCCACTCCAGGAAGATCTGCCTTTTGCGGTTGCGTCGATGATCAGCCCTTCTGGTATGACCCTGGCTGGAAAACATCGAACGGGTGTTCTTTCAATTGGTTCCATGTCAACAGCCGGTCTTCAGGCATTGCCAACTCAATGGAGCTTTGCGGAAGATTCAGCGGCAAAACACGGTAACACTGTTAGTCGAAAAGACTGGCGAATCGTCATGTCCTGGCACCTGGCCGAAACCAGGGCAAAAGCAAAAGAGCAGGCAAAAGATGGGTTGCACCGGTGGCATAACGAATACACCGTTGGCACGCTGATGCGTCCGGGTGCAACAGCGTTCGAAACACCGGATTCTGCGGTTGAAGAAATGGCCTACGCCGAGCAAGCTGCCGCGGTTATCGGTACACCGGATGACCTGATCGAATCCATTACAAAAATGATTGACCTGACTGGTGGGTTCGGCACAGTGATCGGTTTTGTTCACGACTGGGCGAATCCAAAGGATACCTTCAACAGCTGGGATCTCGTGGCACGATATGTAGTACCTGAAATTAATGGTTACCTGAAAAGCTACCGTGAATCGCAAAAATATGTCATCGAACATCGTGAAGTATTTGATCGCGCGGGTGAAGCAGTGGTTTCCAAGATTATGGAAAACGAAAAAGCCGCAGCGGCAATGGCCGAGGAGGTCACGGCGCAATCAGCGATGCAGTCTCACAATGCCCCTGACTTACAGAAGGCGGCAAATAAGGAATCTGCGAAATAAAGCCTTAACAGAAATTGGAGACACCTTCGACCAAAAGGGTGCTCCAGGGAATACCTACCATTTTTCTTCATCTTGAAAGGTCTTTTTCCTGCCACCCCAGCTGATCAAATATCGCTTTAATTCCCTGGTTCAGAGTCATTACACTGAGGTCTTCCCCACTGTCCAGTGTGATTCGTGCAGCAACTGCTTTCGGAAAAGGCTCATAGGCCCAGGCTGAAACTGGCTGAAAACCTGGTCCGGTATCCTTATGAAGTTTCATTACCGAATCACGGGCGGCATCGACATCTCCGGCTGCATACAGCGACAGGATCTTAGTAAATGAAGCTTCGTAACTTGAACGAGATAACAACAAGGCTTTTTCTGACAGCTCTACCGATTTCTCGAATTCTCCCATCGCCTGGTGGATTGTAGCTTCATACTGTAAGAATTGGGCCATGCCCAGATCACGAGGACTTAGCCGTTTGCCCAGATTAATCTCTACCAACGCCTGTTCATTCTCACCAGCAACCTGCAGTATTTTTGCCATCATCACGTGTACATAGGCGTTAGAAGGATTTTCTCTGATGCCTTCTTCCTGTAACCGGCGTGCCGTATCGATTTTTCCAATCATTAACAGAAGTGCGGACTGGCAGGAGCAGACGGATGGCTCAAACGGGCTAAGCTGCTGGGCTGTTTCGCCATACGCCAAGGCAGTTTTGATGGCAGCGCTCGCCACTTCGTCAGTCACAAACTGTCTGAATTGGAAAGCGTAGGTGGCATAGATATGATTAAGTAATCGATAACCAGCAGCGAAATTTGGATCCAGAGCAAGCGCTTTTTCCACCAATTTTTTTGCTTCCTGAAGCTGCTCTTCCGTCACCGGTTCACCATTCAGATTGGTGTATGCAAAAGGTGCAAACACATTCGGTACGGCTTGCAAGTAGTAATCCCACGCTTCCATGTCCTGTGTACGAACATGCCGTGCGCGATCTGCTTCTGTAATCACCAGCTTGGGTTCAATCGCCAGAAGGACTTGCTGAATCAGCTCATCCTGAACCATTAGCGTGTCAGCAAAATCAAAGTCAAATTTCTCTGCCCACAACTGCTGCCCTTGATGGCTGATGAGTTGCACGTTTATACGCACACGCTCTGCTCCTTTTCTCACGCTCCCTTTGATGAGGTAGCCTACACCGAGTGTTTCAGCGATCTGCCTCACACCAGAGGTTGAGTTTTTATACTCATAAGTGGATGTCGTGGCGATAATGGGGAAACTCTGGAATGACTGAAGACCAATATAAAGGTCTTCCGTTATTCCATCCGCAAAATAGTCCTGCTTTGGGTCATCAGACATGTTGATGAAGGGGAGAACGGCAATTGCCGCACGATCCGAAAAACCTGGCACCGGTTGGGATACAACAACGATTGATATTTGAGCTGGATTCTGATCCACGCCTTTGCCGGGCAGTGATAGCTCCGAAGTTCCAGGTTCCCTGCCTGACCATAAAAAGAACAGACCAATCACTAACACTAGAAGCGCCAGCAGAGCGATGCCGCGTCCTGCCTTGGCAACTGACTGACGTTTTGCATCGGCAGAAGTTAATTCCAATGTAACATCCGGAGCAGTCGTGATGTAGGAACCGATACCGGACACCAGCTTTGCACGGTATTCTTTTTCACCAAGTTCATACTTCAAAATGGCCTGATGTGAGCTCAGGCGAAGCTTCAATCCCGGCGTGAGCTCTGCGTTTTGAAGATGTACTGATACAGTTGGTTTGTCGCCATCGAGTGCGAAATTAATTTCGTCGAGGCAGTTTGCTGAATCTATGGAATGCGGTGTACACAGAAACAAAAGAAGACTGGCGTCTTCGAGTGATTTGGCCAATTCTTCCGACCAGCGTCGTCCTGGACTTATACCTTCGTCCTACCAGATGTTGAATCCGTGTTCCTGTAGCCACCTGATTTCTGGAAAAACAATAGTGTCATCTTCGTGCGCATAGCTCACGAAGATATAGGGTTCGTCACCGTTATACGCAGGATAAGGTCGTTCCATGGTTTATTCTTATTGACGATTTTTGAGAAGATTGAACCCACAGTCTTGCCAAATCAAGCAAGAACTAAAGTTGCAGAACACAACCCCCCGTGCCACCTAACCACCCATCCTGTCCAACCATAATTGATTCAACTGCCAGATTGGCTTCTCAAGGATGCTCAGGCGGCCCTGCTGTGTAGTACTGCCATGCATTCCTTTCCATACACCCTCGTTTGCTTCGATATCTTCGTGGTGGATCATGCTCACCGCGGCTTCCAAACCAGCCCGGCTTTCATCATCCAATGCCTGCACAACCTCTGGATATCCCAGGGCATGTATTTTCAAATTCATTTGGTCGTTCGAATAAGGCTCAAGCTGATACCAGAACGCCCCACTCGCCGACGCGGCAAACAGCAGTGTCGGAAACACACAGGCTGCAAACAACTCATCTTTCTGGATGTCATCGAGTTTTGGAAAGACGTTGGTTCCATTTTCGTCGTGAAGTCCCGGCATCCTCAACATCACCCAGGGTTTGCCTTCATTGTCTTCAGCAAACGAGTCTTTCGCCGGGTATACAGGCTGGAATGTGTTTCTGTGAATCCCAATATGGTGGTATGCCTCGACAAAGTTCTCGGTGAGAATTTTCCAGTTGTAAGGGCTTGGGAAATCAAGGGTATGGAAAACTTCAAGTTTATCGAGATCATAGTTCTGAATCAGCCTTGAGAATTTTGCCAGCTGGGGCGCAAGCGGTCTTGCGTCTTCGTTCTGATTAACAAAAATGAAACCTTGCCAGACTTCCAGCTGAAATTGAGGAAGTTGGCACTTTTTCGGGTCGAAGTCCTCGACACCATCCATCAAGGGCGCACTTCTCAAACTGCCATCAAGCTCATATGTCCAACTATGGTAGGGACAGGTAAAGCGATTAGTGTTGCCTGAATCCTCAACCAGGGGCATAGCCCGGTGTAGACAAATTCTGGATAGGGCCTGGAGTTCACCAGACCTGTCCCGGACAATAACAAGGGGCTGACCGGGTAAATCGAAACACACAAAGTCGCCTGGTTCGGCGACCTGTTCCTGTCGAGCAACGCAGATCCAGTCCTTTTTGAATACAGCGTCTGTTTCTGCCTTAAATATATCGGCAGAGGTATAGGCTTCAGGGGGTAAGGTCCAGGCTTTTTCCAGCGGTTGGCGCACCCGTAGGGTAGCTTTAGTATCGATAACCGGTATCTTTTCTAACGACATTTCAATGTTCTCGTGTGCTGGGCAAATGTTGAAGAACGTTGGTGCTAATGGGTCAAACCATGCGAAACCCGGTCTGATCTTAGGATTGTTGACGGGGGGACTGTTCAGTCAGTTCCCGAAGCCGCTCATCCGTTGCTCGATCTTCCAGAATCTCGATAATTTCGTTATCAGGACCCTTGATATAGGTAGTCTTGTGTAAACCAAGGTCCTGGGGAGTCGTGTTGATATGATAACCCGCTTCCTTAACCCGGTTACAAAGGTCATCAACATCTTCGACCTCGAGACCGAAATGAGTCACGCCACGATCCGCGGGCTTGTAGTCGGCAGGTAATGATCGCCCTTTTGGATAGTCCCATTGCCAGAGTTCAATCATGCTTTCCGCAACACGTAGCCAAACCACACGGCCACGAGCATCATCCATTCCAACCACCTTGCTTAAGCGTGGATTGGCTTTCACATTCGAATCGAATATCACATCAAGCCCGAGTAAATCCCGATAGAATGTCAGCGAAAGGCCCATATCGCTGACGCTGATCCCGGTATGATTAATCTTTTTGACTCTCATCTCTTCTTCCTACCATGCTATCCAGCTTTTGTACTGTTGAGTCTATCAAACCCAAGGGATACGAGTGTGAAAAATATATCCCATTCCGTTTTAACTTTGTCTTGTGAACCAATTCTCATACTCGATACAGCGGCGGGGTATAATTTTGGGCTATTTAAATAATCTGTTGCGGACTAACTACCATCTGGAGAACGAAAACGTGGCCGTTACGCTAGAGAAAAAGATAAAGGGACCGGCTATACTTATTAGCGATGATGCAGGCTAACACGGTCTGTGGTGGGGTGAATTAACGCTGGTGACCAGGGAGAATCCGCGTGTTGAAAGTCGTGCATAGACCAACGGTGTTTATCGTCGATGATGACTTGTCAATTCGTAAGATAGTGTCGCTGATGCTAGGCGAATATTGCATTGTTGAACAGATTGAAAACGGTGCGGAAGCGTTACAGAAAGCATCCGTTGTGATCCCAGATCTGATTCTACTCGACGTGAATATGCCGGGTATGGATGGATATGAAGTTTGCAAGCTTCTAAAAGCAGACCCGGCCACTGAACATATCGCCGTTATCTTCATCACCGCACTTGATACCAACGAAAGTGAGGAACAGGGACTTGAAATCGGTGCTGTTGATTTTATTCGTAAACCTATTTCAGAACGCATTGTGCAAGCTCGGGTGTTGAACGTCTTAAATCAACAAGCCACAGCCCAAAAATTGGAGCACCTGGCCAGGACTGACTCGTTAACAGGTGCATTTAATCACGGCCATTTAATGGAAACGGGGCGTAAGGAAGTCCACAGAAGTAAACGCTACATTCGTACCGTCTCTGTCTTGATGATCGATATTGATCATTTTAAATCCGTAAACGATACCCACGGACATGGTATTGGTGATGATGCTTTGATAAAAACTGTAGAGGTCATGGATGGCGAGCTACGAGCCGAAGATACGCTGGGTCGTCTTGGTGGTGAAGAGTTTGCCGTTATATTGCCTGAAACAGGCAAAGCAGGTGCATCCAATGTTGCCGAAAGGCTCCGTATCGCCGTTAGTGATATTGTGATTAAAGCCCCAACGGGGTCGCTGAGTTTCACGATTAGCATTGGAGTGGCGGAAAGTGACAAACAAGACGACTTTCAAAGAATTCTTAAACGTGCAGACGATGCTTTGTATCGAGCCAAGCGTCAGGGACGTAATCAGGTGGTCTGAGAAGTGTGGCGGCGCAGAAACTGACGGATTTCGTCGATAAGGTCATCCGGGTTGTCTCTACTTGCTCCACAGATGCTGGCGTTTACTCCGTTCTCATTAAGTCGGGCTGCGAGTCCGGGAGGATGCAATTCATCATTACCTGGTGCCATCAATATGGGCACAGAGGTTCCGTTGGCTGCCAGTTCATTGACTGAAAAATAGCGTTTACCCCAGGGGAAAGCACCGTCCCTGAAATCCACAATCAATGTGATGTAGCCTTCTCTACCCAGGGAACGCAGCGCTGCCGAAAAGCCTGGTTCACGGCACAGACGCTGGCACCAGGGCCCTGCCGCGGGGTTGTCGGCAAAAGCAGGATTGTTTGCTGCCGCCCTAATAACCCCATCCAACCCTTCAGCCCGCGCCATCCGAATGGTTTCATTGAACATCCCGTAGTAGACATCCATTGAATTGCTATCATCGAGTCCCATGGGTTCGACTAAAACGGTTGCACGTGTTCTGGCTGGCGCATCGCAGGCAAATTTGAGTGCACTGGCACAATAAAAATCTGCTCCGATGACTGCAGCGTCAGGGAACTCCAGTGCGTCAAGGACGGCAAGTTGATCAGCGAAAACCGACTCATGGGAGAAAGGTTCCAATGGCGCTCTCCCCGCACCGGCATAGCGCTGATCCATGCTAATTACAGTAAAATCATCAGCTAGAATCCGGGGATCTATGAAATATCCACCCCATTCAGTGGCAGCGCTGCTGATACCGCTGGGAGCTAGCAATAGAACGGGCGCGCCGGAGCCCGACACTTCATAGGTGACAACACTGCCATCAGGCCTTATTACTTCCTGCATCCGGGATTCCATCAAAATCTCAAAGACCGACCTACCATAACATCACCCACCCGATCATAGGCGAGTATTTACACAGATTGGTCTTGTCTCGCGGCACAAGGAGGCTGGTCGAGCTACGGTTTTTATTCTCGATTAGCCTCCTAACATGTTACATTGCCCTGGGGACATCATTTGGAGCAGTGACTTGTACAATGATAATGAACATTTGACGCTTGAAAACCTCAACATTACCGACACTGATCTTTACGTCAAACACGGTTATCCCTGGGCCGCCTGGGATCTGCTGCGTCGTGAGAAGCCGGTTTACTGGTATCAGCGGCCACGGTATGAACCTTTCTGGGCCATCACGAAACATGAGGATGTAGGGTTTATTTCCCGCAATCCGGGTATTTTTTCCAATACCCAGCTGCTGCGATTGGCAGATACTACATCCCTGAAAATCGGACAACGAGCCAGAATTCGCAACGCACAACGCTACGGGGGTTCACAGGAGGACCCACCGGATTTTATATTCATGGATCCGCCGGAACATCGACAGTATCGCAGTGCTGTTTCACGACATTTTACGCCTCGAACGATGCGTGCACTTGAAAGTCATTTCGCCCAGATGGCGGATAATTATGTAAGTCGGTTTGCCGAGGTTGTCGTCGATGAATTCGCCAGCAAAGGTACCGGGGGACTGGTCGATGTTGTGCACGAACTCGCGGCGAAACTTCCTGTGGCTGCTATTTGCGAGATGGCGGGGATTCCGTCGGAAGATTGGGATCAGATTTTCTCCTGGACCGAGGCATTAGTGGGTGCAGCAGATCCCGAATTCAGGTTGCCCGGCGAATCCCAGGAACAGACCCTGCGTCGCAGCAGTGGCGAATGGCGTCGTTACAATGAAAGACTTGTGCAGAAGCGACTGCAGGAGGGTCTTGGCAAGGATCTTCTCAGTGCGCTTATGGAAGCTGATATTGATGGCAATCGTCTCAGTCCAAAAGAGATTTCGTCTTTTTTTACCCTGCTGGTGGCCGCTGGAAATGAGACCACAAGAAACTCAACCACAGGGGGTATAAAAGCCCTGCTGGATCATCCGGAACAGTTGGAGCATCTGGTTGGTCAGCCTGAACTTATCCCTTCCGCGGTCGAGGAGATACTTCGATGGACCTCTGTGGTCATCCAGTTTCAGCGAACCGTCATGGAGGACGTGGAAATCAGGGGGCAGGTTATTCGCAAAGGTGAATCAGTTGTCATGTGGTACCCCTCGGCAAACAGGGATGAAGATGTATTCAGTGACCCTTACAAATTCGATGTTGAACGCAATCCAAATGATCACTTCGCATTTGGCGGTTTCGGGGAACACTTCTGTCTTGGTGCGCACCTGGCGCGCTGGGAGTTGCGATCCATGTTCCATGCATTACTACCTCTACTCTCCAAACTTGAGCTTGTGAGTGAACCTGAGTTTGTCCAGGGCAGCCTGCATGTTGGTGGCATTAAGCGCATGATGGTCAGGGCAAAAGCGGCCTAAAGGAGATACGATGAAAGTTACTATCGATCACAGTCTTTGTGAAGGCCACGCTCGCTGTATGGACGAGGTGCCGGAGGTTTTTGAGGTTCGGGATGATGACCGGTCTTATACCCTTGTCGATGTTGTTCCCGCCGAGTTTGAGGAGAAAGTGAAGCGCGCTGTTAGCGTCTGTCCACGCGCTGCAATTTCCCTGGACTAACCTGAGAGCTGTTCACCGGTAACATCAAATCAAGCAGAATTTTCAGCGCTGGCGAACCGGTACAGATCCAGGTCCTGGCGTATTTTGTTACTAAGTTCACTTTCCTTTGTGTCTACCGGAATGCCCATAGCATCTGCGATGCGCACCATGCGTTGAAAATTGGCGGCAACACCTGCAGCGTCGACCAGCACTTCGGGTCCTGCAACGAATAACAGTTGCTTCCTTGCCGCTGCGAGATCGATTTCGTTTCTTGATGACAGGGTCTCAGCAAACTTCATGAGTTCCTCGCCATATTCGAGATTTGAAACACCCTCTTTTCTTTCACCGTTAATCATATTGATATCAATGGTGGTCTCTGTAACTTTGGCGCTCACACGGAGCATGGATGCATGTGCACTGGTTCAGTAAAAACACTCGTTGTATGACGATACGCGACCCGCGATCAGTTCCATCTGCATTCGATTGATACTGCGATCATCCTGGCCGATCATGTTTGCCATGCCTTCCATCGACAGATATTGCGCGGCAGCGAGCCGGGTCCAGTCACGAAGCGCATCGGGTACCAGGGTCAGGGCGCGCAGAACATTCGCCGTTCGACCATCCCATAGATCAGACTCGGCACCCGTGGCACCATCCGGGGGTATCATTGAAACGAACCCGGTTCCCCGTATGGCCTGGGAAGGGCGATAGTGGGTCGGTTCTCCTTCTGAAGGTGAAGGCAGTGGCTCAAGTTCGAGCCCCAGCCCACGGTTGAATTCATCAATACTAAACACTGCAACAACTATCCCCGCCAGTTCCACATATTGCTCCTCTGTGAATCCAGCATCAGAGTTCGCCTCGACGTAAGCCTGGGTGATTCGGTTCTGGTCTGTGACGATCCGATGCACAGCGTCAATGGCAAGCGAGGACAGCTCGGCTTTGTCGGGACTGTTTTCACTATGATGATGCTCACCGCTAAAACTGTAAGGTGACAAGGCTTGTTTCCTTTCCTGGCAGAAGCCGCAGGACGTTGCGTTCCTCACTTCACGGGCAATCGCTGTTCTTTCTTTACCGGTCCACCAGGAACCAGGGGATGCAAGCGTAGTCCAATACTCGCGATGCGCCATTTTTATGTCTTCTCGAACAAGATAGGGTGAGTCAAGGTAGTTGAAATGGTTCATCGCGCCGCTCGGTGAGGATGGAGGAGTGACTATAAAGTGAAACCTGACCAGATTGCCAATTTATCCGAATCATCCAGGCTTTGAAAGGAGTCAGCTCGTCACTCTCGTCAGCCTGGATCGTTTCGAGCTGTGCAGACATCAACGGCTCATCATCGAACAATGTAATAACCTATAGATTAGTGGCAAAGCTTTGTAGTTCCAAAGTTCTCCGGTCTCAAATTCAATCTTCACATCAGCCCTAACCCAGAAACATAGTATTCGGTATAACTAGAGGTGCCAGAGGTTAAAAATCGGTCACGGATGAATGGTGTAATCTTGACCGGTAACTATGCCTGAAGAACCAAGTACACTGTGCGTATGGATATTTTTAATAAACTGGCGAACAAGCCGCTTTGCATTCACGCCTCTATGCGGTCCTTTGGTGATCTAAAAACGAAAGCGGAGTCGATCGCTGATCAGTTACTCGACGCAGGATGTACACTCGTCGTGCCAACGTTCACCTACAGGCTTGAACAGCCGCCCCCTGCCCACGATCGGCCACAGCAGAATGGCTGGAACTATCTGGATAAGAACGATGATGTGCATAAACGGTCCGAACACGATCTTGTTTTTAGGGCCTCAGAAAACGAACTTAGCCTCCGGGAAATGGGAGCCTTTCCTGCTGCGGTACTGGAACGACAAGGCAGAAAAAGAGGCAATCACCCATTAAACTCCTTTGCCGCGATTGGTCCCTGCGCGGACGACATCATCAGCACCCAAACCCCGGAAGACGTCTACGGGCCTCTCGAGAAAATCATTGAACTGGGGGGAGGCGTACTACTGATGGGTGTTGGGTATACCAGTATGACACTGTTACATCTTGCAGAGCGTAATGCGGGACGAATTCTGTTTCGCCGCTGGGCCAAAAACTCAGCGGGGAAGGTTATCGCTTGTGCCACTGGGGGTTGCTCGAATGGATTCGATCGATTCGAGCAGGTTTTATCTCCAACCGAAATGTATGCAGGCGAAAGTCGCTGGCGTCTTCTGGATGCCAGCGAGACACTTACTCAGGCAACTGACGCACTCAAACGCTCGCCTGCTTTTGCACGCTGTGCTGACAAGACATGTCTGCGTTGTCATGATGGTGTCCTGGGTGGCCCGTTGCTGTAGCCGGAAGTTAGGATAACCGGCATAACGGGTTTCACTTTAAGCTCAAAACAAAGAAAAATGACGACTGCATGTAACTAGAATATGTTCGATTGTAATATTTCGTAAGCTCGCTCTCGGGATGAGATTAACATTTCTTGGTAGTGACAACGCCTGACCAGAGTAGCGGGAAAACTTAATCAGACTGGTAAATTTAACGCTTTGATCGGTTTCGAGTGGACATCGAGGACGGAATCAACTTACACAGTAAAGTAATCATTCGTGACAAACAGAAAGCTCATCAAATCACTCCGATGTCCAACGACGACTCGTCAGATCCGGAAGATTCGTGGAAGTGTATGGCAGGCTATGAGGAGAGAATCGGTGACCGGGCATTGGCCATAGCGATATCAATCGGGTCTCGTTTCACGCTTCAGCATGGGGGTCATCATCAGCATAATGCGCGGAGTTATCCATCGTCTTGACGTATTGAGCCCCGCCATCGCTCCTGATTCATTTGTCTCGTTCTGCCCGATACTTGTTTCGAAATGTTTGCGGATCTAAACTCAGATCGAGGAAAACTCTCAGGCAGATGCGGTATGTTCTTTTCTGCCTCAGATGTCGGCGTCGAGAGCTTACAAATCTTTACACAAAAACATTTTCCGGTTACGGAGTCAGGTTACAGTTTCAAACACCTTGATTTAGACGGAATTTTGACAGTGAAAGAGTTTGACTATGTAGATTTTACTTACCCATGTTCTGTGTGCAATGAAGAGGTTTCAGAGTTTCAGAGTCAAGATGGGCTGTGCCAGTTGAAGAGATTGGTGCCGGAAGAGGTGCTCTATTTCCAGGGAACCTGCGGCAAATGCAATCACCAACTGGACTTCATCAGGAGCAGTTATTATCAGAATTTCAGTTTGTACACCAGAGGTGGCGAACTGGTTAAAGAGCGAATTGTTACGGAGCCGCTCGTCGATCGTCTCCAGAGGGTAGGAGTGAGCAAAAGAATTGCGAGGGAGATCATTGACAGCGTGGTTCAGACAGTTAAAGCAGACCTGGCATCAGTTAATTCATCGTGCTGAGTTCCCCGAAGGGATTGGTTTCGGCACTTCAGCATTGATGTAAGTCCAAATGTTAAAAGGACCTGTACCTGGCATTTGAAGATTCGAAATAGGCTTCTGTTTCATCGATATCTGGATGAAAAGCAAGCTGATCTCTGTTCGCTATCATCACACCGAATTTTGCATCAATGATGTCATATTTCTCATGACCATCTTTCAGAGTAAGAAAAAGTATGCAACTTGTGTCCTTGTGCCTGCATATCCAGCTGGGTATGGGGATGACCGGGCATTTAGTAATGGACCCCAAGAATTGGACAGCGCTATAAGTGCTTTCCATGGTTACGCGGCC